>CAKULV010000099.1 GCA_934667425.1 uncultured Kiritimatiellota bacterium | reverse complement strand
GTATCGAACACGAAGATGTTTACATCCTCGCCGGAAGCGATAACGTGGTCGAGACCGCCGAAGCCGATATCGTATGCCCAACCGTCGCCGCCGAAGATCCACATGGATTTCTTGGTGAGCAGGTCGGAATTTTCAAGAATGAACTGCTTCTTTTCGCCGTTGCAGGAGCAGGCGTTAAGTGCGGCAAGCAGCTTTTCGCCGGCTGCCTTGGACTTTTCGGCATCGTCCTTGCCGTCGAGCCATTCAAGAGCTGCTTCCTTTGCTTCCGCGGGTGCGCAATCGGCAACGGAAAGCTCCTTGATGGTTTCGGCAAGTCTTGCCCTGCGTGCATTGACGGCGGTAGCCATACCGAGCCCGAATTCGGCGTTATCCTCGAACAGGGAGTTCGCCCATGCGGGGCCGTGACCCTTCTTGTTGACGGTGTACGGCATGGAGGGTGCGGAGCCGCCCCAGATGGAGGAACAGCCTGTCGCATTGGCGATAAACATTCTGTCGCCGAAGAGCTGGGTTATAAGCTTGGCGTAAGGAGTTTCGCCGCAGCCGGCGCAGGCACCGGAGAACTCGAGCAGCGGCTGTTTGAACTGGCTGCCCTTGACGGTTTCGGGCTTGAACTTTGCAAGCACTTCCGCATTGTCGGAATACTTGTAGCTTTCGTCGAACGCGTTCTGATACTGAAGCTGACCGGCAATAGGAGCCATGGTGAGCGCCTTTTCGCCCTTCTTGCCCGGGCAGATCTGAACACAGCTCTGGCAGCCGAGGCAGTCGAGAGCGGAAACGGTTATGCCGAACTTATATCCGGGCATACCCGTCATCGGGAGAAGCTTGAAATCGGGGTGTTCCGCAGCCTGAGCATCGGTGAGCGCGATCGGTCTGATCGTGGCGTGCGGGCAGACAAGCGAGCAGAAGTTGCACTGAATGCAGTTTTCGGGGTTCCAGTTGGGAACATCCACGGCAACGCCGCGCTTTTCGTAAGCGGCAGTGCCCTGCGGGAAGGTGCCGTCCGCAGCATCGACAAAGGCGGAAACGGGGAGCGTATCGCCCTTCTGAGCGTTGACGGGCTTGAGTATGTTCTTGACGAAATCGACAACATCCTTGCGGCCCTCAAGCTCGGCTTCGTGAGTGTCGGCATCGACGGCATTTGCCCATTCGGCGGGAACGTCGATCTTTGTAAAGGCGTTTGCGCCGGCATCGATAGCGGCGTAGTTCATGTTGACAATGTCTTCGCCCTTCTTGGCAAAGCTCTTGTAAGCCGCCTTCTTCATGTAGCCTATTGCTTCCTCGGAAGGAATGATATTGGCAAGCGTGAAGAATGCGCTCTGGAGAACGGTGTTCGTCCTGTTGCCGAGACCGATCTCACGCGCGATGGAGATCGCATCGATGGTGTAGAAGTTGACCTTGCGGGTGGCAATGTCTCTCTTGACCTTGGCGGGGAGCTTTTCATCGAGCTCTTCGGGCTTCCACTGGCAGTTCAGCAGGAAGGTGCCGCCCTTTTTGAGATCCTCGGTAACATCGTAAAGATGTACATACGCGGGATTGTGGCAGGCAACGAAATCCGCATGGGAAATAAGGTAGGTGGAACGGATGGGCTTATCGCCGAAGCGGAGGTGCGAAACCGTGATGCCGCCGGATTTCTTGGAATCGTAGGAGAAATAAGCCTGGATGTATTTGTCGGTATGGTCGCCGATAATCTTGATGGAGTTCTTGTTGGCGCCGACGGTACCGTCCGAGCCGAGGCCCCAGAACTTGCAGGCAACGGTGCCGGCA
>CAKULV010000098.1 GCA_934667425.1 uncultured Kiritimatiellota bacterium | reverse complement strand
TGTACAAACGATATTCCCCCTGCGGCAGCTCCCAGCGGGCGTTTTCTTCACGATAAACCGCATTGTCGGCAAGGTCGATCGTCAGCGTGGTTTTGCAGCTTTCGCCCGCGGTCAGCACGGGCGTTTTGGCAAAGGCGGTCAGGCTCTGCGCCACGCTGCCGGGGATGTGCAGATACCCCTGCACGACCTCACGCCCCGGTACCTTGCCTGTGTTTGTGACCTGCACACGGGCAGTCAGAGTCTTGCCGTCCAGCGTAACGGCGGTCACGGTCTGCGCAAAGGTCGTGTAGCTTAACCCAAAGCCAAACGGGAACCGCGGCGCAACGCCGAAGCTGTCAAAATAGCGGTAGCCGACATAGCACCCTTCGGTGTAATACTCGTTTTCCAAGTCGCCGTTCAGGCTGCTGAAATTTTCGCCGTCGGGGATCTGGGCGTAGTTCATCGGCCAACTGTCCACCAGACGCCCGCTGAAGTTCACCTTGCCGCTCAACACATCAGCCAAGGCGTTACCTCCTTCGCTGCCGCCCTGCACCATAAAAACGATGGCGATCGGCAGATCGGCAACGGGCGTCAGGTCCACAAGACCGCCCACATTGATGACGAGCGTAACGTGTGCATAGTGCGCTGCCAGAAAATGCAGGTTGTCCACTTCAATGTCTGTCAGGCAAAAATCACCCTGATCAGGTTTGCGGTCTGTGCATTCGCCCGCTTGGCGCATCAGCACATAGACCGCCGTATCGGTGGCACTGGCGGTCACATCGGCTTCGTTGACCAGCCGCCCGGACGGGTAGCGGTACTTGTAGCTGTGCGCCACGGGGATCTGCGCAATAGGATTCTTGATGGGGGCGATTTTTTCCTCGACCATGACGCGGTATTCCTCGTAGGTTTCGGCGTACTCGCGGTCATAGTCGTCCAGCCACGCCTTGCTGGTGACGGTATATCCGGCGTTTTCCAAGCCCTGCTCCACGCTGGTTTTGTAGCGCGGGTTGCACTCGCCGCTGCCCTCACCGCCCACAACGGTGCGGCGCGCGCCCATGCCGTACAGGGCGATCTTCTCGGCTTGCAGCGGCAGGGTGTTGTCGGGGTTTTGCAGCAGAACAAAGCTCTCGGCGGCAGCGCGGCGGGCAAGGGTGGCGTTGCGAATTTCGCGTTCGGACATTTCAGGGGTAGTAGCTCCATAGTAATTCATCGCTCAGTTCTCCTTCTTGATTTTGTTTAAGGTAGCGTTCAGCTGCTGGACCATAGCGGGCGGCACTGCCTTACCCGCCTGTTTCAGCAATGCTTGCAGCGGCATTTTTGCCATCTGGCGCTGCACGGCCTCGGGCATCTGCACGTTTTTGGCGACATCGCCGTAGCCGGCCTTGGCACGCTCCATGATTTTCGCCAACAGCGCGGCGGTCTGCGGATTTTTCTGCAAATCGGCCATCGAGTCCATGATGGAGTAGTAGCCGTCTTTGATAAGCTCTTCCGGCTTGTCAAACCAGTTTTCGACCTAGCCCTCGGCGCGGTAGGACGGATCGGGCTTGTCTACTTTGGTAATCATCATGCTGTCGGTGTAGTCTCCTGCCATTGCCTTGATTCCATGCGTGCCGGAGATGGGCACGTTGAATTTGAAAATCTTATCCCCCTCCTGTGCGGCAAATTCCTTGCCATCCACGTACAGCGTCACGCGGGGTTGGTTGGAGTAAACCTTGATTTCGGTCTCGCTCTCGGCACGGTGGGCGTAGCGACGCCCACAGAGATGCACGAACGGGTCACTGCTCAAATACGCTTTATAAATAAAGTAGGCGTCCTTCTTCGTCTTGCGGTCGAAGGTCACAAGGCCCTTCTG
>CAKULV010000097.1 GCA_934667425.1 uncultured Kiritimatiellota bacterium | reverse complement strand
CGGATGTCCTCGGTGGACATGAGCGCCATGCCGCGCGTCAGGTAGCGCGCCTGGTTCTCGTAGGAGACGGGCACGAAGTAGTTGCCCTTGCCCGTCGTCCACCCCGTCTCGGTCATGTAGACGGGCTTGTCGATCTTCGCCTCCTTCAGGAAGTCGAACAGCGCGACGAAGTCCTCCCAGTATTCGCCCTCCGGTTTAGTCCCGTCCACGTAGTGGTGGACGTTGACGCCGTCGATGAGGTCGAAGTATCCGAGCTTGTGCAGGCGGCGGAAGTAGGGGAGCTTGATGCGGCTTGCGTCCGGCCCGGTGAGGAAGACGTTGGGATTGCGCTTGCGGGCCTCCTCGCAGAAGATGCGGCACATCTTCACGTATTCCTCATCGGTCCCGCGCCACTGGAAGTCGAGTTCGCCCGTCATGCAGAGATTGCGCTTCAGCATGTCGGGCTGGGCGTCCATGAACTTGCCGGCGTAGGCGCGGTAGGCGTCCCAGTCCTCGGGCGGGAACTCGCCCTGGCGATTGCGGTTGGCGGGACGCCGCAGGGCGCGCGGCACGGGACTGCTATGGAACGTGAAGATCGCGTCAGCCGTCCCGTTCGGCATCCTGAAGTTCACCTTGAAATTGTCGGGCGAGAAGAACCGCTGGTCCCAGCGCGCGCCGAGCTTCTCCCAGAGGTCGGGTGTGCCGAGGACGACCATGAAGCCATAGCGAGAGTTCTTCACGAGGTCCTTCGCGATCGGCGTGCCGCAGACGGCAACGCGGCCGGGCGTCACGATGCGCGTGCCATCGGGATAGTCCGCCGTCGCCTCAAGCGCCCAGTAGCCGCGTGTCGGGAAATCGACCATTGCGTGTCCATCGCGTCCCGCAACCGTGCGGACGACCCGCCCCTTGACGTCCTTCACGTCCACGCGGCAGACGGGCTTCTGCTCCGGATAGGCGAAGTCGACTGTCACCGTGCCCGAATCGGCGAAGAAGATGTTCTTGAGGCAGAAGTATTTCGTCTGCCTGATCTCGTATTCGCCGCCCCGGATCGCGTGGAGCGCATGGCGCACGAGGCGGATCTCGAAGTTCTTCACCTCGACCTTGCCGGTTTTGTGCCCGAACCGCCGCTGCCATTCGCAGCGGTAGGCTCTGCGGATGACGTTCGGCAGGTCGACCTCGACCGAGACGCGGCGGAACTCCGCGCTCTCGCCGAGGACGTATGTGTCCTCGCGCTTGCCGGTGAAGGTGTTCGGCCAGAGCCATGTCGGCGCGCGCGAGCCATCGTCCTTGAGCGGCTGGAGGCGCAGTGCTACCGCATCGCCCGCCACGCCCTCGGTGCGGTAGTCGAACGAGACGACGAACGTCCACGGACGCTCCCAGCCGCCGTCCCACGCGAGCGCGAACGGCGCATCGCGTATCTCCGCGCCCGAATCGAGCGGGATCGTCCGCAGGCCGGGCGCCGCGAGCACGACTTCCGTGCGGTCTGGCCGCTCAACGGCGTCGGCGGCCTTCTGCGGGGCGCAGCGGTCACGGCATCCGCCTAGTGCAACTGCCACCAACACTATGCACCCAATGTTTCTTGTCAGCATCTTTTATTCTCCTGTTTTGAATTGTAGCGAGAATCCATCCCTCATTTCGCCGCCTTGCCAAACGCTTGGTAGATCTTATCGTGCGCGGCTTTCAGCACGGCCGGATCGAACTTCACGACCTTGCGGTCGTAGGTGACGAGCCCGTTAACTTCCGCCTCCACGTCCGTCGTCTGCGTGTAGACCGCGCCGCCCAGCCCCTGCGCCGCAAGATCGGCGATGCGATCCATCAGCCCGACGTACCGCGCCTCCATCGCCGCCCGCGCATTCTCCGGACTCTTCGCGCCGCCCGTGTCGCCGTAGCCCCACGCCTTCTCCGTCCAAAGGTGGCCGTCCACGCGGCAGCCGAGGCCGCCGAACTCGCCGAGGAAGCTGACGCGACGGCCATTCACCGGCGCCAGGTCGGGCACACGGTTGTAGTCATGGCGGTCGGCGACGTCACCCGCCTCGCAGACGTCCAACGGCCGGTGTTGCGTCCACGCGCGCCGTTCCGGCTGATGCCCCCAGTCGCCGCCCTCGAAGTCCACCCAACCGCTCGGCCCGTTCACGAGCCGCGTCGGGTCGTCGCGCTTCGTCCAGTCGAGCGTCGCGTGCGTGAGGAACGCCCC
>CAKULV010000096.1 GCA_934667425.1 uncultured Kiritimatiellota bacterium | reverse complement strand
TGTATATACGGGCCGCGTGCCAGACGCGGTCTGCCGACTCCTTGAGGTCGGGATACGGCCAATCACTGCCTTCAGGAGGCGCCCCAATGCCGCCCCCCAGCAAGACAATCGCATCAGCCTGAGGCAGTTCCTGCACATTCCTGACAGGGTAATAATCCGCTTCGATCCACTTGGCCAACAGTTCTGACGTCACGGGCATCGCGCAAATCCACATGAGGATGAGATCAAGGACAAGAATCAGCCGGCCCCATCTCCTACGAACAAATACCAGTCCAATCGCCAACGCCCAAAGGCTGGCAAACACCGGATCGGACAAGACACCCACAACTTGATGAATCACAAGCACAGCATCTCCTTCAGTTTGGACGCGAGATCGTCCGCGTTTCCGCTCTTAAACAGCTGAATCCGCCCTGGGAACCGCGTAGCCATCGCGACGCTTCCCGGATTATCGGACGACAGGACCGGGCGTCCAAGCCGCAGATACTCGAAGAGCTTCAGCGGATAGTTCCACTTCAGGCTCCGAACGGGCAGATACGGTGCGAGCAGGACGCGGCAGCGGCGCAGCTGTGCGAACGCCTCCTCTTGCGGCAGGCCGTTGATCCATTTCACCGAGAGATTCGGAAACCGCCGTGCCGCCTCCGCGACGAGGCGGCTGCCCTTGTCCGGCGTCTCCGCGCTCAAGATTCCGATGTCGGCATCAAACGAACCGCCGTTCGTGATTGTCGCAGGAATCAGATTGTCGAAGGCATCCTGCATACGCAACTCCAACTTGCCGTCTTTTCTCCACCGATCCGTCTCCTTTCGGGACAATCCAACCTCTTCAAGCAATCCCGGATGGATGTTCAAGACCAGCCTGTCACACCGCCGCGCAAACCACCGCCACACGCCGTCAATCGCCCAGCGAAGCGGCGCAAAACCATCGCGATGGCTCAAGGCCGGCGGATCCCACAGGTACATCGTCCACGGGATCCGCAAACGCCGCTTGATGCGCCAGCCCGTCCATAGGCACGGGAAGTCGAATCCCGTACAGACACGACCGTAGCGCCCCTCCAGTCTCGCCGCGATGTCGCCCAGCCGCCGATAGACGATCACGCGCTCACAGGCGGCCGCGAGGTCATCTGGTACGCGACACGCTTCGTTCACGCACAGCGTCAGCCGCGTGTCTCGCGCCAATTGGCGTGGACGCACCTGCACATTGGCATTCCTTGAATACCAGCTGATGTCGCTACGTGTGATGAAAACCGTCCTTACCATGGCCACCACCGATTCCAAAGACGTCCGCCGCGCGTCAGCACATTCCACAGGCCCCAGCGCCCCGACCGCCGCAATCTGCCCAATCGTGCGTTCGGGACGATCTTCCCCTCTCGCGTCATCATGAATCCCGCGTCTGCAATGTGCGGGCCGAAATGCGGCAAGTTGTTGTTCGCCTTGTTGGCGCGAGCGTCTGCTCCAGCAAACACGCCTTTGCGTCCGTCCTTCACATGTCCATAGTCATGCCACTGGTGCACGACTTTCAGGACAGGCGTCAAGTCGATGACGGGCACGCCCTTCCGCAACGCCCACGCGACGAGGGCCGAATCGTAATAGGCTCGCCCGACGACTGTCGGCGGCAGATCGGCGAACATTCCGCCGCGGAAGAAGAAATAGTCCATGCCGCTCGGACGATGCCGCTCACGCGTGCCGTCCTCCAGCCAGTCGATCCGCTGGCCGACGGCGAGGAAGTCACCGTCCGGCAGATTTGACAGAACCGTCTCAACGCCCGATTCAAAGAGAATGTCGCCATTGCAATAAAGTGCAATCTCGCCTGCCGATGCCCGTGCCGCAATCTGTGCGAAGTCCGGCGGACCTGACTCGCCTTGCACATCTGCAATCTCGGCGCTCGGAAAGCGCGACTTCCAGTTTTCGCGCGCCCGCGCCTGGATCTCGCCGACCCGCCCGGCAAACGGCTTATAGGAAGTGAAAATTCTCATGGCACTTCAGCTCTCATAAGTCAAATTACCCGGATTCCGACTGCCGCCACCAAATTCAAGAACCTCTGATCCTATTGACGTAAAACATTTCAATCGCGAGGCGACAGGATCACCTGCCAACTGCCTCGTGTCCCATTTCTTCTTTGAATGAAGCCTTTTGCCTTCAACGCCGAAAGCTGCTTGTCGAGCGTGTTCTTCCGAATCCCCAGCATCTCGGCCATCTT
>CAKULV010000095.1 GCA_934667425.1 uncultured Kiritimatiellota bacterium | reverse complement strand
ACCCACTGCCACCTACATCTTCTACACTTCTACACGGCCATTTTTCACGACGGCGAGGGCGCCATCGCCACGGGGGGGTCGGTCGCGACAAGCGCGACCCTCCCGCCGTGCGCCCTAAAACCTACCAACTGCCATCTACCAACTACCCACTACATAAACGCAATCGCAAATCATAAATCGTAAATCGAAAATTCCCCCAATGCAATCGCAAATCGTAAATCGCAAATTCAGAACTCGAAGATCGCCATGCGGTGGTCGGACACGAAGCTTACCGGCGCGAGCCTCCGCGAAACGCATTCGCCCGCCCCCCGGCAAAACACATAGTCAAGAGTCGAATCCGGATATCTGGTGTTTCCGGGATGCGTTCCGCGTTCCGACGCGGCAGCGCCCTTCCAGGCGTCTGCAAATCCGGCGGACTCCAGCATTCCGAATATCGTGTCATTCTTGAACTGGGTCTGGAACCTGTCCGCATTGAAGTCGCCGGCTATCACAACCTTGTCGGCGGAGACATCCTTCGCCACCGCAAGCACCTGCGCCATCAGTGCCTTGCGCTTCGCGACATTTGCCGCCTTTGTTGCGGCCTTTCTTGCCCCATAGTTGCTCTTGAGGTGTACGCAGAAGCAGGCGATCCGCCCCTCTTCCCCGCCATCAAGCAGGGCATACGCGTACCCGCGAGGGACGAACATGCCGTCCGCACGCCTGGAATACTTCCACTCTGCGCGAAGCACCGGCAGATCCGTAACGATCGCGAGCTGCTGCCACTGGAGTCGATTGTCGCGGAAGTCCCGGAACGCGGACGCCACCGCGACGTGCAGATTCGTGTCGCCAACGGCCGCCACGAGGTTCGAGCAAGAAGCAGGGTCCCTGATCTCCTGGAGGAAAAGGATGCGACGGCTCCCCTTCAGGTTCTCGCGTATCACGTCTGCTGCATCGTTGATGTTCGCGCTCTCCACACGCGGCGACGCCCGGTGTTCCGCCCGTCCGGACGGGAACCACTTGAGGTTCCACGTGCCTGCGACGAACGCAAAAACAAGGATGGACTTGAACAGCACAAGCATCTTCCAAACTCCGCGGGCAATCCCGTCACAGGACGGAAAGCGCCTCGTTCATGAGCCTGCGGGCATTCTCGTCGCGCATTTTCGCGGAATCCGAGCCAAGCACAACGACAATCGCCCTGCGCCCATTCCGCTTGCCGGTAAGGACGACGGAGCTGCCGCCCGCGTCTATGTACCCGGTCTTGAGGCCATCGACCGCCTCCGTGCCGTCGGGATTCACGATCTTGAGCTTATCCGTGCGCATAACGTTGTTGTGGTTTATGATCTTCTGCCCGTTAGGCATCGTCCATGTCTTCTGCGAAGTGTACTTGAGCATTTCGGGATGGCGGTTCACGATCTCCCTCGCAAGCTTGGCCTGGTCGCGGCAGGTCGTGACGTTGAACGACTTCCACGGATACCTCCTTGACGGGTTTGGCGGCAGCCCGTTTGGGTTGTAGTAGGCTGTGGCGTTCATCCCAAGGCTCTTGGCCCTTGCGTTCATGCGGGCGACAAACGCCTCGAGCGACCCTGCCGAATGCTCCGCCAGGGCGACCGCCGCATCGTTTGCGCTGCGTATCATGAGCGCGTAGAGAAGCGTATCCACAGACCACGACACCGGACGTGGCGGATTGCCGTCCATAAACCCTATTATGCTCGGCTCCATGCGCAGGGCATTGGCGCTCGCCGAAACCATCGCGTCAAGACCATACTTCCCCGCCTTTACGTCATCAAGGACAAGAAGCGCCGTCATGAGCTTCGTCACGCTCGCCGGACGCGCCTGGCGATCCGCCCCATCCGAGAACATCACGCGCCCGCTATCCGCATCAACGACGAACGCTCCGACATACGGCGAACACCTGTATGGGTTCGCCTTGGGCGCTGGCTGCCTATGGCTTGCGGCAAGCCGCGATGGCGCGGGAGCTTTCGCCCGACCGTTCCGTGTACCCGTTTTCTTGACGGCCGCATCCACGGCCCATGTGGACATGGCCATGGCCACGCACAAGGTTGCGCATATGGCCCTATTCGATAAACCTAATCGACAGTGCATAATTGAAGCTAACATTGACGCATATTATACCACACGGAATGTTCGTGGCCGGCATTTACGATTTTTCGATTTGCGATTGCATTTATGTAGTGGGTAGTTGGTAGATGGCAGTTGGTAGTTGGTAGTGGATTTACGATTTTTCGATTTTCGATTTGCGATTGCATTTGGCCATTTGTTGAATTTCGTAGCGACGACGCCCTCGTCGTCGTGCGTTGCGCGGGAGGGTCGCGCTTGTCGCGA
>CAKULV010000094.1 GCA_934667425.1 uncultured Kiritimatiellota bacterium | reverse complement strand
GTCTCCGTGATGCGCCGCCGCAGAACCGTCCCGTCCGCCAGGCGGCGGCAGAGGAACTTCCCGAGCAGGCGCGGCGCCAACGCGACCGCATCGGCCGAGAAGTCCGTCAGGCGCCTGGGAACGGGAAGCGGGTTCATAGGTGACGGACATTATATCATACTGAGATTGCTTCATACTGAGATTGCTGCAAAGCTCGGACGCGGCGAAGCGCGCGAGACATCCGCCTTGCCGATTTGACGGCGCTTTGAGGGCCGTGGTATAATCAGCGGCAATATAAACAAACAACAGGAGAGACGAGAAATGGGAGATTGCTGCGTATTTGCCGGTCAGGGAGCTCAGGTTCCGGGAATGGGCAAGGATTTTGCCGAGAGCGATGCCGAGCTTATGGCGCTTTTCGACAAGGCGAACGTCGTGCTCGGCTTCGACCTCAAGAAGATATGCTTTGAGGGGCCGGCTGATGAACTTACGAAGTCAAACGTGTGCCAGCCCGCAATATTCGTGACGAGCTACGCCGCGTTCCTTGCCTTTCAGAAAAGGCATTCCGCACCGTTCGCCGCCGCCGCAGGACTTTCCCTTGGCGAGTGGGGCGCGCTCTGCGCGGCAGGTGCGCTTGACTTCGATTCCACGCTCAAGGTGCTGGAGGCTCGCGGAAGGTTCATGCAGGAGGCCTGCGAGGCTGCGCCGTCAGGCATGATCGCCATCGTGGGGGCGTCCCCCGCTCAGCTTGACGAGCTTTGCGCCAAGACGGGATGCACGGTCGCGAACGTCAATTCGGCCGCGCAGCAGGTGCTTTCAGGCTCGAAGGAAGAGATCGCTGCCGCCGCTTCCGTCGCAAAGGAGCTTGGCATAAAGCGCGCGATACCGCTCGCAACGGCCGGGGCATTCCATTCCAGATTCATGGCGCCCGCGCGGGAGAAGCTTGCGCCGGTGCTGGACGAGGTGACGTTCTGCGCCCCGAAGATACCGGTGCTTTCCAACGTGACCGGCAAGCCGCATTCCTCCGATCCGGCGGTCATCAAGGCCACGATGCTTGAGCAGGTGACGGGTACGACCAACTGGGCGGCGGACATCGAGGCCGCAAAGGACCTCGGGTGCGCAAGGTTCGTCGAGTTCGGTCCGGGCAAGGTGCTTTCCGGCCTGATAAAGAAGATAGACGCATCCCTCACGGCGGTAAACGTCGCCGACCTTGCGTCCCTTGACGCCACTATAGCCGCGCTTGGTTAAGTGAGTGATGCGTTACGCCTTTGCGATTGCATTTAGGGATTTACGATTGCATTTAGCCATCGGGCAATTTTAGGATTTGCCGTGGCGACATAGCCCCCGAACGAAGTGAGCCGCGAATGCGGTCGCAAGAGGGGTGGGCTTCGCCGTCGTGTGTTCCCGCTTGACCGAAAACGGCATCGGGGCAACGGACGCGCGGGAGCGCGTCCTTCCCGCAAATGAATCAATGCCCAAATGCAATCGCAAACCGAAAAGCGCAAATCCCTTTCCACCCACTACCAACTATCAACTATCAACTACCAACTAACGCAATGATTGAGTCTATGAATGGCTCTATTGCCGGTATGCTCAGGGATTCTGCGGCGCCCGCGTCTATCGCCTTTGAGAAATCGGGGTTGACCGGGAGCTTAAGCGTGTTGGGGATCCCGAAGTCTCCGGCTATCTCGTCCGCCGCGCTTTCTCCGAATATGTGATGCCTTGCGGAGCAGTTCGGGCACGTGAAGTAGCTCATGTTCTCGACGAGGCCCAGCACCTTCTTGTCCATCATCTGCGCCATCTTCACGGATTTGCCGACGATCATCTCGACGAGCCTCTGCGGTGACGAGACCACCACCACCCCGTCCACCGGAAGGCTCTGGAATACCGTGAGCGGAACGTCGCCGGTCCCGGGCGGCATGTCTACGAACATCACGTCGAGACCGCCCCAGTGGACGTCCGTCCAGAACTGCTTGACCGCGCCGGCGATCACAGGCCCGCGCCACACTACCGGCGCGGACGGATCCTCGACGAGCATGTTGAGGGACATTATGCGAATGCCGCCGTTGGACACAGCGGGCTCGATGCCCTGTTCGCCCTGCACGGTGCCGCCGGTGACGCCGAAGGCCTTCGGGATGGATGGGCCGGTGATGTCGGCATCGAGGATGCCAACGGCGAGTCCGCGGCGGGACGCGGCGACCGCAAGCATGGAGGTGACGAAGCTCTTGCCGACGCCGCCCTTGCCGCTCGCGACGGCAATCACGCGCCTTACCTTCGAGGCGGCGTTCAGCTTTGCCGAGAAGTCGGTTTTCCCATTGCGGCTTTGGCAATCCTTGCCGCAGGATGAGCAGTCGTGTGTGCAGTTCTCTTCTGACATTGTCATGTTTTCCTTTTCTTGATGCATTGTATTTTACCACAAGTGTCCGGCTCATGTTTCGGTGGACTGCTGTCCAGAGGAAAGGGGTGACTTGCCAAAGTAAATGACCATAGTGTATGGGCAATGAGTTGGACAATGGGAGGCGGGATGTAGGATGGCA
>CAKULV010000093.1 GCA_934667425.1 uncultured Kiritimatiellota bacterium | reverse complement strand
ACCTGTGTCAAACGTCAATTGGATGACCGTGGGGCTTCTCTGCGTGTCGAACCTCGTAATGCTCTACGCCTGGTACGGCCACTTGCGCAGCCTGTCGGGCGCGCCGGTCTGGGTGGCGATCCTCGTCTCGTGGCTGATCGCGTTCGTCGAATACTGCGTGGCCGTCCCCGCCAACCGGATCGGCGCGAAGACGATGACGCTGGAGCAGCTGAAGATCACGCAGGAGGCGGTCACGCTGCTCGTCTTCATGCCGTTCTCGGTGCTGGTGATGCGCCAGCCCGTCTCGTGGAACTACCTGGCGGCCGCGGTCTGCATCTTCGCGGCGGTCTTCTTCATCTTCAGGGGCTGACAAGTGAGCATGCCGTCTGTTGAGAGAATGGCCCCGTCTGCCGCCCGGCGTTTCGGTCTTGAGGAAAAGGATGCGTCATGATGTTCAACCGACAGAGCCGCATGGCGAGCATGCTCCGCGCATCCGGCGTCGGGACACTCTGCCACATTGTCAATGTCGTTACCGGGTTCGCCTACCGCACTGCGTTCGTCGCCATCCTCTCCGAACGCTACCTCGGCATCAACGGACTCTTCTGGGACGTCTTCCGCCTCCTCGCCCTCGCCGAGCTCGGTGTCGGCTCGGCCATCTGCTACCGCTTCTACAAGCCGATTGCCGAGGGCGACATCGTGCAGGTCGGGCGGCTCATGCGTTTCTTCCGCCAGGTCTACCATCTCGTCGCGCTCGTCGTCCTCGGTCTTGGGCTTGCGCTCTTCCCGTTCATCGGCTCCCTTGTCAAGGACGCTTCCGACGTGCCGGGCGACGTGAACCTGAAGGTCGTCTACATCCTCTTCCTTGCGCAGAGCGTTTCGACCTATCTCTTCTCCTACCGCCTTTCCATCTGGAATGCGGACCGGAAGAACCACGTGGCGCTTTTCGTATCGATGGTTTCCGAGACGGGGCGTTTTGCTCTTCAGCTTCTTGTCCTATGGCTGACGCGGGACTTCGTGTGGACGCTCGCCTCCGGCATTGTGTTTGCCCTCGCGTTCAACTGGGCGCTCAGCGCCTGGACGACGCATCGCTACCGGGCCGTCTTTGCCGTTTCCGAGACGCTGCCGCGTGCGGAGAAGGCCGGCATCTTCAAGGATGCCGGCGCATTGATGCTCCATCGTGTGGGCGGCACGGTCGTCAGCTCGACGGACAGCCTTGTCCTCTCGAAGTTCGTCGGACTTGCGGCGGTCGGCCTCTACTCGAACTATGCGCTTCTGGTCTCGGCCCTGACGCGCCTCCTGTGGCAGTTCCTCGGCGTCTTCACGTCGAACTACGGCAACGCCTATGCGACGCTGGCGCCGTTGGACGTCTACCGCCTCTTCCGCAAGATGCAGTTCCTGAATCTCGCGTTGAGCGGTTTCGCCGCGACAGGGCTCTTCCTCCTTGTCGGCCCGTTCATTCGCCTCTGGCTTGGCGAGCGCTTCTGCCTCGGCACGGGCGTGGAGGCCGTGCTCTGCGCCCTCTTCTACCTCCAGAGCTCGTGGTGTACGGTGGGCGAGCACGTCACGGCCTCGGGGCTGTTTGTGCGCGACAAGCCGCGTCCGCTTATCGAGGCGGCGCTCAACGTCGTTGTTTCCATTGCGCTTGTCGGTCCCTTTGGCGTCGCGGGCGTCTTTCTCGGCACGATCGTCTCCTATGCGCTGACGGCGTTCTGGCGTGGCCCCTATCTGCTTTTCCGCCATCGGCTGGGACATTCGGTCTGGGGGTACTGGCGGCAGTACGCGGCGCTCACGATCCTGCCGGTCGCGTTCGCGTCCGCCGTCAAGTCGCTGCTCGCGCCCGTGCCCGGCAACTGGTTCGCCTGGCTCGGCTGGGCCGCCGCGATTTCGGTTGCCTACGCGGCCTGTTTCGTCGCGCTCTACGGCTGGATGGACGATGCCCGTGCCGTTGTGGCGACGCTGCGGACGCATCTGCGCGGACGCATGTTCAAAAGGAGGGCTGCATGACGGCGAAGACGCGGCTGGTTTTTTTCCTCGCGCATCCGCGCGTGAGTGGCATCGAGGTCGCGCTCTGCGCACTCCTTGACAACTTCGACTACACGCGTTTCGACATCACGGTCGTCTTCACGACGGCTGCCGACTACGAGGGCTCGTCGATTCTCGGTCGCCTCGATCCCCGCGCCCGCATCGTTGTCGCCGATCGGACGACATGCGTCACGTTTGCGCACCATTACCGCTGGAATGTCCTCCGCCGCATTGGCGGCTTCCTTTTCTGGCATCTACCGGGACCGTTCCGTCCTGTCGGACGGCTTCTCTACGATGCCGAGGTGCGGCTCTACGCGGGTTACATCCGGCGCGAGATGGGCGTCACGGACTTCGATACGGTCATCCTCTACCATCCGTGGGCGACGGAGGTGTCCGTGCAGGCGTTCCGCTGGAAGCGCTTCCTGCTCGTCTACCACTGCGGCGACCGCGAGAACATCTTTCGCCAGGAACTCGGTTTCGCCGCCGCCGACCGGATTCTCTCCGTTGGGCGGCGCGTGGCGGACGACATCCGCCGCTGGTATCCGGCGTGGGACAGGAAGGTTGTCGTCGCGGAGAACCTGACGGACGTGCGCCATGTCCTTTCGCTCGCCGAGGAGCCGATGGGGGACGCGGATGCGGACACGTTTATTCCGGGGTGTGTTCACATCGTCACGTGTGCGCGATTGAACCCGCTCAAGGGCATCGACCTCGCCCTTGAGGCCCTCGCCATCCTTGTACGAGAGGGCGTGTCCGCGTTGCGCTGGCACGTCATCGGCTGGGATCAGGAGGAACCCGTCTACCATGCACGCGCCCGGAAGCTGGGCGTCGAGGAATTTGTCGTCTTTCACGGGCATCGTCCGAATCCGTATCCGTTCATGAAGCGTGCGGACATCTATCTTCAGCCGAGCCTGAAGGAGGCGTTGGGCCTGACCATTTCCGAGGCGCTTCTCCTCGGTTGCCCGGTCGTCTCCACACGGACGGCGGGCGGGATCGACCAGCTTTCAGAACCCGGCGTGAAAGGCGTCTTGTGCGACGTCTCGGCTGGGGGCATCGCCACAGCCTTGCGTCCGCTCCTTGCCGACCCGGCGGCGCGCGAGGCTTTGCGCAACTGGGACGATCAGGCGCGCTGCGAGGAACTGAACCGCCGCCGCATCGCCCGTTTTGAATCCCTTTGCATTCCGAGAAATGCTAACGATGTCTCATGATTGCATGACGCCCATGAACGCTGATTCAGAGCCGCATCCTTTCTTTTCGATCATC
>CAKULV010000092.1 GCA_934667425.1 uncultured Kiritimatiellota bacterium | reverse complement strand
TTCCTCTTCGATCGTCATGTGCGCGAGGCGTCGCGCAACTACATCCGCCAGTCGGACGGCGGCGCGCGCAACCACAGCTGGTGCTTCCCCTGCGGCATTTCCATGACGCTTGCCTTCTGATGGCGATCGGCGAGGCCTGGAAGTACGGCGTATTGCCAGCGGCTACTCGATCAGGCCCTTGCGCATCGCGATGGCTATCGCCTCGCCTCTGGTTGCGGCGTTGAGCTTTCGACGAATCGTCTTAAAGTGGTTCTTCACGCCGTCAACGCTGATTTCGAGCAGCTGCGCGATGTCGGAGTTTGAGAGACCCTTTGCGGCGTAAGTGAGTATCTGCACGTTGCGTTCGGATAGCTGGGACGAGTCATCCGCAAGTGTGATGGCGGCTGCGATCTCCTGACTGAGGACCCTCTCTCCGTTGGCCGTATTTCGGATGGCCATTGCAAGGTCGTTTTCGGAAGATCCCTTGACCACGGCGCTCGTGGCGCCGGCGGCAAGGGCCGAAGCGATGGAATTGGACTCCCCGAAGGACGTGAGCAGCATTATCTTGGCAGTCGGGTCGTTCCTGATGATCTCCTCGGTAACCTTGTCGCCATTCATGCGCGGCATCATAAGGTCCAGCACTATTACATCTGGCGCGAGTTCGTGCGCAAGCCTGACTGCATCTTCGCCATTGGAGGCTTCACCGACTACGGTCATGTCCTCCTCTATCTCGATCAGTTTGGTGAGTCCCATCCGGACGATCTTAGTGGGTGAGGGTCTGACCCTAATGGTGGTGTAGGAGTGGTGGAGTAGTTGCGGAATATGCTATAATGCGCGGCATGAGAGCTTTACGCAATTTCAAGCCTGATCGTTGTTATCACCTGATCAGTCGGATCGCGAACCGCGCGTTCTACCTGACTGACGAGGAGCGTACGCGCTTCGTCGAGCGGTTGTGGCGCGTGGCGAAGTTTTCCGGCATCGAGGTTCTGGCGTATTGCTTCATGAGCAACCACTTCCACTTGCTCGTCCATTTGCCCGAGGCGCCGGAGCTGAGCGATGAGGAACTGTTCGACCGTATCGCCGCGCTTTATTCGGGCGATCGACTTGCCGAGATCCGAAAGGAATGGGAGATGTATGCCCGGCTGAACGACGAGGCCGGCCGGAAGCGGTCCCGCGAGAGGTTCCTCCGCCGCATGTACGATGTGAGCGCCTTCATGAAGACGCTCAAGCAGAACGCGACCATGTCCTATAATTGCCGTAGCGTCCACACGGGAACGATGTGGGAGTCTCGCTTCCGCGTGCGCGAGTACATGCCGGACGAGAAGTGCGAGCTGATGAATGTTGCGGCCTACATCGACCGCAATCCCGTAAAGGCGAAGATGGTCAAGTGGCCGGACCGGTACGAATGGTGCAGTTTCGCTGCGGCATGCAAGGGCGACGGGCGTTGCATCAGCGGCTATCGCTTCATCTACACATTCGCGCCCGTGACTTGGGAACAGATCCATGAGATGCACGAGAAGTCGATTCACCTCGTCCTAAAGGAACTCGAGGACGAGAAGCTCGCCGGTCCCGCGAAGAAGGGACTCTCCGTCGATGAGGAGAAGTCCCAGAAGGTGCGGCAACGGGAGTTTGTTCGATTCGCCCAGTCGCTTCCCGAACGCGTTCCGCGTCTCTTGGAGAAGGGCAGCAACAAGGTCGCCTTCGACCTGCTCAGGCTCCTCGCCGACGGGCCGAGGCGACCGGCGGAGCTGCGCGCGGCACTGGGCATCTCCAGCGTCAACTTCTTCACGGCGCGCTACCTGACGCCGCTTGCAAAAGCCGGGTACATTGCCGCCGTCGATACCGAGAACCTTCATTCGCCGCAGCGGAAGTATCGCCTTGTGGCCAAGGGAAGGAGGTTGGTCTCGTGAGCTACTCCACCACTCTTACTCCACCATTAGGGACTGACCCTTCTCGATTCTTCTCGATCCTGGACACTTTGCAAATAGGGATGCATATGGAATACAGTCGGAAATACAAGACGCCAGAGGGATTCGACGATCTCGTGATGTGCGGGGACGGCGAAGCTTTGACGGGGCTTTGGTTTGAGGGCTCGCGCGACGACTGGCGCGATACGCGCGGGTGCGTAAGACGCGAGACGCCGGCGTTCCGTGATACGTGCCGTTGGCTTGACGAGTATTTCGCGGGGCATGATCCCGGCTTTGTGCCCAACTATCGCATTGAAGGATTGACGCCGTTTCGTCAGGCGGTCATCGACGAGATGCTCCGTATCCCGTGCGGAGCGACGGCCTCGTACGGAGACATCGCGAGGGCGATTGCGAAAAAACGCGGAGGCAGGGTTTCGGTACAGGCGGTCGGTGGCGCGGTCGGATGGAATCCGATCTGCATCATCATCCCGTGTCACCGCGTCATCGGCGCGGACGGCAGCCTCACCGGCTATGGCGGCGGGTTGGAAAACAAGGTTTCTCTTCTCGCGCACGAGGGGATTGAAATGTTCGTATCGCAATGAAGGAAAACATCCATGATACCCGAAACGTCAACTACGCTTCTGAAAGGCATTGCAAACGGTGAGAATGCGCGCTGGACGGAGTTTGTCGCCCGGTACCGACCAATGATGCTATCGTACATGAAGTCGCATTTTCCGGCCGTCGACGCAAACGACGCGGTGCAGGAGACGTTGATCGCGCTTTCGAATGTGATATCAAACTACCGCTACGCGCCGGACGAAACGGGTCGCTTCAGAAACTATCTCACTGGCATTCTCCGCAGGAAGGCGCTGAAGCAGTGCGAAAAAGCGGACAAGGAACGGACGGCAAAGGCAGAACTTCGGGAACTGGAGGACGCAGGCGCGGCGTTTGGCTCGCTGGACGATTCGGACTCCTGGAAGGACGCCGTTCTTGAAATCGCCATGCGGCAGATTCTGGACGACGACAATATACCCGACAAGTCAAAGCAGATATTCCAGCGGCTGACTGTTGACGGTGTTTCGCCTGACGAGGTCGCTGTCGCATACGGCACAAGCCGCAACAACGTCGACAAGACCAAGAGTCGCATGATCGCTCGGCTCCGCGAAATCGTGCGCACACTGGAGGAGGCTGGCGATGCCTGATGCGACGGAAAGCGAGCTTGAGCGGTGCCTGCGCCAGCATGGACGCTTCGAGCCGGCACCAGTCGCGATGACTGGATGCATAATCGGCGGCTGGAAGGTTCTCGCTTTCCTTGGACGCGGGGGGAGTGCGGAAGTATATCGCGCGGAAAATGCCGCAACAGGAATTGTCGGCGCATTGAAGGTGCTTTATCGCGCCGATGACAAGGCGCTAGGGAGATTCAGGCGGGAGGCGCGGCTCGCGGCGGAGCTGACCGGCGCGGCGTTCCCGAAGTTCTATGGCGCGGGCGAAGATTCGGGGCGTCTCTACCTGGCCGAAGAACTGCTCGAGCCAATGGAACTCCCTCGCGGCGACGCGGCGGTCGCGCGGTATGTGCTCGGCGTGGCGCGCGCTGTGGAGGAATTGCACAAGCGCGGATTCATCCATCGTGACATTAAGCCGCGCAATGTGATGATGCGACCTTCGACTGGCGAATGCGTTCTGATCGACCTGGGACTTGCGAAAGAAGGCGGCGAATCGCCGCGCTCGCGCAATGATACGCTTTCCGTTGTCGATGGACGTGCTGTTGGCGTCGGCACGCCCGGCTTTTCCGCGCCAGAGCAGTTTGCGGGCGGCAAGATCGGCGTTGCGGCCGACATACATGCGCTTGGTGTTCTTGCGAATGTTTGCTTTAACGGCAACCCCCCGCCGGCTTGGGCAAAGATCATCCGCCGTTCGACAAGTTCGATTCCCGAACAGCGGTATGCGACCGTCGCCGAATTCACGTGGGCCGTGCGCCGCCGCCACGCGGAGCGCTGGTGGATTGGCGGAATCGCCACGGGGGTGGTTGTCGGCGCAGCTGTAATCTGCGTGACAATAATGCGGAAAGATGTTGAGCGGCAGCAGGTCGAATCCGCGCGCCAACAGGTGGTGGATGCGCACGCGGGCGCGGATGGTTTAGGTGAAATACTGTTGGACGCGGTATATGAGACGTACTACGGCGGCGATACAAATATCGACAAGAAAGC
>CAKULV010000091.1 GCA_934667425.1 uncultured Kiritimatiellota bacterium | reverse complement strand
GGAGGGGTGTCCGAGTGGTCGATGGTGCAACCTTGGAAAGGTTGTGTGGGCGCAAGTCCACCGGGGGTTCGAATCCCCCCCCCTCCGCCACTTGTTTCATGTGCAAGGAAAGGCCGCAACGGAGGTTGCGGCCTTTTGCGTGGCGCTGTGGATGGAGTTCTACGGTTTCCTGTAGGTGATCGAAACCGTGGCGGCCTTTACGTGGTTTGACAGCGTAATGGCGTAGCGGTTCGGCGAGATCCTGTTCTCGTTTTCGATCCGTTCAGCCGACATCTCAAACGGGATGCCTCCTGTCTGTATTTCTACGGCGATTCTCTGCTTGGCAGCATCCTTCCCGACCGTCAGGATGTAGTTGCCGTCCACCGCCTTTTCCAGCGTCCCGCAGGTGATGATCGCCACGGAAAACGAACCTTCGCCATCGAACGCGACCGCATCCGAGACTGCCACGGACTTCGCCTGCCGGTCATACGTAAACGTGCGTACAAGCGAGTCTGCCTTTGACTTTGCCCGGTCGTACGCGCCGGCCAACTCCATGGAGATGACGTCTTTCCCGTCGGAGAAATCCGTCTTGATCACCTTTGCGGCAAATTTCCTGCCGTCCGACTGGAGTGTGCCATTCAGCACAGGCAGCGGATGCCCGTAGGAGTTGATCATCGGGATCTCGTAGCGCTTGTCGCTGAACGTCTTCGCGTTGTACTCGGTGCCGCCGGCATCCCCCCCAACCCATGTCTCGCCCAGGTACAGCGTGTATGAGCCTACGTCGTTGTGGTTGTGGAATTCCTTGTTGTGTCCGCCCTTGACCGCCATCAGGAACGGCATGTCGCTCGCACCGTTCCTGAGCACCCACATCTGCGCATCGGGGAATCCGGTGCGGATCGGGTATGCGGTTGCGACCGGAGCGGGTGTGCCGTCCCACTGCCCGAAGTCCATCAGGAATGCGTATCCGATCCCGCCCTCCAGCGGTTTGTGTCCCAGTGCCTTTTGCGTGACGGGAAGGTCAGGCCATATGAGGTGGCCGAGCTTCAGGACAAGGCCGCTCAATGCGCCGCCGCCATCGGCGAATGCCGGGGCGGTCTCGCCGAAGAGGAGGGCTCCAGTGCCGAACTCCATCACCTTGCGGGCCTTTGGCGTTCCGCAGAGGTCGACCTTGCCGCCGGTCGCCTCGCGCACGGCGAGCGTAAGGGTAAGGAAGTGGCCCCAGCCGTAGTTCCAGTATCCCATTCCCTCGGAGCAATATCCGTCCTCCGTGAACCCAGTCATGAAGGTCTTTGCGGAGCGTTCGGCCGCCTCTATGAACACGGCCCTATCCTCGCGGCCCTCCAGCACGGCAAGCGCGGCGCGCGTCACGCCGGAGTGGCATACTGCCGTCCAGTTCGCGGGACCCTGTATCCACCACATCGGCCCGCAGTCTCTTCCCGACTTGGCCTTCGTGAACCGTTCTCGCAGCGGGGCGAATATCCTGCGCTCGAGTTCGGAGAGCGTCAGCCTTTCGACATCCTCGGGCAGGCGTCCGCGAAGGACGCAGACCGTGAACGCGCAGGTGAATGCGCGTGACTGCGCACCGAGATCCACGTTCTGCTCTTCGCCCTTGAATGCCTTCAGCTGCCGGTCATGCGCCGGCATGCACCACGTCCGCTCCGAGCAGAGGGTGCGCAGATAGTCGGCGATCCTGGGGATGAACTGCCCCTTGTTCTCGAGGCACTCGGCCAGCACAAGGTGGTTCAGCACGGTTTCGCGCCTAAAAAAGGGTTTCTGGTAGTGTGTGCGGTTCCCGTTGCCGGGCGTGCTGAATTCAAGGTACAGCTCGTCCGTGCATTCCGCGATGGGTTCCTTCGCTTCGTGTACGGCTTTCCGTATCAGGTAGCGGCCTTCGCCTGTGCTTGCCAGACGATCCCACGCCGCGCGGTTCGATATGTGCGCGCCAGGTATGCCGGGCCGCTCCGGGAGCATCTTTGCGATTTCGGCCACGCGGGCATGGTCGATCTCCTGAAAGCCGCATGCTCTCCATGCCATGCCGACCGCCGCGAACAGCGCCAGCGTGATTCCGGTATGTCTTCTCATGTTCAATGGTTTCCCTTTACTCGTTATCGTATTGTCATGACACTGCCCTTGCGAGAGTAGTCGGCCACGAACGTAACCGTGCCGTCCTGGTTTTCTACGGTCCGAAGTGTCGCCAGATGCCTTTGGCTTCTACGGACGTTGAAGTTTATCGACTTTGCGGCGGCGTTAGGCACTGTGCAGATCGGCACCGAGAACTTGTCCGCCGGGACGAACGATGCGCTCGGAGCGAGTTCTACCGCGATCTTGCCGTCCGCCGCGGCCGAGACGAGCGGGTTCGCCCAGCGTGTCGCGATGAACCCCGTTTCGGACTTCGCCGCATCGGACTCAGGGTCGATGACGAGTTTTGCCCCGTCTGAAAACGTCATCGCGAGTCCGTTCGCCGAATTTACGCTGCGGAACATCACTTCGCCCTCTGCCACATTGAATGCGTTTGTCCCTGCCTGCGGATCGGGGTTGCTGGCGTCCGCAAAGCGCATTTCCCCGCCAAGGGAGAGGCGGCCTGCGCCAGTCTTGCGGAATTCTCCCTTGAGCGTAAGCGGCGCATCGAGGGAGAACGTCTTGCCGGCGGAGACCTCGAACCTTCCGCAGTCCTCCACGAACATCGTACGCGACGGCTCGACGATCGCCACGTCGTTCGTCATCCGCATAAGCGTATGCCCGTTTACGTAGATGCTGCGCCATGAGTTGAGGCTTGCGCCGGTGTAGGCACCGCCAAAATTCAGCCCGCTGTTGAATGTCGCAGTGAAGAAGCGTCCCGAATCCTCGTCTGGACAAGCCTCATACGAACCTTCCTTTGCGGCGAATGTCGGTGTCGTAAACTGGAGCTGCCCGGTGAACCCCGAGTTGTCGCCTTCCAGCGACACGCATCCAAATGGGCGCGCATGGCCACGGACGGTGGTGAACGTAAACGTGTTGTTTCCGACGATGCCTTTCTTGAAGACGAACCCGCGTTCCTGGAATGCGCAGATCCCGTTTCCAGTCGCCCCGTCAGAATAGACTGGGCTTGCTATGTCCGCCATGAAGAATCCCGTCGACTGGTCCAAGACTCCGCCGCCGTAGATGTAGATTGTGATTCCGTCGAGAAGGCGGATGTCTTTGAATGCCAGGCCGGTGACGTGAAAGTAGGCCGAAAGTCTGCCTCCGATGACAAGCGATGTCTCGGGGAAGTTGAAATCACGCTGATTGTCGGTTAGATATCCGGAGAGCTGAATGTTTTTTGTCGCGTAAAGCGTTTTCCCTGCCGAGCTTTCAGGGGTCGGTATCTCGCCTGTAGACCAATATGCTCCATTGTTTGGATGAAACGCACTGCCGTCGAAACTGGCCGATGTGCAGCTGTTCGTCATGTATATGATGCCGGAGGATTCCGGAGTGCAGATATATACGCCACGGTCTTCGCCTTCGTCCTTGACGGAAAGGTAGATGTCTTTAGCCATGAACTCCGGCTTTGCGTCGATGCGTACGGATGAGAGGTCCGGGACTGATTCGGCCGCATGTCCCGAAAGCGTGAAAAGTTTCAGGTTCAGCGTTCCCGTGGACAGCGCGGGAGAGATGTCGTTAACGCCATCGTAGTTCTCGAAACTTATGGTCCAGGGCTTGCCCGCCTCGCATATCAGGGCATTCGTTATTGTATACGGGCAGACATCTCCCGACGGGGACAAGTTGAAGTAGACGGTTGCATTCTCGTGCATCTTCATTGTGCCGACAGTGAATGAGCCGCTGCTCATGTCATTGCGGAGAAAGCCGCCGCCTTCGATTTCGAATGTGCCTGGCATGGATCTCATGCCAGATGACACCAGGACCGCCGCGTTTGTCGCTATGCGGAATGTCCCGTAAAACTCCTCAAAGCTGCCGTCCATCCGCTGAAGCATCTTGTCTGGCGTGTAATACACGTATTTAGGGTTGCTCTCAAACCACTCCTTCGAGAAAGGCGGGTTGTGCCGAAAAGCCTCCAGTACTGCATCTTCCCCGGCGATGAACTTCGGATGGAACGTAATGATGTTTTTGCCGTAGGCGAAAAGGATGGAAAAGCGCGCAGGCTGGTCGGAAGTCCCCTCGACCGTCCATACGTCGGTGCTTTTCCCCACAAAGTTCATGTTGACCTGCTTGTACGAAAATCCGGGGAGCATCCGCAAGTCCGCAACGCCAAAACCCTTGAAGCCCACCAGTGAGTTCACCAAGGTGCCGCCGCAGGCCAGAGTCCTTCCCGGAAACTGGAAATATGTGGTATATTTCTCGCTTGGCGTGTAGATCGTCAAGCCGTTCGGCACGTAATAATCGCCAGAAGGTGTCGGGGCGTTCCCGTCAGACCAGTTTTCGCCATCAACCATGGAACTTTTGAGCATTGAATCAGAGGCCGTCAGTTCTATGAACCC
>CAKULV010000090.1 GCA_934667425.1 uncultured Kiritimatiellota bacterium | reverse complement strand
GAAAGTGTCCAGCTTTTGACGAACGCAATGAAAGCACCAACTACCAAAGAGTGTCCGTTCTATTTGACGAACTGGGCTTCTCATGGTAGGGGTGGAGGGGGTAGGGGTGGAAAGGTGGTGGATTGTCGTGTGTTGCGCGGGAGGGGCGCACTTGTTGCGCCAGAAATCGGACGCGATGGATCGCGTCCCTCCCCCCCCCCGCATTGATTCTTGCCTACTACATTTCTACACTTCTACACGGCCATTTTTACGACGGCGAGGGCGCACCCCTCTTGCGACCGCATGCGCGGCTCACTTCGTTCGGGGGATATGTCGCTACGGGTGTCGTTGCACCCCTCTTGCGACCGCATGCGCGGCTCACTTCGTTCGGGGGATATGTCGCTACGGCAAATCCTCAAATGGCCAAATGCAATCGTAAATCGCAAATCGAAAAATCGTAAATTCCCAAAACCTGCCTACTACATTTCTACACTTCTACACGGCTAAGGTTATTTCCCACGACGGCGAGGGCGCACCCCTCTTGCGACCGCATGCGCGGCTCACTTCGTTCGGGGGATATGTCGCTACTGCAAGTCCTCAAATGGCCAAATGCAATCGTAAATCGCAAATCGAAAAATCGTAAATTCCCAAAACCTGCCATCTACATCTCTACACTTCTACACGGCTAAGGTTATTTCCCACGACGGCGAGGGCGCCGTCGCCACGGGTGCGACCGCATGCGCGGCTCACTTCGTTCGGGGGATATGTCGCCACTACCCACTGCCCACTACCAACTACCATCTACCCTCTACCAACTTCGCGCCCAGATGGGAGGATGCCAATTCACATCGGAATAGTGTGGTATAATTCTCCGCACAAAGGGAGTCAGAAGATAATGGACAGCAAACTTTACATTAATCCGCCGCTTGTGGATCGCGCCTACCACTGGGAGGGCAAGAAGCAGCCCCGCACGAGAAAAGAACTGGATGCGTTCTTCAAAAGCGCCGCAATCCGCAAGGTGAAGAGGGACATCTGCGAGATGGGGCGTAGGATCTACGCCAGGGGGTATACGGACGGCAACGGCGGAAACCTTTCGGTGCGAGTGGGCGAGGATCTTGTCCTGTGCTCCCCGACCCTTTGCTGCAAGGGCTTCATGAAGGAGGAGGATATCTGCCTCGTTGACATGAGCGCCGGACAGCTCTGCGGATACCGTCCGCGCACTTCCGAGGTCAAGGTGCACATCGCCATGATGAAGGCGACGGGCATGAACGCCTGCATGCACTGCCATCCGCCGCACTGCAATGCGTTCATATTCGCGGGACAGGTTCCGCCGAACGGCATCAACCCGGAGGCCGACATATTCCTCGGGCAGATCCCGCTCGCCCCGTACGGCACGCCCGGAACGGACGAGGTGGCCGCAAACGTGGCAGAGGCCGCTAAGCGGTCGAACGTGGTGTTCATGGAGAACCACGGGATCGTATGCGGCGGACGCGACATCGAGGAGGCGGAGTGGTTCGCGGAGAACGCCGACGCATTCTGCCAGTGCTGTCTGCTTGCGGCGCTCCACAAGAAGCCGCTTCAGCAGGTGGGCAGGAAGAGCGTACAGGATTTCCTGAAGATACGCAAGGCGATGGGGCTGTCCATCCCGGGGGGCCAGCCGCTCTACAATACGCAGACGTATGCCGGATACAAGATGAAGAGGGTGGGGAAATGAGGAAGCACCTTGCTGTCGACATAGGCGCCTCATCCGGACGCCACATACTGGGCTGGGTGGAGGCCGGCAAGATACGGCTCAGGGAGATCTACCGTTTCGACAACTCGCAGATTGTGCGGGATGGGCATGATTGCTGGGACATACAGTCCTTGGCCAGGCATGTGCTGGCCGGATGCAAGGCCGCCGCAGATGCGGGTGAGATCCCGGAGACGGTTGGCATCGATACGTGGGGTGTCGATTTCGTTCTTATGGACGACCGGGGCTTGCCGGTCGGCGATGCCGTCGCCTATCGCGATAAGCGCACGGACGGGATGCAGGAATACGTGGATTCCGTCATACCGTTCAGGGAGCTGTACGCGCACTGCGGCATCCAGAAGGCGGTATTCAACACGATCTATCAGCTCGCCGCGCTGAAGAGGGAGCATCCGGAGCAGCTGGAGCGGGCCGACCGCATGCTTCTCATCCCTGATTACCTGAATTACGTCCTCACCGGCAAGATGGCCAACGAGTACACGGACGCCTCGACGACGTCCCTCGTCAATGCGGAGACCTGCGACTGGGATCGGGACGTGATTGCCCGCCTAGGGCTTCCTGACAGGATATTCAAGCCGCTGACCATGCCGGGAACGGTGCTTGGCGGATTCACGGGCGCGGTCAAGGCCGCAGTCGGCTACGACGCAAAGGTCGTCATCCCCGCCTGCCACGATACTGGATCCGCGTATCTTGCCGTGCCGGCGCGCGACGACAAGGCGATCTACCTGTCGAGCGGCACGTGGAGCATAATCGGCGTCGAGAACGACAGGGCGATAACGACCGCCGAATCGTGCGAGGCCAATTTCTCGAACGAGGGCGGGGCGTGGAAGCGCTTCCGCTTCCTCAAGAACATAATGGGCCTGTGGATGATACAGTCCATTCGCCGCGAATTGAACGGGGTGTCGTACGTTGAGGGCAAGGGCGGGGCGGCCACGGCCGCCGCGCTTGAGGGCATCAGCGACTGGGAGCGCGGGAGGAAGTACTCGTTTGCCGACCTTGAGAAGGCCGCTCGCGGGGTGGGGGACTTCCCGTCGGTTGTGGATGCCGCCGACAAGCGGTTCTTCGCCCCGGATTCCATGACGGCGGCGGTCTGCGGCGCATGCGCCGAGAGCGGGCAGCGCGTTCCGGCTACGGTCGGAGAGCTTCTCCAGTGCGTCTATTCTTCGCTGGCGCACAGCTATGCGAAGGAGGCGAAGCTTCTCGCCTCCATCACCGGCAAGGTCTACACCACGCTCAACATCGTCGGGGGTGGATCGAAGGATGTCTATCTGAACGAGTTGACCGCGAAGGCTACGGGGCTTGAGGTTGTGGCGGGGCCCACGGAAGGCACGGCGATAGGCAACCTCATCGTCCAGATGATCGCCTCCGGCGAGTTCGCCGACCTTGCGGAGGCTCGCAAGGCTATTGTCCGCTGATGGAGTGGCCTCGGCTGTAGGCGTCGGTGGGATGAACAGGATCCTTTTCGAGAAAAGCGAAGTCGTCGACGGCTTTGCCTCGTTTTCCGGCGAACGTGCGGAGCATGTGCTGAATGTCCTGCACGGCGAGGTCGGCGGCGTCCTGAAGACGGGGGAGCTGGATGGATGCGTCGGGACGTCCGTAATTACGGAAATCCGTGGACTGCATGAACGCGAGGCCGGATCTCCCCAGCGCGGAAGCGGACTGCTCGCCGGCACCATAGTGGTGAAGTGTTCCCATGAGATCGCTCCAAAGCCGCCGTGGTTCGATATCGTGCTTGCTCCGCCGCGTCCGAGGGTTCTCAAGAGGCTCCTCCCGCAGCTTGCCGCGCTTGGCGCAGGAAAGATTGTGCTTGTCGGCGCAGACCGCGTGGAAAAATCCTTCTGGGGTGCGCAGGTGCTGAAGGAGCCCGTGTATCGCCCGCTCCTGGTGGACGGGCTCATGCAGAGCGGAACGTCCACCGTGCCTGTGATCCGATGCGAACGGAGTTTCGCCCGATATGCGGAGTCCGCGATCGGGAGCGAGTTTGCCGGTTGCGAAAAGATAGTGGCGCATCCCGGCGCCGTGAACAACGCTCGGTCCAGCGCGGGGCGAGACGCGGGCGACGGCAGACGCACCGTGATTGCCGTTGGGCCGGAAGGCGGGTGGACGGATCGGGAGGTGTCCATCCTTGAAGGCAGGGGATTCCGCAGGCATTCCCTCGGAAGCCGCATACTCCGCACGGACACGGCCACAATAGCCGTCATTGCGCAGCTGATGGCGGAGCGAGACATCTACGGTAACGGTTAAGCGAAAGGAAGCAAGATGAATAAAGGAAACAAGATGAATGCAAATGTTGTTCTCGCGTCGCTTTTCGCGGCGGCGACGGTGTTGTGCGCGGGCGCGTCCAGCGTGGCGGCGCAGCAGAACGAGCCTGCCGAGCTTCGCGCGGAAGCGCACATGTCCAGCCGCACAAAGGATCCGAAGCGCGATCCCGGCATCTTCGGCGACTACTGGTGGGCCAACCGTTTTCTCAGCAGACATCAGGCGATAGAGAAGGTGAAGGGCAGGAGCGTTGACGTTGTGCTCCTTGGCGATTCCATCATGCATTTCTGGGAGTGGCGGCATCCGGAGAGCTGGGCGAAGTTCACCGCCGGACGCACCGTCCTTAATCTTGGCTATGGAGGCGATCGCACCCAGAATGTCATCTGGCGCATCGAGCATGGCGAACTGGATGGGTATGATGCGAAGTGCGTGGTGCTGATGATCGGCACAAACAACAATTCAAGCGAGAATACCAACCCCGCCAACGTGGCGGCGGCGATCGAGAAGATCGTCACTATGATCCGCACACGCCAGCCCAAGGCGAAGATTGTCCTTCATCCGATTTTTCCGCGTGGGGCGTCTGCGTCTTCGCCGCGCCATGCAAAGGCGCGCGCGAGGAATGACAAGACCAATGAGCTGCTCAAGGCCTTTGCCGAACGCGATGGCCGGGTCGTTTGGGTGGACTTCAACGCAAAGCTGATCGATGCGTCCGGCTGGACGCCGAAGTCGTTGATGCCGGACGAAATACATCCGTCAGACGCAGGCTACGACATATGGATGGAAGCCCTCGCTCCGATCCTGTAGATATGGAAAGCGTCGGCGGCATTTGGCGGATCTGGCACAAGGCCGTAACCGGGTCCACCAATGTTGATGCTCTCGGAGGCCGTCCGGGCGACGTATTCACAGCGGATCGGCAGATGTCGGGCCGCGGACGGCTGAACCACCGGTGGCTCTCGCCGCCCGGCGAGAACCTGATGATGTCGGCCGTCATCGGCGTTGACGGGATGCCGCCGGAAGAGGTGCCCACGTTGCCGATAGTTGTCGGCCTTGCCGTCGCACGTAGCGTTGCGGAGCGGCTTGCCGTGCCGTTGACGCGGGAAATGGCTTGTGGGCAAGACGCAGGGCGATGCGATCGCGTGAAGATCAAATGGCCGAATGACATACTTGTAGATGGCCGCAAGGTGTGTGGGATCCTGTGTGAAAGGAATGGCGATTGCGTGATTGCCGGAGTGGGCATAAACGTAAACCAGACGGTTTTTGCGCCGGAGATAGCCGATCGAGCCACGTCGCTGAGGCTTGAGCTTGCCAGATGCAGTGGGGATTGCGATGTGCAGCCGATTTCGATACCGGAAGTGCGCGATGGAACGCTTGCGCAGTTGGGTGCGGTCCTTGAAGTGTGGCGCAGAAGCGGATTTGCAGGACTCTGGCCAGACGTGTCGCGCCTTGATTTCCTTAAGGGGCGCCTTGTTTCCGTAAGTCGGGTGGATGGCGACGATAATCCCTCAGCCGGAATGTGCGGCGGAATATTGCCAGATGGGGCGCTTGATGTCGGTGGCGTCGCGGTGTACGCCGGCGAAGCTCATGTGAGGCGCATCGTGTAGCGCGATTTGGGCTTTCAGGCCCAGTCCTGCCATCCGGATTCGCATTGTTGCGCACGGCTTGAAAAACTGCACATTCCCTCTTGCGTCCACATCTGCGGTTTGGTATACTATGCGGCGTTTTTGGTAATGGGGAAGTAGCTCAGTTGGTAGAGCATCACGTTCGCAACGTGGGGGTCGAGAGTTCGAATCTCTTCTTCTCCACCATT
>CAKULV010000089.1 GCA_934667425.1 uncultured Kiritimatiellota bacterium | reverse complement strand
CCGAAGGGCGTCGAGGCGGTGCTGGTGGACGACTCGACCGCGTTCACGCTCGTCTTCCTGAAGGAGACGTTCAAGACGCTCGTCATCGCGCTCATCCTCGTCGTCGCGATCACCTACCTCTTCCTGCAGGACTGGCGCGCGACGTTCGTGCCGGCGATCGCGATCCCGATCTCGCTCTTCGCGACGTTCGCGGTGCTCTATCCGCTCGGCTATACGCTGAACGTGCTGACGATGTTCGGCCTCATCCTCGTCATCGGCTCGCTCGTCGACGACGCGATCGTCGTCGTCGAGAACTGCCAGTCGCTCATGCTCCGCGAGAGGCTGTCGGCGAAGGAGGCCGCGAAGAAGTCGATGTCGCAGATCACGGGCGCGATCATCGCGACGACGCTTGTCACGCTCGCGTGCTACCTGCCGCTCGCGTTCTACTCCGGCATGGTCGGCATGATGTACGTGCAGTTCGCCGTGACGATGTGCGTCGCGCTCTGCTTCTCGACGGTCGTCGCGCTCGTCCTCTCGCCCGTCCTCTGCGCCTACCTGCTGAAGCCTCCGCGCGAGACTCCCGTGCGGATATTCGCGCCGTTCAACTGGACTCTCGACAGGTTCCGGCGCGGATACCTCCGCTTCGTCCTGTTCTTCATCCGCCACGCGGTTATCACGATCCTCCTCTTCGCGGCGTTCGCCGCCGCGCTCTGGTTCGTCTCCGGCAAGGTGCCGACGGCCTTCCTGCCGAAGGAGGACCGCGGCTACGTCTCGCTGAACGCCCGGCTCAGCGAGGGCCAGTCGATGGAGCGCGCGATCGCCGTGTCGGACGCGATCTACGAGCGCATCCGGCAGATTCCCGGCGTCGTCTCCTGCACGCAGCGGTGCGGCTCGAACAGCCTGTGGGGCTCGGGCGAGAACCTCTTCACGATCTTCACGCGCCTGGAGCACTGGAACGACCGCAAGACCGAGGAGAAGTCGATCGACACCGTGATGGAACGCATCCGGGAGGTGCTGAAGGACTTCCCGCAGGTCGATTACAGCCTCACGCAGCCGGCGGCGATCAAGGGCCTCGGCGGCAGTTCCGGCGTCGGCTTCAACTTCTGCTCGATCGAGGGCTGTGAGCCGGAGGAATTGCTCGCGGCGGCTGACGCCTTCGTCCAGGACCTCTCGACGAACGCGCTCGTCACGGCGGCGAAGCACGGCTTCACCTGCTCGACGCCGCAGCTGGAGCTCAAGCTCGACCGACGGAAGATAGACATCCTCGGCCTCACGCCCAAGACGGTCTTCGCGACGCTCCAGAACCAGCTTGCCTCGTACTACGTCAACGACTTCAACATCAAGGGCGGAGTCTACCAGGTCAAGCTTCAGAACGACCCTGACTTCCGCATCGGCATCGCCGACATCGAGGCGGTGCACATCCCGACGGAGAGCGGATCCACGGTGCCGCTCGCGTCGCTCGGCACGGTCGAGTACGTCGGCGGCACTCGCGAGACGATGAGCTACAACAAGATGCTCGCGGCGTGGTGCGATGTCACGCCCGCGCCGGGCGTCTCCTCGTCGGACATCATGCGACTCATCGAGCGGACTCCGAAGCCGAAGGGGTTCGACATCGAGTGGGGCCCCGTCCAGTCGCAGGAGAAGGAGAACGAAGGGCGTCTCGCGATCCTGATGGCGTTCGCGCTCGTCTTCGCCTACCTCTTCCTCGTCGCGCAGTACGAGAGCTGGACGATCCCCATCTCCGTGATGCTGTCCGTCCTCTTCGCCATTGTCGGTGCGTTCATCGGCCTCTGGGTGACGAAGACGGACCTCTCGGTCTACGCGCAGCTCGGCTGCGTCATGCTGATCGGACTCGCGGCGAAGAACGCGATCCTGATGGTCGAGTTCTCGAAGCAGGAGCGCGAGCGCGGGCTCTCTATCCTGACGGCGGCCTACAACGGCGCGAACCTGCGCTTCCGCGCGGTGCAGATGACGGCGTGGAGCTTCGTGATCGGCGTGCTGCCGCTCGCGTTCGCCCACGGCGCCGGCTCGGGCGCGATGAAGGCGATCGGCATCTGCACGATGTCAGGCATGCTGCTCGCGACGTTCGTGGGCATCGTCTTCGTGCCGGCGCTCTACGCTGTCTTCCAGCGGATGCGCGAGTTCGTGAAGGGGGAGGAGAAGGTCGTCCGGGCGACTGAATGAGATGTCCGGTTATGTCGGTCGTCTGGCGCCAAGCCCAACCGGCGCCCTGCATCTCGGCAACGTGCGCACCTTCATGATTGCATGGCTGCGCGCGCGGCAGGCGCATGGCAGGGTGGTGATGCGCATCGAGGATCTCGACCATCCGAGGCACAAGGAGGGGGCGGCCGAGCAGGCCATTGACGATTTGAGGTGGCTGGGATTCGACTGGGACGAGGTGCATGTGCAGAGCGAACGCAGGGGACTGTACGCGACGGCCATTGACACCCTTGTGGAAAGGGGGCTCGCGTATCCATGCGTATGCACTCGCAGCGATGTCGAGGCGGTGCAGTCGGCTCCACACGAGGGGGAGCAGCTGCATTATCCCGGCACTTGCCGCGGGCGCTTCCAGACGTGGCGCCAGGCAGCTTCGTTCATCGCCGCCAATGAAGACGTTCGCCGGCAGCCGTGCTGGCGGTTCAGAACGCCAGACGGGGCGCGTGTTGAGTTCGTGGATGGCTTTGCCGGACGCTATTCAATGGACGTGTCTTCCAGGCTTGGCGACTTCCCGCTTGCGCGAGACGAGCATGGCGCCGGATACGCGATCGCGGTGGTCGTCGACGACGCGGCCATGGGCGTTACCGAGGTCGTGCGCGGAGACGATCTCTTGCCAGCGACACCGCCGCAAATGCTGATATACGATGCGCTTGGGTTGAGGTGTCCCGCATTCTTCCATGTGCCGCTTGTCGTGGGACCGGATGGACGGCGGTTGGCGAAACGCCACGGGGATACGCGCATTTCGGCATATCGCGCCGCAGGGGTGTCGCCGGATGAGATAATCGGATTTCTTGCCCACGCTTCAGGAATCCTGGGCAAAAGAAAACCGACCAGGCTAGATAGTCTGATCGGTCGTTTCGATCCTGCGTGTCTGCCGCAGGAGCCGCTTGTCTATCAAGGCTTTACTTGACCACAAGCTTGGAGTTGAACGTACCCTTGTCGTTCGGCACGAACTCCGTGTTCTGGTCATCGGTCGCCCACTTGTCGCCGATGATGAACTTGTACTGGTACTCGCCAGGGGCGAGCTTGACGGTCGCGGTATAGACGCCGTTCTGCTTCTTGAACGCCATCTTCTTAGCCTGTGTCTCCCAGTCCGTGAAGGATCCCGCCAGGCGGACATCCTGTCCAGCTTCGGCGTGCACGGTGAACGTGACGCTCTTAAGCACCGGCTTTGATGCCGCGCATTTCTTGATTGCCTTGGTTGTCGGCTGCTTCGTCGCGGGCTTTGCGGCGGTTTTCACTTGCTTCTTCATCTTTGTTCTCTTTTTTTAACCTTGGACACCATGTCCAATTAATAAAACACGGATATTATACAAAAACCGATTCCTTTTTGCAAGATGCCTTAAGCAGCACCCTTATCCCGGATTTTCCGGGATAAGGGTGCTGCTTAAGCATGTATTGCGGTTGGGTGGCGATGTTTGGTACAATGCGCCCGATAAGAGTAACTGTAGAATGACAGGAGGGGCCTTGGCCATGAAATCAATAGTGTTGGCGTCTGTTTCCGTGATGGTTCTCCCGCTTGTATCCGTTGCCGGGGAGATGTCCAATCGCTGGGTATACGTATCCGTGCCGATGACCGAAGATGCGAATGTGGCAACGGTATCGAATGTCGCGGTGACTGCCAGGGCGGGAGGGTTCAACGGAATCCTGCTGTCGTGCGGGCTCGACTTCATGCGGTTCTGGCCGAAGGATCGGCACGACCGCCTTGATGCGATAAGGCGAATCTGCTCGGAGAACGGCCTTGAGATAATACCGGCGATCTGGTCGTTTGGCTACGGGGCGCTCCAGAACTACGGCATGAGTGCGCTTGAGGGCGTTCCGGTGGAGGATGTCCCGTTCGTCGTCCGTGGCGGCGAAATCGTGTTCGACGAGGATTCGGCGGTTCGCAGGGACGTCAATGCCAAGCAGTCCGAATGGCAGAAGACGAAAGGCTTCTGCCGCACCATCCAGCGTCTCAAGGTGACTCCGCATCGCCGCTACAGGTATCGCTTCGAGTTCCGCACGGTCGGCCTTGAGGCGAAGATGCCGTTCAAGGTCAGCGTGGTGGAGTGCGGCGCGAAGCAGTGGCACGAGAAGGAACGCCTCACCGTGAAGTATTCGCCTACGCAGGACTGGGCCCCGGTCACATACGACTTCAACTCGATAGGCTCCAGTGAGTATTACCTGTATACTGGCTTTTGGGGTGGAGTGTCCGGCGGCGACCTGGAGCTTCGCAACCAGACGCTTGCCGAGATCCCTCCTTGCGACGTGCTGTTGCGTCCTGGTGCACCACGTTCCCTCAGGAGCGTGACAGACGGAAAGGTGTATGTGGAGGGCAGGGATTATGTCGTGCCGCGTCCGACATATCCGGCATGGAGGCAGGGCAAGGACGTGGTGCGGCTCGCGCGTCCATCGACATCCTCTATCCCTGATGGCGAAAGGCTCATGTTCAGCGCATATGCGCCGGCGGTCGTCGATGGAGAGCAGGTCTCGATGTGCCTGAGCGAGCCGGATCTTTACGTGCGCGTGGCGCCGGACTCCGCCGCGCAGATAGAGCGCGCGCTGTCGCCGAGGAAGTGGTTCCTGTCCATCGACGAGTTCCGCAACGGCAACCAGTGCGCCGCCTGCCGCGCCCGCGGCCTCACCATGGGGCAGATCTACGCGGATGCCATCACGCGCCTGCACGGAATCATCCGCAAGGCGCACCCCGACGCCGATATCTTCATGTGGAGCGACATGATCGACCCGAACCACAACGCCGTCGAGCCGTATTACAACAGCCGTGGCGGATTCAGGGACGCATGGAAGGGCATACCGAAGGACATCACGATAGCCTGCTGGTACGACCGCAAGAGCGAACTGTCGATGAAGTTCTTTTCCGACAACGGGTTCAGGACTCTTGCCGCCGCGTATTACGACGAAGAGCCGCCGTTCGAGTATTCGAGGCGCTGGCGCGACGTGGTGCGCCGCACAAATGGTGCGCGAGGCATAATGTACACCACGTGGCGGCACAGCTACATCGACCTGCCAGCCTTCATGAAGATGGCCAACGAGCCGGCATCAGAGCTTTAATGCGTAACGCTGAAAGAAAAAGAAACGGCCAGTTTGGCGAGAATGAATTTCCCCTTGAAATGAACTGACGATAGAGTTTGATTGGATTATCTCTTATACGGTTAACATGTCATACCAATATGAGGCTAAAGACCCTGATACAGGTGAAAATAAAGTTTACACCGGACATTTAAGTCTTCCTGTGCAGAAGTCAAAACATGTTGTTCTTCATTGTTATCACAGGAAAATGGAATGAAGTTGAGATGAATATGTGCAATGTTTCTCTTGTTGCCTGCATCCTCATAGGAGGAATGTCGGTTCTTGGCGCGAACGGTTCTATCGATATTTCCTTGTCGTATGTCAAGGATGGGAAAAGTACCATTTCGGGGTTGCTATGGGACATGGGCAATTTGCGATGCCGTAGTATCGACACGGGGCTGGACAGCTTCGTCTACGAGTGCCCAATTGTGTCGCTGTCATCCCTGCAAAGTGGACATTATGAACTGGACGTCGCTGTGTGTCGACATGTTTTTGTGCGTGAGCGGTGGTATACGAACAAAGTCGTGTACGCGGAATCCACCATTCTGTCAAATCGATCCCCCCTTACTGGCAGTCTTAAGGATATGGCTGATGCAATTGGCTTGACGAAACTCGGAATCCCCGTTCCAAGTGGGCTCTTGACGCGGGAAGAAGGCGTTTATCACTTGGCACAGACCGATTCAGACCTTGTTACCGGCAATGACTATACGACGAAACCCTTCAAGTCCCAAAGCGGCAGGGAGTGGGCGGAGAGCGTGTTCTGGCTCAACCGAGCCCTTTTCCTGACGAAGGA
>CAKULV010000088.1 GCA_934667425.1 uncultured Kiritimatiellota bacterium | reverse complement strand
CCATCCTACATCCCGCCTCCCATTGTCCAACTCATTGCCCATACACTATGGTCATTTACTTTGGCAAGTCACCCTTACCTAAAAAAAAACAAATTATTCGCAATGAATGGTTATGTTATGCTATAATGCCGCGCTGTGGCAGAGGTTGTTGTGCTGATGTCGGCAAGGTAACTTCTAAAGAATTGGAGATGCATCGCAATGAATAAGTTGTTGACCACGGTAGTTTGCGCTCTTGCCTGTTGGGTGGCTCTTGCCGCAAAGCAGGCGCCTAACATGGCGGATTACGATTGGTATGATGGAACTCAGCTCACGATTGAGGGAACTGCGTTTGCGGATGGCGAGACTCCATATTGCCGTTTGCCGAAGACCGCGAAGGGCAAGGTGCCGGATGCGGTGTCTGGGATGAGCCGTCATGCGACTGGCGTGAACGTGCGCTTTGTGCCGAAGGGACGAAAGCTGATGTTCAAGTGGGTTGTCGCCAATCCCAGTGTGGTTGATGCCTTCATGGGGCCAACGGCGATGACTGGCCTTGATGTCTACCGTCAGGATCGGGATGGCTCATGGAAGTTTGCGGCGAATCCACGCTACTTCTTCTACGAGAAGGATGCGGACGGCAACGATCATGGCGGCGAATACGCGATGGGCTGGGATCCTGGCCGTCCGTGCATGGTCTACCTGCCGCTTAGGTCTCTTGTCCGTTCATTCAAGGTCGGTATTGAGAAGGGCGCGAAGATTGAGCCGATGCCGCGCCATCCGGTCTCGCGTCGTATTGTGCATTACGGCACGTCCATCGTCCATGGAGGTTGCGTTTCGCGTCCCGGCATGGCCTTTGCCGCACAGGAGGGACGCCTTGCGGATGTCGAGGTGATAAACCACGGCTACTCCGGATCGGGCAAGATGGAGATGAGCATGTGCGAGGTGGTGTCTTCGATAGATGCGGCGCTGTATGTGATTGACTGCGACTGGAATATGACCGTCGAGCTCCAGAAGCAGAACTATGAGCCGTTTGTGCGCGAGTTGCGCCGTCGCCGTCCTGGTGTTCCGATTCTCCTTTGCGGGGGCTGTACGCAGTCCATGAAGCCGCGTGCGCAGGAAGTGTTCGCCCGGAGCGTGTACGAGAAGCTCAAGGCGGAAGATCCCGTACTTTGGAAAGAACTTTCTTTCATAAGTGGCGTGGATATGCTGCCGAAGGATGGAGAGGCTACGTTTGACTTCTGCCATCCGAACGATTGGGGTTCCATGCAGATGGGAAGGGTCTATGCCGAGGCTATCAAGAAGGCTCTCGCACAGGGAGGAAAGTGACATGACAGTCTGGAAATGCGCGGCCATTGCGTCGCTTGGACTTGTCGGCATTGTCCATTCGGCGCAGGTGATTGACATGAACGATGAGTGGGTGCGCGTGGCTGGGGCGCGGACGCAGATCGTAGACCTGCCGGATGATTTCCGAATCAATCTGCCGTGGACGCAAGAAGGTTCGCGCAACCGTGGCTTCAAGCCTGAGACGAATGTCGTATACAGGAAGACGTTTTCCGCTGACGAGAGTTGGCGCGGTCGCAGAGTGTCGGTGGAGATAGACGGTGCGCAGGATGTCTGCGACGTGAGCCTCAACGGTCGTCGTGTCGGTGCTTGGGAATACGGTTCGCTTGGATTTGAAATTGATCTTTCGTCTGCACTCTCGTACGGTGCCGACAACACGATTGAAGTGCGTTGCGCCAATGGTGGCCGCCATTCCTGCCGCTGGTACACGGGATGCGGAATTACGCGGGGCGTGCGGATGGTCGTGAGAGATCAAATCGCCTTTCGCCGTCATGGTGTCTCCGTGACGACGCCTGTCGTCGATGCGAACCGCGCAGTGGTGAAGGTAGTCGCCGATCTCATCGGTTGGAGTGGTGTTTCGAACGAAGTGGCCACAGTCTCTGCGGAGGTGTTTGCGCCTGATGGACGTAGCCTCGGAAAGGTTCGTCAGGAGGTTGGGTACGTCAAGGGTTCCTTCGCGGAAGTGTCGCTACCTGAGCTTGTTGTCGAGAAGCCAGAGCTTTGGGGACTTGAGTCGCCGCGCCTCTATCGGGTTGTCGCGTCCGTCTCTCACAAGGGGAAGGTGACGGATTCGGAGGAGCGGCGCTTCGGCATCCGTCAGATTGCGTTTGGCAAGGACTTTGGTTTCCGGTTGAACGGAGAAAAGGTATTCTTGAAGGGAATGTCCAACCATCAGCATCTCGGGGCTCTTGGCGAGGCTTCTCATCCACGCGCGTGGAAGCGTCAGCTGAAGCTCATGAAGGAGTTTGGCTTCAATGCGATCAGGTGTGCGCATAACCCGTATCCGGAGGAGCTCCTTGACCTTTGCGACGAGATGGGCATTCTCGTGGTGGATGAACTTGTAGATAAGTGGCGCACATGCTGGGCCGGACGTAAGCCTTTCATCGAATTGGCTCCTCTCCTTGTTCAAGAGTGGGTGCGGCGTGGAAGGAACCATCCGAGTGTCATTCTCTGGAGCGTAGGGAACGAGACGCAACAGGTAGAGTATTGTCTACCGCTTGGCGATGGCGGACACGGCATCACGGAATACCGTTTCCTCGATGCCCTTGTGAAAAGGTGGGATTCCACAAGGCCGACTACTGTCGCAATGTTCCCCGCTCGGGCGGGCGGCATAATGAGCCGTGACCCAGGCTTCCGAGAGAATCCGATTCCGCCGGAGCTGTCGTGCGTGACGGAGGTCGCATCGTACAACTATTTGCCTGGGGACTATGCGGCCTACAGAAAATTCAATCCAAACCTGATCCTGTTCCAGAGTGAGGCGGCTGTAAATGACATGGCGCGTCCTTTCTACCTCATGGATCGCGAGTCAATGGTTGGCGTAAGCTATTGGGGAGCCATAGAGTATTGGGGTGAGTCGGATGGGTGGCCGAAGAAGGGCTGGAACTATTCGTTCTTCCGCCGTACGCTTGAGCCGTTGCCGCAGGCGTGGCTGATTCGCAGCGCCTTCCGCACGGTGGAGGAGGAGCCCATTGTGCGTATAGGAGTAAAGGTTGGTGTGACGGAGCGTGTTAGGTGGAATGACGTTACGGTTGGCTCGATGCGCCTTGCCTCCAAGTGGTGTCCGACAAATACTGGGCATTCATGCGTATACGTGTTCTCGAACGGTGATGCGGTTGAGCTTCGCTTGAACGGACGCTCACTTGGCGTCAAGGAGAACAATGTTGGGAGCATGGGCAAACGTAACATCTTTTCGTGGGACAAGGTTCCTTCTGAACCGGGCGAGATTGAGGCGGTGGCGACCTGCTCAGGAAAGGTTGTGGCGAGGCATCGTCTTGAGACTGCTGGTCCGGCAGTTGGATTTAAGCTCGTGGCGGAGAACGCAGAGGATTGGCGTGCGGACGGGCGTGACCTTCAGTACGTTTGGGTGACGGCGGTGGATGCGCAGGGCCGGCGCGTTGATGACGTTTCAGCGAATGTGAATCTGTCGGTGTCTGGGTCGGCGCGGCTCAAGGCGGTGGATGATGGCGATTCGTACACAGATGCCATCTTCGCGACGTCAAGGGCGAGGTTCCGTGTTGGATCTATCTTGGCGATCGTGCAGGCTACCTCCGAACCGGGGGAGGCGGTGCTGACGGTTTCGTCCAAGCGGCTTGGCGAGAAATCCATCAGGCTAAAGAGCCGTGCAATGTCGGTTGATAGATGGTAGTTGATAGATGGTAGTGGGTGTGGTGCCGTACCGTGCCATTGCGCTTGAGGGTGTGCCGAGCGTCTATGGCGGCGATCTTGAGATTGCTGAATCCTGGACACTTTCGGCTGGGGATGTCGAGGCTGGCTATCGTCTCTCCACGAATGGTCGCCTCTTGTTCATGAAAGGGGTCACCATACGTGTCACCACGGAAGATTTCATCCATCGTCCGCCGGAGGGTGGCTGGGTGATTGCCGAGGCGGAAGGTGGAATTTCGCTTCCGGAAGATTGGCGTAGCGGCGTTGAGATCCCAGGGACGAAATATGGCCTTGCCCTCAGCCAGGACGGAAAGCGTCTCATGCTGGCTCCGTGTGTTGGTCTTATCATTTCGATTAGATAGTTGGTAGTGGGTTGAGGTTAACCACGGAGAATTTTATTTGCGATTTTGTGATTTTCGATTTGCGATTGTAGTTGGTGTTTTTATTGTTCTGGTCAGGGATAAATGTCAGCATCAGTCTGCGGCGTAGCGCACCTCAGGCTTCTTGAACAGCCGCATGACGGCATCGCGGTCGTTGCGTCGGGCTTCCAGATGAGATTCCACGCGCGACCGAAGCGCCTTCTTGTCGGCAGGCCTTGCCTGTTCCGCCATTGCCGCCTTCAGGTCGCGGTTGAGGTATTCGTCTGGATTCAGCTCGGAGGAATAGCTCGGGAGGTAGAACAGCCTCACCTCACGCTCGCGTTCCTTCAGCTGTGCATATACTCCTGAAACGATGCATTTTTACCCATGTAAAACATTCAAAATGATGCACTTTTATTGTCTTCAATATCTGAAAATGATGCAATTTTACATAACTGAAAGAATGTGGTATAATTTCGGCCGTTAGCGGAGAGAGCGATGACACTTAAGCGAAAGTTCTATGATTTCCTTGTTTCATGGAAAAAGACCAAGCGACAGGAATGCCTTTTGGTCAATGGTGCGCGACAGGTCGGCAAGACGTTCGTCATCGAGCAATTTGGGCGTGAACAGTACGAGAGCTTCATCGAGATCAACTTTGCCCTGGAGCCTGAGTTCATTCCAGTCTTTGACGGTAGCTTGAGCGTTCGGGCGATTTGCGAGGGCATTACGGCGTTGCGCGGCGACGTGAAGTTCGTTCCCGGCAAGACATTGCTGTTTCTGGACGAGATTCAGGATTGCCCGAACGCACGCACGGCGTTCAAGCCGCTGGCGCTTGACGGACGGTACGACGTCATCGCTTCGGGATCGCTTCTGGGCATCAAGTACAAGAAGGACAGGCTACGAAGAACGCCGCGCTCGATTCCGGTTGGCTTTGAGCGAGCGGTCACGCTGTATTCCCTTTCGTTTGAAGAGTACCTTCTGGCGCGAGGCCATTCCGACGAGACTATCGAGAAACTACGTGGATATTTCCACCGACGCGAGACGGTGCCGGAGGTCGTCAACGGCCGCTTTCGCAAGCTGCTGCGCGAATATGTTGTCATCGGCGGCATGCCGGAAGTCGTCAAGGCATTCGTCGAGCATGGGCATTACGGGGAAGTCCAGACGATTCAGGAGCGGCTCATCGCTGACTACATCGCGGACATCCACAAGTATGCGGACAAGACGGACATCCCGAAAGTCGAGAGCTGCTTCCGCGCTATCCCGCGCATCCTCGCGAGGGAAAACCACAAGTTCAAGTATGCGGAAGTCGAGGATCGGGGAACGGCGCGCAAATACCTTTCAAGCGTTGAATGGCTGCGGGACGCACGCCTCGCGACGATGGCGGAATGCGTGAATGTCGCCTTGCCAGGCCTTGCCGGCTACGTCAAGGACGAATGGTTCAAGCTCTATCTGTCGGACGTGGGGCTTTTGGCGTCGACCTATGGCATGCTAGCCAAGCGGGGCATTCTCGACGGCTCGCTTGTGGGCAACGTGAAGGGCGGCATTTACGAGAATCTAGTCACTGGCATTTTGGAGCGCAATGGCTTTCCGATTCGCTATTACAGAAATGGCGACAAGGAGGTCGAGTTCGTCATCGAGACGGATGACGGCGTGGTGCCGATCGAGGTGAAGGCGCAGAACGGGCGTTCGCATTCGCTTGACGAATTGCTGGCGGAAGAGACGATTCCGTACGGGTTCAAACTCGTGGACGGCAATCTTGGCGTCAGCGGAAAGAAGATTACCCTGCCGCATTATATGGCGATGTTCCTCAGCCCGGAAATCGGTGGATGTGGGGCAAGTGCCAGTGCCCCTCGATGATCATGCCGATGCGCTTCATGAAATGAGATTATAGCAAAAGACGCCAGATTCCGGACAAGATTTTCAGGCATCGACGGGTCGGCGGATATGATATACTATCTGCCATGAGATCCGAGCAAATACCCTACGGCGTGAAGGACTTCAAGCGCATCCGCCTGGAGGACTTCTACTACGTCGACAAGACGGCGTTCATCCGCAAGCTGGAGGCGCGCGCGAACTTCCTCTTCTTCGTGCGGCCGCGCCGGTTCGGGAAGTCGCTCCTCTGCGAGACGCTGCGCTGCTACTACGACGTCGCGGAGAAGG
>CAKULV010000087.1 GCA_934667425.1 uncultured Kiritimatiellota bacterium | reverse complement strand
CAACGGTAAAATCGATGAAAACCGCGCGAGGCCTCGCGAGGGTTCGGTAGCCATTTCAAAAACCGGGGATAATCCAGGGTGGCGCCCTGGGCGCCTCGTCGCCGCCGCCTCCAGAAGCTGAACGCGCCCCACTGCGCATCATCGCACCGCCTTTCCGTTCATGCCTTGAACCGCCCCGCCATCAGCTTCTTCTTATCGCCCCATCGGAACAAAGGCCGCAGAGGTCATGGAGCGTCCCTCCTTGCGCTTTCTTCTTGACGCGGACTGCGGATGCGGACAGCGCCCACGCGATGGATCGGCTTTCATGTCATGCCCCTTGTGGCAATCGGTGCAGGACATGCCCTCCTGCCCGCCGAGAGGCGTGCGGTCGTCGGAAGAACCCGCGACCCCCTCCGCGTTCGCGGCATGGCAGTTCGCGCAAAGCCGGTTCTGCGCATCGGGCGAACGGCGCACTTCACGTCCGCCAGGCGCGAATATCCTCTGGAGGTGCAGATTCGCCGCCGGAAAGCTCGTCCATTCGCCGCGCGAGAACAGCTGCAGCGGATCCTCGGAATGTATCCTGTGGCACGCAGTGCACGGGATGGCACGGCGCGAGGCGAGATCCTTTCGCTTCACGATATCGGACATCTCCCCTTCAAGAAACATGCCGTGGCATCTGAGGCAATGGTCGGCGGGCTTCCAGGCGGCGTTGTGGGACTCGTCCTGAAGGAACTCGGAAGCTGACTTGCCGTGTCCGCTCCTCGCCCACTGCTCCGCCTCCGCACGATGGCACTTCGCGCACCTGTCGCACAAATCCTCCACTTGCCTCTCGGAGAGACAGAAAGTCGATCCGAGACGGGCATAGTCCGCACCCATGACATGCTTGACGCCCCGTTTTATGTTGTCGCCAAGCGACTCTAAAGTGCCGCCGTGGCAGTCCTTGCAGTCGACTTCCTTATGCGGCGACCTCGACCACCTGTCGCGCGATCCGCGTATCTCGTGGCAAAGGATGCAGGTCTTCGCCGGGTCGCCGTACTCGAATCGGCAGAACGCGCCTATTCCGGCGGCGATACAGAATGCAATGGCGACAATCAAGACAAGCGGGACGGTTCTGGAACCACGGAACATACAAAGCGCGCGAAAACTCACAGCCCCACCTCCTTATGGTTCTCGACGATATGCGAGGCTGTACGGAACGCGAGTGCCATGATGGTGAGCACGGGGTTCATGCCGCCATTGTTCACGTGCACGGAGCCGTCTGCTATGAAAAGGTTGGGGAAGTCCCATACGCGCGCCCATTTGTCTGTGACGCTCTTTTTCGGGTCTGCCCCCATCCGGCATGATCCGCTCTGGTGCTGTCCGCCTCCCCCCCACCATTTTCTCGGCGCTGGATCGTTGCCGCCCTGAACAATCATCTTCGCCCCGCACGCCCGTATGATGTCCGCGCACCTGTCGGAGAGGAAGCAGCGGCCCTTCGCGTCGTTCGGATGTTCGCCGCCCTCCGAGGCCAGGAGTGGCAGTCCCCAATGGTCCTTGCGTTTGGGGTCGAGCCTGATGCGGTTCTCCCATCTCGGCGTCTGTTGCATAGGCCCGCACACGCGGATCATGCGCCTGTAGTGCGTGCGCATGAAATCCCTGTGCGCCCTGCCCCATTCGGGAACGCCTTGCCATTTCGCCGCCGCGAAGATGGACGGCACCCAGCGGAAATCCGTGTGGACGATGCCTCCGCAGATGAATCCATTGTTGTCGTGGCTGAAGTCCATGAACGCCGTGCCAGCGCCGGGCCCGGCAGGAGTGTACAGGTCGTGGTCAACGAACCCGCGAGCGTCAACGTATGCATGCGAGGTGATGTTGCGCCCCACGACATCGTGGTTGTTGCCCGCGCCGTTCGGGAAAAGCTTAGAACGCGATGTCATCAGAAGACGCGCGGTGGCATTCGAGCCGCCGGCCACAACAACGACCCTTGCGGAGATTTCGTGAACCTTGTCGTTTTCATCCACATACCTTACGCCCGTAAGCCGCCCCCTATCGTCAACGACAAGCTCCGTCGCCATGGCGCGAATCCGCAATTCGCAGTTTCCGCTTGCAAGCGCAACGGGGATCACCGTGTTCTGCGATCCGTTCTTCGCATCTATGGGACATTGGAAGCCGACGCACGAATGCTGATGTATGCAGGCGGGACGTCCGTTGCGCGGCACGGAATTGCGCAGGAACGGGACATGGAACGGATGAAGCCCCATCTTCTTGCCGACGTCCCAGACGAGCCGGGATTCAGGATCGAGCGCGAACGGAGGCATCGGGAAAGGCTTGCGGCGCGGAGCGGCGAACGGATTGCCCTCGTTCGATCCCGACACGCCGACCTCGCATTCCGCCTGATGGTAAAACGGCTCAAGGTCGGCGTAGGTTATCGGCCAGTCTTCGACAGAAGAACCAGGGATCTCCCCATAATGGCTTTTGAGCTTGAAATCCGTCTCCAGAAAACGCCACGCCATGGCGCCATACGTCACAGTCCCTGAACCGACACATGCCGCGTTCCACGGAACCACCACGCCGAAGCGTCCGTTGTCGTGGAAATGGCATTTCCGCGTACGTGCGCCGCCCGGCCCCGGACCCTGACATAGATGCGGCGAACGCTGGGAGGCGAGATCGTCCTCTCCAAGAACATCTCCCTTCGCCCATTCGCCGCGCTCTATTATGATGGTCCTTATGCCTGCGCAGGCAAGCACCTTTGCCGCGCAACCGCCGCCCGCACCTGAACCGATTACCACCGCATCTGCCGTTTCCTTGATCATGGATGGTTCGCCACCCCCGGAATATTCCGCCCCGTGACCGACGGTCCCGCTATGCCAAGCATCCTGTAGCTCGCCCATCCAGCATTGCCGCCATGACGCGGATGACCGTAGAAGCCCTGCTTCACGTGCTTGAGAAGCAATTTGAAGAATTCCGGGAACTCCTTCTCGACCTCGGCGGCAGACATCGGCGGGCGCGGGGCTCCCGCCCTGCAATTCGCGGCGGCGGCAGGGGGGCGGGCAGCCCTCTGCCCGCCGCCTTCGCGAATCAAAGCCAGATGCTTGCGGTACGTCGGCAGATGCATCTCATACGGCGCGCCGGTCGCAAGCTGCCAGTCGATGTAGCGCACCACCTTGGCGTCATGTGCGCCGGGAACGCCCCTGACGCAGTTCTCCGGCGACGGCGGATCGGCAGGTATCAGTTCCTCGGCGAGACGGTCAAGCCCTTCGGCTTCTTTGGGCGTAAGCGATTTCCACGGCGTGTCGGGCGAAGCTCCCATGTACTCGACAAGCCCCACGCCGAACCATCCGGCAGCAATGCCGCCCGCCGCCACACCTGCGGTTAGTCCATGTATGACGAACTCTTTTCTTGTCATTGTATCTTTGCTTCATCCGAAAAGGAACGACTCCATGGCCTTGCGGTAGTAGGAATCGACCTGCGCTGCCGCCAAACCCATTTCGCCGAAGAGCGCATCGTCGAATTTCTGGAACTTCCGGCAGTGCTGGACACTATAATTACGCACGTTGTTGTCGGTTCCGAACATCAGACGGTCCTTGATGGCGTCCTTGAAGTGCGTCATGTATATCTTCTGCAACGCGTCCTTGCGCCAGATGCTCCTCGGACCTGGAGCCGTGTCTATGTACATCGAGGGAACGTCCCTGTTCATCTCGCCGGTACGAGCATCACTCAGCCGCCAACTCGAATCGCGAATCTTGCCAAGCACCGCCAGGCATTCATCGCACCACGGCCATGAAATATGCGCGAGGCAGAACCGCAAGTGCGGCACGCGCAACATCGATTCAAACGCAACCGGGCGGAAAAACTCGCTGGACGGAACCCCATCGTACAGGATTCCGGAATGAAACGTGAGGGGCTTCCCGTAATACGCCATGCGACGATAGGCGTCCAACGCAGGGCCGCTCGCAGGCATGCCGTTGTTGCGAATCACCTTGAATCCGCAAATCCCCTTCTCGACAGCCATGTCCACAAGCTCAACCGCATCGTCCCGGGATGGATCAATCCAGTAGAACGGATAGAACGTCGGTGAAGCGGAGCACCACGCGATGACATTGTCAACTATCTGCTCCGGCGTCATGCGCGTCGTTTTCGCAAGACGCGGCGACGGGGCCTGTTCGCGCGAAAAGACGCAGCCACCGGTCATCCCGGCCTCTGCCATGCGCGCGGCAAACGCTCCAGGATTCGGCTCGTTGTCGTCGTAGATGTGGATATGCTCGTCATACCGACCCGGCGGCAACGCCTTCGCCTTGCCAAGATCCTTTCCTTGTCCGACAGATTCCGCCTGTCCGACGTCGGCAACCGGCCTGCCCGCGATCGGCGCAACTGCCCCGATGCAAGCGGTTCCCTTCAGGAAGTCACGTCTATTGTAGAGTGCGTTCGTCATAGCTGGGCTTTTCCTTTCCTTGCTTTACAAGTTGTTGTTGGTGATTGTACCAAATTTTTCCTGTCAATACCGCCGCATGCGTACATCAGCCACCTGACCCCTTCACCCCTTCCCGCTCCGGATGGAACAGCCGCCAGGTAGCCCAGCCGCCGGAGAGGTTGCACACCTTGAAGCCGTTCTGCTTGAGGATGCGCTCGGCAAGATAGCCGCGCAGCCCCACCGCGCAGCACGTCACGTAGGTCTTCGCCCGGTCGAGTTCGGCAAGGCGCGTCCGCAGGCTCCCGAGCGGGATGTTGATCGCGCCGGGAACCGCCCCCATCTCGTGTTCGGACGGTTCGCGCACGTCGATGACCTGCGCGTCCGCCGGGATCGTGTCCGGCGCGACGACGTCGCTCTTGCCGGTGAGGACGTTCTCCGCGACGAAGCCGAGAAAGTTCACCGGATCCTTCGCCGAGCTGTACGGCGGCGCGTAGGCGAGTTCGATTTCGCCGAGCTGCGGGGCCTTGAGCCTCACGCACATCGCCTCGGCGATCGTGTCGATCCGCTTGTCGACGCCTTTCGCGCCGACGATCTGGGCCCCGTAGATCGTGCCGTCCGCGCCGAAGAGGAGCTTCATGCTGAGCCGCGCCGCGCCGGGATAGTAGCCCGCCCTTGACGACGGATGGATGTAGATCTTCCGGTAGTCGCGATTCTCGGCCTTGAGCCGTGCCTCGGTCCATCCGACGCCCGCCGCGGTCAGCTCGCCGACCTTGACGACGCTCGTCCCGAAGGTGCCACGGTAGACGCTCGCGCCTCCGGCCATGTTGTCCGCGGCGATGCGGCCCTGCTTGTTGGCCGGTCCCGCCAGCGCGATCGCCGTCTTGCCGCCGAACACGGGATCGCGCACCTCGATCACGTCGCCCGCAGCGTAGATGTCCGGATCGCTCGTGTGGAGTCCTTCGTCGACGACGATGTGTTCGCGCGGGCCGATCTCGAGCCCGGCGGACCTGGCGAGTTCGGAGCGCGGACGAACGCCCGTCGAGACCACGGCGAGATCGACGGCGAGGCGTGTGCCATCGTCCAGCACCGCCTCCACGCCGTCCGGCTTCTCCACGAAATCGGAGACGATGCGTCCAAACCGGAGGTCGATCCCCGCGCCGCGGAGCTCGTCCGCCAGCGGCTCGGCCATTTCGGCGTCCATCGTCGGCAGGACGTGTCCACCGCGCTGGACGACGGTGACGGCGAGACCGCGATGACGCAGGTTCTCGGCGAGTTCGAGGCCGACGAATCCCGCCCCGACCACGAGGACGCGCTTCGCCGCCCCGAGCTTCGCCATGACGCGGTCCATGTCGGCGAGCGTCCAGAGGTGCGCCACGTGCGGATGCGTCGCATCCGTGTAGGCATCGCCGACGGGCGTCGCGCCGGTCGCGATCAGCAGCTTGTCGTAGGTGAGGCGCGAGGCCCCGTCCGCCGTGCGGACCTCGACTTCCTTCTTCGCGCGGTCGATCGCGGTCGCCTCGCAGTTCGTGCGGACGTCGACGTTGAACCAGGAGGCGAACTTGGCGGGCGGCATCACCGAGAGCCGCGCGCGGGCGGAGATCTCGCCGCCGACATGGTACGGGAGTCCGCAGTTCGCATAGGAGATCTCGCTTCCCTTCTCGAGAAGGACGATCTCCGCCTGTTCGTCGAGCCTCCGCAGCCGCGCCGCAGCGCTCGCCCCTGCAGCCACGCCGCCGATGATGACGTATTTCATGCCTTGCCCTCCTGTGTTCCGGATTCGGGAATCACCTGCCGCAATGTCCACCGCAGCGATTCAGCACGCGCCGGATCTTCTTTTCGCCTCGACGCACCTGAGAAAGCTGCGTACGCAGCTGCATTTCAGCCGGTAGAAGACTTCCTTGCCGCGCTTGTCGGCCTCGACCACACCGGCGGCCTTGAGTCCCGAAAGATGCTGGGAGACAGTTGAAAAATCGAGATCGACGCGATCGACGAACTCATGAACGCACTTCTCGCCGTCCATCAG
>CAKULV010000086.1 GCA_934667425.1 uncultured Kiritimatiellota bacterium | reverse complement strand
CCGTCCGGCGGATCGCGACGACGTTGCGGTCGAGTGCGCAGAAGACCTCGGTCGTCGCCTCCAGCCCCTCGGCGAACACGCCTTCGCAGGTGACGAGCGCCTTTCGGACGTCGAGCGTCTGCGACCACGCCGCCGGGAGTCCAACGGTCTTTCCGTCAATAGCCATCGTCGGGTTGAAGCGTCCGAACGCGAAAAGCTCCGCGTCGCGCGCGGGGCCGCGCCGTCCCTGCCAGTAGACGGTCGTTAGCATCTTGTTGTATTCGGCGCCGCTCTGTCCGCCCGTCCATTCGACGAGCATGTTGAGGTCGCCGTTCGAGACGAGCGGCGGCGAATAGCCCTCCGGCGGGGTCGGCCCCTTTCCGCAGAGCCGCCCGGCCAGCGGATCGGACACAAGCGCAATCGCGCAGAGAAGTGTGGCTATAGTCATGGTTGTTTGTTCCTTGGTAGGTTGTGGGAAGTGTTTTTTTGTTTTACAATGGGAAAAGCCAATTATCTGCCTGAGTCCAAAAAGTTGGATGTTTGACGGTCGACTCATGGTCATCAAGGCTTTTGCTTTTACCTAAGAATTTCTCAGTGTCTTCAGGATGTTCCTTAAGCCATTCGCGCAAGCCAAACCGCTCTTTGTCGTCCATCAAATATTCAAGCCTCCCCTCTCGGTACCCATGCCGATAAAATCTTTCTGTAATCCAAACAGTTCAGGCACCGACAAGGACAAGAACCATGACCGAACCGACGAACCATTTGAGAATCTTGTTCATATTTTCCCGGATCAGGCACATGAGATTCACGCACACTTGCTCAACACACAAAATTAACTTCATTACCAGTCCTCCTTCTTGGCAGTAGAATTACCTTGCACCTTCAACTTTTATCACCTGCCACACCTGCGAGAGTCTTTACGGATCGGCCTTTATGGACAACCCTTCTAGAATCAAGTCTTCCACCCACCATTGGGAATTCGAATGGGACAGAACAAGACTAAAGGAGTTTGTCGTCATCACGCCCAGATGCTTTAGCGACATGGAAACGTCCCATCGTTCCGATGCTGAGGCACTTGCATTGGATACCGCACTGACTTTAAAATCTGTAAACCGTCCACTTGTCGCGATCTCCGCAAATCCGCTTTCAAACTCTGCTCCTGATCCTTCCCATAGACCTGTTTCTATATTAAGCGCATTCCGAAGCGAATCCGAAAAGTAGAATGACTGGTCCCGAACGTTGCCGATGACCATCGCACGTATGTTTCCGAGCACAACTAGATCAGCCGTAGAACGGTTTCGGGATTCGATTCTGCTCAGCACATTCGACCCCAGTGGAATATCCACAATAGAGCATACACTTGTGATCGAATTGGCCGTTGCGCCAGCTGCACACAGCCCAATCGCAACGACAATTACCTTTTCAATAAATTCACTCACCATTGCGAAGTCGCTCCCTTCAATACGTTTGTCCATGAACTGACGCCATTAGATTCCACCCAATACCAATACCGATTGGGGATTACTGTGCAATCAATCGCACAGGCATTATAACCAGATTTTCTATTTGTCGCGTTCCGCCATGCCGTGATCCAGTCATGACCTTGATTCACTTCCGAAGCAAACTTCTCGGCAATCTCCAGACCACCTGCGTTATCCAATGGAGCCCGCCAACAAAACCCGAGCAGAACGCCCCTGATTTTTTCGGCCCATATTTTCCCCGGCGAAGGGACAGCCCCTTTGGTTCTCCAATGCCAATACAACGAAGTCGTCCAACCGAAGGATTCATTCCGGAACTTGCCAATATTCAAGACGGAACACCCAGCGAAGACTGCGCAATTAAGCTCCTTTTGCCAATATGGGGCAACAAGATCGGGCAAAAAACCGCCCTGTAGGGCGCCTGTGCGCAAATCCCCATGTCCTGAATAGTAGAATATGTCAGCTTGATTCTTTATCTGCCGTCTCGAACTTCTCACCCCTCCATATTCAACAGTGACAATCTCGCAGCCTGCCGCCTTGAAAAAGGAATCGGATGGTTGGGAATTGGGCGGGGTTGAGTCGAGAGTTTTCGAGGCTTCTCTTGTCGCTTTGCCACGAAAAGCATACCCAATCGAGGAAAAAGCTTCGCCATCCGTAAGATTGGACGGCAACTCTGAATCAACAGCTCCCATGTCAATCCACGCCATCTCGTCCACGCCGTCCTCGTCCTGCGGCGGCAGAAGCCCCAGTCCGGCCAGCTGCGCGCGCGTCCGGGTCATGCGGATCTCGGAATTCGTGCCGCTGCAGAGGAACTCGGAGGCATCGATGGGAATTCCGACGCCTGCCGGACAGGTGCCAGACGTAGCCACCACGATGTTGCTCCCCATCACGCGCCGGAAGAGGTCGAAGTCCTCGATGGCCGGCATGACGCTGACCCGGATCCGGAGCCTGTCGTCGTCCAGCAGCACACGCGACGCCTCAAGTTCCGGCCAGTGCGCGTTGTCCGGGTCGCATACCGTCACCTCGCACCGGTATACGTGCAGGGTCGCCTCCAGGCCCTCGGCCACGTTCCCGCCCCTGCCATCGCACATGTGGACGTGCGACGTAAGGAGACCGTCGGCGTTCTCGGCCATCCAGCCGAGTCCGCAGACCACCTCGTTCCCGGGAAGCCGCGTCGCCTTGTAGCTTTCGTAGGATGGCCCGGTCGGCAGCCCGTTCACCGTCGCCTGCCAGCAGTACCAGTTGGGGTCCGTGTGGCCGTCCGAATTCAGCCACCGCATCGTGAGGCGATAGGAGCGGCCCTTCTTCAGGATCATCGGCCTCCTAACGGTATTCCCAGGCGACGCCATGGAGAACTTATCCTGCCGGCCATCGGCCTGGCCAAGCCTTGCGACGGCCATGCTCCAGGCGGCGTAGTCGCCGCCGATGCCAAGAAGCATTCCCCTGTAAGGGAACTTCGCCGATGGACTTCCGCCATCGGTTCCGTCTGCCGGATCTGAGCCGTTGCATATCTCCTGAAAGTCGGAGACTCCGTCACCGTCGGTGTCCGATGCGCGAGGGTCCGTCCCCAGGGCCAGCTCGTCCGAATTGCAGAGGCCGTCGCCGTCCGCGTCGCCGGACGCGCCATCGTTCCCCGCCGGGCTTTGCGGATCGAGGCCGTTGTCAATCTCCCAGCGGTCGGGAAGCCCGTCGCCGTCAGTGTCGGTGTTGGTTGGGCTTGTCCCATACACATTCACTTCCTCGCCGTCGTTCAGCCCGTCCCCGTCCGTGTCGGCGACGGTCGGGCTTGTCCCGTGCACGTTCACTTCCTGGCCGTCCGAAAGTCCGTCCCCGTCCGTGTCGGGGTTCCATGGATCCGTCCCCCGCCGCTGCTCCTGGATGTTCGTAAGCCCGTCTCCGTCAACGTCCGCGTCCGCCCCGTCGTCGCCGGACGGCACGAGCGGATCGAGGCCGTGTGCGGCCTCCCAGCCATCAAGTAGACCATCGCCGTCCGTGTCCGGCGACATGGGATCCGTGCCGAGGGCGAGTTCGCGCATGTCGGCCAGCCCGTCGCCGTCGCTGTCCGCCCTCAGGGGATTTGTGCGGTGCAGGCAGACTTCGTCGCCGTCGGAGAGGCCGTCGCCATCAGTATCCGCGTTCAGGGGATCAGTGCCGTGCCCGAGGCGGTACTCGACGGTCGTACCGGACGGGATCGGCCCGCGCTCCGCGAAGTCCCACGCCAGGTTGTATAGCCCGTCCACAGTGGCGATCCGCCTGACCTGCACCCCGGCGACCGCGCCGGAGCCGCCGAACCCGTCGTCCGACGACAGGTAGCTGACGCGGACGACATTGCCAGTCCCGCCGGGGACGATGACCTGGTAGGTCATCCTGCCGCCGGACGCTCCGCACAGCCCCACGTTGCGGTACTCGGCGACGAAGCACCCGTCGCCCGCGACAACCCCCACGCGCATGAGGGACGAGGCGTCGCCGGCGACCAGCCCGGAGTCGCACCAGTATGGCGCGACAAGGATGTCGCCCATGCTGTAGTCGGCCCAGTCTAGTGGTGTTGGGCGCTCCGGGAACACGAACGGGCCGGGCGGCCCCGGGGAAACCAGGTACACGACGCCGTTGTCGAAGCAGACGGCTCGGGCCATGGCGTCGCCAAGCACCGCCGTGCCGTCCGCGAGCTGCGCGATCGCGGATGCGCCGAAATGGCTGTGTAGCCCGCCGTCGGGCGGCCTTGCGCAGGTCTCCGGCAGCCCGGCGGCGTCATGCCACTCGAAGCCGTCCGCCAAAACAATGCATCCGGCCTCGTCGCAGTCGGAGAGTCCGTCCCCGTCCGTGTCGGCGTTCAGCGGGTCCGTGCCGAGCGCGAACTCCGCCGCATTCGGCAACCCGTCGCCGTCCGCATCGGAATCCGCCTCCCCCATGCCCGGGGCGGAGAGGGGGTTGAACCCATGGCGGACTTCCCAGCCGTCGGGGAGGCTGTCACCGTCCGTGTCGGCGAGGAGAGGATCGGTCGCGGACACCAGCCGCTCGAATGCGTCCGATAGCCCGTCGCCGTCCGTGTCGGAGTCGAGGCCGAGCGTGAAGAACATCGCCTCCGCCCCGCCGGGCGGCAGGATGGAGCGGGGTATCTCAATGGCCACGCCGTCCGCTCCTGCGGGGATGGCCGCAGTCCCCACCCCAGACCAGCCGCCGGCGTCCAGACGCGGACGAGCGTAGACCTCGACGCCGGACGCACCGCCGGCGGGCGGCGAGGGCCAGTGCGCCCGGATGAGGACCGACGTCTCGCCGGGGGATATCCCCGTGGCGCAGACCCCGCAGGCGGCGTTGGTCCAGCCGGGGGACTGCCCGGAATCCGCCTCGGCCTGTGCCGCAAGCGGTGTGTCGGGCATTGCCATGGCGGCGTCTGGCCCGGACGGGGATGAGGCGACGTGCTTTGTCGCGCCGTGGTGCACAAGTCCGCCCACGCACGCCAGCACGGCAAGAGCCTCCCAATGCGGGCGGCGCATGAGCCGGGCGAGCGCGCGGAGCGGGCGGATGCCGCGCTCGCGCAGGAGGCACGCGAGCCACACGGCCATCAGTGCGCCTATGGCCGGAAACGCGCAGATGGCCCATTGTGCCGCCGCCAGATCCCTCATTGCGACCTCATTCCCGCTGCCCCGTCTTGCACGTCCCGACGAAGACGACCTTCTTCCCTGTCTTCTCCTTCAAACTCATGCCCGTATTATACCATTCCTGCCGAGTTGACAGGACATCAAGCTTGCGCGACCGCGATCTCCCAGGGCGGGTCGAAGCGCACGGCTCGTGTCCGTCGCCCGACAGGCACACGAGGTTCGGGTAGCCCTCCAGGAACGTCGTAAGTGCGTCCTTCCGCTTCGCCGCCCCCCATCCGCACGACCTTCACGTCCTCCGGCCGCCGGATGTGGATGTCAGAAATGACGCCAAGTTTAAGATCGGGGTTTTTCAGGTCACGCCCTTTCGCCGCCGCAGTGCCACAGGCGACGAACGCGGCGGACGAAAGGATGAAGTTGCGTCGTGTCAACATACGCGCCCCCTCACTTCAGCTCCAGAACGCCATAGCGCATCGGATCGAGCGGATTGGCAATGCCGCCGAAGAGGCGGTTCGTATTCACCTCTCCGCCGTCGGACGAATAGAGGACGGCCGCGAACCCGATCTTCGCACCCGCCTTCAGCTGCTCGTCGAGGCCGAGGTTCGCCCACGGAATCCAGACCCAGTATTTCGTCACGCCGTTCGCGTGCCGCACGTTCGCGCGCACGTTCGCGCCGACGGACTCGAACTTCCGCATGTCGGGGATCCAGCAGTTGCGGCGGAAGACCTCGCTCTTGCCGTCCGCCCGCAGCGCAACGGAATACTCGACGCAGTTGTGCCCCTTGTAGTTCATCCAGATGTCGTTCGCCCGCCACTCGTCCGTCTTGTTGACGTCGAACGCGAACGTCAGCGAGTCGCCCTCGACGAGCCGTTCGCGCGAATGGGGCTGCATATGCCGTGTGTCCTTGACCTCGGCTTCGAGGATGAAGCCCGCATCGCGCGCATAGGCAACGCGCAGCGTCGGCGCGGACGCGGGGTCGCTCCACATCGCCGCCGGCACGGGCGCGGCAGTCGCGGCGGACTTGACGCCCGGCTCCAGCGCTACGGCCGTGCAGTCGGTCTTCAGCTCTACCTGCGGCTTCTCGCGGTAGCCGCCCGGCGGCGGTGTCCACTCCGGCCCCGTGTAGTCGCCTGTCGCGTGAATGTAGACGGGATCCTCCGAGACCGTCAGCGTCTCGCCCAATGCGACGGGCGTACCGAGGTAGTCCTCCGCCGACATGATGCCCGCGACCGGCGGCGCGACGCGTTCCACGCCCGCCGACCGCCAGAAGACGTGTACGAAGCGCCCGTTCGCGCGGCGGCCGCTCACGAGATACGTCTTCGGACCGAGGCGGTGGAGCTTCATGTTGCCCTGCACGTCCGAGAGGTTGTGCGTCACCGTCGCGAACGCCTGCAGCATCGGCTTAGGCCACGCGGCCTCGTGCGCCTTGACGATCGCGCCGAACTCGTCGAGCATCGTGAAGTCGACGTGCCAGATGATCGCACGGATGTCCTCGGTGGACATGAGCGCCATGCCGCGCGTCAGGTAGCGCGCCTGGTTCTCGTAGGAGACGGGCACGAA
>CAKULV010000085.1 GCA_934667425.1 uncultured Kiritimatiellota bacterium | reverse complement strand
GCAACCCGAAGGACAAGAAGATCAAGATCGACGGCAACGTCTTCTTCCTCAACCGCGAGAGCGACATCCAGATGACGATCTCGCCCTCCATCGCGAAGGTGCGCGTGGACGGCTTCGAGGACCTGGAGGGGACTGACGGCATCGAGTCGATCGAGGGCAACGTAGACCTCACGGACCCCAAGGCGTTCGGGGGCCGCATCGACCCGAAGTACCTCAACGCCTTCCTGACGATGAAGTACTCCGAGACGACGAAGCTCGACGAAGGCAAGTGCAACGCGCTGCGGAGCGTCCTCGGCCTGCCGCTCCAGGGAACGATCAAGACGCAGTGCGACATGTACGCGAACCGCTACCCCTGGGAGATGGCGCTCAAGCTCTTCGGCGCACTGCCGGGCAAGGGTGCGCAGGCGATCAAGTAGGCGGCGTCGGATGATGGCTGTGGTTTTAACGCGAAAGCAAGGTAAGAGGTGAAAATGAAGAAACTTGTGATGTTAGGCATGGTTGCCGTCTCTGCGGCGGCGTTTGCCGGCGGAAGCAACCTGCGCTATTCCGTTCAGGTGACGAAGTTCGAGAACAAGGCGAACTGGCGCGGGCAGTGGGAGCTCGGGCACGCATGGGGCACGATCTTCACCGACCAGCTCGTCCAGAGCGGACGGTTTATCGTCCTCGGCGAGGCCGACATGCGCGGCGCGGCGATGCAGGAGCAGGACCTTGCGGCGTCGGGCCGCATGGCGGGCGGCAAGAAGGCTCCGAAGATGGGCCGCATGACGCCGGCGCAGCTGCTCGTCAAGGGCGCGATCACGCATGTGCAGGAGACGAAGGGCACGGGCGGCGGATTCGGCTTCAAGGGCATCACGGTCGGCGGCGATGCCGGCTCGGCGGAGATCAACATAACGATATACCTCGTCGATACTACGACCGGGCAGGTCAAGGCGTCCAAGACGGTGATCGGCAAGAGCGGAAGGCGCGGCATTAGCCTGGGATACCACGGGTCGAAGCTGGGCGGACTCACCGGCGACCTTGGCGGATTCGAGAAGGACAACATGGGCAAGGCCACGATGGACGCCTGCGCCCAGGCGATCGAGTTCCTGGTTGCCCAGCTCGACACCATTCCTTGGTCCGGCTCTGTCGCGCTCGCGAAGCCCGACCGCCTTATCGTCAACCGCGGCGCGCGCGACGGCGTTGCCGTCGGCATGCGCTTCGACGTCGGCAAGGTCGAGGAGGTCGTAGATGAGGACACGGGCGAGGTGATCGACAGCTCCATGACGAAGCTTGGCACGGTCTCGGTGACGGAGGTCAAGGAGAAGGTCTCCTACACGACGCCGCTTGCCGGAGCAGAGAAGGGCATGGGCGTCCATCCGGCTCAGTAGCCGGAAGTAAAGCTCAAATAGGCATAAACGATAGGAGGTAGACTATGGCAGTGACGGAAACGACGACGGAATCGTGGGGTTCGCGCCTCGGCAACTCGATCAAGGGCGTGGTCGTGGGGCTCGGCCTCTTCGTGCTGGGCTTCCCCGTGCTCTTCTGGAACGAGGGCAACTCGGTGAAGACGGCGAAGGCCCTCGACGAGGGCGAGGGGGCCTGCGTGGCCCTCGAGTCCGCAGAGAAGGTCGATCCCGGGATGGACGGCCGGCTCGTGCACGTCTCGGGCAAGGCCGACACGAAGGACGTCCTTGTGGACGAGGAGTTCGGCGTCTCCGAGACGGCGATCGCGCTCATCCGCAAGGTCGAGATGTACCAGTGGCGGGAGAACTGCAAGACGGAGGAGAGGAAGAACGCCGGCGGCAGCGTCACGACGACGAAAACCTACACCTACTCGAAGGTCTGGAGCGGGCAGGCGATCGACTCGTCCGAGTTCAAGGAGTCCGGACACGACAACCCCGGTGCGCTGGAGTTCCCGTCGCGGACGCAGCGCGCGGCGAACGTGAGCTTCGGCGCGTTCCGCCTGAGCGCGGGCCAGGTGTCGCGCATCGGCGAGGCCAAGGACTACGCATACCCTGCGGACTTCACCTGCCGCGTCGCGCGCGTCCAGTTGAAGGGCACGACGATCTACGTGCCGAACCGCGAGACGCGCCTCAACGAGAAGAACGAGCGGGACGTCGCGTCGCAGCCGCGCATCGGCGACATGCGCGTCGTCTTCAGCGTCGTCTACCCGCACGAGATCTCCGTCGTCTCCAAGCAGCACGGCGACACCTTCGTCCCCTACGTGGCGAAGACGGGCAAGCGGGTCGACCTCCTCAAGGACGGCGTAGCCGACGCGGCGGAGATGTTCGCCGACGCGCGCGACGCGAACACGCTCTTCACGTGGGGCCTCCGCCTCGGCGGGTTCCTGATGATGTTCGCCGGCCTGTCGATGCTCCTCAAGCCGCTGTCGGTCCTGGCGGACGTGCTGCCGTTCCTCGGCAACGTCGTCGAGATGGGCATCGCCGTCGTGGCCGGCCTCGTCTCGCTCGTCTGCGCACTCGTGACGATAGGCGTCGCCTGGCTCTTCTACCGCCCAGTCCTCGGCGTAGCGCTTCTCGCCGTCGCCGGCTTCTTCGTCTGGAAGCTGATCCAGAGGCGCAAGGCCGCCAAGGCGAAGGCCGCCGCCGGTGCGCCGTCCGCGGCGAAGGGTGCCGCGGCCGTCGCCTTCGCGCTCCTCTCGCTCGCGGCGTTCGCCGAGAAGCGCGTCACGCGCAGCGGCGTCACCCTCAAGGGTGCGGACGCGGCCGAGGTCGCCGCCGCCGCCGAGGAGTTCAAGGCCCTCGGCGGTTCGCCCTCCGTCTCGCTGACGCTGGAGAAGTGCGACGCCGGCGCGCTCGCGGCCGCCGCGCAGGCCTGGCCGGGCGCGACGAGCGTCTACATCACTGACACGGCCGCCGACCGCAAGATCTCCGACCTCGCGCCCGTCACGGCGTTCACGTCGGCGCGCCGGGTCTCGATCACCGGCGTCAAGGCCGACTTCGCCCCGCTCGCCAAGCTCGCGGCCGTCAGCACCCTGGCCCTGAAGTACTGCGAGATCTCCGACCTCGCGCCAGTCGCCGCCCTGCCCGCCCTCGCGGAGCTCGACCTCTACGCATCGAAGGTGAAGGACTTCTCCCCGCTCGCGGCGGCGAAGAGCCTCCGGAAGATCGACTACTACGCCGTCAACCCGCTCGTCCCGGGCGAGGACTGCTACCGCTCGCTCGGCTCGCTCAAGCAGGTGACGGCCTTCCACGGCGGGCTCACGAAGATGACGTCTCTCGCCTGGCTGAAGGAGGTCCCGCAGGCCGAGGAGGTCAAGGTCTTCGCCGAGAAGATCGACGACTTCACGCCGCTTGCGAGCCTGCCGAACCTCCGCTACCTGCGGGCCTGGAACATGGACGGCCGCAACCTCGCCACGGCCTTCGGGTCGCTGAAGGTGCTGGCGAACGCGACGAAGCTCGAGCGCCTCGAGCTTCCCGGCTCGGTCGTCGCGGACTTCGACGCGCTCGCCGCCCTGACGGCGCTGAAGACGCTCGACCTCGCCGTCAAGTGCGACGTCGACCTCGCGTTCGCCAAGGGCCTCAAGAGCCTCAAGAGGCTCACGCTCCCGAACGACCGGAAGACGGCGCACAAGGTGTCGAACTTCGACGCGCTCGCGGGGCTGCCCGCGCTGGAAGTCGTATCGATGCCCAACGTCTCCGGCGTCGCCTCGCTCGCGCCGCTCCTCTCCTGCCCCCGGCTGAAGACGGTGACGTGCGCGAAGAAGGCGTTCCCGGAAGAGGAGGTCGCCGCGCTGGAGGCCGCGCTCAAGGCGCGCGGCAAGCACAACCGCGTGAACCTGCGCTGATACGGCATAGGCGGTTTCTTGAACATCGCCCAGTTGGGGAATCCGTCCGGATCTCAACTGGGCTGTTCGTCTTTGGACGGGCGAACGCGGTCGCGAGCGCATATGCGGCGGCTTCCTCGGCCATCTTGCTGGCCTATGCACGCTTGACGTCCTTTGTCATTCGTCTTGTCAGCTTGCTTCCGGCGCGGCATTTCCGCTGCCGGCGATGAGCGGACTGTTGGTCTGAGGGACGATGCCGAGGCCCCCCCCGTCTTGCTTCCAATTAAGCAGTAACACTCCGACGAGAACTTTGATATAATCCGCGCATTAAAACTGAAGGGGAAACGATGTCGAAAGTCATTGCAATCGATGGGCCGAGCGGGGCGGGGAAGAGTTCCGTCTCCCGCATCGTCGGGGAACGTCTGGGATTTCTGCATGTCGATTCCGGGGCATTGTACAGGATAATAACATGGCAGTGCGTGGAGAATGGCATTGATACCTCCAACCCGGCGGACGTGGCGGGGTTCTTGGGGCATGTCAAGATAGAATGCGTGCCAGAGGGTGGCTGCGTCCGCTTTCTCGTGCACGGCGAGGAGCCGGGCGACCGCATCCGCACTCCGGCGGTCAATGCGCATGCATCTGCGGTCGCCACGGTGAAGGCGGTGCGCGACAGCGTAACAGCGATCCTCCGGTCGCTTCCGTCCTTTGGCGACCTTGTCGTAGAGGGCAGGGACATCACCACGGCGGTTTTCCCGGATACTCCAGCGCGCTTCTACCTTACGGCATCGGCAGACGTGCGTGCCTCAAGGCGGCAGAAGGAGGAGGTGGAGAAGGGAATCGCCATGCAGACGGCCGAGGCCGTCAGGGAATCGCTGCTTGCGCGAGACAGGATAGACTCCTCCCGCAAATACGCCCCGCTTCGCAAGGCGGATGGGGCGGTTGAGATCGATTCTTCGGATCTAACCCTTGAGCAGGTGGTGGACTCCGTCATTGCGTCGCTGCCTCCGGAATGGCGTTCCGCATCGAGGTGAGCCAATGATAGACGTGCCGGAAATACAGTACGAGAAGGACAGCTATTCCGACATCCTGAAGACGGATGGGCGGTTTGATTCCCGCGCCTACGACTTTGTGCTGGAGGTGATACGCATCGCCAGCGAGGACGCGAAGGGCCATGTGTCGGGACACGAGCTCCTGTGCTATTTCCGCGATCTCGCGCTTGACGCATATGGTCCGCTTGCGTACACCACGCTCAACGACTGGGGAGTGCACAGCTGCGAAGACGTGGGGGCGATTGTGTTCAACCTCTACAATGCAAAGAGAATAGGCAAGACCGATTCCGATTCGCCAGAGGACTTTGTCGGCGGCTTCAATTTCAGGCGTGAGTTCCTTGATCCATACGCAGTGTAGCCCGCCGCCCGCGCTTCGCACGGGAATGTCAATGATGGCAACCATAAGGTAAGTTACAGGCAAGTCAAGTTATATGCGAGTAAAGAGGGCAAGGCGATGTCTGGCGAAAGGTTGAAGGCCTGGGGATACTGGGGGGATGAGACTGAAGGCGTTGCGCGAGTCACGAGTGCTCATGGAGACTACTTCCATGTTGTGTGCGATGAAAAGCCGGAGGGCGAAGCCATCGCCCGCACGAAATCGTCATCCTTTCGGGATACTCCTCCTCCTGTTACCGGGGATTTTGTCCGCTTCGTCTACAACCCGCAGGGGGAAAGCCGGATAACGGAGGTGTTGCCGCGAATCTCCTCCCTTGAGCGTCTGGATCCGTCATCGTCCGGATTCAGATCCCAGACGCTTGCCGTGAATTTCGACACGCTTTTCTTCGCGATGGCGATGAACGGCAATGCGTCCGTCGCGAGGCTGGAGCGCATGCTCGCGCTTGCCAAGAAGTCCGGATGCATAGACCGGGTGGCGCTGCTGCTTACGAAGTCAGACATCGGCACCCCGGATGGGGTCCACGCCGCTGACTTTGCGGAATATGGCGTACCGGTGATCGAAGTTTCCTCTACGTCGGGGAAAGGCATGGATCAGGTGTGGAGATATGTCCAGCCAAGGAAGACAGTCGCAATTGTCGGCTCGTCCGGTGTGGGGAAGTCCACGCTCGTAAACACGCTTGCCGGTGAAGAGTGGATGGCTACTGGAAATATCCAGGAGTGGAGCGGGAAGGGGCGGCACACTACGACTTCTCGGGAACTTGTGATGCTGCCATGCGGCGCGATGGCCCTCGACACGCCTGGATTGCGCGAGTTTGGCGTACTTGGCCTGGACGGCTTCGACCTGAAGGGGCGCATCGGCGGCACACACAGGTACCGGCAGCAGATCCGCAGATAAGCGCGGCACATTTCGATGCGATGCGCGGTCAGGGCCTGGGCGGGCCACCCCTGGGTGGTCTTGGACCGCCACGTACCTGAGTGGCCTCGTATATGGCGGAGATGGTCTCGATGAAATCGCTGGCCTCCTGGCCGGTGGCGCCAAGATCCCTTGCCGCCTGCATAAGCAGCGTGTTGCGCTCGGATTCGGCGAGTTCCATCGTCAGCCTGTCAAGCTCGCGCATTTCATTGAACAATTCCCGGCGCTGCTCTTCAGGGATGTCTTCGTTCTGAGGATTCAGCATTTCGCGGAGTTCTTCTCTCCTGGACACGGCTTCCTGATACTGGTCGTGCACTTCGCGCTCTGACCTTGAGAGTCTTGTGAGGTCTACGCTGCCAAGAATGTCGAGTTGGTTCTGCGTACGGTTCCTGCGCCACGACCGCATCCTTGCGAAGCGGTTGGTCATCTGCGCATACCGCTGTGGATTGCTCTTGCGCAGTTCCTCCATCCTCGCCTTCATGTCGGCGGCGGTGGGTGGCTGTGTTGGAGCGTTGCGGTCGATCGCCTGTTCCGTAGGGCTGTCATTGGATGTTTGTTCAGTGTTCTGCGCCAACCTCGTATCTGCCTGTTGTGCGGCCTTCATGGAATTCAGCTGTCTTTCGAGTTCCCTGATGCGTTTGCGCAGAAGGTGCGCATCCGCATCGCGGATCGCTGATCTTTTGCGAGGTGTGACGAGATCGTCCATGGTGGCACTATCGTTCGTGTCCGTCTTTGTGCACGTCATGTGTCCTATGGCCATGCCGCAGGCAAACGCTCCAATCGCAATGCAGAGAATGGTGGTGCTTTTCATGCGCCGCATTATACCATGTTGCGGACGCGGAGAAAACGCTCCTTTAGAGCTTTGCGGTTGTGGGTGACTTGCCAAAGTAAATGACCATAGTGTATGGGCAATGAGTTGGACAATGGGAGGCGGGATGTAGGATGGCA
>CAKULV010000084.1 GCA_934667425.1 uncultured Kiritimatiellota bacterium | reverse complement strand
CAGCTGGCCATCGACCGGTTCGGCGCGATCGACCTGCTCATTCCCTTCGCGGGCGGCAACGAGGCGCGCGTCTGCGGAACGAAGGGGGTTCCGTTCTACGAGCAGCCGGTCGAGACGATTGACTGGGGCATCGACGTGAACCTGCGTGGGCCGGTCTATTTCGCCCGCGCCTGCATGCCGCACATGGTCGCGGCGAAGAGGGGCGTCATCTGCCTCATCGGCAGCGTGATGGGCATTGAGGCGGATGCCATCGGGGCGATGTACGGGGCGGCGAAGTCGGGCCTCTTCAACTTCGTCAAGTCGCTCGCCCTCGCGGGCGGGCCGCACGGCGTCCGCGCCATCTGCGTCTCGCCTGGCCCGGTGCTGACGCGCCCCGGCATGGCGACGATGGCGACCGTGCGCGGCGCGGCCGCCCAGCCGGACGAGCTCGTGAACGTGATCCTCTACCTGTGCAGCGACGCCGCGTCGTTCGTGACGGGCACGAACGTGCTGGTTGACGGCGGCCACCTGTGCATCCCGGCGGCGAGCGTGTAAAGGGCAAGAATCCAACAAGCAGACAGAAAGGGAACATGACATGAAAATGCGAATCCGGACGACCGTTGTACGCACTCTATTGGCGGCATCTTTGTCGTTTGCCGCAGGCTATGCCTATGCCGATGATTTTTCAGAGGCGGGCATCCTGTTCAAGGCCACTTTCAGCCCTTCGGTTACGCTGCCGGCTGGCGAGACAAGGATCAGGGGCGTTGAGTATTCGACGACGATGATCGGCGAGAACAAACTTGAAAACAGGGGAAGGTGCAGCGCGGATACAGTTGACGGAACCGTCATAAAGCCATATCCTGCAAGCTATTCGGCTGTCAGCACCGATATCTGCTTCGGCCTGATGGTGACAAACGGCAACGTGACGCTCGACTTGACGGAAATAGGTGATACCGTGTTCACCATGCAGGGCGGCATCTGGGTTGGCGGCAACGGTTCGCTTACGGTGAAGGGGCGGGATTGCCTGAACTTTGGAAGCCGCATTGAACCGGCTCCGCGGGTTGCGGCGGGATGGCGCTGCGCCGCCGTCACGTTTGTGGACGCCGAAGGCACACCTTACGAATCTCCGGCCGGCGTCGTTTTCACCAACATGTTCATGGATGTGTTGGTGCCGGCAAACGTCCCTTGGACGGTCTCAGACAATGCAGTGGCCATGCTTTACAAGAGCACGGGCGGCGTCGTGTCCAGGTATGTGGAGGATGGGACGTTCACGCTTGACAAGTTCGACGTGTGCCTCTTGGGCCCGGAGGCCGTCAACGGAGTTGACTTCCATGTCAACCCGGGGCGCACCTTGAAGATATTCCCAATGTCTCTTTGCAACGAAGAGACCACCATGTTCAACTTCAACGGAACCTCGTCGGCATTCCCGAACAACGTTGAGCTTGGCGGCGCCGGCGCGGTCTTTTCGACGTGCAACCACTATTCGACAACGCACACGGGGGCGATCTCAGGAACTGGCTCCTTCCGCTTTGAGCCGCCGTACAAGTCTTCGGGGGCATATGCCGCAACAGTGATGAGGGGTCCCGTGACGTTTTCCGGCGACATTGTGGCGGAATGCACGGCCGACAATCCGTTCTCGAAGATAGTTTTTGAGCAGGCTTCGCTTGGCGCGGCCGGGAATTCGCTTCGGATTGGAGCCGGCGTGACAGTTGAGCTGAAGCCTTCGACGGTCGGCACAGGCACGGTTGCGTCCATTGAAGGACCGGAGACCGCCACTCTCTTCCTGAGGGACGGCGTTACTCTGACGGTCACAGGGACGATCGGGGCCGTTATTCTGAAGGGGGATGGCTGGAGGCGGTCGAAGATTGTCAAGTCTAACTTAGAGGAAGGTGAGGTGTTCCGCACCGTTGCGAGCAACGTTGGGATCTCGTATGAGGGACCCATGTCGGGGGTGCGGAAGATACTTGCCTCAAACGGCACGGGATGCTACTACCGTCAGAAGTCGGGAAGCCAGACGATTGATTTCGATCTCTTTGATCTTTCGGGGATCGCCTCGGAACTGACTGTTGCCGTGCAGGATGGCGACATCCTCAAGAACGTGCCGGACATGGTGCGCGTAGTTGTGCCCGCGTCGGCGAATGTCCAGGTGTTCCCGAGGTACAAGGCGGCTCCAATGCTTGATGTCGCCGAGGGCGGGCGCGTGAGCGTCGGTCAAAATGCGTTCGATTATGCGAATGCCGCGAGCTTCTGGCTGGACGCGAACAAGTCTGACAGCTATACGCAGTATCAATACAAAGGTGTGCCGGAACACAATGATGGCAGGGTGCTGGTGGATGCCTGGCACGATTGCCGAGGGGAACGAGAGGATGTCATGATGCGGAGCGACAAGTTCAACCACGAGGTGGTTGCCGGCCTTTCGGCCTCGAGCATCATGCCCATAGTGGTCTCGGGCGGGCTGAATGGCCTTGACTATATGGCCTTGACCCCAAACCATCGACGCATATCGGTGTTCTCCAGGGCCTATTCGGACTACTGTGAACAGAACAGCGAATCGTGGGATGTCTCCGCTGGAGAATTCAACCTCAAGCCAAGGTTCTGCATCATGGTGTTCGGCTCGCAGGCTGGCGGAGGTTGCGCGTTGCTAGCGGATGACGGAGACAACCATTTCGTGCGAGGCGGCGATGGCGCCGCCGTCGATAAGGAAAACGTCACGAAGGACAATCCGATCTTCAAGAAAGACATCCCCGTGTGGGTGGACGGCGTAAGGGTGGATGCGACGAGGACAGGGCTTAGCGGCGGTTGGCAGGTAATCTCTTTCCCGACGGCAGGCAAGACGATCGTGGGGTTGGGCCATGGCGGGACGAGCCACAGCGTTGACTACCACGTTGCGGGCAATGCCAATTATGCGGAAGTGATGTTCTTTGATCGTGAGTTGTCGGATACGGAGCGCGAGCATGTGGAGCGCTACCTTTCGGACAAGTGGGGCCTTGCCTACAATGGGCCCGCGGCTTCCCCGCTCAAGGTAAACGCTTCTGGCAAGGGCACCATCGTATTGAACGGAGATGCCGAGCTCGCCCCGGGCAATTTCGAGGGCAAGATCGATCTTGGCGGCAATTCGCTCCTGGTAGGCGCAGATCCGTTGCCACCGACATCGTCTGTCGTCACCTATGGGGCTTCGCCGCTTAGATGGTTTGACCCTGAACTGACCAACAATGCCCACATGACGCTTGGGGATTCAGTCGCAGGAGGGTATGGCCGTCGGCTCGAGGAGTTGTTCGATGTGGTGAACGGGAATACGGATGGCGAGCGGTGCCTGGCCGGCGTTGGACGATCGCCGACCTTGACGCGGCAGTCGCGTGGCAACGGGCCTGTTCGCAACTGGATCGATTTCTCCCCTTTCTACGGCAACAACGATAAGAAGGCTTCTGGTTGTTGCCTTCGGTTCAAGACGGTGCCGTACGCTTCCAGCGACTATTCCGTTTCACCCCTCAGCGCACGGACCGTTCTTATGGCGCAGGATTCGTCGAAGGGCGGTGGCACTCCGTTTATGGATGCGGTTATGGGATCTACGCTCATGCCACGTCTTGGCAAGTATGACGTAACGGGTGACGCGGCCGACTGCGGAGTTCCGATATGGCGCAACTCGTCCGCTGTGTTCGCCGGTGGCGCGACATACCTCGACGGATTGGCTGTTGACGGCGCTGTTTCCGGCTTCAACGGACGTCCCGAGGTTCTCACAGCCGTTGGCTGCACAAACTTCAGCTTGAGCGTCTTTGGCGACTGCCTGTACCTTGAGGGACATCAGCCAAACGACATTGATGCCGGTGAGGTGATTGGAGAGGTTGTAATCTATGGGGATGTCCTTTCCGATGTGCAGCGCAAGGCGGTAGAGGCTTATCTGTCGTGGAAGTGGTGCGGCAATGCGATTAACGGCTATGCGTGCCATACGAACCTCTCAATAGAGGGCAGCGGCACGGTGAAGATCGGATCACTTGAGCAGATGCCTAAGCTTGCGCCTGGCTTCGCCGGTACGGCCGACATGTCGGCGATCTCCGAGCTGGACTTTGTAGTGCATCCAGAGACCGGGGCTGTCGACGGCGCACTTTCGATGTCGTCGTCGGTGGCGTTGCCGTCCGCCGTGACGGCGAAGATTACCTTCTCTCCGAAGATGCGCAAAGGCGTGTTTACGCTCGTGGAGGCGGCGGGTGGACTTGATCAGACGAATTGGACGCTTGAGATCGTCGGTGACGCAAGTGGCTCCGGGCGCGTGAGGCTTGACGTTTCGCCGACAAAGGTCTCGATTGAGGTTCCTCGGAGGGGATTGGTCATGACCGCCCGTTAACTGGAGATTGACATGATGTTGCCTATTGCCAAAATGCTTTTTGCTTCGCTGAACGGCGTTGCGATTTGTCAGACCCAGAACTATCCATTGCGCGAGAACGAGCGAGGGTACCTCGGCCGCTACGTCGATCAGCCGCTGTTTGTCGACGCGTCGCTGTCGCCGGCCTGCGATGCAGGTTCTCACATCCCGTTCGCGAGTCTTGAGCTTTCGCGGCGCATGGCGAAGGACTATGGCTTTGACGGCTTCTGCTCCTTCCTTCCGGCGACATGGAAGAACGAAGGGTGGTTTGCCACGTCTGCGAAGTCTGGCGTGAAGGATTTCATGTCGGTCGGCGTCCTCCAGCGCTATGATCCGGGCAAGCCCGACGAGGAACGTGCGTTCGCCTTTGCGGCGACGAACGCGCTTTCGCGGCTCCCGGACGGGCGCAATCTCGTGCTCGGCTACTGGGCGCAGGGATCGGCGTATTGGACAAAGTCCGGAACGCCGCCGGAGAGGATGCGAAAGTGGATGTCGCACTATCGCGCGGCCTACGGCACGAACTTCGTGTTTGTGACAGACTTGCCCGATGCCGGACGGTACAGGCTGCGCAATGAGTTCGCTACGACAGGCGACCTCTCGCCTGAGAGCAGGGATTGCCTCCGCAAGCTCTTCCGCGACACGCTTTCGGTCGTGGACGGCGTTTCGGTCGGCGAGACGCACATGCTGCAGCGCATCGACCGCACGACATTGTCGCGCGTGCACATGCCGGAATACCTCCGTGTCGTGTTCGGCATCATGCGAGAGGTCCTTGACGAACCGGGCATGAAAGGGAAACTCATGGGCATGGTCGTTGTCAATGGGCATGAAAACGCATACACGAGAGGGTACGGCATCTCGCACGACGGCACACGCACATTGCGCGGGATCCTTGACGTTGCGCGCGTGGTGCGTCCTGACGTGTTCAAGTTCGCCGAATGGGATGAGTACAACGAGAATACATGCTTCTGCCCGACGCTCTACAACGGCACCGTGACGAAGCGGATCGTCCGCAGCTTCTTTCAGGAATACCGGGGGGAGAGGCTTGCGCCCGTCGATGGCGATGACGTGACGATTCCCAATCTCGCCATTTCCTACCGCAAGTCGCTTTCTCCTGGAGAGCCTCTTGCCGTTGAGGTCTTGAATGTCGCCGACGGCACGGGGCGTGGCTGTATTCGCGTATCGGTGCGCGTGACAGACGAGAAGGGGGATACCCTGCATTCCTTTCATCCGCAGTTGGTCTCGGCGGAGCAGACGGGAGAGGCGCGTTTCGTGATGCCCACGGACTCGACCCTGTCGGCAAGGGCTCTCAGGGTGGAGCTGACGTGGGTTGATGCGTCTGGCCGGCGCGGCTGCGTCTTTGACGGATTGCACGCGGTTGACTTTGCGCCGCGAATGAGCTGGAACCACAAATGGGTCAAGCAGGCCATTCGCGATATTGCGCCGATGGGAAAGAGCGAGGTTGCGTTTGAGGACGGCGAGCTGAAGGCGGAGCTGGAGTGCGCGGAGCCGATACGCCATGCGATGGTTGTCGGCGGCGGCGAGATCCTGTACATTCACAATGCGGAAGACAAGGTCTCGCGGTTTGCGGAAGATGAGTCGAATGCAGTCTTTCAGGTCACGTACACATCGCAGCTTCCTTCGTTCCCGGCATCGGCGCGCAAGTACTGGCTTGCGCTTAATGGCGTGCCAGAGGCCCAGTGGCTGCTCGGGACGAAAATCACCCGTGGCGAGAAGCATCGTGTCTCATGGCTTTCGCTGAGTACGGAGCCTGAGTATCTTCGGGTGCCAAAGGCGAGGCTGAAGGATGCTGTTCTTGAGGCGGATTTCATGGCTGGCGACACGGAGATAATCAGGGGTAGGCTTCCTCTCGCGGCGGCATGGGAGCATGGTGCGTTTGCGATAGGCGCGAAAGGATCCACGCAAATTGCGCTTGCCAGGCTTAACCGCCAGGCGGTCTATCCGAGGAATCTGAACAGGACTGCCTGCTCTTTCAAGGTTCGTCCTCCTGCGGACAGGGCAACGATGGTATACATGGTACAGGTTGTCACGATGGGCGGCAAGGTGTGGCGGTCGCGTCCGTTTGTCGCCGAGAAGGGTTCGAGGTCTCCAGTGCTTGAATATGATTTCTCGCCCAAGGCCGGAGACGTTGTCTGCCCGAAGAACGGCGAACGCTGGTTCATGGGGGCTCTCGGGGGATTCTTCTCGACGGCGACATGCCGCAACCGCGGGCCTCAGACGTCCGGTGCGCTGGAGGAGGGCGGCGACTGCGCCAAATGCCGTCCAGGTGATGATTGGCGCCCGCGCCAAGTGAAGGGCGATGGAGGCTGGGAGCTTGTCTTTGACGGGAGGGACGACCTTGTCGGCTTCCCATGGGAGACTGTGCCGCAGTTTGGGCCGTGGGAGGTGTCGTTCGAGTTCAAGCCTGATGATGTGAACCGCAAGGCGTGCCTCTTTGCGTCTGCAGGCATTGCGGGCTACGCCAACCTTCAGGGGATATTCCTCGACCACGGACGGATCAACGTAGGGTTCCGAAGCATGCGAAACCTTGCCGACCTTGACTCCGTGGCATCGGCAGAGAACTCGGTTGCGGCAGGCCTTTGGCACAGGGTGACGGTCCGTCACACTGGATCCGCCATCGAATTGGAGCTGGATGGCGTGAAAACTTCCGCAAAATCCCTGCTGCCAGGCTGGTCCACTTCGACATCGCTATTGGGAGGCATGCCGAGGTGCGGCTACTTTAAGGGGTCAATCCGAAATCTGCGCATACGGTAGCGCGAGACTGTTCAATGAGAAGGGAGTGATTAGTAGTATGTCAAGGTTGTTGGCGACTGCGGCGGTCGCAATCTCGCTTGCCGTGTCGGCGGCGGAGCTGCGCGGGCCGCTGCCGATCCTCTCCGTACCGTATCACGACGACGGTGCGCTGGACGTGGAGACGCTCGTTCGCGAGGCGCGGTTTGTCGCGGACGCGGGCGTCGGCGGGTTCATCTGGTGCCAGTCGAACGACGCCATCGACTTGCTGAC
>CAKULV010000083.1 GCA_934667425.1 uncultured Kiritimatiellota bacterium | reverse complement strand
CGCGGCATCATAAGGTCCAGCACTATTACATCTGGCGCGAGTTCGTGCGCAAGCCTGACTGCATCTTCGCCATTGGAAGCTTCACCGACTACGGTCATGTCCTCCTCTATCTCGATCAGTTTGGTGAGTCCCATCCGGACGATCTTGTGGTCGTCGGCTATGAGCAGCCTGAGCTTGTCTTTCATGTGTTTTCCCCGTTGCGCACGTCGAAGGCAATGGTAATGCGCGTGCCGCCGCCGCATGTGCTGCATATCTCCATCGTTCCGTTCAGCTCGTCTATGCGTTCCCGTATGCCGGAAAGTCCAAAGTGGCCTTCGTCCGGGCCAGGCGACGATTCCTGGTCGAACCCACAGCCGTTGTCACGTACCGAGAACCTTGCCCGACCGTCGATCAGCTCCCCTGCGATGCGGATCACGCTGGCATTGCCATGGCGGACGGCGTTGACCACGAGCTCCCGTATGGTGCGCAGGAGGGTGTGCGCGGAAGAGTCCGACAGCGCGTCCCGTCGAACGTTGAACCTGATGATGGCCTTGGCGTTTCCGAGGTGCGGGGCGATTGTCCTGGATACCGCCTCGTTCATGTCCATTTCCTCGAACGTGCGGCTCCGCAGATCCCACAGGCTGTTGCGCAGTTCGCGGTGGCAGGAGTCGAGCATCTGGCGCGCCGTGTCGAACAGTGTCGCCGAGCGTTTGTCGTTCAGTTTTCGCGTCGCGGCCTGAAGCTCCATCTGTACGCCTGTCAGCGTCTGCGAAAACGAGTCGTGAAGCTCTACGGCGAGGCGAGTGCGCTCCTTCACCTTGACTTCCGCGAGGCATTTGTCGAAGAGCGTACGGCGGCGATTGCGCACGTGGATGGTTGCGAGACTTGCGACGAAGACCGCGAATGCGGTTGCGAGCAGGAAGATGAACTTTCCGGGGGTCCACCATGGTGGCGCAGAGATTACCTTCACGTCGGATGCGAATCTTGGCGCGACGGTAACGCCGAGGATGTGCGTGAACGACTCTGCCGGTGAAGGGGGCGCGAGATCGAGGAATGCGATCCCCGTGGCCTCGATTACGCTTCCGATCTTCGGCGGCGAGAAATTCCCGTCCATGATGCCGGAGACGTCGATGGAGACGGTGCGCCGTTCGGTTGAGACGAACATCCTGCCGTCCGTTTCGATGGATACGCCTGTTACAATGCCGGAAAAGCGCACGAGCTGATTCTGGTCGCGGGGATTGTCCGGCACTCTGTTGGGCAGGTGCGGGGTGATCTCGCCAGGATCGATGGCCATGCTTCGTCCATCGAAGCGTATGACGGCGTTCTTGAGGGTGAGGTTCGGGATTGCGCAGGTAAATCCCGCCGCCGTTACTGGTTGGAAAGGCTTGGGCATTGGTTCCCCTGCGCGCGGGAACACGGTCAGGAGCGTGCCGCCGTCGGATATGAGCGCGAACCTGTCGCGCCCTGTCGCCCGTACGGTCCCGCTGATTTTCTGCCGATGTGGGGCGTCCACATCAAGATACGCGGAAGATGCGAACGGATCCGTTGGGGCAGGGCGGATTACCTCTATCGAGTTCGTCCCCCTGACGGAAAGATGGGAGCTGAGGGAGTTTTCGCTGCCCCACGACCGTGTGACGAGTCCGGAAAGCGAGACCTCTGCATCGACGAGCGACAGGAGCCATGGCAGTGGATAGTCCGATTTGCGCGCGGCGGCGCCGATCGTGCCGACCTTGCACCTTATGACGAGCCAGCTCCATTCTGCATCTGCGCTGTCGAGAGCCGACTCTATCACGCCAGACAGCCGAACAGGAGTCCATTGAGGCTGCATCCTGATTTCGTTTGCGTTTTCGGTGACTATGCGAGGCTCATATGCGATGGGAGGAAGGCGCCGCACGACCTCCACCGCCTTTGCGGTATGGTACACGAATCGGATCACCTTCGTGTCGGTCTCCTTTTTTATCCCGCTCACGCGCACGAGATCGCCTTCATGCAGGCCATCCTTCATCGTGTCCGGCATTTGGATTCGCACTATCGCGTTGTCCACGAGAAGGTTCAGGCGGTTGCGGCAAAGCGTGTCGATCCTTCCCTCAAGAAGGAATGCGGTCACGGCGGCAAGAAAGATGGACAACATGCGCACATTTTACCATATTGGCGGATTTGGGAGCCATCTCGCTTGCGTACCCCAAAGGGTACTTTAAGCGCAAATGCGTATTGCGCTATAATACGGGCATTGGAAATGTTATGGGGAAAGGAATCGCAATGTTACGATTGATTCGCGAAACGCTTGCAGACGTTAGGCTGCTCGCGTGTTTCTCTTCTTTGGCTTTCGTGGTGACCGCAGACGGTGCGGTTACGACCAACCGCTGGATAGGCGCGTCTGGCGGATCGTGGGGCGTGGCCGGCAACTGGTCGCTTGGACACATCCCCGGATCGGGAGAGCTTGCGTATTTCGACTTTTCCGGGCAGACGATGGAGATTGCGATCGATGGCGACCATGAGATCGGCTCGTTTTATGTCGAATGGGCTCAGAAACCCGCTCCGCTTGTCCTGAAGGGTAGCGGATCCGTAAGGCTGCTTGCCAATGCCGGGAAGTCGCCGTACATCATGCAGAACCACCCGACAACGCTTGATGGCGTGACGCTGAACATGACGACATTGGAGTCTCTATGGTATTCGCCAGTGACCATATGCAATGGAGCCGTGCTTACGAACAACACTACGGGGATCGTCCGCCTGTGGGGGCCGGATGCTTCGCTGACTGTGGAGAATGCGACGGTCGCGCTTGGCGGCCTGCTCGGCTATGCGGCGAGCGCGAACGCGCTTGTGCTGAACGGCGGCTCGGTTTGCTGTTCGATGTTTACGCACAGGGACGGGTATGAAGACAAGGCCGGTGTCGCATTGGCGATAAATGGCGGCACGATGACAGTGAAGGGGGACTTTGCCATGACAGGCCTCTCTTCCCTGAAGATGCAAGATGATGGGGCTTTGACTGTTGACGGGACTGTCCAGATTGCCGAAGGTACTGCGCTTGATCTCACAGGCGGGGCGATAACCAATGCGTCCACGCTGACAGTCTCCGGCAAACGGCTTGTCACCGAATCGAAGGGAACGGCGTTCGCCGCAACGGCGAGTGGCACGGCAGTGGACTTTATCGAGGAAGCGGGGGAGGTCGTCACGTTCAACGCTCCGTTCTCGGCCCCAAACGGGCAGTTCCTCGTCGAAAAGCGCTGTACTCTCGTTTCGCACGAGCCTTTCACCGCCATGCAGTTCTTGCACGGCGCAAACTCGTCTGTCGATACGCGCCTTACGTTGAAGCTCGACACGCTGACAATTGGCGGGTCTGCGGTATTCAATACGGTGAACGGCGATGCCAGGGGATTTGACGTCGATGGCCCGGCGACAATGCGACCCACGGCGGAAGAGATGTCCATCAAGGTTTCGAAAACCGTATATCCATTGGTGGAGGGGACTCTGACCATCGACACGCGCGATGCGAATGACGCTTCCGTAAAGAGGAACATGGCTTTCCCGACGATCGGTTCGCGGAACGGAAACGGTTCCCTGCTCGTCTGCGGCGGCGGTTCGTTGTGGATGAGGCAATGCTTTTCGCATATGCCGTTCCGCGAGGTTCGGGTTGATGATGGCACAACGCTGGAGCTCGGGCCATACGAGCATTCGGATTATGCCGGACTTCGCGCAGAGAGAATCGTGCTTGGCCCGGAAAGCGTGCTTAAAATACCGGCCGGAACGAACATGGTCTCGGCGGCAGAGTGGGTGGTTGACCCGACAGCCAAGATAGTCCTTGATGTCCAGGAGGGGACGTCAGACGGCGGCGTCTTGGCGGCAACTGGCGCGGCAGGCCAGTTGCCGATAGATGCGTCGCAGGTGGAACTGGCCGGTTCATGCGCCGGCTGGAAGGCCGCATCCACGAACGGAGTGATTGCCGCGGTAAAGCCGGCCTCTGCACCTGATGGACTCTACCCGTATGAATGGACCGGAGAAGCGGGGGACGGCTACTGGTCGTCTGCGGCTAACTGGTATTGCAGTACCGCTCCGGATGGAACGCAGGGGTTGAGCTATTACTTTGGCGCGGCAGACGGCCGGCTCGAATCTGATTTCAACATCCGTGGCGCCAAGCTTGCCAACATCACGTTTCGCGATACGGCAGTCTCGTCGTTTGTCATTGGAGAGAGCGACAACGAACGCACCTTTACCAAGACATCGGAGGCCGGCGACGCGGATTCGAGCGTCTACTCCCTGTCGGCATTCCCGCAGTATGTGGGGCTGAAGGCGCGCAACATCAGCAAAGGGCTTTCGTTCACGTCGAAGGCGGGGCCGCTCGTAATCACGTCGCCAATGTTCTACTATGACAAGTGTCCTGCCGGAATCCTGAACATTTGCGGCGATATCCGCATTTCAGGAACGCCTTCCTATCCGCAGGTCTGCCTGCGGCGAGGCTCGGCGTCTGTATCGGCGCAATCGACCCAGCTCACGATCCTGCCGGGAGGATCTTTGACGCTGACGAACCAGACGATGGAACTTGGATGGGCAAATTCGTCCATCCGCATATGCCGGTCGGGAACGTTGACTTTCCAGCGCGGCAGCGACGGAGCTCTCTACTGGTGGAAGAACGAGCCCGGCAGAAACGTGGTTGACGGAACGCTTGAGATTGGCGTTCCGTACCGTGGCGGCAAGGACCAGATCTACGGGGGAACGGGGGTGATGTCCCTTGCTGAGATGCAGCCGGCGTCAACATCCTCGCTGACGCTTGCCGATGCGATTACGGTTGAGATGACGACGAACTGGACGACGGCGTCTGATGCGGAAAATTGCCTGTCCCTGAAGGCAGCGCCGTTCTCGTCCCCTGTGGTCAGGGTCTCTTCGGACTGGACGTACGGTCCGGCGGAAGGTTTGGTAACGACCGGTCCTCGCGATGACCGCGCATTGGCAGTGGGGCGCGAGGCCGTGCTGACCATTGATGCCGGAGGCCATGTCGTCACGTTTTCGGATTCCGTTGCGGGCGAAGGGACTCTTGCCATCACGAATGGCACGTTGCGGCTTCCGTCAGGCTCCGCCGTCTCGAAGCTTCGCCTGAACGCGGACAGCGTGCTGGAGGTCTCAGGCGACCTTTCCGTCAACGGGCTCGCCGCTGACGGCGGCACGGTGCGATTCGCCCCTTCATCTTCCGTCACGTGTGCGGCGAGCGTAAACCTGGACTCGATGCGACTGGCTGTGGATGGCGGGCTTGCGCGGAGCTGGAGAACGCTGTTCACCGCGCCGCAGATCGGCGGTACGCCGATTCTGCCGGTCTCAAGCGAGGTCAGGGTCGAGGAAACCGCCGACGGCTTCGCGTTCCAGATGCGCGCTGTCTTCGGGGCTGTCGTCGTCATCCGTTGACGGGAATGCCGATGAAGTGCAACATGCCTTTCTGTGTGGCGTTGTCCATGATCCTTGCGGGGTGCGGCAATGGCGGTGTGGACGCTGTCGCCGAATCTGGGGCTTGGCCTGGGATATGGACCGTTCGCGATTACGGCGTCATGGAATGCCTGAGCCGAAACGTGCCGAAGGAACTGCATTTCACCAAAGGGGAATGCAGGGCCTGGCATGACCGCGAACAGGCGGAATGGGCGAGTCTTGGGTATGTAAGCAAGGCGACCTACCGTTCAGGGCATTCGTTCCGGGCCTGGACAAAGACGCACTGGGATTCGCATCGCGAATATTTCGGGATGCTGCCGAACGGCAAGAGGGGCTTCGAATGCCCTGGACTGCCGCAGGGGGCGCGAGGGATGTCGAAAGTGTGCGTGTCGAATGAGGCTGTGGTTGACGAGCGGATCAAGGAATGGCTGCGTCAGGGGTGCCCCGAGCTGCTGGTTGCCGGCGAGAACGATGGTGACGGTGGATTTTGCAGGTGCGACGGATGCGTCGCGCTCGACTCGCCTGTGGCGGGGGAGCCGTTCTGCCTCAACAAGTCAGACCGCTACGTGGATTTCTGGAACCGGCTTGCCGCCAAGGCGAGGGAGCGGCGCCCGGACGTCAAGGTGGCCGTGTTCCTGTATAGCGCGACGCGCCGCCCGCCGCGTCGCGCAAGAGTCGCCCATCCGGAGAACATGATCTTCAGCTACGTGCCGACGCTGCACGATGAAGATCCGTCGGCAGACATTGCCGGGTGGAAGGTGGCAGGTGCGCGGCATTTCTACAACCGCCCGAATTTTCTGTGCATACGCAGCGCATTGCCGACGGGGCTTGAGCGGTACATGTGCGATGTCCACCACAGGCTGAGATCCTTGGGTTCCCTTGGCGATGACTATGACCGCAGCGCCGGATTTCCGTCCCAACAGTTCAGCGAGTTTGCCGCCGTCATGCTGTGCACAAGGCCGCAATCCTCGTTTGACGAGATAGAGAGGATGTGGTGTGAACGATTCGGGGCCGCAAAGGATGCGGTGAAACGCTATTACGCAAATGTTCGGGCACGATGCGGTCGCGAGTGGCCGAATCTTCGTGCGTATCTCCGCGACAACGACATCGAGTTCCTTGACGACAGCCATTTCTCGCGGGTCGTACACAGGCTTCACACGGCCGCCGAACTTGAGGCCGACCTTGCGATTCTCGAAGGGTATGATGCGTCTGGATTGCGAGGCGAAGCCAGGCGGCGGTTCGAGGACCTGAAGTGCGTGGCCCGACAGGCGGCGCTCGTGATGCGGATGTTTGAGCGGAACGTCCCGGAGACGCGCGCCGCAGTCAGAGAATACAGGATCGCGCACAAGTCATCGCTCGGCTATGGATGGATGCGCCTCTACACAAAGGGCGAATTCTGGATCTGGGGGGAGACGCCCGAAAAGGTGTTCTACGAGAACATGGCGGTCAAGCGGTACGTGGATCGCATCGAGAACTCGTTGGCAGATCCGGCTGGAGCGCTGACGCCATCCGACCCTGAATCCTGGCGCATCCATTCGCTACTCAAGGCCTGTCGGAAATAGAACCGCCATTTTGCGAAGAATTTCTTCCGAGGCCGTTGACTTCCGGATCGGGGCTGTGGTACAATGGTTGCGTTCCATCGGGGTGCATCCGCAGTGATGTGTCCCGCTCCGCAGCCACATCACAGGAAAGGAAACGCACGCATGGACAGCCAGGACATCCTCCGCAATCCGCACGCCGCCACTCCGCCATCCCGCATTCGCCCCGGCCTACGGGCATACGTGGAGTGTCAAGCTGAACGGCAAGGGCGTGATACCGCGCGTGGTCGAGTGAAGTAGGAGGGGTGGGGAGTCTCTTATGGTGTTTAGGCTGATGTTTCTTGGAATGGCCCTGATTGCAGGGTGTGGAGACTCCGTCTGCAAGAGGAGGATGGAGATAGTCCCCGGACTTACGATGGAGTACTACACCCCATGGCATTCCCGTATTGTGTCGGG
>CAKULV010000082.1 GCA_934667425.1 uncultured Kiritimatiellota bacterium | reverse complement strand
GACATCGCCAAGGCCGGGAAGTCTGCCGGGTTGTCCGCCGAACAGGTCAGCAAGCTGCAACAGGAGTACAAGGACGCCTTTCAGGCCAAGACCCTGAAAGACTTCAACAAGGAACTCCTGCAAGTCCAAGGGAACACCACGGCCCTGAAAAACATCCAGATCGCGGAGACCCTACGCGGCTGGACGCAGCAGTTCCAGGCCGCCGGGATGACGGCGGAACAGTACGCACCGAAAATAGAGGAACTTCAAAACGCGCTCAAAGAGCAGCAGGAGTTCAAAGACCTCAAGGTTGCCGCCGATTTCTACAAGGAACTTGCCGACCTGTCCGGCAGCTATGGAAAATCTCTGGCGCTGCAAAACAGGCTCATCAAAGAACAGGCGAAAAACTGGGAACGGGCTGGAATCCCTCTTGAAGACATAGCTGAACGTGTCCGGCTCATGGTCCTCGACCTCTCCCAAGACCCGTTCGACGGCGCCTACCGCGGCCTGCTGAAGTTCTCCGCAGAATACGCGGATTCCGGCAAGCAGTGGGAGAAGATCAGCTACAGCTTCGCCGGGAATTTCCAGAGCGCCACGCGGGAGATGTTCGACAACTTCCTCGACACAGGAAGGATGTCTTTCGCCTCGCTGGAGCGGAGCTTTGCCACGCTGCTGAAAGACATGGCCTATCAGGCCCTTGTGCAGCCCGTGGTGCTCTCCATCGTGGGCGGCGTGCAGCAGGGCGTCTACGGCATGACTACGGCTGGCGGCGGGGCCGGCGGCGGTGTGGGCGGCGCAGGGGGGATCACAGGCCTCGTCAGCGGCGCGGCGCAGCAGTACGGCATGGGCCAGGTCTCCAGCCTTCTGCCGGAAGGGGGCCTGAGCGTCAACGGCATCGCATCCAGCTTCTTCCCCTCCACCTTCGCGCCTTCGGCTGCGGAAGCGGCGGCAAACGCCAAAGTCAACGCCCTCATGGCCATCAAGGGGCCCGGCATGGGCACGGCCCCGACCACGACCTTCATGGGGGCATTCGGCCCAGGGCTCACCGGCGCAGGGATAGGCATGCTGGCCAGCCCCTATGTGAACAATCTGCTGGGGATCAAAAACAGCTACGCCACGAACACGGGGAGCATGATCGGCGGTCTCGGTTCCGCCGCCATCCTCGGCATCGCCGCCGCGAACGGCTGGAATCCCGGAGGCTGGGTGCTTGGCGGCCTCGCCGCGCTGGGCGCCCTGCTCGGCGGGGGCGTCGGCAGCCTGTTCGGCCCCGGGGACAAGGACCCGTGGGTCAACATCTCCTCGTGGGTAGACCTGCTCGGCACCATCGAGCAGAAGGACCCCTATCAGGCGCGCTCCTACCGCACGTCCGGGACGGGATACGAGATCACGGCCAATCAGGGCGAGGGCATCTCGTGGGAGACCGGGAAACAGCTGGCCGACATGGCCGCCGGTCTGTCACAGGAGGCCATCAAGAGCGTCGCGACCTTCCGGGAAAGCGTGGCCGCCATCGGCAATGACGCACTGGAAGCATCGTTTGGTCAGGCGCTGGAGAAAAACCGCTTCCTGAAACACTGGTACGAGTTCGAGGACCGCGAGGTGAAGCCGGAAGAGCTGATGGAGGACTTCCAGCGGGCCGTGCAGGAAAAGCTCTACCTGTCCCTGACCGAAGTCGACCTCAGCACACTGGCCACGGCAGCCGACGGGGCCATCGCCGACACCATACCGGAGATCGCCAAGGCCATAACGGATTCCGTGCACTTCGTGGCCCTGGGCGCGAACCTGGGCGAATATCAGGACGATTTCAACGCCGCCATTTCCGGCAAGCTGCTGGACGCCCTCAACCAGATCGACACCAGCGGCATCGCGCTGGACGTGGACAAGTCCAGCCTCGCTGGCTGGGAGGCGGCGGCGAAGGCCTTGCAGGCCTGGGACGAAGTGGATACGGCCCTGACTGCCATCCTCGACCCGGCAAGCGAGCTGGAGACCGCCATGAGCGCGGCGCAGGGCCAGTTCGACGGCTGGCTGGCCACGCTGCGGAAACTGGGCTGGCAGGAAGAGGCTGTCGCCGGTATCGAGGCGAAGCGGGCGAGCGTCCTGCAATCCTATGCCTCGTCCCTGACGCGCGCCGTCGAGGAAGACCTCGCGTTGCGGTCCCTTGCCTTGAGGTATGGCAGCGATTCCGGCGAATACGGCCTGCGCTCCTTGCAATACCGCCAGCAGACGGAGCTGGACGAACTGCGCAAGAAGCTGGGCGAGGATTCGGACCTGTACCAGACTATGGTACAGACGCAGCAGGCCGAGACGACGAAATACCGTATCGACCTGCTGGAAAAGGAGCTGGAAGACGCTCTGGCCGCCGAGGAACAGTCGCGCACGAGACAGGCCTCAGCCATGCTCTCCGCAGCCAAATCAGCGGAGAAGTTGCGCGACGACATGAAGAAGATCGCGGAAAGCTTCGCCGACGCGCGGCGGGACATCTGGAATTCCCCGGCGGACGACCTGCCGGGAAGCAGCTATCTGTCCAGCCTCGCATCTTTCGATGACGCCTACCTCAAGGCCCTCAAGGGGGACGAGGACGCGCTGCGCGACCTGCCGAACCTCGCTTCCGGCCTGCTGGAGCTGGGCCGCGAGAATCTGGCCACGTCCGAAGAGTACAGCGACCTGTTCTACGATGTGGACAAGAAGCTCAAGCATGTGCAGGAAAGCGCGCAGAACGGTCTCATGAAGGGTCAAAGCGCGCAGATCGATGCCATCACCTCGCAGACGGGGACCTTGCAGGCGGCCATCAACGCGGGCACGGCGGCCGGGGAATACACGGGCCGGAGCGTGGACACCATCCGGGCCGAGCTGGAGGCCCTGCAGAAACTGCTGGCCCAGCAGACAGCGGCCATCACGAGCGCCGGGTCCACGACCCGAAGGGAAGAGCTGCTGCAAGCCAAGGTCGAGCAGCTCAACGAATCAGGTTACCAGGGCCGTCGCGACTGGACGATCTCCAGCTTGCAGAACGAGATGGCCGCCAAAAATCTCACCGTTGAAGCGTGGTACGACCGGTACGGAAAGAACGAGAACCTGGGCGTGAAATACGACAGCGCGGCGGCGCGACGCGACCTGCTGCAACGTAAGGCCGACGCCATGAATGCCGGGCGGACGCTTGCCGGCGGACAGGAAGCCGGGGGCTGGACCGCTGACAGGGTCGAGGCCGCCATCAAGGCAGAAGGTATGACCGTGGACGAATGGTATCTGCGCTTCGGTCGGGCCGAGGGCTTCGCCTCCGGCGGCATCACGCCCGTGGGGCGGCCTTTCTGGGTGGGCGAACGCGGCCCGGAACTCATGATGGGCGGCAGCCCCCACAGGGTGTGGAGCCATACGGACAGCATGGCGCTGGTGGAACGCGGGCGCGGAGGCTGGGACATGACGGCGCTGCTCGAAAACGGGCGCGGGGTGTTGCGTGAACTCCGCAGCCTGAACAGCCGCATTGCAAGGCTGGAGAAATACACGCGCGACACCAGTGACGCCGTGACGAGGGCCAGTGTCCTCGGCTGGACGGTCACACAGGAGGCTACGGCATGAGGCTCGTCCCCCCAAATCCCATTGACCTGATATCCTCGTCCCTGCCGGAGGACGAGTACCCGGCGTGGGACGCGGCCACGCAATACACGACCGGCACCAGGGTCATCCATGCCCACGTCATCTATGAGGCGGTCAGCAACAATCAGGGCAAACAGCCAGACCTCAACAGCGGCATCATGGACGCCCCGTGGAAGAAGGTGGGCGCCACGAACCGCTGGGCCATGTTCGACGACGTGCTGAGCACGCAGAGCGTGGCCCCGGACGGCGTGGACAATCTGGTCGTGGAGGTCGATTTCCGCTACGCGGACGTGGTGGCGCTCATCAACCTGGTGGGCGAGACCGCAAGGATCGAGGTGCGCGACGGACAGGAGGCGCCCTACTTCACGCGCGAGATCCCGCTGGTACGGGATACCGAGGATTTTCACGAATATTTTTTCTCGCCCATCACGCAGCTCACGGACGTGACCCTGACCCTGTCAGACCTCGCGGCCACGGACATCCCCGTGGGCATGCCCGGAAGCGTGCTGAAAGTGACCGTCACGAAGTCCGGCGGCGGGGCGGCCTGCGGACATCTGGTCATCGGTCGCGCCTGGGATCTGGGCAAGACGAAAATCGACGCCACGGCGGGCACCAAGACCTATTCCGTCCGGGAAACGGACGAGTTCGGCAATCTGCGCATCGTTCCCCGGCGTGTGGTCAAACGGGTAAAATGTGTGACGTATGTGGTTGCGTCAAAAACGGACATCGTGGCCAAACGGCTGGCGGATATCGACGTCGTCCCGGCGCTCTTCCTTGCCGATGACCGCGACACCCTCGCCGGCGGCTATGAGTCGCTCATCATTTATGGGACGAAGACCGACCACGAATTTTCCATCCAGCCGGAAGGCCCACATATAGACATGCTGGATATTTCCATCGAAGGGGTTGTGTAGATGAGCCAGAAAGTCAAGGCCCTGACGGCGATACCCGCCGTCCCTGACCGCACCCGTGACCCGCAGACGACCTTTAACGCCAAGACCGTGGCGTGGATGGAGGCACAGAAGCAGAACACGGACGACTTCAACGTCAACGTGCCCATGCTCAACGAGCTGTTCACCAAGGCTGACCAGGCGGTGGACGCTGCCGACGAGAGCCGGGAGAACGCGGCCGTGGCCACGTTGAAAGCCGGAGAGGCCGCAGCGTCCGCGCAGTCCGCCCTGGAATCCAAAGAGGCCGCACAGACGGCGCGTACCGGAGCCGAGGCCGCCCGCGACGCCGCCGTGGCCGTGGCAGGCGTGGACATCGCCACCACGGAAAAGGCCGGTCTGGTCAAGCCCGATGGGCAGACAACGGAAATCGGCAGTGACGGGACCCTGTCCGTGCCCAAGTTCGCCGGATCATCCTCGGGCCTCGTGCCTGTTGCCACGTCTGCCGACGCCAAAAAAGTGCTGCTGGGCAATGGGACGTGGGGGTATGCGGAAGATGCCGCCGCTTCCATGACGATCTCGGCGGACCTGCATCTGACGGCTGACAGCCCGCGCACATTAGTGCTTACGGCCACGGCATCGGGGCTGTCCGTCTATCTGCCCGACCACAGCGCCCTGCCGCGTGGAACCGTCTTCCACATCTTCGTCCGTTCGCCGGAAGACATCCAGCTCTGTGATTTTACGGGGCAGCCTATCAAAGCGCATCCCGTGTTGTCGGAGGATACGGCGACCCGTATCCAGCTCATAGATGCCTCAACAGGGCTTTGGGCTCTGGCGTCGTACAGTCAGGGGATCACATCGGACGCTCCGGGGCCGCGAGGCCTAAGCATCGGCGACCAGTTCATCTTTAGCAGCTCAATCTATGTAGCGTTGTCTATGGATATTTTGTCCGAGCAGAAGGCCATTGTCTGCTACGGCACAAGGAGTGGCCTCTATGCTGTTGTCTTGTCTGTTTCAGACACGGACATCGTAGTTGGCGACGCAGTCCAAGTTAGTTCTTCATACCCGAGTACATACGTTTTTGCCGCGCTTTCGGCGGACAAGGCTATTGTCTGCTATGTCTTAAACAATATTCAGTATACGGCAGTGCTAAGCATCTCCGGGATGACGATCACCGTTGGCGATCCAGCGCAGATTACTGGTGCCTTTACGAGCTTGACCGCGCTTTCGGCGGACAAGGCCATCTGCGGATACATCTCCAGTTCCACTGTATATTTGAATCTTCTGTCCATCTCTGGAAATACAGTGACGACGGTGAGAGACCTAAAGCTGGGCATAGGACAGGGTGTTGTGGTGGCAGCTATTTCAGAGACCACGGCCCTTGTCTGCATTGCTGGGGAAAATAGCTCGGTGTGGAAAGTGAGCGTCTCAGGCAATTCTATCACCAAAGGGAACGGCGCGAACTTGCTGTCCGCAGCCTATGCGCCAAGTCTGACAGCCCTTTCCGAGGAAAAAGCGCTTGTCGCCTACAGGAATGCTAACGCGCTCGGATGTGTCAAAGTGGTGACTCTTTCCGGGAGCGCCGTCTATGCGGGGCCGGAATTGGTGTGCAGTACGCGGCGATTGCAGGAGCCCTCTGTCGCGGCTCTTTCGGAAAAGTCCGCCGTCGTCTGTTTTTTGAACAATGATGGCCCTCAATACGGACTGGTTTATGGGTTGGGCATCAATCGGGACAACATCACAGTCACCGAAGAGAAAGTTTTCAACTTCAATCCAACAACGAAGGTGGCAGCACGTCGGCTTTCTCCCAGTCGTGTGCTGGCAGCTTTCATATCCGGCACAGGTAACATTGGGGTCGCCGAAGTCATCACGCTTCTTTAGAGGAGGGACCGGTGCATACGCTCATCATTCAGGAATCACGCATCATCTACGCTGACCCGCAGGCTTTTAACGCGACGGGCACGCGCATCTGCAACGCCCTTGACCCCAGAACCACGACAGCCAACGCTGAAGCTGTGACTGTGAATTCCCTGCCGCCGGACTTCGTTCCGTGGCAATGGACGTGGGATGGGGAGAAGCCCGTCATCAAGCCGGAGTTCTTCGAAGAGTGGATAGGCGGCATCAAAGCCCGTAAGCTGGCAGAGATCGACGCCGAGACTTCGGCTGCCATCCTGGCCGGATTTGACTATGAAATCAGCGGCGTGAGCTACCATTTCAGCTATGACGCCTTTGATCAGCAGAATTTCAGCGATACGGCCAACATGTGCCAGCTCGCCCTTGCCGGGACGCCCGGCCTGCCGACGGCTGTCACATGGAACTCGTACATGCCGGACGGCACGCTGGTGCAGCACACCTTTGATGCCCAGAGCTTCCTGACACTCTATGTCGCCGGAGCGATGCAGCACAAAGCCACGAAAATGGCCGAAGGTGGGCAGCGCAAGGCCGCTGTCACCGCTGCCCAGACGGCGGAAGACGTGGAGGCGGCCTAATGACGCGGGGCGGGATCGTCCGCCACAACGGTTGGCAGACGCTTGTCTCGCTGGATCAGGCCCTACACTGTCTGGGTGGGCTGCTGACATCCCTGCTACTGATCTGCATCCGGGACACGTCTCTGCCCGTGGTCTGGGCGGACGAAACCTTGTCAAGCCGCTGCTGGCGCTGGCATCTGTACGGCGTGCGGAGCTGGCCCTGTCGGCTGGTGGATATGCTGTTCTGGTGGGACAGGGAGCAGCGCGGCGTACGGACGGTGCGGCACTGCGAGCTGAGTTACGAAGGGGAGCGGGATGGCAGGCAGTTGCCGCCGGAAATGCGGCCCGTGGCACAAAAAGACGACCTTCAACACTACTAGGAGATAGACATGACGTTCGGTGGATTCTCTTTCGCCGCCCTCTGGGGCGGTGTGGCTGTGGTCATTGCCCTGCTGGCCTGGTGGCAGTGGGGGAAACGTAAGAACAAATAGTCGGGGAAGGGGTAGGTGTAAAGCCTGCCCCTTTTTTCTGATGGAGCTCTTCAAGCCTTGAAACTTGCGAATCTCGTCGGCGAAGAGAGAAGAAAAAGTGAGACGGCGGCGGGATGTGCCCGTGGGCACATAGTTGGGGAGGGAATTAGGCCAAATTGGGCACATTTGGCACATTTTTGATTAAAAAGGATACATTATTTCAATATGTTAATATGTAGAAACAGGGCCATGCTGGCCCAGCGGCTTTACAAGATGAAGTTATTTTTGTTCAT
>CAKULV010000081.1 GCA_934667425.1 uncultured Kiritimatiellota bacterium | reverse complement strand
CAGTATTTGACGAACGGGCACGTCTGAATTCTGATCCTTGTTTCAAAAGAGTGTCCACTATTATAACGAACTGCGCCAATTCAGTCCGCAATGGCGTGGCATTGCATCAAGACCGGCTGTTTGGTACAATACGCACCCATGCACACAATCCTCAAGCATCCGTTGGTCGATCATCGTCTTTCGTACATGCGCGACCGCGAGACGGCCCCAAAGTTGTTTCGCGAACTGGTTTCTGAGATAACGGCCTTCCTCGCCTTTGAGGCGTTGAAGGACCTCAATACGGTGGAAGTCTCGTTTGAGACGCCTGTCGCGAAGACGACCGGTCGCAAGATTTCCGACAGGATTGTGCTTGTTCCGATACTTCGCGCAGGCATGGGCATGCTTGACGCAATGCTTCATGTGCTGCCGTACGCCAAGGTAGGGGTGCTAGGGATGCAGCGCAACGAAGAGACCGCCGAGCCAATCCCGTATTATTCGAAGGTGCCGCCGGCCAAGGGCGATGAGCTTGCAATCGTCATAGACCCGATGCTTGCCACCGGCGGAAGCGCGGTGGATGCCGTAGGCCAGCTCAAGAAGCTCGGCTATCGCCGCATCAAGTTCCTCTGCCTCGTCTCCGCGCCTGAGGGGATGGATAATTTCGAGCGCCACCACCCCGAAGTGCCTGTGTATGCCTCCGCGATGGATGAACGGCTCAATTCTCACTTCTACATAGTGCCCGGCCTGGGCGATGCCGGAGACCGTATATTCGGGACGCTGTAGAGGGACCGCCTACATCTTCTACACTTCTACACGGCCATTTTTCCACGACGACGAGGGCGTCGTCGCTACGGCAAATCCTCAAATGCTAAAATGGCTAAATGCAATCGTAAATCGTAAATCGAAAAATCGTAAATTCCCAACTACCAACTGCCATCTACCAACTACCCACTACATAAATGCAATCGCAAATCGCAAATCCGAATCGCCTTCAAAGGAGCAATGGCCATGCTGAAGAAGCTATTCAAGCTTGACGAGAACAAGACAACCGTCAAGACCGAACTCGTCGCGGGACTCACGACTTTCATGACGATGGCGTACATCCTCGCCGTGAACCCGAACATCCTCGCGGCGGCGGGCATCCCTCGCGGCGGCGTCTTCGTCGCGACGTGCCTCGCCGCGTTCGTCGGCACCGTCCTCATGGCGGTCCTCTCGAACTATCCCATCGCGCTCGCGCCGGGCATGGGTCTCAACGCCTTCCTAACCTACGGCGTCTGCATCGGAATGGGCTACAGCTGGCAGTTTGCGCTCCTTGCGGTGTTCGTGGAGGGGCTCATCTTCCTTGCGCTCTCGCTGACGCCCGTCCGGGAGGCGCTCTTCAACTGCATTCCGTTCACGCTCAAGAAGGCGGTTGCGGCCGGTCTCGGCCTCTTCATATGTTTCATCGCGCTCCAGACGGCGAAGATCGTCGTCAACAACGACGATGTGCTCGTGAGCCTCGTGAGCTTCAAGAACGCGCCGTTCCATACGCAGGGCATCTGCGCATCCCTCGCGGTCCTCGGCACGGTGCTGACGGGCGTCATGATGGTGCGCAACGTCAAGGGGGCGATCCTCTACGGCATCTTCCTATCCTGGGGGCTCGGCATGGCCGCGCAGGCGGCGGGCCTCTACGTGCCGGACGCGGCGGCGGGCTACTTTTCGCTCTACCCGTCCCTCTCGTTCTCGGGCATCGCCGACTCGTTCCGGGAGTTCGGCCAGACGTGCGGCGCCGTCTTCGACCCGGCGGGCTGGACGCACAAGGGCGACGCGAACGCGGGCTGGGCGCTCGTCAAGGGCCTAGACTTCTTCGTCGTCATGTTCGCGTTCTTCTTCGTGGACCTCTTCGACACGCTGGGAACGCTCATCGGCGTCTCGATGAAGGGCGGCTTCCTCACGAAGGAGGGCAAGCTGCCGCGCATCTCGGGCGCCCTGTGCGCGGACGCGATCGCGACCTCGGTCGGCGCCGTCTTCGGCACCTCTACGACGACATCCTACGTCGAGTCCGCCTCGGGCGTGATGGTCGGCGGAAGGACGGGCCTTACGGCCATTGCGACGGCGATCCTCTTCCTCTGTGCGCTCGTCCTCGCGCCGGTCTTCACCGCCGTTCCAGGCTTCGCGACGGCCCCGGCGCTTGTCATCGTCGGCTACATGATGCTCTCGTCCGTCGCCGAAATCGACTTCAATGACGCGAGCGAGGCGATCCCCGCGTTCCTCACGGTCGCCGTCATGCCGTTCGCGTACTCGATCTCGGACGGCATCATGGCCGGCGTCATCTCGTACACGCTCATCAACCTCATCGCGGGCAAGACGGAGAAGGTCCACTGGATCATGTACGTCCTCACCGTCGTCTTCATCGCGAAGTACGCGCTCATGTAGGGATTGCGGCATGAAGAACCTAAACGACTATGTAAAGGCGATACGTGACTTCCCGAAGGAGGGAGTCCTGTTTCGCGACGTGACCGGGATCCTGGAGTCGCCGGACGGCTTCCAGCTCGCCCTCGACCAGACTACGGGCATCCTTGCAGATTGTGAATTCGACCTTGTGGCTGCGCCAGAATCGCGCGGCTTCATTTTTGGCGCGGCGCTCGCGGACCGGTTCAGGACGGCGTTCGTTCCGATCCGCAAGCCTGGCAAGCTCCCCCGCGAGACGATATCCGAATCCTACGACCTCGAGTACGGCAAGGCGGAGCTTCATATGCATTCCGACGCCATAAGGCCGGGCCAGCGCGTGGTCATCGTTGACGACCTGCTTGCGACTGGCGGCACCGCGCGTGCGGCCGCAAAGCTTGTCGAACGCCTCGGCGGCATCGTGGTGAAGATGATCTTCCCGATCGAGCTGGAGGGCTTTGCCGCACGCTCAAACGCACTCAAAGGCTACGATGTCGCGTCTCTCGTGAAGTATAGCGGGAAATGATGGATTTATGATTTGCGATTGCCTCGGGGATTATTTGGATTAAATGGTTAAATGGTTAAATGGTTTAATGGTTAAATGGTTAAATTCCCATACAGATTTAAAGCCGCGAAGCGGCGATTTAGGAGCGAAGCGACATTTAACCATTTATGGAGCGTCCGCAATCCCTCTTACCCACTACCACCTACATCTTCTACACGTCTACACGGCCATTTCCCACGACGGCGAGGGCGCACCCCTCTTGCGACCGCTTGCGCGGCTCACTTCGTTCGGGGGATATGTCGCCACGGGAGGCCGGTCGCGACAAGCGCGACCCTCCCGCCGTGCGCCCTAAAACCTACCAACTGCCATCTACCAACTGCCATCTACCAACTACCCACTACATAAATGCAATCGCAAATCGCAAATCGTAAATAATTTACCAACTACCAACTAACCCCTAAACCAACCATGGACAACCAGAATCAGACAGATGACAGGAAAGAGGCCGTCGCAGACGGCGTGTACAACGCTCGAGTGCTTGGACTTCCCAAGATGGGCATACTTGGCGTTCAGCATATGTTCGCCATGTTCGGCGCGACGATCCTCGTTCCGATCCTGACGGGACTTTCCCCGTCCGCCACGCTCCTCTGGGCAGGCCTCGGCACACTCCTCTTCCACTTCCTCACGAAGCGGATGGTGCCGGCGTTCCTCGGTTCGTCGTTCGCCTACCTCGCGGGCTACTTTGCGCTCACGCACCTTGCCGGCACGACGGGCTACGAGTCGCTCACGAAGCCGGTCGCGCTCCAGTACGCCTGCATTGGCGTTGCGGCATCGTCAGCCGTCTACTTCATCGTGGCGGGGTTCGTCAAGGCCTGCGGCGTGAAGACCGTGATGAAGTACTTCCCGCCGGTCGTCACGGGTCCGATCATCATCGGCATCGGCCTCGTCCTTTCGCCTGTCGCTGTGAACAGCTGCGAGGCGTCGTGGCCGATCGCACTTGTCGCGATCCTCACCGTGATTGCGTTTTCGGTGTGGGGGCGCGGCATGTTCAAGATCATCCCGATCCTGATGGGCGTGATCTTCTCGTATGCGGCCGCATACCTGATGGGCAAGGCCGGATGGACCCAGGCAATCGATTACTCCAACGTGACGAATGCCGCCTGGGTTGGCTTGCCCGTCCATTGGGACAATACGGTGTTCCCGGTTCTCGCAAAGCCGGACATGGGGCTCGTCGTTACTTCGCTTGCGATCATCGTGCCGCTCGCGTTCGCCACGATCATGGAGCACGTCGGCGACATCTCGGCGATCAGCTCTACAGTGCACCGCAACTTCTTCAAGAATCCGGGTCTCCACCGCACGATGCTCGGAGATGGCCTCGCGACGTGTCTCGCTTCGCTCTTTGGCGCTCCCGCGAACACCACCTACGGCGAAAATACGGGAGTGCTCTCGCTCTCGAAGGTCTATGATCCTTGCGTGATCCGCATCGCGGCCGTCCTTGCGATCCTCGTGTCGTTCTGCCCGAAGTTCTCCGCATTCATCGGCACGATTCCCGGCTCGACCATCGGCGGCGTGTCTTTTGTCCTCTACGGAATGATTTCCGCGGTGGGCGTACGCAACCTCGTCGAGTCGCAGGTCGATCTCGGCAAGTCCCGCAACATGCTCATCGCCGCGATCATCCTCGTCCTCACGCTCGGCATCTCCTTCTCCAAGGCCGGCGCGATCAAGTTCGCGGTCGGCGGCGTCAGCTTCGCACTCTCGGGCCTCGCGGTCGGCGCACTGACGGGTATCCTGCTCAACGCGATCCTGCCGGGCAAGGACTTCCGCTTTTCCGAGACCGATCCGTCAATCAAGGATGCAGACCGCTGGGGCGGCGTGAAGAGCTGATTACGATCGCATGGCGAATACCGGACGATCTCTCAAACTAAACAAACACAAACAAGGAACAAAATGAAAAAACTGCTCATGGCCGTGATTGCGGCAAGTACATTGTGGTCTGCGGACGCCGCAGAGGCGAAAAAGGACGAGGCCGCAACCGCCACGAACGAGGTCATCGAACTCGAAGAGGAGGACGACGATCTCCCCTTTGCGTTCTGGGGCTTCGGAAACTACGGAATGTATTCCGGCTACCAGCTCTACGGTTCGCTGCTTAACTCCGAGCCGACCATGTCCGGCTATGTTGAAGGCAACGTCTCGATCCTGCCGAACGACATCGACCTCGGATACCTCGGCATCGGCATCTGGTCCAACAGCGACCTCACGGACAAGCGCCGCGACCTGTACGGCAAGGCGTTCAACGAATGGGACTTCAACATACACTGGGGACGCGTCTTCTGGTTCGATGACGAGAAGCAGTGGGGGCTCGACTACCGCACCGAGGTAGTGTGGTACTACTATCCCCATGGCCGCGGACACGACTACAACTCGCATGGCAAGTCCCATTTCCAGTATGGACGCAATACCATGACCACCATGGACTGGAACCATGCGTTTGAGCTGAAGAACCCCTATGTGATCCCGTACTTCAAGTGGGTGCATGAATATCACGAGAACAAGGCCAACCTCTGGCTCGGCGGCTTCAAGAAGACGATCGAGGTGTGCAACAGCCTGACCATGACCCCGATCTTCGAGATGGTCTACCGCTCCAGCCGCTACAACTGGTGCTTCCCTACCGCCGGTTGGACTGAGCTGCACGGATCGGGCATGGCCTCCACGAAGCTTGGCGTAGACTTCAACTATGCCATCACAAAGAACTTCGGCCTTTTCGCGAAGGTATACTGGTGCCATCTTGTGGACCATTCGCTCCGCGCCGCCGCAGACCACGGCAATGGCGGCGACTACGGACAGTACAAGGATTTCGCCTGGGGTGGCTTTGGCGCCACGTTCAACTTCTAATGACGTAAACGAGATGGTGGCGAAAAAGCACTATCTTTCCGCGAATGAATTCCTGCACGACTCGTGGCGGCTCGCCGCAGCCGTGCGGAATTCCGGATGGAGGCCCGATATCCTGATCGCGCTGTGGCGGGGCGGGGCGCCTGTCGGAGTCACCATGCACGAGTACTTCAATGCATCGGGCTGGGATGTTCGCCACATGCCGCTAAAGTGCGCAAGCTACACGGGAATCGGGCAGAATCCCGGCGGCGTGAGTTTCACGCTCGGCGAGGAGATTTTCGGGATGCTGCGCAAGGGCGACAAGGTGCTTGTCGTCGATGACGTGTTCGATACCGGCAAGACCGCAAAGGCAGTGCATGGCAGGATGGTCGCGGTCGGCGCGGAGATGCGCATGGCGTGCGTCTACTGGAAGCCGGAGAAGAACACCACGGATCTCAAGCCTGACTACTTCGCCAAGGATGTGGGGAACGACTGGATCGTGTTTCCGCACGAGATCGTCGGCCTTGCGCCGGACGAGGTGGCCGCAAAGGACCCGATGCTTGCCGACCTGCTGGCTTCGCACTGAAGTTTGGCAGGGTGGTTTCGCCACAATTAAAGCGCGGTTGCGTCTGTTGCATTGACGCTACCGCGCTCGATCATATTATTAGGCCTTGGCCACAGGTGTTGCGCCTGACTTGATTATCGAGCTGCACGCCTTGAGCACTCCTGCCACATCGGCGAGATCCGCCGGGATGATCATGGAATTGTTCGTCTTCGCGAGCTGCCCGAACTGGACAAGATACTGCTGCGCAAGCTGCATGTTCACGGAGCTCATGCCGCCAGGCTCATTGAGCGCGGATGCGACTTTCCGGATGCCCTCGGCCTGGGCTTCCGCGACGAGGGTGATTTCCTTGGCGCGGCCCTCGGCCTCGTTGATGCGTCTGGCCCTCTCGCCCTCGGAAAGCGCAATCGCCTGCTGGCGTTCGCCCTCGGCCCTGTTTATCTTCGACTGGCGTTCGCCCTCGGACTCTGCGATCATTGCGCGCTTCTCGCGCTCCGCGCGCATCTGCTTCTCCATCGCGTCGCGAATCGTCTGCGGCGGCGTGATGTTCTTTATCTCGTAGCGGGTGACCTTGATGCCCCAGGGGTCGCTCGCCTTGTCCACGGCGGCAACGATGGCCGCATTGATGGAGGTACGCTCCTCGAAGCTGCGGTCGAGGTCGAGCTTGCCCATTTCCGAGCGCATCGTGGTCTGCGCAAGCTGTGTGGTGGCGAACAGGTAGTTGCCGATGCCATATGAGGCCTTGGCAGGATCCATGACCTGCATGTACAGGATGCCGTCCACGTCTACGGCAATGTTGTCCTTGGTGATGCACTGCTGCGGCGGCACGTCTATCGCCTGTTCCTTCAGCGTGTGGCGGTAGGCGATCTTGTCGAAGAACGGGATTAGTATGTGGAATCCGGCCTCAAGCGTGGAATTGTACCTGCCGAGGCGTTCAACGATATACGCAGTGTTCTGCGGAACGATTACGGCCGTCTTTATGATTGCGACCAGTACGATAAGCGCGATTATCGCGAAAAACACGAGACTTCCCATGGTGCATTTCCTTTCATATGGTTTTGGCCGGAATTATAGCATATCCGCGTAGAAAGATTTACGATTTATGATTGCATTTGGTGGGTAGATGGTAGTGGGTAGTTGGTAGATGGTAGTGGCGACGGCGAGGGCGCACCCCTCTTGCGACCGCTTGCGCGGCTCACTTCGTTCGGGGGATATGTCGCTACGGGGGTGCTTTCGTGGCGATGGCGTCCTCGCCATCGTGAAAAATGGCCGTGTAGAAGTGTAGAAGATGTAGGTGGTAGTGGGTAGATGGTGGTGGGCGGCGAGTAACGGTCGCGACAAGCGCGACCCTCCCGCGCAACGCACGACGACGAGGGCGCCGTCGCTACGGGGGTACTTTCGTGGCGATGGCGCCCTCGCCATCGTGAAAAATGGCCGTGTAGAAGTGTAGAAGATGTAGGTGGCAGTGGGTAGATGGTGGTGGGCGGCGAGTAACGGTCGCGACAAGCGCGACCCTCCCCGTGCAACGCACGACGACGAGGGCGTCGTCGCTACGGGGGTGCTTTCGTGGCGATGGCGCCCTCGCCATCGTGGAAAATG
>CAKULV010000080.1 GCA_934667425.1 uncultured Kiritimatiellota bacterium | reverse complement strand
GCCATCCTACATCCCGCCTCCCATTGTCCAACTCATTGCCCATACACTATGGTCATTTACTTTGGCAAGTCACCCTTCTCGGGGAAGAGCGAAAGCGACTGATGCGGCCGCGCCCATTTATGGTATAATCGCAGGCAAGAAAATCAATACGGAAGAGGTTCTTTCAATGCCAGGAAACAAGAAGACGAGAATACGTATCACGGACACGACCCTGCGGGACGCGCACCAGTCGCTTTGGGCTACGCGCATGCGTACGGACGACATACTGGAGATCGCCTCGAAGATCGACGACGCGGGGTACTACTCGCTCGAATGCTGGGGCGGCGCGACCTTCGACGTGTGCATGCGCTTCCTCCGCGAGAATCCGTGGGAACGGCTTCGCCAGATAAAGAAGGCCTGTCCGAAGACCCCTCTCCAGATGCTTCTCCGCGGGCAGAACATCCTTGGCTACAAGCATTATCCGGACGACATCGTAGATCGCTTCGTCGCGCTCGCCTGCGAGAACGGCATGGACATCTTCAGGGTGTTCGACGCGCTGAACGACCCACGCAACCTTGAGCAGGCGATAGCGGCCGTCAAGAAATACGGCGGGCATGCGCAGGGCACGATCTCCTACACCACGTCTCCCGTCCACACAGTCGCGAACTACGTGAAGCTCGCGAAGGAGCTGGCGGACATGGGCATCGACTCGCTGTGCATCAAGGACATGGCCGGCATCCTCACCCCCGGGGCAGCCCGCGAGCTTGTCGGTGCGCTCGTAAAGGCGCTCCCCGAGATACCGGTGCAGGTCCACTCGCACATGACGAGCGGAATGGCGGCGGCGATGTACATGGCCGCAGTCGAGGCGGGCGCGGGGTGCGTGGACTGCGCCATCTCCACGATGAGTTCGTTCTCGTCCCAGCCGCCGACGGAATCCGTGATGACGATACTTGAGTCCGAAGGGTTCGACACCGGGCTCGACCGCGCCAAGCTCACCGAGATCAACGACTACTTCAAGAAGCTCAAGCTCAAGCGGCAGCCGGCATCGTGCGCGAAGGTGGAGCCGGTGGATGCAGGCGTGCTTGTACACGCCATTCCCGGCGGAATGATCTCCAACCTCCGCAGCCAGCTTGCGCAGCAGAATGCGCTCGACCGCCTGCCGGAGGTGCTTGAGGAGCTGCCAAAGACCCGTGCGGACATGGGCTATCCGCCGCTCGTCACGCCCACGTCGCAGATCGTCGGGGTGCAGGCCGTCCTAAACGTGCTTGGCGGGAAGCGCTACGGCATGGTCACGGACGAGACGAGGCGCTATGCCGCCGGATACTACGGGCGCACTCCCGCCCCGATAGAGCCCAGGCTCAGGAAGAAACTGTGCGGATCCCTCAAGCCGATCACGTGCCGCCCGGCGGATCTCCTCAAGCCGGGCCTCGCCGCTGCGGCGCGGGACATACCGGCCGGACTCGTGAAGGCGGAGGAGGATATCCTTTCGTACTGCCTGTTCCCGGAAGTCGCCCTTGGGTATTTCAAGTGGCGCGCCGCTCCGGCGGCGAAGCGCGATCCGATACCGGCGGACACCGAGGCGCTTGCGTCGTCCGCCGCGCCGGCGGCTCCACAGGCGGCAGCCCCCGGTCCGGCAGCTCCCGCGAATGGCAAGGCAGACATTCCGCCGGGCACTCGGGTGCTTGCGCCTCTCAACGGCACGTTCTACCGGAGCGAGGGACCCGGGAAGCCGAAACTCGCCGAAGATGGTGTCGCGGTAAAGCCCGGCGAACCGGTCTGCATCGTCGAGGCGATGAAGCTTTTCAACCCCGTCAAGGCGACTGCCGCCGGCAAGATAACGTTCCTCGTTCAGCATGGCGTGGCGGTCGTGAAGGGCCAGCCTGTCGCGGTCATCTCATAGCAAAAAACCTTCGCCATGAAGTTGATCGTTGCATGCGGCGGCACGGGAGGCCACTCCTTCCCGGGGTTGGCGGTGGCTTCCGAACTGGCCTCGAGGGGTAATGACGTCACAGTGTGGATGAGCGGGCGCGATGTCGAGACGAGCGTCCTCAAGGGCTGGTCGGGGCCTGTGTTCGCCACTGGAGCCAGGCCGCTCTCGTTGAAGAACGCGATGCGCAACATCCGGGCCTTCATGCGCTGTCTCGGCGAGATGAAGAGGGCAAGGCCCGATGCCTTGCTGGCAATGGGTTCGTATTCAAGCCTGCCTCCGGTGCTCGCGGCGGCAAGGCGCAGGGTTCCCGTCGTCCTGCACGAGGCGAACACGGTTCCCGGCCGGGCCATCGACTTCCTGTCGAACTTTGCCAGGGCCGTGGCGATCAGCTTCGAGAACACGGCCCAGTATTTCCCCGGCAAGAACACCGTGCTTACGGGGCTGCCGGTTCGCCTTGACGTGGCTGGCCAGCCGCCTTTCGAGAACGTTCCGGAAGGGGCGTTCAGGGTGTTTGTGACGGGGGGCAGCCAGGGCGCCCACCGGGTCAACGAGATCGCCTCCAAGGCCCTTGTGCTGCTGAGCCGCAACCTTGCCTCTCGCGGGCGTAGGCTTTACGTGATCCACCAGACGGGTGTGAACGACGAGGCGGAAGTGGCGCGGGCCTATGCCTCGGCCGGCATACCCGCCCGCGTGAAGGCGTTTGAGCATGAGATGGGCCGGGCCTTTGCCACGGCCGATGTGGTGATAGCCAGGGCCGGTGCATCCACCTGCTTCGAGCTTGCCCTTACCGGCAAGCCCGCCTTCCTGATCCCGCTGCCTTCCGCGCTGCGCAACCACCAGCATTTCAACGCGGCGGTCTTCGTGGCGGCGCAGGCGGCCGCCGAGGGCCGGCAGGACGAGCTTTCGCCGCGTTCGCTCGCGAATTGGCTGCTTCACAAGGCGGAGAACAAGTACTCCATTGCGGAGATGGCTCGGCGGATGAGTGCGCTCAGGCGTCCTGACGCCGCATCGAAGGTCGCCGACCTTGTGGAGCGGGTGGCAAGGGAAGGGTGACGCAAGTGGACGATTTCGTAAATGTGACGCTGCTTGCGCTGCTCCAGGGCGTTGCCGAATTCCTGCCCATATCGTCAAGCGGGCATCTCGTCATCGGCCAGCACCTTCTCGGCATAAGGGAGGCGGGCATGCGGCTTGACGTGTTCCTGCACGCGGGGACGCTCATTTCCGTCATGGTCTTCTACAGGAAGACGATCCTCAGGCTGCTTCTCGGCAAGGAATGGGCACTCCTGCTCAAGATATTTGTCTCCTCGCTACCGGCGGTTGCCGTGTACTTCGCCTTTCGTGAAAGGATCGACGCCATGTTCGAGAATGCGAGGATGGTGGGGGCTTTGCTGATGTTCACCGGGGGCATTCTTGCCGGGACTCGGTTCATCCCGAAGGGGGAGAAGGACGTGTCTTTTCTCCGGGCGCTGTGGATGGGCGCAATGCAGGCCGTTGCCCTGCTGCCGGGCGTGTCGAGGAGCGGCATGACGCTTGCGGCCGCCAGGGCCGGGGCCGTCGATCCGGAAAGGTCTGCCGAGTTCTCCTTCCTGATGAGCATGCCTCTCATCCTTGGCGGCGTACTGCTTGAGGTGATCGAGATGTTTGGCGGAAATGCCGTTGGACAGGATGGGGGCATTGGGTGGACGGAACTCCTGTGGGGCATGGCCCTGGCTTCCGTGGTCGGCTACGTGTCCCTGGCTGTTCTCATCAAGGCCCTTAAGGGTAGATGGTTCTGGCTGTTCGGACTGTATTGCTTTGCCGCCGGGCTGGCCACGGTGTGGTTCCTGTAGCCGGTAGCCACGTTCTCCCGTGATAACGTAAAGGATGGGTGCCATGAGGTTTGGTGCGCCTTTGTCCAGACAAGCGTATGCTGAACCCGTCTCCGGCCTATGCCGTTCAGCTGAGCCTCGAGAAAGGAGATGCGCTCGATCTCGCCTACAGGCTTCCCGTTCATGCCGTTCTGTAGAGCGATGTTTGCATTTGGACGGGATGTGGTATAATCTCACGCGCAAATTCAAAAGGAGAATCGTTATGAGAGCAGACACGTTGTGTGTCCAGGGAGGATGGCAGCCAAAGAAGGGCGAGCCGAGGCAGGTGCCGATATACGCCTCCACGACATTCAGGTACGAGACCACGCAGCAGATGGGGGATTTGTTTGACCTCAAGGAGTCCGGATATTTCTACACGCGCCTTGCCAATCCCACGAACGACCAGGTGGCGAAGAAGATCGCGGCGCTTGAGGGGGGCGTGGCGGCAATGCTCACGTCGTCCGGCCAGGCGGCGTCGACGTTCTCGGTTCTGAACCTCTGCAACGCGGGCGACCACGTCGTTTCGTCCGCGCAGATATATGGCGGCACTTTCAACCTGTTCGCGGTTTCGCTGAAGAAACTCGGCATCGAGTTCACGTTCGTAGATCCCGATGCGTCTCCGTCCGAGATCCAGAAGGCATTCCGTCCGAACACGAAGTGCGTCTTCGGCGAGACGGTCGCAAACCCGTCCGGAGTCGTCCTTGACATAGCGAAGTTCGCCAGGATCGCGCACAAGAACGGCGTGCCGCTCATCGTCGACAACACTTTCCCGACCCCGGTGCTGTGCCGTCCGTTCGAGTTCGGATGTGACATCGTGACGCACGCGACTACGAAATACATGGATGGGCACTCGTCCCAGGTCGGCGGATGCATCGTCGATAGCGGAAACTTCGATTGGACCAAGCATGCCGACAAGTTCCCCGGACTGGTCGAGCCAGATGCCTCGTATCACGGGCTGTCCTACACGAAGACTTTCGGAAAGATGGCGTACATCGTGAAATGCACGGCGCACCTGATGAGGGACTTCGGGTCGATCCCTTCGCCCTTCAACGCCTTCCTCTTGAACCTCGGGCTCGAGTCCCTGCACGTGCGCATACGCCGCCATGCGGAAAGCGCACTGAAGATCGCGAACTGGCTCAAGGCCCAGAGGAAGGTCGCATGGGTCAATTTCGCGGGGCTTGCGGATTCGCCGTACAAGAGGCTCGTCAAGAAGCAGTTCAAGGGGCCGTCGCCATGCGGCGTTCTCACATTCGGCATAAAGGGCGGGCGCGAGGCGTCCATAAGGTTCATGGATTCGCTGAAGCTAATCGGCATCGTGACGCACGTTGCCGATGCGTGGAGCTGTGTGCTTCATCCGGCATCGCACACGCACCGTCAGCTCACCGACGAGCAGCTTAGGGAGGCGGGCATTCCGCCGGACCTGATCCGCCTTTCCGTTGGGCTTGAGGATCCCGAAGACCTCATCGAGGACCTCAAGCAGGCTCTCGCGAAGGTCAAGTGACTTAATTTTGGCCACATTGACGCGCAAAAGCCGCTTCCGCAATTGCAGGAGGCGGCTTCTTTCGTATATGGCGACTGCTTCATCGTCTTCACCTGCGACATGTGCATCTTAGGTGCGTGGCTCGCCACGGCGATCGGCGAAGCCTTCGCCGTGCTGATCATGACCTCGCACTTCTTCCGCCGCCACAACACCCTGCGGTTGGACTTGCCGCTCGCCCCTGTCCTGTTCTCGCGCAAGATCGTGGAAGTCGATTTTTCCGCCTTCCTCATCGACGTCGCGATGGGCGTCCTCACGGTGCTGTTCAACCGGCAGATACTCAAGTATCTCGGCACGGACGAGCTGGCCGTCTACGCGATCCAGTCCCTCTTGCGCCCCAAGGATCCCGCATCTTGCGGACGAAAGTGAAATATGGTATAAGTCTCCTTGAGTAAGGACGAGGAAAATGAGGGAACCATGAGCAAGAAGGCTTTTGCTTTTAAGGTGTCTGACCGGTTTTGGCGCGGCTTCTGCCGATTTGAAATCTTCAATCTTTGCGCGATTGCGGTTGCGGTTCTCTTTGTGCTGAAGAATCACGACGTCATCAGCGATATGGTGCTGACGAAGGTGTCGTTCGGCATTTTCTGGGGTGCGCTGTCCGGCGTGTTCGTTCAGTTGCTCTGTGAATGGCGCACGTGGCCGCGTTGGCGTTTCCTTGTTGGACTCGTCACGGTTGTGACTGGGGTTCTTGGTTGTTGGTTCTGGTTTGCGCTCGTGGGGACTCCGGGTTATTATCGTTGGGGAATGATTTACTGTGGTACCTGTTTCTCCCTTGTTGCCGCGTCCATGGCCGTGCTGTACCGCGTGGCGGACGAGCACTCTCTCGTCTCCCGCCTGACGCTCAATGCGTTCGGCGCAAGTGGGGCGGCAATGATTCTGATCGGAAGCCTGATGTTGTGCATTCTGGCGTTCAACAAGCTGGTCATGCCAGTGAACGGTAAGATTTACGATGATGTTGCAGGTGCATTGGTTATTCTCATCTTTCCGATTTGGTTCCTATCGTTTCTTCCGGGGCGGAACTGTGGCGATGGGGCATCGGACCGGGCGGTGGCGTTTCTTTTCTGGCTACTCCTTCCTGCGTCTCTGATCTTGTTGGGAATCCTATATCTCTATCTTGGGAAGATTGTTTTTACGTGGTCAATGCCCTGCGGCACGCTGAACTGGTTCGGATCTGTTGCGCTTGCCGTCTATACGTTCTTCTGGCTGGCGCTACGGGATTCTCCCCGTGCGTTTTTCCGCCTGTTCGTACGTTGGGGATGGGCGTTGCTCCTGCCGGTGTTGGCGGCGCAGATCATCGGCATCGTCATTCGCTACCAGGCGTATGGCCTTTCGGCACCGCGTCTTGCCGGCATGGTCACGTTGTCCTTTGGCGTGGTTGCGCTGGTCTTGGCGGCTCTGAACCGTCGTCCGCAGGGGTTGTTCGTGTTTATCGCCGCCGCAGGACTCATCTTCACGATCTCGCCCTTGAACATTGTTGACGTGCCGATTCGCAATCAGGAGGCCCGTCTCAAGGCGGCTCTTGCACGGTGCGGCCTGTTGCAAGAGGATGGAGAGTCGCTGTCATTCAAGCCGGATGCCGTGATCCCGGAGCCAGACGCCAAGATCATTGTTGGGGCTTGGCAATATTTGGTTGGCGAGTATTCTTGGCGAGTCTGGTATCGTCCGACGTTCATGGCCCGATTACGTGAGACGGTTGCTGTATTGAACTGTGAACGCAAGACCGAAAGCACTTCGCTGCCACTGTTATTAGGACTCGACGAGAAGAAGCTCTCAGGCAAGCACGTCTCTACGCCTTTGAGGATGAGGCGGTTTTGTTTGCCTCGCAAGGATACGGTGCCGATAGCGGGATATTCGCGTCTTCAGCCATTGGATTCCTGGAGTGTATCGTGTGAACGTCGTCATGGCAAGTGGATTGTCGTGCTGTCTAGACAGGAGGCTCGCGAAAATGGCGAATTTGATGTCACGGACTGTGTCGTGCGCATCTTGAACACTGTCAACTGTAGCGAGACCGTCTTGGATGGTCGTACATTTGATTTGCGGGCCGAGGATGCCGTCTGGCCGCTTTGCCAAGGGATGGCACTGATCGTGGATGAACTGAACGTCTATGGAACGAACGTGCAGATGCCTACGAGCATTCGCCTTTCGTGCTGCGCCGTGATAACGCATGCGGATAAGCGGCCATAAGATGGTCTCATTGGATAACGTTGCGACCGTCTCGGAAGCCTTTTGTGCCGAATGCATCGGCCATCGGGGAGGACGCGGTGCATTAGCGGCCTCCCATTGCCGTTGTGGATATGCGGGAGGATCGCACTTGTTGCGACCGGGAGAGGGCTGTCTGCCAGTTGCCACGACGACGAGGGCGTCGTCGCCACTGCCGCAATGAATTGCGGCCCTCCCTTTACGCATTTCACGGAAATTCTGAAATCTACATTTCTACACTTCTTGCCTATAACTTGCCTTACGGTCATCCTCATTAACATTCCCGTGCGAAGCTCGGGCGGCGGGCTACACGGCTTAAATGGCCAAATGCAATCGCAAATTCCGCTTGCAGGTTTCCGCTACCCACTGCCAACTACCCACTACCATCTACCAACTATGCCGCAAACTGCGGGTTTCCCCGCCTCCGTGGCGCACCATTTGGTTTTCCGTGGCTAACTTCGTGCGCGTTCCGCCCGCGTTTTACGGGGGTTTCCCGGCCCCGCGAAAAACCTCGAAAAATATTCGCGGAACCCCTTGC
>CAKULV010000079.1 GCA_934667425.1 uncultured Kiritimatiellota bacterium | reverse complement strand
GGGTGAGTAATATACCAAAACGCCCCCGGCGGCGCAAGGGGGTCCGGGAAGATTTCCGAAAGTTTTTTCGCGGGGCCGGGAAACCCCCGGAAAACGGCCCCGGGACGCGCGCCAAGTTAGACGGGGGAAACCGCCTCCCGGGCGCGGCGGGGCCGGATCCGCGGTTTGGTTTTAGGTTTTAGCCGGTAGATGGCAGTTGGCAGATGGCAGTGGGTAGTGGGTAGTACCTGCCGTAGCGACGGCGCCCCCGCCGTCGTGCATGGCACGGGAGGGTCGCAGTCTACTGCGACCGAGAACGCTAACGCAATGCAATGAATGGCCGTGCAGAAGCGTAGGGATGCAGGTTAATCGTCGCAACTGCAAGACCGCGATTCACGACATCCCACCCCACGCACCGCATATGTGCGCCAAGGTCTTTATTGGCCGGATTACAGACCTCAATTCCTGAATATGAGATGTCGCCGCTCCATCCAGTACGACATCAGCGCAAAGGCCGCGTCACGGCCCTTCGGCTCGGCCTTCGACTGCGCCGCCTCGAAGTCGACCCGTACCTTCTCCGGCACGTCGCGGTCAGGGAACGCCATTACCTTCAGTGCGTAGTCCATCGGCCCGGACAGTCCGGCTTCCGCATTGCGGACGAGGCAATCCCGATACCTGTCCTTGCGCACGGGGTCCTTCTCCGTGCGGCGCAAAAGGCGCAGGAGTATCTGTATCTCCAACGCCTCGCGTTGACCAGCCATCTCCGGACGCGCCTTTTCCGCCAACGCGATGCCCCTCTCCGAGCAGGCGATCTCGCGCTCGCGCCATGCCGGAAGCACCGTCACGTCATGCGCTGCGGAATAGACGGCCGTGCGGCACAGATCGTCGTACTTGACGCCGCCATCGACCGCGCGGGCGCAGGCATCCAGAAGCGACTCCGCCGCCGTTCTCTCAGACCCTGGACTGGAAAGCGTAGATGTCACGAACCGCCAGACGGAATAGACGGCAAACGGATCCGCCACGATCCTCTCGGGAGCCCAGGCGGACACGGTCCGCCATGCAGCCTTGCCGGCGACGTGGGCGGCCTTCTCGTTCGTCGTCTCCCAGCGGTCCGCCGCCGCCATGAGCACAAGCGGGGCGGTGGCGTCGTCCGCGACATTCGTAGTCCAAGCCCGCCGCGCCCATTCGGAAGTCGGCTCCTTCGGCACGTTCCGCTCGGCGGCGGTGAAATGCCCGAACGTCAGATCTTCGCCCCAGCGGATGCGCGTATCGTCGTTCGCCCAGGCGTAGAGGACGGAAGTCGGCGCGATCCGGCGCGGATAGAAGCCGTTCATCGAGATAGAGCCGCGGTTCTGGCGCAGGACTATGGCGTCCTTGAGCATCGAAAGCCCCGCATAGGAGCAGCATTCCATCCGCTCCTCCCACCCGTTCACCCAGAAGCCGATGTTGCCCGTGTCGGCGTAGCAGTCCCGCAGGACCACGTCGGACGCGTCAATGCGGAAGCAGACGGACTCCCTCAACGTCTCGGGCACCTGCCCCTTCACGATGGGCCGCGTGGACGTGCCCCACACGTGGCAGCGCGAAAGGCGGTCGGAGCCACGTCCGGCCAGGTGGATGCCGGTAGTGTAGTTCACCGCGATGATGTCGATGAAGTGGCTGTCGCCGGCATAGGCCCACAGCGCCGTGTTCCCCTCGAGCCCCGGCATCGACGTGTGGAAGTAGAGGTTGCGGGCGATGAGCTCGTAGCCCCGGCCGCGAGTCTCCACCCCTACGCCATATGTCCGCCCGTTGTTGAACGTCGCGTTCTCCAGCGTGAAGTGCGCGTAGTTGTCGAGCGCCAGGCACGACGCGAGGCCGCATCCGTCAAGGATGCCGCCAGACCAGCCGAGGTTGAAGTTCTTCGCGTATACGCCCTTCGGGGCCTTCTTCGAATCGTATTCCCACGTGCAGTCGATCTCGACCATCCACTTCATCGGGCGGACTGCGCGGACCAGCGCCGCCGGACTCATCTTGACCGAGCAGAGGTTCGTTACGTAAAGCGTGCCGGCGAACGAATACTCCCCTGCCGACACTTCCAGAAGTCCGCCTCCATGGCAGGCGTCGACGGCCCGCTGGAAACGCGGGGTGTCATCCGTCTCCCCGTCTATGCGCGGAAACTCCGTCAGCCTGTGGTCCGTCGCCGCGAACGCCGCGCAGCAGCTCGCGCAAATGGCAAGAACGCCCCATCTCATCCTGTTCACCTCTTTTATCCTTTCGTTGTCTACCTGATTACGACGACAGCCCCCAGGTCGCCCACGCGAACCAAGCCGTCGCCGAACCGAAAACTGCCGGAACCGTGCCCGACCCCTCCAAGCACGAGTCTCGAGACGCGCTGGACGACCCCCGGGCCGAGATAAAGCGAATCCTGCGACTCTACGGCAAGGGAACACGTCTTGTCGAACGTCCGCGAGCGGGAAAGCTCCATGCGCCCTGTCCCGGCAACCGTCACCTCCCTTGCCCGCCGCCAAGCGCCGCCGCCCTCGAACGCCAGTGTGCCGGAGTTGACCGTGATATCGCCGTCCGCCGCCATCGGCTGAGTGACCGTCAGCCTGCTGTCGCCAGTCATCACGACGTCCAGCCTTCCGCCGAACACGGCCTCGTTCGTCCAGTCCTTCTTGCCGCTCTGGCGGAACGAAAGCGTCGCGGCGCGCTCCGCGGAATTTGTGATGGTCGGCGGGCGGCGACCATCCGCCCGGTAGGACTCGATGAACCCGACGCTCTGCCAGGTGCCGCAAAGGTCCCAGGTCAGGTCGTAGCCCAGGTAGACGCGCATGTCGCCGTCGTCAAACGCGCCGTCGGCCGTAGTGTGTATCTCGGCGCTTTGGAAGCGGTATTGGGAAGTCCCCAGCGTCTGGAACCTGTTGCTCGGCGCGGCGAACTGCACCCTGTAGCTGATGCCGTCCACGTTCGGGTTGCTGGCGATCGGACAGATCGGGTATCGGCTCACGCACGGACCGTTCGTGAAGACGACGGTCGCGTAGCCGACATCGTTCGACGTTCCGCCCCAGCAGTTGAGAAACAGGTAGCCATCGCTTTCGACGCCCCCCGAGAAGGTCATCCGCGTCATCATCGCATTGTGCGAATAGACGTATGTGAATACGTTGCCGTACGCACACGTCACCTTGCCCCTGATTTCCGACGGGCCTGCAGGATCGCCCCACACGGAAATCCCCGTCTTGTTGTTCCATCTGTCGGCGGGGTCGATGTCTATATGCACCGGCTTGCTGACGGTTCCGTTCGACAACGTTAGCATCCGCTTCGGCCCTACCAGAACCTGCCCGTCGCCGATTCCAAGGGGATCTTCTCCGCTCACTATCACTTCGCCGCCCTCGAGCGACACCATGCCGGGAAACGTTCCGTGGCTTCCTGAGAGGCGCAGCGATCCGCCGCCTGTCTTGCGAAGCGCATACCTCGCGAGCGGATCCGAAAGGAGCGGACCGGATACGGTCAATGTCTTGCCGCCCGCGACGTCCCACGCCTGATCGCCGGCAATCTCCACCGGCACGCCGAGAGAGCATCCGTTCGCCTCCACCGAGAGGCCGCCAGACGCCAAGCGCAGGGATGCCGCCATGTCCGCCGCCGCCACCGCGAAGCCGTCCTTCACGAACGAGATTCCGTTGAGGAACGGCGAGCCCGACACGACGGCCTTCGCGCCCCCATCGGCAAGCACCGCCCGCGACGTGCCGCCCGCGAGATCGATCGCGCCAGACCAGTTCCCCGCCGTCGCCATCCGCTCGTCGCCTCCGCCTCCCGTCCAGCGCACGTCCGTCCCCGCGATCGGCCCGTAGGGGACGTAAATCGCGGCGTTGCCGCGAAGCCACGCAAGGTCAGCCGCCGTGTGGCGCCCGGGCCCGACGGCGACGCCGGCGACCGTAGCCGACTTCACGTACAGGTCAAGGCCTTCCGCCAGCGTCAGTGCCGCCCCCTGCCCCACGGCCAATGTCACTTCCGCCCCGTCGGGGAGGAACGCCGCCGTGCGAAGGTCGAGTTCCGCGTTGTCCCCAAGGACTATCGTATCGAAGGGGTCGCAGATGAAATCCTCGCCTATCGTCACCTTTTCCCCGGCCTCGACCGTCAGCGTCCCGTCCACCGCGTCGTGCCGCCCGCTGTACAGGACGTTGAGCGTCCCTTCTCCCATCTGGTACTCCGCGCGAGGAAGCGAGACTCCGTCCACCGTCAGCAGCGATACGGTCTGCGTCACGCCCGCCGCGATCTGCAGTCTGCCGTCGCCGACAAGGGACACCTCCATCCCGCGCCCGAAGGTGTCAGCCCGCGCGAGCGACACGGAGGCGCCGTCGGCCACCGACAGCCTCGTCGCCGTTGTCCACGAGCCGTCCGCCGTGAAGGCCAGTGTACCCGAAGTGACGATAACTTCGCCCGTGGCCGTCATGGCCCGGTCTATCGTTGTCATGACAGGCCCAACGAAGTCCACGGAGAGATTGCCAGCAAAGATGACGGATGGCGTCGAGGCTTTCGCCTGGTTGAGATGCAACTTGGCCGGATTTGTCGAAGTGCTGGTGATGACTGGGAGATGTCCCGTGCCAACGGTTGCGGTCAGGTTGCCAAAGTTCTGCTCCGTTCCGCACAGATCCAGCACAACGCCGCTCGCGAGGTAAAGCGCCGTCCCCGTAGCCCCAAACGTCCGGTCTACAGTGGTCCTGACGTAGGCATTCTTCAGCGGCCACCCCTCCGTACCGAGGCTCGGCAGAACGTTGTCCGTCACAGAGAAATCGATGTAATAGGCAAAGCCCGCCGCATCGGGCGTTCCGTCGCCGATGGCACCCAGCCCATGTCGAAACGAGACTGGTGTTTCCGTAAAGACAATCCGTCCGCCTGAGCCTTCTCGCAGACACGGCCAACCAGGCCCCTCTACGCCACCCTCGAACATCACGCACGAATTCATGTACGGGCAAATGGTGAAGTTTTGGTCGCTGAACGACACCTTGCCCCTGATTGCGGAATTCCCTGCCCAGACACCTATTCGCGCCTTGCTGCTCCATGTCGTGCCGCAGTCAAAGAAAAAGTCCTTCGCGACCGTAGTCCCACTCAGGCTCACAGCCCTCTCCTGAACGGAGATCGTTCCCTCTCCAGAACCGAAGGCGTCCCTCCCGTAGAGGACTACGCTGCCACCCTGGATGTTGACCGAGCCGGCAAAGTCCCCGCCGCCGGAAACGTCTATCCTCCCCCCGCCGGCAATGGTGATCGTGTACGGCGACTGTCCGGCGTTCAGCGGGCCGGAAATCGTGAGCTTGCATCCCGATACGCTCTCGAGTTCCCATGTCTGGTCGGCAAGTATCCTGACCGGCGCGGATATCCTGTAGTCTGCCGCCTTCGCCGCCGCAATTCCCCCGTCTCCGATGGCGAGATCGGCCGAGGCGTCCGCCGCCGAGACAGTGAACGCGGAGCCGCTGTCGAACCTTACGCCGTTCAGGTAGAGCTGCCCGACTACCCCTGCCGCGCTCCCGCCGTTGCCGAACGCCGCCAGCAAAGAGCCGTCCGTCAGCGTGACGGGAGTTGCCCAGTTCCCCTGCGTCGTCATCCGCGTGTCGGATCCGCCGCCCGTCCACCTTACCTCGGTCGCGGCCAGCGCCGCCTGGCAGACAAGCGCAAGGCCAAGGGCGATCGTCAATTTCCTTGTTGCCATGGGTATCTCCTCTCGTTTGGTTAGTGTTGTTTTCCTGTTCTTGCCGTCCTGAAAGCCTTTCATTCCTGCGGGTCTGACGAATATTCGAGGCCTTCGACCTCGCGAGGGTGATCCGTCGTCCCCGCGACCGGCATGAACGTGCCGACCCAGCGCTGCGTCCACACGCCTACGTCCTTCGGCATCGGCAGCGTCATCTTCACGTGATTCCACCCTTTCCTGAGCCGAATCCGCGTCGGCTCGCGCAGGTACCACTCGTCGTTGGTCATGGGCATCTCCTCGATCTCGTAGACCGTGTCCGGGATTGACGGTACGCGCTTGCCGGGCTTCAGCGAAGGCTGCTGCCATTCGGGGGGCGGGATAGGCTTGCCGTTGAGCTCGATCCTGGCGCCAAAGCGGTTCCACTGTCCAAGGTCTGGCGTGCCGCCCGTCGGGCTGCGCCCGTGGTCGCGGTCGTATGCCGTGAAGCCGATCCAGGCTCCAATCTCCCGGTCGTCCGGCGAGCGAATCCACGTCTCGGCAATCACAAGTCCTTTCGACTCCTTCACGAAATTCTGCGGATTTCCAGGCTTGTAATGCGGAAATACCGAGCCCTGCGCGATGTCCTTGGCGATCAGGCGTCCGTCGGCATCGGTCATGCGCCATCGCATCTGCGTCTGGCGCACGAAATGGAACGGATGCCGAAAGCCAGTCAGCACCTTGTCGCGCTGGGCGACGATGCGGCGTTCAAGGTCGCGGGCGACATCCAGAGCCGGGTCGCCTGCCAGCGGCAGACGCCGAACCGCGAACGTCGGTTGGTAAGCTCGCCCGTGCCAATAGAGGTCGCCAAACGCCACGCAGGCGGGGAATACCGGCTGCGAGACAAATGTCCTGCTGTACGGCAGACCGACCGCGCTATCATGCCAGGCGCAAAAGATCGCACCCAACTGCCGCTCATCGCCGGAATCTCCACGGAACGGCGCCAGATAGGCGGCCAGACCGAGGATCTCGAATGGATCGTGCATATCGATGTACCAGCCCCGCGCGTCAAACCATGAACAGTCGGGAATCCGCGACGTGCTCCATAGCATTGCGACGTGCGGCCCTGCCGCTTCAAAGCCTTCGCCCGGCATCCAGGCGACAACCGTCCGCCCGTTGTCCGACACCGCCTTCGCCACTCGCGTCATGTCGCCGGGGTGGAACTTTTCACGCTCCGCCCACACCTCATCGCCTCCAAGGTGGATGAACGGCATCTTCTCCCTCGGCGCAAGCGAACACAGCTCGTCCACGAGATCAACCAGCGTCTCCACGACACCTTCATCGCGCATAGACTTGAAGCCGAATGCGCTGCGGAACGCCTCGGCGTGTCCCGGAATGTCAAATTCCGGCATGACCGTAACGCCTCGCGCCGCCGCATAGTCCACAATCTCGCGGAACTCCTCTTGCGTGTAGAACTTTCCGCCGTGCCGGGTGCCCAACGGATCGTAGTACCCATTCTTCTCCAACTCGGGATAACGTTTAGACTGGAGTCGCCAGGCGTAGTACTCGGTCAGGTGCCAGTGGAAGAGGTTGAGCTTGTACGCTGCCATCACGTCCAGCAGATCCTTGATCGAAGGCACGTCAAGGTAGTTGCGCCCTACGTCGAGCATAAAGCCTCGCCATCGGAGGCTTGGCCAGTCGCGAATCGTGCAACAGGGGACTTCCGCTCCCGACAGCTTTGCCAGTTGCGCAAGCGTTGTGCGAGCATAACGCTCACCTCCATCTCCACGCGCCGTGATGGTGACGTTCGAGGCCGTCACGTCTATCGCGTAGGCTTCGTCCGCGACGCCCGCAGGGGCGCCAGTCACGTCGCCCTTCCGCACCGTCACGTTAGCGACAGCCGCCATGCCCGCCACCCCGCCGGTCGCGGCAGCAATGCGCGGTTCAGGGGTCAGCTCGTCCAGCGGGATGGCCGAAACGCACAAGGCGAGACAAGCCGTCGACGCAACGGACATCACCCTGCGGCACGGCGAATATATCCCTGGCCTTGGCGACTTGGCCATGCCATCGGCCTCGTTCCGAAATGTCATTGGACTATCCTTTCTCATCTACGGCACAATTGTACGAAAAAACTGCGCCATTATATATGTTTTTTTTTTCTACTGTCAAATCCACGCCGCATGGCAAACAGAACCTTCGGCAAATGCACGGTTTCCAATTTCAGAACAGGGTCGTTACGTCAACGCGCCGTATGGCCACACGCTTCAATGATCTTGCCAAGCCTGTCCTTCTCCATAACCCACGATGGAATCAATTTGCGATTTGCGATTGCGTGATGAGGTTGAGAAGTTGAGCGGCTACCATCTACCAACTACGAGCGGGAGGGGCGAGCTTCCGCTCGACCGAAAACGGCGTGTGTGTGTGTGTGTGTGTGGGGGGGGGGGGGGGGGGGGGGGGGGGGG
>CAKULV010000078.1 GCA_934667425.1 uncultured Kiritimatiellota bacterium | reverse complement strand
TCGCGACAAGCGCGACCCTCCCGCGCAACGCACGACGACGAGGGCGTCGTCGCTACGAAATTCAACAAATGGCCAAACGCAATCGCAAATCGTAAATCGAAAAATCGTAAATCCACTACCAACTACCAACTACCAACAACTTTCTGTTGAAAAAAAAAATGATAATGGTATCATGTGTTCCATCCATTAAGGAGTATTGCATATGAAAACCTTGACATCGCTTTTTGCGGCGCTTTTCGTTTCGGCTGTGTGCCATGGGGTAGACGGCATTGCGGAGACATCCGAGGACATGACATCCCACGGCGACTGGGAGGTGACAGTCTCGGCTGGCGAATCGAATGTGGTTGTTGCGGCGCAGGGTGGCGCTGGGCGGATAATAAAGAAGGGAGAAGGCTATCTTGTGCTGAGGAAGAACAGCACCTTCACCGGAGGCGTGGAGATCCGGGAAGGGTTTGTGCTTGTAGATCCGGACTCTGAGGCGGGAACGTCCGGCACAATCAACTCCACCGCACTCGGCAGCGGTCCGGTGACGGTCTGCGGGCAGACCGATTACTGGCAGGGATACTGCGAGCTTGGCATCGTAGGCGCAGGGAGCAACGACACTCGGATAGTCACGATAGCCAACGACATCAACGTCACGGGGACATCTTCCGGCGCATATCCGGCTCTCACGATATACGGGCAGAACGTTGAGATCACCGGCAAGATAACGGCGGCGGCGGATTTCGTGTTCATCGACGACCTCAACTCCACTACTGCCATAAACAAGTCCCAGTGGAACAGGTGGAGAATGGTGCAGTCTTGCACATTCGGCGAGATCGAGGCCGCCGGATCGGTCGGCTTCTCGGGACTCTGCCGCATGGCCTTCAAGGGGAAGGTGAAGACCCCGAGGTTCGACCTGTGCATACAGCGCGAGATGCGTCCCGGGGATGACGACACGCCGAACCAGAACAACATGCATGGCGCATTGGTGTTCCATGCGGTGAACGAGATAGGCGAGATCGTGGATGCGAACCGTCCCGTATACTGTGCGGCGGACAACGTGCTTCCCGGCACTATCTTCCGTCCGGTGAAGAAGCCAAACGGCCTTGGCCTGTATACGTTCGCCTACCTGTACACGCATGGGTACGATGGTCAAGCCTATAGCCAGACGATAGGCGGGTTGAGCAGCGATCCGCTCTATGACAACGAGGAGATTTCAACCAGCAACAAGTACGAATGGTGCGTCTCCGGGGCGGGTTCCAAAGTCCTTACCATAACCGGCGTGTCTCCGGACGACGGCACCGGCTCGAAGGAGCTTGTCACATCGGTGCCGCTGAAAGGATCCATGTCCATCGAAATAGACGCATACGACGGCTTCACCCAGACAGTCTCCAACCAGACGCATTCCATGAATGGAGCAATCAAGGTCAAGAGGGGCGGATTCCGCGTCGCCGGCACCGCCAGGTTTTCTGCCGTGAAGAATATTTCCGTTAGCGAGTCGGCGTCTCTCGACATTGCCTCGACGAACGAAGAGCCGTTCCCGTCGCTCAAGTCGATTTCGGTGGACGGCATCCTGAAGGTGTCGGACGAGTCTGCCGGATGCAATCTGCTGGAGGGCGTCTCCCTGACTCTTGGATCGGATGCGAGCCTCGTTCTGCCGCAGTCATCGACCCAGACGGTAGAAGTGCTGTTTTTCAACGGAAAGCCGGTCTTGCCGGGGGTGTATACGGCTGAGACGCTCCCGTGCCTGAATGCCGGCGCGACGCTCCTTGTGTTTTCGATAGACCAGGGCTCCACTGCCGTATGGACTGGCGCTGCGGATGGCGACAACCTGATGGGTACTCTCGGCAACTGGCAGGGGCCTCCGGAGTCGATTGACATTGCGAGCGGAGCGCTTGGCGTCACTGTCGCCGGTGACGGCGACGAGATGGTGTATGAGGAAGGCACGATGGTCAACGGCATCAACTTTACCCGCACGGCCGCGTCCACCCCGTTCACAATCCGTCCGGCGACCAAGGACGCATCGCTGACGGTTGTCGGGAAAATGACTGTTAAGGATGCCGCACAGATTGTGCTGAGCGGCACAATCGCGACGCCCAACCACATGGATCAGGGTGCGCCGGCGCGAGATGGCGCGCACACGATGTACATATACATAGCGCGCAACGACTTTACCCTTGCGTGTTCGGAGACGAACAACGTGTACATGGGGGGTGGTGACTACGGCAGCCTCCCGGTTGTGCTGGACAACGTGACCATCGAAAAGCCGGTATACTCCCTTGGCAGCAACCTTTCCGGATTCACGCTCTTCTACTGCATGCCGAATACGACGAACGAGATCAAGGGGGCTTTTCATCACCAGACATGGTGGCCATACATTACAGTGGACGAGGGGGCTTCCCTTGCTTTCTCGGGCGGGATGTCATCGGGGATTCTTGTGCGCAAGCATGGGCGAGGGACGATGGTGATCAGGGACAAGCCGTTGGTGTCAGAGTCCTACTTCGGCGTCTACCAGGGGACGCTGACCCTTGACGCCGAGAACATTTCGCTGCGGGGCACAAGTTCGGGGGAGGGCCTGATGCTCGAATGCAACGGCGGAAACTCCAAGATAGACTGCCGCAGATCGTACTGCCTCAACGGCGACTGTGCGCTTATGATATACGGCAACAACAGTCCGGGCATAGTTGAGCTGAACTCCACGACGCAGCGGGTGACGCGGCTTGCCGCAGTCAAGAACGTGAAGGGTACGCAGATGCGGGGCAATCCCGGATCACTCCTTGAAGTGGTCGGCGGGCGCACCGACATGACGTTCGCCATGACGCTCCTGACGAACCGCGTGGATATCGCGGGGGCGCTGTCCTTCAGGCTGTGCGCAACGAACGAGACGATGACTTTCTATTCGCAGGACTTCTCCACCGTCGGGGATCTCGAGGTGTCTGCAGGCACTCTTGACATGAGGAGTGACGCCACATGGCTGAACGGCACCAACGTAACCGTAAGCGGGGAGGGTCGGCTCAAAATCGGCGCCGGCAAGACGTTCAATGGCCGCTTTGCCGAGCTTGACATTGGAGGAGGGGGCGTGTTCGAGATTCCGGCGGGAGTGTCGCAGAAGTTCAGGAGCGTATGCACAAACGGCGTGGCGCTCCCGGCCGGCAGGTATGCATCCCTGCCAAACGGCGACGGGGATTTCATCGACGGCGGCGGCGAAATCGTCGTGCCGATGCACGGAACGGTGGTTTCGGTAAGGTAGACCTTACCTTCTTCCCCTTGCCACGGTTCGCAGGAGCTCGAGCTCCACGTATTCGTCGGAAGGCTGCGACGACACCAGCCTCTCGCGCAGGGCGATCATCCTGTAGCGGGCCAGCCGCAGTTCCGTCAATGTGAACGCGGCGGCCGCGGCGGCGTTCTTGCGCGACTTGAAGTCGTTCCCCCCGCCGCCGACCTTCGCCACGATCAGTTCGCGGAACCACCTTTCCACTATGGTCGAAATCATTATCGTCCATCCGGCGTCGCCCTGGAACTGCTTGAGCACGTCAAGTACGCGGGCGGTGTTCCGCGAGGCCAGCGCATCCGTGAGCGCCCATATCTCGGTTTCATCTCCGCCTACGGACGTTATCGCCTCTATGTCCCTTGCCGTCACCTCATGGACATCCTCGCCAAGGTACGTACGCATTTTCGCGAGTTCGGATGCTATTGTGCGGGTGTTGGATCCGGCCTTCGCTATGAATGCCCTGGCGTCGTCCGGGGAGAACGAAAGATGTTCGGCCTCCGCAAGCGAGGCAAGCTTGCCGAGCGCGGCGGCGGTGCGCTCGGCGGAGCGGTCTGGCGTAGAGCATATCCTGACATCCGAGATGGCTCCCATCCTCTTGGCGAACACCGACGTCTGCAGAAGCTTCAGGGCCGTTACCACGAGGAACTGATTGGGCGGGAGAGGGTTGCCGGCGAGGAATTCCGCAAGACCCTCAAGGGCGTTCTTCACGTCGTCGGCGATCTTGCCGCCGCGTCCGCCCCCGGGAAGGAAAGTTACGCCTTTCCACCACGTCAGCTTGACCGGATCAAGGAATGGCGGCGTGCTGACGGACGACATGCACTCCCTGATTGAGGCGAGCTGCGATTCGGCGTTTGAAGCATCCCCGGACACGATCTCAACGGCGCTTTCGCGGCATTCCTGCGGTACGTGTTCCGCAATTGCGTTCCTCGCCGCAAGCTCCGCTTCGTATTCATCGTCGCCGACGGCGAGCAGAATGTTCTTTGTATCCTTTGCCATATGCGTCCCGTATTATACCATGAAGAGTCATGCCGCGTGTATGATGTGGTTGTCGGTTTAATCGTATTTTAATATCGTCTTCACATGATGCTGACATCGTAATCCTATACTTCGCGCCAAAAAAAGGAAGAGGTATGGAACGAAAGAAGCGATCAATGTGAAGGCAAAGCAAAGTAGAATCAAGTTGGCGTCATTTATGGCGCTGGCCGCGTTTTCGGTCTCGGCGCAGACGGGTTCCACAAACCTGTCCGTCAAGGCAGGCGCAGAGATGCGGCTCAGGTACGACCTGACGGACAACCTGCCCACCGCGAAGCGCGGCGAAAGCGACTACTCAAGCTACGCCCGCGTCCGTCTGCGTCCATGGATCGGCGCGAACTATTCGGACTACGGGCTTTTCCTGCGTCTTGCGGACGAGTTCCGCTACTACAACAGGCCCCGTTCCAGCTCAAGGAGGCAGCGTTGGCCCGATGTGCTGTTCATAGACAGCTTTTACCTCACGGTAAAGGATCTCCCCGGGTCGATTGACGTCAAGGCTGGACGGCAGGACATGTCGTTCGGCGCAAAGCGCATAATATCTGACGGCGTTGGCGGAGACGGATCGCGCTCGGCGTACTTCGACGCGGTGCGGCTCACGTGGCATGCGGACGACAGGCGCACGCTTGACGCATTCGCACTGTACCAGGCAAAGGAGGACTGGCTTCCCACGCTCGGCAAGGAACACGCGAACGGCAAGAAGCCGCAGGACTACGACATAACGGGGTACGGACAGGACGAGTTTGGCGCCGGGCTCTACTGGCAGGATCGTGCCAGCAAGGACTTTGGGTATGACGCATACTACGTAGCCAAGGGCGAAAGGCGCAGGAAGGACTCCAAGTACCGCAAGGAAGGGAGATTGACCGATACGCACACGTTTGGCGTAAGGCTCCTGCCGCGTTTCACCGACACGTTGAGCGGTGAGGTGGAACTCGCCGGGCAGGTCGGTTCGCATGACCTTGTCGCGGGGCAGGGATATGCCGGCCTGACGTATGCGCCAAAGGCGGGCTTCAAGCCAAAACTCACCGGGGCATGCTGGATCCTCTCCGGCGACTCCAAGGGGGACCGTGGCGAGCATGCCTGGCACGCGGTGTTCAACCGCGAGACAGGCCTTGGCGAATCGATTGCACCGATGTACAACAAGTACGACTACACGAACCTGATCTATCCGCACCTGGCATTCGGCTGCAACGTCGCGTCCTTCTCGTCCATCAAGACGCAGGTCGGTCCGATGTTCACCGCCGTACGCGAGGATGACGCCGGTTCGTTTCGCGGCGCATATGCCCAAGTGAAATACACGGTTAGTCCTGCAAAGCTGTTGGGCATAGATCTTCTCCATGGCGGAAAGCTCGCGTTCTGGGGGGAATACTTCGGCAAGGGAGACTATTTCAAGGATGGCTCGGACCACCAGGCATTTTTCGGACGAGTTGAGCTGGCCTGGAACTTTTAACGGACTTTTAACCTTACGGACATGAAATCCAAACAACGGAAGTCCATGCTACGCATCGAAAAAACAAAGAGAAAACAGAAAGAGATAATGAAAATGAATGAGAACATCAGATTGATCGCCGCCGCCGGGTACTATCTCGACGCCCTTACCGTATCGCGTTGCCTTGAACGCCTTGGCGACCTTGCGACGAACATTGCCGAGGACGTCATCTATCTCGAGACGGCGGAAATCGTGCGCCACGAGCCGCCGAGGTGAAATTGCCAGACAGTAATTTTTCATCCGGCGAACATCCCATTTCGAAACGTCGACGGCATTTCCGCATATGCCGCCTATGGCATGTGCGGCATATGCTATAATACCATGCATGAAAAACCTTTACCGAAGTGCTGACGAAAGACTGGTCGCTGGCGTGTGCGCTGGGATTGGGCGCAGATTCGACCTTGATGTCACAGGCCTTCGCTGGACAGTTGCGCTGGCGACGTTGTTTCTGTCGGGCGTTCCGGCGATCGCGTATGTCATCCTCTGGGCCATTCTGAAACCTCGCCAGACATCTGATGTCATTGATGTCTGATCATGTGAGATGGAAGAGCTGCGGGTTGAAGTTAGAAAAGGGAGGAATGCATGGGAAAGCTGTCAGTGTTTGTGTTTGTGACTTCGGCATTTCTTGCCGTAGGCGCAAGTGGGCATGATGTGGAGCCGGAGCCGCTGAAGGTGCTTATGGTCGGAAACAGCTTTTCGATCTCATGCCTTACTCACCTGCCACAGATGGCCGCAGATTGCTCGAAGCGGCTTGATATCGCCTCTCTCTACATTGGCGGATGTTCGCTTGAGCGCCATGCGACGAACGTCACGAATGAACAGAATGGAATGGAAGGCACCTACCGTTACGACCGGGTAGTCTGCAATGGCCGCAAGACAACCAAACAGAAGATGCGGCTCACGGATGCCCTTAGGAGCGCCAGATGGGATGTTGTCACGATCCAGCAGGCGAGCCACCTCAGCTGGAAGAAGGAATCGTACCATCCATGGGGAGACATCCTTGTTGCAACCGTGCGCCAGCTCGCGCCGCAGGCTAAGATCATAGTGCAGCAGACTTGGAGCTACACGCCATTCGCAGCGCCGCTAAGCAAATGGAAGATCACGCAGGACGAGATGTACGCAAGGCTTGACGATGCCTATCGTGACTTTGCCGGAGCATATGGCTTTGATGTGATACGCATGGGAAGGGCTGTGCAGGAATGGCGCAAACGGCTTCCTGTCGCATACGGGGAACGCTCGTTCGGCGGTGACATTGTCGGCGGCAGGCACAAAAGGCCAGAAGGGCAGTTCAAGCGCGGGGCGGACGGCAAGTGGGTGGTCGATTCCGACACTACGCACCTGAATGAGAGAGGCGAATACCTTCAGGCGCTCGTGTGGGCCGTAAAGCTGCTGGATGCCGACATCGAAAGGCTGTCTACCCATCCGGATTGCGTGACGGACGCAGAAGATCGCCTCATGCGTAAGATAGCGAGGGAAGTGGCTCGATAGATCGCAGACAATGGAATGGCGGGACCATATGTGCAACGCTGAACCCATGGTAGGGCTACCTTGATGAGGCCGCCGCGCAACGGCGTGGTGGCGACAATTGGTTTGCCGAGATCTCTCGCATCCTCGCCTGATTTTGGTATAATTAACGCTGTCCCTTGGTTCGCCGAGGGCTTAATGGAATAGTGGCCGTATCGTTCAGCTTAAGGTTCAGGTGATGTCATGATAACGGATGCGTGGACGCTCATTCTCGTTTCCGGCCTGGCCGCATCGGCCATCGCGTGGTTCGCCGCGCTCATGCGCGAGGGCGGCATCCGCCCGTTGCGCGGCCTCGTCGCCCTGATCAAGGCCCAGCCGAAGGCGGGGCGCATCCTCATCGGCGCGGCCTTCGCCTCCGCCTGGATCGTCGCCGGAGCGAAGCCCGGCGGCACGCGCAGTGGCGACGGCGCCCGGCACGTAGACGTTAAGTCACGAGGGGAATGCAGTGGCGACGGCGCCCCCGCCGTCGCAGGGGGGACGGCGGCCACGGACAGCCGCGACGGCGGGGGCGCCGTCGCCACTGCTGACGCGGGGCTCGCCCTGGTGCGCATGGGGACGGGCGAGGCGTTCGACCTCTCGCCGCCATCCAACGCGACGGTCTGCGCGGACTGGCTCGCCTTCGGCGCGGCGGAGGACTGGACGTACCTCTCGTTCTCCAACTGGTCGGTGCGCATCGGGGACGCGTCCTCCAGCCGCCTGCGAGTCCACTCGTGCGGCTGGGCGGAGGCGCCGCCGGACCGCGCCGCCGCCGCGGGCGCGACGGATCGCGCCCATCCCGCGTACATGCCGCTAAGGGCCCCGCTCTGCATCGTCCCCAAGGCCAACTGGCCCCTGTTGGGGGACGTGGAGCAGGGAACGGGGAACTATCAGCTGCCAACTACCAACTATCAACTAAAATCCCTCTTCTGGCACTGCCTCACGCCGTCGAACACGCTCCTGCTCACATGGCGGAACGCGCTCTACGCGCACCGGGCGGAGGCCCCCATTGGCCTCCAGGCGGAGATCCGCCAGTGGGGCGGAGCGGACTTCCGCTACTCCCTGCCGCGCCCCGCCGAAGCCGCGGACGGACAGTCCTCCAGCGTCGCCATAGGCGTCTCCGCAGGAGGGTCGGGATGGCTCACCAACGCGCTCCCGCCGGGCGCGACGAGCGTCCGGCTCGAATCGGGGCTGGAGCGCCGCTGCGCCGCATGCCTCGAGACGTTCGCCTCCCGCCTCGGCGGACTCGACCCCATGTCGTGCCCGCCCGGCTCGACGAACACCGTGTGGGAGCACATCGCCTACGCCGGGACGCCGGACGGGGCTTTCACCATCCCCCAATCCACGGACGCGGCGGCGGTGCTGGAGGTCTCCGTGTCCGGCTCCGGCACGGGCGTCCTCGACGTCGGAGGGGCCGCGTTCCCGCTCGTCGGCCCCGGCGGGGCGGTGGCATCCGTCCAGTCTGCCGCCGCCGTCCAGCCCGCCGTAGCCATCCCCGCCGCCAGCCCCATGCGCGCGCCGCCGCCATCGCCTCCGTCCCTGCGCGTCCAGGTGCCGAGGAGGCAGACCGTCCCGCTCTACGTCGCCGGGGACGGGACGCTATCCGTGTCGCTCTCCTCCGGCGACTTCGCCTTCGGCGT
>CAKULV010000077.1 GCA_934667425.1 uncultured Kiritimatiellota bacterium | reverse complement strand
GCGTCAGGCGCAGCGGTAGCGGAGCCCCTTTGCCAACCCTCGGGGTTTCTACACCCCGCTGTTCAGTGACGCATTACGCGAATAGCAGTTCACGGCATTCGCAAGGCTCGCGTAACGCCCTCACCGCGTCAGCAGACAGCCGAGACGGACATTCGTCATGAGGCGCCTTCTTGCGCCTTGAACCGCCACTTGCGGCGCTGGTCGCGCACAGAGGCGTAGGCGACGAATAGCGCCGCCTAGGTCGGCGGGCGCATCTTCCCCTACCTCGACGCCTTCGCCGAAGCCGCCCTCGCGCTTTGGGCCGGTCTCCGCCATCGAACGCGGTTCGCCGCACGTCTCGATGTGCAACTACATAGAAGCTTCGGATGTCCGTCAACGCCGCGTCAACTCGCGTGCGATCCAAGCCATGATGAGGTTCACCGCCTTCTGCTGACGGAGCGGCGAAAGCTCGACACCGAGCGGCACCTTCCACCACCTGTTCAGGCATCCCCGGCAGCAGGTCGCCGTCGCATGCTGCGCCGTGAAGACCGGATGCCCGCGCATCGGCGTCTGCCGTCCGTCGTTCGGAGGATTGGCGGATGCGAGCCGCTGTCGGACGAAATCCTCCGCGTGGCGGCGGATGACGTCAAGGCCACGCTTCTCGATGTAAGCCCTGTCGGTGTCCGACAGCCTGAACCGGCTGCGGAACTTCGACCGTGCCAACTTCTCAAGCGCCGCCTCAAATGTCATGGGTTTCTCTTGCTCCTGTTACGGCAATATCAGATTCTGGACTTTTGAGAGCCCGGATTCCGCATTTGTCAGACCCTTGGCGCACGGTAAGGCCACTTTTCTTGAGTGCCGTCAGAAGCCGCTCTGCCTGCCGCGTTGAGTTGAATTGGCATGATCTCATGCGCGTTAGTATACCAAATAGGCGCAGGACCGATTGTGTTTTCCGCTTCGGAGGCATTGCGGGGTGCTGAAGTTCGAGGGAAGCGAGGTCGCCGATTTGTTCGCGCGCTACAATGTCCATGACCACATCCGAAAGCATTTCGGCGACTTCCACACGATAAGCGAGAGGCTCGTGTTTGACGACATCGACGCCTACATCGCCCGCCAAGGGGCGTGACTTGTCTGAATTTACAAAATCAGGTCTGACCTGATTTTGTAAATTCGAACAGGCCGAGCTTTGCCATGCGCACCAGAAACGGCTGCTTGACCCGTTCGTCCGCCACGCCCCACATCGTGCATGGCGATTCCCGTGGTTCAGGCCATTTCCCGCCTTGCGGCGTTTTTATGGTATACTTCTCACCTGTTCGGGCGACGGATCAAGCGGATGCGCCCGGACGACATAGGCCGAGGGGTTGCTTAAGCGGCGCATCGCCGCGCTCCGCCCTTTTAGGCCGCAGAAGATGATTTAGCGTCAACGCTAACACGTCGTTCGCACGAAATACTACCACTATTTCAATTCCAGAACGGCATGTGAGTGGATGATGCGCCCGACTGGGCGCATTGTCTTTTCATGCATTCACGATAAGCCTGTGGTAGGGCTTCCCAAGAGTGCATGAAGAGACAACGCGCTCTTTTTTATGCACGCGAGGCGGTCTCCGCGACGGGATGTGCGCACAGTCGATAAGAAGCGGAATGTCGCCAAAGATGAGTTGCAAGAATTGTCTGCCCAATGTCTGTCAGGGCAACCGACCTCATCCTCACTTTTTGCAAAAAGTGAGGATGAGGTCGGAAACAGGTTGCGGCTTTAGGCAACTCGCGGAAAGCGAGGTCTCAGGCACAATTGCCTCCAACGCTTAATTTGCGATCAATTACCATGAAACTGACAAAGCCAAGATTAGTGTCCCTGTTTTCTGGGTGCGGAGGAATGGACAAGGGGTTCGAACTCGCCGGGTTCTGGCGGGTCTTCGCCAATGACTTTGATAAGGACGCACAGGCGGTCTTCCGTAAGAACCTCGGAGAGATAGACCCAAGGGATGTTCGGACGATCCCTTCAGATGAGATTCCACCCTGTGACATCGTGACGGCGGGATTCCCCTGCCAACCATTCAGCAACGCCGGGAACAGAAGAGCGTTTATGATAGGCGCGGAGATTTGTATCTTGAATGTCTGAGGGTCGTCAGGGACAAGAAACCTTCTGTCGTTGTGTTTGAGAACGTCAAGGGGCTGATGTCCTCAAAGCATCAATCTGGCAAAAGCCTGATAGATGTCATTCGCGAAGATTTGGAGAAGATTGGGTATGTCGTGACCTATAGGGTAGTAGATGCGAGCGACTACGGCGTCCCCCAGAAGAGGGAACGGATGATTCTCGTCGCAGTCGCGAAGCACATCGGCGTGAAGTTTAAGTTTCCTCCTGTCGTGTCTGACAAGTCCAAACTGACGCTTGCTCATATCTTGAAAGTTCCACGCAAAATTCCCAATCAGAAGCACTGGGAGTTTTCTCCCCAAGCGGCTGCGATGGTTCGCTCAATTCCAGAAGGCGGCTCTTGGAAGAACATCCCGTATGATGAGCTTTCGCCGCGCTTCAGGAAAATACGCGATGACATGAAGAAGTACCATGCACCTAAGTTTTATCGTCGATTTGGCAGGAACGAGATCGTCGGGACAATGACGGCTTCCGCACAACCAGAAAACTGCGGGATTATCCATCCGACGGAAAATCGACGGTTTACCGTACGCGAGGTGGCGCGCATCTAGACATTCCCAGACGACTTCGTATTCATTGACACCACGACTAAAGATGTGGTTGCGATGTACAAGGTCATAGGGAACGCCGTCCCTGTCAGACTTGCGGAGGTTATTGGAAGGGCAATCAAGGAGCAGGTGTTCGGTAGGGGGTAAAGCATGTATCTATCGCAGGAATTGGTTTTGTCGGCGTATGCAAAATTGGCAACTCTGTCAGAAGACCCGACACAACAAGGCGCAACACAGAGAGTCAGTGCCATTCGCTATTTTTTGGCGATGGACGCATTCGTGAAACGGACTGGCAAGCCGACTTGTGACACAACAGTCACTGCCGATAGACACGTCTTTAGCGAGTGCGTTTGCGATGTTGTAGCAATTTCCCCAAGCGAATACTCGCCGGCGTTTTATGTCCCCCTGAAGAGTCATTCCGGAGATTGCGGAACTGGGTCAAACTTCTATTCCGCCGGCCAGGTCTACATTTCACAGACAACAGAAAGTCCGTGCTTCTATCCCAAAAGAAGCGGCTGGCTTCCGCTGCTCATCGCCAAGGCTGGAAGCGTGTCGGTTTATCGCGAAGCTGAAAAGACAGGATATGACAACTTGCCGTCATATATCCCGACAGGAGAACAACAGGCCGCATTGTTTATTTGGCTGGCGCGAAAGTGGAACGGATTTCAAAGTGAAGATACCATATGCACATATTTGAGAATGTTCGCGCAGAAACATTATTCTTCGCCTTTGATTCAAAGCGTCTTCCCTTCTGATTCATCCATAAAGAGCCTTGTAGAAAAAGGCAAGCCTCCATTGTCGCCCAAAGCGATGCCCTTGTCATCTGTGATCATCAAGAAGTTGTTTGAGAACAGGAAATCACCGATCTCTCCTCTTACCGCACATCCCCTCCATCTCATCTCCTACGGTGCGCCGGGGACGGGGACGTCGAAGGGTGTGAACGACGTCGCTTCGCAGCTGCCGCCGGAAGACGTCGTGAGGACGACGTTCCACCCAGACAGCGACTATGCGTCGTTCGTCGGCGCGTACAAGCCGAAGATGCTGGACGTGCCGCGCTCGCGGATCGATGGGGACGAGATCAAGAAGGTCACGAAGGGCGACGCACAGCTACTGACGGAACGGCAGATCTCCTACGAGTTCGTGCCGCAGGCGTTCACGAAGGCGTATGTGCAGGCGTGGCGGCGGATGGCCGCGCCCGATGACGACGGGACGGTCGCGCCCGTGATGCTTGTTATCGAGGAAATCAAACGCGGCGACTGCGCCAAGGCTTTCGGCGACCTCTTCCAGCTCCTCGACCGAAACGACGAGGGGTTTTCGGAGTACGAGATCGCGGCGGACGATGACCTGCATCGTTATCTCGCCGAGGCACTCAGGGGCGTGAACAAGGCGGACGCGCAGAAGCGCGTCCCTCCCGCCGTTGCGGAAAAACTGGAACGGGTATTCAAGGGCGAGATCCTGCTTCTCCCCAAGAACCTCTACATCTGGGCGACGATGAACACGTCCGACCAGTCGCTCTTCCCGATGGACAGCGCGTTCAAGCGCCGCTGGGACTGGCGGTATTATCCAATCAAGGATCATCCAAAAGAAGGTTGGGCGATTGCCGTCGGCGATGAGCGGTACTCCTGGTGGGACTTCCTTCAGAAGGTCAACCAGGTGGTGCTGCGCCTGACGCGCTCGGAGGACAAGCAGCTCGGCTACTTCTTCGTCCGCGCAAAGGACAAGACCGTAGACGCCGAGACGTTCGTCAACAAGGTGATGTTCTTCCTGTTGAACGGCGTACTCAAGGACTGCGCCGACGAGCCGGAGTGCGACTTCCTCAAGAACGGCGAGGGGCGCTTCACGTTCCGCGACTTCTTCGACGACGATGGCAAAGCGCATACGGCGCACGTCGCCCAGCTTCTCAAGGCGTTGAAGGTCGAACACGCTCCATCGCCATCCGGCACGTCGGCGTAACGATGCACATCCTCTTCGAGCAACACCGCTATCCGCTCGCGGCAGTCGAGGACGACTGCTGGGAGGGCGTCTCGGCCGATCCCGACGGCCTCGTCACATTCGACTACGTCGACTACTTCTACAACGAACGGAACGGGCGATGTGTCCTCATCCTGCCGCGCGTGCTGCTGGAGGACATTGAAATCGACGGCAAGACGGAAGAGCGCGTGTTCGTGGAGCGCGATGCGGAAAAACGTGTCTCATTCGCGGGGTTTCGTCCAGAGGAGATCGTTGATCCCGAGGCGCGGCGGCCGGACGGGACGCCGCGCCTCTCGTCAGAGCAGCGGCGGTTTCTGCGCGAGTTCGCCGTGTGGATCTACCGGGCGATCAATCTATACTGGAAGAACGTCGTACGCGACGATTCGGCGGACGGCGCACGCAAGCGGCGCGGCATCCACCGCAGACTCGTCCCGGCCATGGGGCGCGGCGCTTTCAGGAAGAGCCACACCCTGCTGGACGTGATCCTTGCGCTGCGCGCGTTCCAGCGGGAGAACGCGGACTTCTTCCTCCGTGTCCTGCGCGAGCGCACGGCGGGTGCGGGGAAGGTCAACTGGACGCGGACGGTCATTCGCTCGCCGATGCTTCACACGAAAGCCGGGCCGCTCTACACGAAACCGGTCACACGCACGAGCGAGATCGACTTCGACGAGGAGCTGTTCACGGTCTTCTATTCGATTCTCGCGCATGTCCAATCGGAGTACGGGTTCGAGAAACTGGAGAATCCCGGCTTTGCCGTCCTGCCGCACATCCTGTTCAGGCGCTACCTGAACGGCTACGGCGCCATTCGCCTGAAGCAGATCCGAAACAGATACTTCTCCGACCGGGCGCTCCGGCTGTGGGATCTCTGCTATTCGTTCTTCGCGCACCATCATGCGATCCGCATCAGCGGCGCACATCAGGAATATCTCCTGGCCAAGGACTTCCAGATCGTCTTCGAGGCGATGATCGACGAACTGATCGGCGACCGGGATGTGCCGGACGGCCTCAAGGAGCAGGACGACGGCAAGCGCGTCGATCACCTCTACCGCTATCCCGCGCTGGAGTGCGTCGATGGCGAACGGGGCGCGGCGCACGATGTCTTCTACATCGGCGACAGCAAGTACTACAAGCGCCGGACGGGCATCGGGGACAACGCCGTCTACAAGCAGTTCACCTATGCGCGGAACGTGGTGCAGTGGAATCTTGACCTGTTTCTGGACGACAAGGTTGCGGACGATGTCGAAGTCCACAAGGGCGTGCGGAGGCTTCGGAACGAGGAGACAGAGGGTTACGCCGTCATTCCGAACTTCTTCATCAGCGCACGTATCGACGACGACCTCCGCTACGACCACCCCGAAGTCGTCCCGACGGACAAGGCGAAGCGGGACTTCCTGTCGCGGCAGTTCGAAAACCGGCTCTTCGACCGCGACACGTTCCTCGTGGCGCACTACGACGTCAACTTCCTCTACGTGCTGTCGCTGTACGCGCGGAACTGTCCCGAAAAGCGCAGGGCTTGGCGCGAGGCCGTCCGTGCGGAGTTCTGCCGCCGTACCGACGGGCGGAACGGGCGTCCACTGGCTCTGGCGCATCGTGAACTGGGTGGACGTGTGAGCGACAGTTTGCGAACACCATCAGTCGGTTGCAACAAGTGCGCATCACCCGTGTCAGACGATGTCCGGGAGGCCATCGCCGCCACGGAAAGGCTCATACGCCTACGCCAGACATCGTGTCGAAGATGCCGCGCCCGGGCGGGACAGTCCCCGGGAAGACGCCGAAGACCTCGGCGCAGCGTCCGTCATTGCCCCAGATGCGCAGGGCATTCGTCCGGCTCGTCGCGATCTTGCGCGCGGCGATCTGCGGCCCGTTCTGGCAGGCCCAGAGCGAGATGACCTCCCGGCGGCGCTCGGTGAGCGCCGTGACGTCCACGTAGTAGCGCGGCTGGAAGGCCCGGCTCTGGATGTCCTGCTCCTGGAAGTAGACCTCGGGCTTGATTCCCGCGAGCTGCGCGGCCTTTAGGGCCGCCGCCGCGCTCATCATGTGGTCGAGGTGCGTCTCGATGAGCGAATGGACGATGATCGCGCGCGGCTTCAGCCGGCGGAACGCCGCCGCCATCTTCTCGCACGTCTCGCGGCTCGCATACGCCTCGCCGTCGATCTCGTCGAACCAGTGCAGCGGCACGCCGATCGCGCGGCAGACCGCCTCGTCCTCCGCCGTGCGCAGCTTCCGGCAGGAGCCGTCGAGATATTTAGCCTCGCCAAGACCGCGCTCGCCGTGCGTGTACTCGAAGACATGCACGTCATAGGCCTCGGCCAGGCGCATGACCGTGCCGACCGAGCCGGCCAGGTCGTCCGGGTGGCACGAGACGTACACCACCGCCTCCCGAGAGGCATCCGATCCGCCATTCCCGAAACCGACGGAAGCCGTTCCAGCGGCGGCCGCCCCCAGAAGAAAACCCTTGCGCGACAGATTCATCTTCAGTGTCCTTTCATTCATCTTCAGTGTCCTTTCCTAAACCTTTAGAAAGACATTCTTCCGGTAGAGGATATAGAGGAAAAGCCAGCATGTCGCGACATAGGCGACATTCGCCCCGACCGCCTGCCACGCCCCCGGCAGGAGCGAAGCCGCGCCGCCGAAGAGGAACTTGGACGCATTGTGAAGCCCGACGATGCGCTGCACCAGGTATATCGTGATCGCGTTCATCCCGATGACGCGGAAGAAGAACGTCCAGCGCCGCCAGCCCTTCACGTCGATGACGAAGTAGAAGAGCGCGAGAAGCGCCGCAGAGCATCCGCCCGCGACAAGGACGAACGAGCTTGACCAGAGGGCCTTGACGACCGGGACCGACAGCGACATCAGGAGGCCCGCGCCGACCATCAGCGCGGCGGAGGCGAGAAGGACCAGGGTCTTCCGCACGCCGGAGAGCGGCCCTCGCAGAAGCTCGCCGGCGAACATCCCGAGCATCGGCGTGACGATGCTCGGCAGGATCCCGGCAGTCCCCTCCGGGTCGAAGAGCGGCGTGTAGATGTGGCTGCCGAAGAGCGTGCGGTCGATCCAGCAGCCGAGGTTGCCCTCGGGCGAGAACGGCGCGGCGTCCGGGAAGTCCGGCGCACCGACGAAGCGGAAGAGCAGCCACGAGCCGAGCAGCAGCGCGACGGCGATCCCGGCCCGCGCCGTGCGCCCGAACGAGAGGTACAGGAGCGCGGCGACCATCCACGCCAGGCCGATGAGCTGCAGGACGCCGAAGATGCGCACGTGGGCGAGGTCGAGCTTGAGGAACTCGTTGTAGACGAGGCCGAGGAAGATCAGCGTCAGCCCGCGGCGCACCGCGTGCCACGCGAGCGCGGCCTTCGTCGCCCCCTGCGCAAGCCGCTTCGCCATTGAGAACGGGAAGCTTACGCCGGCGATGAACAGGAAAAGCGGGAATATCATGTCCTCGAACGCAAATCCCTCCCACGGGACGTGGCGGAACTGCCGCGCAAACGCGCAGTCTGGCGCACCGAGCGCCGCACATATGGCAATCATGAGCGGTCCGCCGCCCATGATGAAGAACATGTCGAAGCCGCGCAGGGCGTCAAGCGACAGCAACCGCGCACCCTTCTCCGTTGATTCCTTTTTCATCTCTTATCGCCCCCTTTCTGACTGATGCGCAAAATCACTCCACCGGGCCGCCGCGAAGGCGCACGCTCCTTGCATAGTACTCGTCCCAGAGGATCAGGCCAAACTCCCTGACGATCTCGTCGATGGGCTTCGCCGGGTCGTTCGAGAGGATCGTGACGGCCCCTACGGCGCCGGGATTGCGCATCTCGAAGCGGTCGCCGTACTTGTCGATGGTCTTCTGGATGCCGCCCCAGTTGTCGTCGAGGTGGATGACTCGGCAGTTGGTGTTGATCTTCGTCGTCGATGTGAAGAAGTAGTTGTGGCTGTGCATCAACACCTCGCCCGAAGGCCCGTCGACTTCCTTCGCGAGATTGCCCACGGTGCAGCTGACCAGATAGGCCCGGCACGTGTAGCTCCACACCCGGCGCCAGAAATCGCCGTCGTAGGCGCTCTGGAAGCAGATGACGTCTGGCTTCTCGCGGGCATACGCCTCTATGAGGTCGCGGAAGTTGAGGTCGAAGCAGGTCGCGAAGCCGACGCGCCCGAAGTCCGTGTCCACGACGACCGGCTTTTCGCCCGGCACGATCGGAAACTCCTTCCACTCTATTTCGGCTGGCGTCGGATACACCTTGTCGTACACGGCGATAACATCGCCTTCACGGTCTATGAAGAACGACGTGTTCCCGAACCGCCCGTCAGAACGTTCACGGTA
>CAKULV010000076.1 GCA_934667425.1 uncultured Kiritimatiellota bacterium | reverse complement strand
ACGCTCGTCGGCGCGGCGTTCGACGCCGGGATGCGCAACCTCACCGACCGCCAGATCGAAGTCGCGGCCGGTTGACGATGGATTAGAACAAATGTGCCGGGTCGCGATGGCTCACTCGCCACCGTCGCATTCTGTGGCTCGTCTTTTGTGTTGCAAATTTTGCACCGCATAATGCAAAAATGACAATATCCCCTTTGCGCCTGTTGTGTTATATTCTTGTGCGTAAAGACCATTGACGGATCATTCCACGTTATGATGAAACGAATGCTTTATGTTCGCGATTGCTCGGTAAACTGGTTCGAGCACGTGTCGGGAAGTCTCGATGACGAGACCGCCTGTTTCTATGCCAAGAATCCCGGCTGGTTCGCGACCGATCTTGAGGGTGTGATAGATTGGTGTACGGCCGAACGCATTGGCGGCATCGCAGTGGAAGGGCTCCTGCGTGATCGGCATGATGCAGTGCCTGTGAAGGACGGGAGTGGCGGCTTTGAGGCCGCCCGTCGCGTTTGCGACTACGCAAAGGCAAAGGGCATAGACATATGGCTTGTCACGCCGCGCCGTGCGGACGGCCTTGTCTATCGTGAGCTTTACGACCAGCCTGAGAAGTTCGATCTCCTTTCTCCTGAACGTGTCCGTGCCGAGCTTCCGGGCCTTGTGGGCATTGCATATGCGGATGAGCCGATTGACGGCGGCGTCTTCTTGAATGTTCAGACGACAGGCCTTGATTTCCTCGTGGAGCCGATTCGCGCAGCATGTGCGGCGGCATCCGTGCGCGGCGAGACGAAACTGATTCTGAGGGTCGCACCCTCGCCGCATCGCGCGAACGCCGAGTTCAACTACCATGCGTTCACGTATTTTACGGACGATCCGGCGCGGACGTTCGCTGACTACGTGAGAGACGTGATGGCGCCGCGTCTCGGTGGAATGGCATATGCGAAGAAGTACGTGGAATGGGCAGGGCTTGTCCGAAACCCGTCTCGCATTCCGTCTGCCCAGAGCGAATTGGCGCAGATGTTGCCGGGGCTGACGGATACGGCGGTGCTCGGTCGGTGGTATTCGTTGGCCGAGTACCTTGGCGCGGCGCAGTTTGCGGCGGAACAGCGGAAGGGGACCGAAGCATGAGTGCGGACATTTCGAGACGGGGTTTCCTTGGCGGAGCGTTGGCGGGCGCGGCGTTGGCGGGTTGCCGGACAAAGGGACCGGTCGCCCACGTTCCGAGTTCCGGAAAGATTCCCTATCGCGTATTCTGGACGTGGGACAACTCGCACAACTGGAACGTGAACGTGCCTGGTTCGCAGAACGCCGGCATCGGCAATCCGTACCTGAAGTCCGGCGAATGGTTCGAGAGGGACTATCGCCGTTCCATCGACTGGTGCGCCGCGCACGGCATCGATGCAGTTGGCGTAGTGGGGCTTCTGCGCGACTGCCATGGTGGCGTGGACGCCGCACGGCGCATCTGCGGATATGCGCGAGAGAAGGGTGTGCGCGTCTATCTCATAAGCGGACTCTACACGTATGGCGGCGTCTACTACGAAGGCAACAGCCAGTGGTCGATGGAACGTTGGTTCGCGAAGAACAAGGATGCCATTGGGCGGACGCGGGACGGCGCGTACCTTTGTTTCCGTCAGCGCGGATACAACGGATGCGTCAGCCAGTTTGTCGGGTGCCCATCCAACGCGAAGATGAACCGCTACATTCTCGATTCGCTCCATTGGGTCTTCACGGCCATCCCTGAACTTGGCGGCATCCAGATGGAGACGGGCGACACGCGCGTGTGCTGGTGCCCGACATGCACGGAGCGCAGAGGTGCGCAGGCGGCGAACGAGGACATGAGCGTTGAGGATATGATCGCGGCATATCCGGACGCTGTTGCGGCGGTTCGTGCGGCGAATCCGGATGCCTGGGTGATGTGCGAGACGTACCACCACTTCAACGACGAACCGTGTCGGCAGTTCTACCGTCCAGACGCCGAGGCCGTATTCACGTCGCTCAAGGCGATGCCGTCCGACGTATTCTGGCAATGGAAGTGCGATCGGAGGCTGCGTGACGGCAGCTGGAGGGGGACGGATCGCCTGCCGCCTGTTCTCAAGCGCTTCCGCCACATGATGCGGGCGCATTCGGGCACGCAGTGGTGGGGCGGACGCGCAACGTGGGCGGTCGATCTCATCCGTAGGCAGTGCCGCCTGTCGTCGGCTTCGGGCATCTGCGGCGTATCGCTGTTTGGCGAAATCTCGCCATATCGGGCGAATGCGGAGTTCAATTATCTCGCGCTCCAGTATTTCGCGGACTATCCAGAGAATACGGAGGCACAGTTTGCGCGAGACGTGATGTCGCCACTCCTTGGCGGCGATGCGTTTGCCGAAAAATACGCGGCCTATGCACCGCTCCAGTACGATGTGCGGGGGATCCCCTCAGCGCTTGCGGATATCGCGAAGATCATCGGATCCGTACGTGATTCCGCCGCTCGTCGCCGCTGGCTGTGGCTTGCTGACAATCTCGCGGGCTACCGCTGGAACTCAGACCATTTCCCCAAGGGACGCCCACGCCCCAATTACGCACGTGTCACGAATCAGGTGTAAGGCGACAATTGAAACCAATAAAGAGGAGTCGGATGATGAAAAAAAAAATACTCATAGAGTGGATCGCTGACATAAAGGAAATGATCATGACGGGTTTCATGCTCTTTGCGTCGTGCTTCGTCGAGGCGGCCACGTGCTATGTTTCGTCCGAAGGAGCGAACGCTTCGCCTTATGCCACATGGGAAACGGCGGCGACGGATATTGCTGCAGCGCTGTCCATTGTGGAAGACGGCGATGTGATATGCATTGATTCCAGTACGACATTCAGGCCGACCGGGGCGCTGAAGGTCTCCAAGGGCGTGACTCTGTGTGGTCGCGACAGGACAACGGATGGTGTGGCCACTGCGACATTCGACGGTTCTGAGTTTACGGGATCTCAGCGGTTTCTCGATTTCTCGAATTCAACCGTAGCGCCGAAGATCATGAACCTGGCGTTTAGGAACTTCGCGGCGGGTGCGCTGTCCTTCACGTCGGTGACAGGTGCCGAGATCGCGGATTGCGTCTTCACGGACAACGGCGGCGTCGGCGTGCAGGATGGAGGGGCCGTGTTCTTCTCGCAATGCGCGAATGCTACGGTTGTGCGTTCGGCATTTGACGGCAATGTGGCGACGCGCTATGGCGGTGCGGTTTGCTTCTACGCTACAAAGAATGGACTCAGTGGCGCGATTCTCGATTGCACGTTTACCGGGAAGGCGAATGCCGCATACGGCAAGTGCATATACATGAGTGCGGGATCAATGACGGAATGCCGCTTCACAGGGGTGACGTGCGAGCGAAATGGCAGCAATGGCGACTTCGGAATGATTTGCATGAGTGGCGGAACGCTCATGAACTGCAAGGTCGGCGGCAGTTACCTGTACACGCGCTTCCTTCAGGTGCAGGGCGGAACAACGCCGGTTCAAGTTCGTAACCTTCTGCTGTCGGAAGACAACACGATGCATCCTGCCTTTACGCTTGTCGGCACCTATAACGGCAGAGGGGCCGTGTTCGGCAACTGCACGATCCTGATCCCTGGACAATTGCTCTTCGCTTCATCCACGAGCCAAAGTCCGCAGTATGGCTTCAGCAATTGCGCACTCGCAGGGAAATGGCCGACAGAGCCAGGGCTTGTCACATGCACGTCGAATGGTTGCACCGACCCTGCTGGCTCCATAGATGACATGAAGTTTGTTGACAGGGCTTCCGGCAACTACATTCCGCGAAGCGACTCGCCACTTATCGACGTGGCGGAACCGCTTGATTGGCAGACGGCGGAATCCGTGGATATTGGCGGACGCCCACGTGTTGTTGGCGAGAAGGTCGATCTTGGTTGCTACGAACGCCAAGCGACGGATGTCGATTACAACGACAAGCGGGTTGTTGCGACGGAGTCGGAGAAGATAGGCGAGTGGGAAGGGGCGTATGTCGGTCTCCAGGCCGCCATAGATTCCGTTTCGGACTCTATGACACGTCTGCTCGTCAAGAGCGGAACGTATCAGATTGGCGAGACAATCCAGATAACCAATGTTTCCCTTGCGGTCGTCAGCTGCGGTGCGGACGGCAAGCCGGATCGCGACGGAACTATTCTGGACGGGCAGGGTGTACGGCGTATCCTGCGCATCGTGCCGAGTACGCTCGACGCTACTACGTTCCTGCCGACTACTGATGCCCGCGTGACGTTCGAGGGCTTCACGTTCCGGAATGGAGTTACCCATGCAGGCGATGGCCAGTTTGATGCCGGCATGGGTGGGGGCGTATACTTTAGCGGACGCTCCATGGTCAAGGGGAAATCCCCGTCGCAGATCGTCAATTGCCGATTCTTAAATTGCGAGGCAGATTTTGGCGGCGCGGTGGCGATGGAAGGCGGCGAACTCGTCAACTGCACGTTCGATGGAAACAAGGCGGATATCGATGAGGACGAGACGGCGAAATCCGCCATTGGAGGACAGGGCGGCGCCGTTGGAGCCATCATGCGCAGTGGCTTGAGTCAACGCACCGCTGTCTGCCTGTCGCGTGACGCGACATGGGTGGCGCCGGGCATTGTCGGTTGCACGTTCACGGGCAACACGGCCGAGGCGTCTGGCGCGGCCATTTCGGTCTACCAGAAGCGCGTGGACGGCTTTGGTATCGGTTCGGCCTATGTGGCGGACTGTTCGTTTGAGGGTAATGCTCTGACATGGCCGACGGACAAGCGCGACTATTCGGAGGGCGTCTGCGTGAGCGTATGCTACAACGGTCTGGTGACGAACTGCCTTTTCCGCGCCAACGGCACCTCGACCATAGGCTATGGCGTGGTGATGATGGATGGCGTAGGGCAGATGGTAGACTGTACACTTGCGGAGAACGATTCCGTCTACGGTAGCGTCTATGGCGCATCGGCGGATGCCGTATTCGAACGCTGCAAGTTCGGCAACAAGCGTTACGTACGTGCCGCAGGTACGTTCCGCAACTGCCTGTTCATGGCGACAACGGGGTATCTCATCAACGCCGTGGCTGCCGACGCGACGTATGACAACTGCACGTTCATCGTGTCGGAGGCGTCCAGGATGGCATATTTCCCCGCCAACAGGACAAATCGCCTTGCGTTCAACAACTGCATCCTCTATCGGTCGAACTGGCTGTCGCCGCTGGAGATGGACTGCAAGAGCTACGCGCTTTCCTTTGCAAGTTGTTGCATCTCAAAGGAGCCGACGGACAAGGCCAACATGACGTTTGACAATGGTTGTCTCTTGAACGTCGATCCGAGATTTGTGGACGCGGCGGCGCAGGACTATACGCTGAAGCTGAGGTCTCCATGCGTGGACCGAGGCTCGCTGCTCGACTGGATGACCGCCGACAGCGTTGACCTGTCGGGAAATGTACGTGTCCTCAACAACGGAAAGACTCTTTCGGATGACGCGAACGCCCTGCCGGACATGGGCTGTTTCGAGATGCAGGATGCGAAGCGCGGCAGCCGCATGATCCTTCGGTAAATGAGATAGGCTGTGGCGAAATGAGATATCAGATGCTTCGGGAAAGCGGCAATGCGTTGTGGCTCGGTGTGCTGTCGGCCCTGATGGTCTGCTCGGCGGGCGGTGCGGACATTGCGTTTGCGCTCAAGACATGCCGGGAGATCGGGCAGGACGTCCTGAACGTGACGGCCGACGAGATGATGAGGTTCGAGGCCGTGTCGAATCGGCTCGTGTGGACGGGCCATCCGGTGTTGGGTGCCGGCTTCACGGTCATTGCCACGGCCGAAACGAATGACGTTGGCACAACGTGGACGTTCGCATACGAAGGCAACACGTCCGACCGTTTCATCGAGGAAGTCGTCTTTCCGCAATGGACGGTGCGTCGCAGCGAACGTGCGCGTACGCTCCTGCCGATACAGAGCGGACTCATCCGCCGCCCGGACTGGGCGAAACTCTCGTCTGGCGATGTGGCTGGATGGGCTGGACCACGCTTCATGGGATTCCATTTTGCCGCTGTCTTGGAGCAGGAGGGCGACTCTCACTACATCGACCAGCGTGGCGAGGCGAGGTTTCATGCGACGCGCTTTGCCGTTCGGCAGGGATCGACGCCGGGAACGTGCGTTCTTGAAAGCATCTACGAGATGCCGCAGACGGATGAGACGCGGCGGGCCTTTCGTCTGCCATTCCCCTGCATGACGGCGACATTTCGCGGCGATTGGTTCGCTGCGACGGCGATCTACCGAAACTGGGTACGCGAGCAACCGTGGTTCAGGCGGGCGGCGACGCGAGACTTCGGCAAGTTGCGCGACATCGCGCTATGGGCGTGGAATCGCGGCAAGAGCGAAGTCGTTGTGCCGCCCGTTCTCCAGTTCATGAAGGACACCGGCCTCAAGGCAGCGCTCGACTGGTATTGGTGGCATGAGATCCCATACGACACATGCTATCCGTTCTTCTGGCCGCCGCGCGAACCCCTGGAGGCGTTCAAGAACGGCATCCGTTCCGTACAGTCCGCAGGCGGCTACGTGCAGCCGTACACGAATGGCATGCTCTGGGACTGCGACGACGCACGCTGGCGCGAGGGCGGTGATGCGAGCGCGATTGTGAACCGTTCGGGTGAGGTAAAGGCCACGGCGTTCAACCCATATACGAAGCAGCGTCAGGCCTGGATGTGCGGCGAGGCTACGCCGTTTCAGTCGAAGATGCGAGAACTGGTGCGGACGATACGCGAGACGGGCATGGACGGCGTATATATGGATATGATCGCGAACGCCGCGTATGGCAGCTGTTTCAATCCCCGGCACGGGCATCCGCGTGGCGGTGGTCGGCACATGGTCGATGGCTACCGTGCGTATGTGGCATCCATCCGGGCAGGCAATCCGGGGCTGACGCTGATGAGCGAAGAGCCGAGCGAAGCCTATCTGGATCTCTTCGATGGCCTCATCTACGTCTATCCGAGCTACGAGCGGTTCGGGATGGGCGTGTCGCCGGAAGTCGAGATGGTGCCTGTCGCCTCTGCGATCCTGCACGGCGCCGTCGTCGGATTTGGATCGTTCGCGACGATTGACAACCTGCCGCCGTGGGACGAGAAATGGGGGCCATCTCCGTGGACGGATTCGTCGGATGAGCGGCTTGACGAACGCTTCCCTGACCAGTTCGCCGTGGAGTTTTCGCGTGGCGTCGTCTGGGGACTCCAGCCGACCGTCCACAAGTTCCTGCTTGAACATGCGACATCATCTCGGTTTGCCGCCGCGTATGCATTCGTTAAGGACACCGCCCGGTTCTATTATGACCATCGAGACTTCCTTTTTGACGGCGAAATGTGTGCGCCGGGGCGCATGGTCTGCGCGACGCAGCCGGTCGTGTTCCTCCGGCGCAGCTGCTACACGAAACCGAAGGATGTCTCGACTGTCGAGGAGCCGGCCCTGCCGACCATGTTCCATTCGGTCTGGCGGACGAAGGACGGGCGGCTTGCGGCTATCATCGTGAACTGGTCGCGCAAGGCTCAGCCGTATCGGCTTGTCACTCCAGACTTGTCGGCTTCCGGCATCTTGCCGCCGCGCAGCTGGAAACTGGTCGAGAAAGATCCCGAAATGCCGCGCTACGCATTGGACTTCGGTGCGAGGGATGGTGTCGCATTCAATAACCACGCGGATTTGACGGCGACGACAGGCGGAGTATTCCGGGGGAAGCCTGCACTGCGCTTCTTCCGTACCGACAAGCAAGGAAAGGACACGGCTTGGGGGCTGACGACGCCGCAGTTCGCCGTCACGCCATCGAACGAGTTTGCGGTAGTTTTGGAGGCGGGCGGCGCATTGCCGAAGGGTGGATACATCCTGCCAGGCGCGAAGGTGCGCTGGTATGGACCGGGCGGTGCCCCGCTGGAGATTGTCGATCAGCTTGGTCGCAAGGTGCCTCATACGGATGGATTGCCGTTCCCGACCCGCACGGCGGACAGTGGCCGCGCACGCGTTTGCGGAAAGGGCATTGTGCCGGACGAGGCGGTTGCAGCCGAATTGACATTCGCCGTTGACTTTCCGAATCTGCTGTCTGGCGAAGAAGTCTACCTGACGGAACTCGCGTATTTTGAGCATCCGCGCGGCAAGGCGTGGGCGTTTGACGAAATTTCGTCGCCGCGTTTGACGATGCTGACGAAAAGTCCAGGCGCCGATCCTTGCGCACCGATCCGATTCAGGCTGGACGCGCCATCCGGCATCGATGCGGATTCCGTCGTCTGCAGCCTGAACGGACGCGAACTTGTGCACGGCGAAATGGCGATTGCCGCCGATGGAACGTACGCGGTTCCGCCGCAGGGAGGAATGTGGCCAACCAATGCGCTCGTTGAGATTGAGGTCGATGCTGCGAACCGAAAAGGGTTTCGTTCACATGAGTACGGCTTCGTTTCCTTCGATGCGGGCACGTTGGCACATCCGACGTATGCGATTCGGGACGACGGCATGATGCTGCGTGACGGCGAACCTATCTTCCCGATTGGCGTCTGTAGCGTCCGCCCCTGTGACGCGAATGGGATGGATGTAATGCGCGGCGTGCGCGAACTGGCCGAGAATGGCGTCAATCTCGCGCACACGTATATGCTGCATGATCGGCGACAGTCCGACTACGAAACGCTTGCGGCGGCCTGTGCGAGGGAGGGCGTAATGCTCTATTCCGAGCCGGGGCCGCGTCCGAACGAGAACGACACAATGCGCGACACAAAGATTCTTGCGGCGCTTAGGTTCGGGTGCACGGCGCATGGCGTAGCGGCCTGGGGTGTCGGCGACGACACGACACACCTTCAGCCGCCCGGTTCGGTGGCGCGAACACATCGGATGGTGAAGTCGGTCGATCCTAATGCCCTGACAATCTCGTTCGATGTCGCCCACACGCGCTACCAGCAGCTTGAATACGTGCCGTATGCGGACATCCTCATGCTGGAGATATATCCGTTCAAGGCCATCGAGCCGGAGGCAGGCGAGATGGCGCACGTCGCATTCGTCATGGATAACGGCTGGGCGGCGACGCGGGCGGCGGGCATCCCGAACAGGTCGGTCATGGCGGGACCGCAGGCGTTCAAGGGATGGAAGACATGGAAACGGTACCCGACAAAGGAGGAACTGCTTGCCGAGACGTTCATTTCGATCGCGTGCCGTGCGCGTGGATTCTGCTACTACACGTCGTTCGCGGTGAATGGAAACGAAGGGCCGCTCAACGATCCTGTCCACAAGCGCGAGTTCTTCGAGGTGACGCGGCAGATTTCGGCGTTGGCGCCGAGCCTCGTGAAGCGCGATGCCGCCCGTCAGCCGACGGTTCGGGTACTGAAGGGTCCGGCGAAGAATGTCCTCGGCGACGATTCGATCCGCGTCCTGCTGAAGGAAGATGGGTTGCTGGTCGCCGCCAACGCATCCGACGAGACGGTGACGGCAGTCATCGAAATGCCTGACGGTGCGGCAATCGAACATACCTTTGAGAAGTACGGTTATCTTGTCAGCCATTCCGGGGAATGGTGATTCGGTCGCCTGGATTTGGTATAATCTGCAACATGGAAAAGATCGCGACAGATACATATTCGTTCGAGCGCGTCCGTGAAGGCGGGTTCGTCTATGTGGACAAGACGGCGATACTGAAGACGCTTGCAGACGGGTCTATCGGCACGCAGTTCTTCATCGCGCGCCCGCGCCGCTTCGGGAAGTCGCTCGCGGTCTCTACCCTGCAGTGCCTCTTCGAGGGGCGGCGCGACCTGTTCCGGGGCCTCGCCATCGAGCCGGGCTGGGACTGGTCGAAGACGTATCCCGTCATCAAGCTCGACAT
>CAKULV010000075.1 GCA_934667425.1 uncultured Kiritimatiellota bacterium | reverse complement strand
TTCACGAACCTGAACGCGACCGCGTCGTTCGGCGCGGTTGTCGACGGTGCGCCGACGACGATCAACCTTGACGGGCTTTTCTTTGTCTCGAACCTCGTCGTGAAGGCGGATGCGCCGAAGTATACGTTCGGCGCGAAGCAGCAGTTCCTCGGCATTGCGCACGAGGGCGGACTCTTCAAGGTCGAGAAGGGCGCGACGGCGCCGACGGTGACCGGCGTCTACGGGTTCCTGTGGTATCCGGGGATGCAGGAATCGAAGCCGGATACCTACGACACGCCCGACGAGGCGCGGTTCGTCAACGAGTCGGAGGGCGAGCTTGTCCTTTTCAATTTTGGCAACAAGAGTCCGAACGTGCCGTCGTCAGAGTTAAACAAAATCGGCAGCACGTGGTGCCGCTTCATTGGCTTGGGCGGTACGGGCGACATTCGGATCGACAGCTGGTGGCCAGAAAAAACCAGTGTGGCGCTGAACCTTTATCCGGAAGGTGCGCAATGTCTTCGCCTGAAGGGGACGACGGATAGTATATATGCGAAGGAGTTCGTGCGCTGCATCCAGGTCGGCGGTGGACGCAAGGCGACGGTCGTCGTTGTCGAAAAGACGCTGGAACTGGGCCAGGGGACGGAAGTGACGACGGGCAAGAAGAAGATGCCTGTCGTCCGCGTGCGGGACGCGGGAACGCGCCTCACGTTCACGGGCGACGGCATCGTGGGGCTTCATGGAATGAACCAGAAGTCGAAGCCAGAAACGTTTGGCAAGGGCTTCGTTCCCGCCGGAGCGAACATCGACGCGGGGGCGGAGCTGGTCTTCGACTGCAAGGTGGACGGGTTCGTCGGCCCTGCCGTCACGCAGAAGAGTCCGCTGGAGAGCTTCTACTTCCACGACGGCGCGGGCACGCTCTCGTTCACGTGCACGGACAATGCGTTCGAGGGCGGCATCGACCTGCTCAGCGTCGAGGAGGAGAACGCGACGCTCGCCTTCTCCGACCCGGCGCAGTTGGGTACGGGTTCCATCCGCATCGGCAACGCGGGGCGTCTGCTCTACACGGGAACGGAAGCGCTTGAATTCGTCAAAGATCTCGCAATCACCAACAAATCGGTTGAACTGGACTTCGTTCCGACGAAGTCTGTCCCGCCGTCGGCGACGGTCGAGCAGGGCGGCGAGGGCGCACTGACGGTGACGAGCCCCGTGGACGTTTCGGGCACGGACGGCACGGCCGTCCTGACGCTCGCGAACAGCACGGCTTCGGCGGCGACGTGGGCGGGCGACCTCGAGGACGCGGCGGACGGCTCGAAGCTCGCGCTCGCGAAGACCGGATCAGGCGCGTGGAAGCTGACGGCGAAGAACACCTTTACGGGCGGCGCGACCGTCTCGGCCGGTACGCTTGCCCTTGCGGCGGGCGCAAGCCTCGCCTCGCCCGTGACGATCAAGGGCGGCGCGACGTTTGCCCCTGCCAAGGGCGCAACCTTTACCGCGCCCGTGGTGACGATCGAGGACGGCGGATCGCTCTTTATCGCCGAATCTCAGACGCTGCCGTTTGCGGTCTGGGCGGCGTCCGGAATGGCCAAGCTTGAGCTTGCACCCGGAATCCGCGTTGAGATTCCGGTCTCTTCAGGCGCAGAAACGGGCGCGAAGCTCGTGGTCTGCCTTGGAGAAGGCGCCCGCGTCAAGATGGTAAACGGCTCGACTCCGGATTGGCTGGGCCTTGCGTCGTCGCGCGGCCTGTTTGTGCCGATGACAACGGATGACGAGGGTTGGCTCATGTCTGCGGAGACCGAATGGCGGGGTGCGGACGGTGGTGCGTCCTGGACGGAGGCCGCGAACTGGACGGCGGGCGTGCCGACGGCGGAATGCGTCGGCTTCGTGAACGCCGCCGGGCAGACGATCGAAGTGCCGGCAGACGCTACGGCGACCGAAGTCGGCACGGTGGAGCTTGAGTCGGGTACGGTGTCCGTGAAGGGTACGCTCCCGATTGCGATTCCGGAGAGCCACGAGCGTTTTGTTATCGGCTCGCAGGGTGCGCTTCAGATTGACGGCGGCACGGTGACGGCTGCACACGCGAAGGGTGCGGACGACTACGCCCTTCATTTGGACGGCGGCACGCTTGCGCTCGCGGGAAAGGCCACGCTCGACCTCACGGGCTCGAAGGGGCTTCTCGGTACGGGCTCAGTGACGGTCGATACGGCAGACGGCGCGGTGATACAGGTCGTGAAGGACGACAAGCAAGAAGCCGTCTTCTCGACGGGTGACAGCGACGGAACGCTGGCGATGACGGTAGGCCGTCAGGCGTTCAAGAGCCTGAAGACGGGCTACGTCTCGTTCGGCGACAGCCAGAAGGGTACGTTCCGGCTGACAGTCGAGGACGCGGGGCCGGGGAAGTGGGATTCTTCGCTCATTTCCGGGACTTTGCTGCGTGGCGTGTACGCAGGCCGGCAGTCGGGCCGGACGGAAATCGTACTCAAGAGCGGCACTCTGCAATGCGGCAACCGGGGCGTGACCGTCGCGGCCGTGACGGCGGACGATGCTGCGGTGACGGGACGCGTCGTCGTCTCCGGTGGCCGCCTCTCCGCCTCTTCGAGTTTTGTGGACTCTTCCTGGTCGGGCATTGGCTTCGGCGTTTCGAGCAGGGCGACCGATCCGGCGGCGGTGCGCGGCGAACTGCTGCTGGAGGCCGGAGAGGTCTCTGTCGGCGGAAAGTCTCCGCTGGGCTTCGGCATTGGCGGGGCGTCGGGCTTCGGCCTGCAGACGGGCGGCAGCCTGTCTGTGAAGGCAAGCGAGGCCACCGCCGTCCTCGGCTACGGCTCGGGTACGGGCGAATACATCCTCTCGAACGGCACGTTCGCCGTGAACCGTCCGCTCTATGTTGGCGGTTGCATGAGCGCAGACCTGTTGCGGCAGACAGGCTTTTCCGTAGATGCGGCGCACGCCCCCGGACGCGGCGCGGCGACGGGCCGCCTTTACGTGCGCGGCGGCACGCTGGCGGCGACGAACGAGCTGGGCATCGTCGTCGGCGCGGACGGGAAGGGCCGCCTGGAGATCGGTCCAGACGGCAGCGTGACGGCAACGGCGCTTGTCGTCTCCAACAACGTCGAGGGCGTCCTTGCGTATGAGCTCGGGTCCGGCAAGGCGGGCGAACTCGCGGTGGACAGGCTGGTCCTGGCGTCCGGCGCGAAGCTGGCGATCGACGCGACCGCGCTGTCGGCTCATTCTCGCGCCATGATTCGCCTGGCCGACTGCGGCACGGTGGAAGGCGCGTTCGCGCCCGAGGACATCTCTATTCTGGTACCGGCCGGACAGGAGGCGCGCTTTGCCAAGGCTACAGTCTTGACGGAGCGGAATGGACGCAGCGGGCTGTGGCTTGCACTTCAGCAGAGCGGATTGACGGTGGTCATCAGGTAAGGATCGTGTTGTGATGCGTCGGCGACTTGCGGCTGCGTTCCTGTCAGTCCTTCCCGCTGTCGCGGCATCTGCGGCGGAAAGGGTCGTACACGTCCACGCATTCGATGCGGCGGCGGCCTGCGCGGGCGCCGGCTTCGCCACGTGGGGCGGCGACAAGTCGGGCCGCGCGGCCTTCGACGCCGAAACGGGCGGGCTGCGCCTCGCGTGGACGAACTCCGTGGGGCGCTTCGCGCTCGGCAAGGCCCTTGACGCGAGCTTCTCCAACGCCGTCGCCTGCGCGGACGGCTTCCTGACGCACGTGCAGCTGACGCTTTCGGCGCGGACGCTCGGCTCTCTGCCGCTGATGCGCAGCATGACAGCCCTCGGCTACTACAGCAACGTCATCGGCTTCCGCGCGGACGGACGCGACCACGTCGTGCGCGTGCGTCCCGGGGGCTTCGCGCGCGCGAAGGGCCCGTTCGACGCGAAGGGCATGCACACCTTCGACATCGGCGTTTCAGGCGGCAGCGGCGACGTCACGCTGAAGGCCGTCGCGCTCGTCCTCAGCGATGCGCGGCGTCCCGCGCCCGCGCCCGAGGTCGGGGTGGACGACTTCCGGCTCTTCCCCGAGCCGCGCGTCTTCCGTCCCGGCGCGGCGGCCTTCCCGCTCGCGGGCTTCGCCGCGCCGCAGGGCTTCGGGGCGGGGGCCGACATGGCCGTCCGCTGGTTCGCCGCGCGCGCGGCGCGCTTCTGGGGCAATCCCTTCGCGGCGACGAACGGGTTGCCGATCGTCTTCGCGCGCGCCGACACGCCGGAGGGCGAGGCCGCGCGCTCTCGCCTCGGGATCGTGCGCAACTTCGGCCGCGTGCGGGCCGACGGCTACGCCTTCGCCGTGCGCGCGGACGGCATCGACCTCGTCGCGGCGGACGCGGCGGGGCTGATGAACGGTGCGCGGACGCTGATGGACACGCTTCACCTCGCCACGGGGGACGCCGGCCCGGCGACGGCGCGCGCCGTCACGGTCGTCGACTGGCCGCGCCTCGCGAACCGCCTCTTTTACCTCCAGCTGCCGGCGGCGGCGGACGACGGCGAGGCCGTCACGCCGTCCGTTCTCGACGACCTCTTCGAGCGCTTCGTCTATCCGGCGCGGATGAACCTCGTCGCGCTCGATCCCGGCGGCCGCTACCGCTTCGCCTGCGATCCCGGATCGGGCTTCCGCCACGGCTCCTGGCAGCCGGCCGACCTGACGAACATGGTCGACCGCCTCAACGGCGTGGCGGTGAAGGCCGTGCCCTTCGTGATGTCGCCGGGCCACCAGTGGCACAGCCTCCTGCACGGCGGCCGCCACATGGACCTGAGCGAGAACGGCGACCACCAGTCCCTGTGCGTCCGCAACCCGAAGACCTACGAGGTCCTCTTCGCCCGCATGGCCGAGGTGGCGGGGATCTGCGCGCACAATCCCGGCGGCGCGTCCGGCTACTTCTACACGGGCGGAGACGAGGTGCGCTGGCGCGCGAGGGACAAGAGCGGGCGGGCGTGTCCGCGCTGCCAGGGGGTTCCGCGCAACGAGCTGCTGCTCGAGCACGTCGTGCGCGTCAACGACTGGTGCCGCGCACGGGGCTGGGCGATGCTGATGTGCTCCGACATGTACGCCTCGCAGCACAACGGCTTCAACGCCATCCGGGGTGCGCTCATCGCGGACCGGCTGCCGAAGTCCGTCCAGCTCGTCCACTGGTCGACGCTCGACTGGGACGAGTTGCCGCTCTGGCAGGTGCGCGGGATGAAGAGCTGGCGCGTCATGACGGCGTACAACGACGACCCCCTCGGGCAGACGGGCCTTGTCGGCAACGGCATCGCGATGTACGTGGACCGGTGGTGGCTCTCGAACGCGCGCGGGCTCTCGAGCGAAGGCTACTCGCCGGCGGCGATCGCGCTCGCGGGCGCGGACGGCTGGGGCGAACCGCCCGCCTATCCGCAGAGCGCGGACGACCGCCTGGGGACGTGGGGCAACTACCTCATGCGGCGCTGGAGCCGCAAGCCGATTCCGCAAGGGGGCGCACAACTCGTCCCGGTCAGTCTCGCTTCAAGCGCCAACGCGACGGCCCCCTCGTCGCACGACGCCACGCGCACGGCGGCGGGCGGCGTACCCGTCGCGCTTGTGCCCGGCGGCGCGGCGCGCGTGCGCGTTCTCGCGGCGGACGGCGCACCGCACACGCTCACGGTCGGCCGGTGCGCGAGTTCTCTCGTCTTCTGGCAGACGGCCGCGCTGGCATCCGCCGACGTGGCGGCGTTCAACGGCCGCGCCTTCAACGGGAACGCCCTCTTCGGCCTGCCCGTCGCCACGTGGCGCGTCGCGTATGCCGACGGCTCCGAGACGTCGTTCGCCGTGCGCTACGGCTGGAGCGTGGGGGACGTGGATCCGCTCGTCAACGGATCCGGGCGTACGCCCTACGGACTGTACGTCGGCGACGCGCGCTACGCCTGGGCGGACGCGGAGGGCCGCACGGTCTACGCGCACGAGTGGGTGAACCCGCATCCCGGGAAGGCGATCGCCTCCCTGACGCTCTTGGCGAAGCCGACGATGATCTGCTACGAGCTTTGGGCTCTGTCTGCACGGTCTTGCGCAGTCCAGTGAGTCTGGATTCAGCCGGCCTTTGTCGGTTTATGATGTCTCCAGGCTGCGGGGGGCTTTCCGAATTTTTTCGTGAAGCTTCTGATGAGGTATTGCGGCGAGGAGAATCCGCATCTCGGGGCGATCTCCGCTATGGAGAGCGTGGTTGAAGAGAGCAGATGCTGCGCGCGTTCAAGGCGCATGGCGGCGATCTCTCCCTGCACCGACGTGCCGAGCCTTGAGCGGAAGACCTTGTCCACCTGGGTGTGGGACAATCCTACTTGCCGGTATATGTCGGAGGCGGTGAGGTTGCGCGAGATGTTGCGGTTCATGAACACGAGCGCATCAGAGACCCACTGTGGCTCGATGGGGTAGACCTCCGTCGAAGTGCGTTCGACCACGCCGATGGGATCCACCTGCCGCACGATCCGCTTCGCGGAGAAATGCCGGTCCCCCATGAGCTGGATGAGCGTGGATGCCGCGCACCGCCCGATGGCTTCGGTGTCGGGGTCTATGCTTGAGATCATCGGGTTGGACAGGCCGCATACGAGGATGTCGTTGTCGAGGCCGAGGATGGCGACTTCGCGCGGCACGTCTATCTTGCGCTGCTTGCAGATGTGCACGAGCTGCCATGCCCGGAGGTCGTTCGGACAGAATACGGCGATGGGCTTGGGCAGCTGCCTGAGCCAGCGCGCGAGTGCGGATGCGTCCGGCGCCTGCCGCATCTGCTCGTTGATCAGCACCTGTGGGCTGAAGGCATAGTGGGCTGCGGGATCCGGATCGTAGTTCGCGCATTTCATCCCGTGCTTGGCCAACGCACGGGTGAATGCCGCCCGGCAGTACGCCGAGAACCGGCCGCCTGCAAAGCCGCAGAAGGCGAAATTCCTGAACCTTCTCGCAAGGAAGTGTTCGGCGGCGAGTGTGCCGATGCGCGAGTGGCGCGTCTTCACGATGGCGAAGCCGTCGCGCGGCCTATCGTAATAGACATCCACGATTGGGCGTCCAGTCGCGGCGAGCGTCGCGGCGATGCGGTCGTTCATGACGCGGGCGACGAACCCATCGTATCCGCGCAATTCCTCTGGCTTGCGCAGAGCGGACGCCTCTATGAGGTATGGGATGAACGCGCAGGTCTCCCGCGCAAGCTCGGATATGCCTCGGCATAGGCCGCGTCCGAATTCTCGCGTGATCTCTACCATGATTCCGACTTTCGGTGTTTGCGTCATCTTCATGGCGGTAAGTATATCACATTGCCACATCCCGGTTGCAAAACGTCTACCTGAAACGGCAAAGAGTGCAATTGAAATGGATGGTGCGCAAGTGTACAATTACGGGCGTTATCTGATTTGGAAAAGAGGCGCAAGGACAAGGAAAGGACTGCACAATGGAAATCGGAAAGAAAACGTGGGTGTTCTCGGACGGCGACCTGCCGCCGCACGGCGATTCGGAGCCGTTCGGCCACGAGGCGCTTATGGTCGTGAACAACGGCGGGAAGGACGCGACGGTCAAGGTCACGATCCTCTTCGACGACAAGGATCCGAAGGAGGGCATCACTCTGCACGTGCCAGCGCGGCGCGTCAGGTGCTTCCGCATGGACCTGCCGCTCGGCGACGAGAATTTCCAGCTCGGACCGGGACAGACGGCGACGATCCTCGAGTCCGATGTGCCGGTCGTCGCGGTCTACGGACGCCTCGACCGACGCAAGGACATGGCGTACTACCCCGTGCAGGGCTTCTCCTGCTGAAACCTTTACGATTTACGATTTGCGATTTACGATTGCATTTTGCCATCTGGTCATTTTATGATTTGAAACCTACCACTACAACTACCAACTACCCACTACCCACTACCAACTACCATGTCATACTACAACCAATCGGAAACCAACAAGCGAATCGCCGCCGTGCAGGCGATCCTCGAAAAGAAGAACCTCGACGCCGCGCTCGTCTACTTCGACGAGCTCAACATCGCCAACGGCTGGTACCTTACGGGCTGGTGCGGCCAGTTCGAGAAGGGTTCGGTGTTCGTGCCGCGCAAGGGCGAGCCGTGGCTTCTCGGCGGTCCGGAGTCCGAGCCGTTCGCGCTCCAGAGTTCGGCCATCAAGAAGATCCGCTGCTTCCCGGTGTTCATGGTGCCGGAAGAGGAGTACCCGAACGCCCACATCATCGGATTCGAGGACCTCTACAGGGAGATGTCCGCCGCCGGCATGCCGCTGAGGCGCATTGGCCTCGTCGGCACGGCCGCGCTGCCGCACCAGGTCTACCTCGACTTCCAGAAGGGCTTCGCGGGCGTCGAGCTCGTTGACATCACGTCCGACTACGAGGCGATGCGCGCGTACAAGAGCGACTGGGAGCGGGAGAACATGCTCAAGGCCGTGGGCCTTTGCGACCTCGCCTATGACGCGATGCGCTCGAAGATCCGTCCGGGCGCGTTCGAGTACGAGGTCGCGGCGGCGGGCGAGGCGGTCTGCCGCGCGAACGGCGCGACGAGCTTCGCGTACTCCACCATCGTCGGATCTGGCGAGCGCGCGAACGCGGTCGTCCCGACGGCGACGGACCGGCAGATGAGGGACGGCGAGCTCGTCATGGTCGGCATCGCGCCGCGCTTCAACGGCTATGCGGGCACGTTCGGCGACACGCTGCCCGTGAACGGCGTCTTCACGCAGGACCAGAAGGACTGCATGAACCACCTGCGCGAGGTGATGTGGCTCACCAAGGGCATGCTGAAGCCCGGCGTCTCCGGCAGGGAGATCGACGTTCCCGGCCGCGAGTACTTCAAGAGGCACGACCTCTTCAAGTACCTCGTCTGCCCGTTCGCACACACGATCGGCCTCATGGAGGCGGAGCTTCCGTTCTACGGCCCGAACTCCGAGGACGTCCTCGCGCCGGGCATGACGGTCATGGTGGACGTAAGCTTCTTCGGGCATCCGAAGTTCAACGGTGCGCGCATCGAGACGGGCTACATCATCACGGAAAACGGCTGCAGGCCGATGTCCCCGAAGATGGACGAGCATTTCTCGAAGCCGCTGTAAGCCATGAAGATTCTCGTCGGAGCGTTCCAGTGCGAATCGAACACCTTCTCCGCCGCGAAGGCGGAGAGGGGCGACTTCTACTATCTCAAGGGCGAAGAGGCGAAGCGGCGGCTTTTCGCCTCGCGCCTCTTCGAGGAGGCGGGGTTCGAGGTCGTGCCGCTCGTCTACGCGGTCAGCCTGCCGTCCGGCTGCGTCACGAAGGAGTGCTTCGACGAGATCATTTCCGACTTCCGCGCCGAGGCGGCGAAGCACCCCGATGCGGACGGCATCTACCTCTACCTGCACGGCGCGATGGTCGTCGAGGGCGGCTTCAGCGGCGAGGAGCTGACGGTCCGGGAGCTGCGAAAGACGGTCGGAGGGGCGATTCCGATCTCGCTCGACCTCGACTTCCACGCGAACGTGTCGGAAGGCCTTGTCGCGCAGGTGCAGGCGATCAGCGGCTACCGCACCGCCCCGCACACGGACTATGACGAGTCCGAGACGCGCGCCGCCAATGCGCTGATGAAGATTCTCAGCGCCAAGTCAAACACCTGCCCCCACTTCTTCCGCATCAAGGTGCAGTTCGCGGATGCCGCGCAGACGTCGGTCGAGCCGTACGTCTCGATCCTCAAGATGGTTCGCGAGCTCGACCGGGATCCGCATGTCGTGTCCGCGAACGTGTTCAACGGGCAGCCGTGGGTCGACGCGCCGTTCATGGGCGCCTCTGTCGTCGTCTACTCGATGGCGAACCACGAGGCCGTGCACGCGAAGGCGAAGGCGATCGCCGACCATTTCGAGGCGCACAAGACCGATCTCGCGTTCGGCGTGCCGGCGCTTGCGCCCGACAAGGCTCCGGATGCGGCGCGGACGATGGCGAAACCGGTGTTCGTGAGCGATTCCGGCGACAACACGACGGCCGGTGCGGCGGGGACGAGCGACTGCCTCGTGAAGGTCTTCAAGGGCACGGGGCTGAGGACGCTCTTCACGTCGCTGTGCGATCCGGCGGCCGTGGAGAAGTTCGCGGATCGCGCGGTCGGGCGCGGCAAGATCCTCGGCTTCGTCGGCGAAGAGGCCGGCGAGGGCATCGTCGTGCGGGACGGCAACGTCGACATCGTCTACTCGACCGTCCGCACGTCGTTCACGATGAAGGAGCATTTCGCGGCGATGAACCTCGACGTGAAGGCCTACGACGTCGTGATCGTCAAGCAGGGCTACCTTTGGCCGGGCGCGGCGGAACTTGCCGCCTCGCAAATCTTCTGCATGACCCCCGGCATGGCGACGAACGACTTCTCGACCCTGCCGTTCAGGCGCCTCGACGGCGAGTACCACTACGTCAAGCCCTGTTAGCCGTGTCGTTTTCAAACTCATGAGAAAGGAAAATAATGAAAAACGGCTCATAAGTGCCGAGAGTTCGCAATGTGCCGTTTTTGCGACATGGCGGGAGTGCGAAAATGCCACTTTTGCGCACCTGTTATCGACCGTTTGCGCCACTTTCACGCAACAAAAGTGCGTCACATCACCGAATGCCACGGCGCGGACGGAAAGACGCTCCTGCGCTTGGCGCAAAAATTACATCCGCGCCGCTTCGGGAGGGCCGCGCGTCTGGCAATGTGGTCGTTGCGCTTCCGGGCGTGTAGGAGACGATGGCGGCGACCGATACGGCGGACGAGATTGCGTTTCGCAACCATTCCTTATCGCGTTCGCGCTGAACGCTAGGTTGCTGCCAGCCTTTTCGGCGGCGTGTGCATCCGGTCGCCTGGATTTGGTATAATCCGCGGCATGGAAAAGATCGCGACAGATACATATTCGTTCGAGGATGTCCGTCAGGGAGGGTTCGTCTATGTGGACAAGACGGCGATCCTGAAGCGGCTTGCCGACGGATCGATCGGCAAGCAGTTCTTCATCGCGCGCCCGCGCCGCTTCGGGAAGTCTCTCGCGGTCTCTACCCTGCAGTGCCTCTTCGAGGGGCGTCGCGACCTGTTCCGGGGCCTCGCCATCGAGCCGGGCTGGGACTGGTCGAAGACGTATCCCGTCATCAAGCTCGACAT
>CAKULV010000074.1 GCA_934667425.1 uncultured Kiritimatiellota bacterium | reverse complement strand
GCGCAGATGCTCAAGGGCGGCGTGATCATGGACGTGACGACGCCCGAGCAGGCGAAGATCGCGCAGGACGCGGGCGCGTGCGCCGTCATGGCGCTGGAACGCATCCCCGCCGACATCCGCGCGGCCGGCGGCGTGAGCCGCATGAGCGACCCGGCGATGATCCGCGGCATCCAGGAGGCCGTCACGATCCCCGTCATGGCGAAGTGCCGCATCGGCCACGTCGCCGAGGCGCGCATCCTGGAGGCGATCGAGATCGACTACATCGACGAGAGCGAAGTGCTCTCCCCCGCCGACGACCTCTACCACATCGACAAGACCGCCTTCAAGGTGCCGTTCGTCTGCGGCGCGCGCGACCTCGGCGAGGCCCTGCGCCGCATCGGCGAGGGCGCGACGATGATCCGCACCAAGGGCGAGCCGGGCACGGGCGACGTCGTGCAGGCAGTCCGCCACATGCGCAGGATGCAGGCGGAGATCCGCCGGATCGCCGCGCTGCGCGAAGACGAGCTGAACGAGGCGGCGAAGCAGCTCGCCGCGCCGCTCGACCTCGTGCGCGAGGTGCATCGGCTCGGCAAGCTCCCCGTGGTGAACTTCGCGGCGGGCGGCGTCGCGACCCCGGCGGATGCCGCGCTCATGATGGAGCTCGGCGCGGAGGGCGTTTTCGTCGGCTCCGGCATCTTCAAGAGCGGCGACCCCGCGAAGCGCGCGGCGGCGATCGTCCAGGCCGTCACGAACTGGCAGGATTCCGCCCTGCTCGCGAAGCTGAGCGAGAACCTCGGCCCCGCGATGGTCGGCATCAACGCCGACGAGATCGAAACCATCATGGAAGAGCGGGGCAAGTAAGATGCTCGTCGGCGTATTGGCCGTGCAGGGAGCGTTTGCCGAACACGAGCGCGCCTTTGAGGACATCGGGGCGGAAACGTTCGAGATCCGCCAGCTGCGCGACCTCGAGCGCCCGTTCGACGCGCTTGTGCTGCCGGGCGGCGAATCGACCGTGCAGGGCAAGCTTCTCCACGACCTCGGCCTCTTCGCGCCGCTCAAGGCGCGAATCGAGGCGGGGCTGCCCGTCTTTGCGACGTGCGCGGGCCTCATCCTGCTCGCGGAGAGGCTGGTGGACGACCCGACCGTCTGGTTCGGAGTACTGCCCGTGACGGTGCGGCGCAACGCCTACGGACGCCAGCTCGGCAGCTTCGCGGCGACGGGCGCGTGCGGCGACCTCGCCGACGTGCCGATGGCGTTCATCCGCGCGCCGTCAATCGTGTCCGTCGGCACTGGCGTAGAGACGCTGGCGACGGCGCACGGGCAGCCCACCGCCGTGCGGTGGCGAAACATCTGGGCATTCGCAGGACATCCGGAACTGACGGATGACCGGCGGATATTCGAGGCGTTCTGCCGTCAAGCCCGACGGCAGCGCTGATCTACCTTTTTACCCAACCGGAACCTTGGTCTGATTCAAGTCTGCGCCAGCCATTGTACAGTGCCGTCTCGCGCACCTTGCAGTCCGAAGGCAGTACGACCACTACCGGAGACTTCTCGGATGGGGCGAACCGAAGCGCATGTGACGGTCCAACCCCTCCCGAGGACGACGACGCCGATGCAGATGGGGTATCTATGGCGACTTTCGTGTTCTCCGTAGGTGCAGCTTTCGACGATACGTAGGAAAGAGCTGCGGAAGGAGCCGTTACACGCTCATAGCACCTTGTCTTGAGATTGAAATAGCTGAATGATGCGCACGGCGTATTTGTTGCCTCGGACGTGCGAGGCACCAGCATCTGTCGCCACACTACGGAATTCGGGTTCCGCGACTCCTCCTTAACGTCATACGCCTTGAACATCTCTGATATGCCATCGACCCTCACCATCGCATTTGACGGGCAATAGCCATCGAAATCAAGGCGATACTCCACAGTAACGAGGTCGCCTGGATGCACCATGGATGGCGCAGCGACCTGCCTAAGCCTAAACGATCTTCCGATTGCTCCGCTGAATTCGGCGGGACGCCCTTCCCGCGGCAAGGGCCGCACCACCACGCTTGCCGCCGAGACGTCGATCTTGAACGGCTGGTTGACGACCCGGCCAGACGAAATCATGTTCCCGTTGGTAATGCAATATGTGCCGGAATACATGCCAGACACCGCAAGCTCCGCACCGTTTGTCGCCGCTTCAAGGAACGTGACAGGAAGCCTGAAGACATTCTGCCTGTCACTACTGAACTTTCCGGCAACGCAGTTCCCGGATATCTTCGGCCGTACCTTTATGGACCATGGGTCGATCTTTACGGATCCAGGATCCAATGTCACAACCAGATCCACAGGTTCCCCAACCATGACTTCGCGAGACGCAAACCCGGCAGTCGCGCCAATCGGACACGCCCCTTCCCGCATCGTCGGCATCATCTGCATATCGTCAAAGAATCCTGCAAACGGGTTGCGTCCGCCAAATAGCGACGCCTCTGCGGCACTCGATACGCCGATTGCAGCCACGATGATGGAGAGCCTGCGTCCAGCCCTCACGGCAATCCAGAAAAGGCCCGCAAACGCCAGAAATGCACACACAGAGAAAAGAATTCGTCCTGCCATCGTCATCCTATACCAAAACGGGAACATGATGCGCGGCAGAGGCAGATCTGCCCTTGGATCGTTCCTCAACCGCGCTATCGCGGCCCGCATGCCTCGTTCCGTGGCGGAGGTCGCCCCTGAAATGAGTTCGGCCCTGCCATACGCCGAGAGGGCATCCCTCTGCCGCCCCGCCAGTACATACAGGGATCCGAGGTTTGAAAGGTGTACAGCCTTGAATCCAAGGTCGTAGGACATGGCACCGCTCCCGTCCCGGTCGAGCGTGTCCACAAAGGATGCGTACCGTTCCGCAGCCGCCGCAAAATCCGCCTCGCTTTCAGCCTTGCACGCAAGCGCAAGCGCGTGCCTCAACGTGAAATTGCGGACCTCAAACGGGATATCCAGTCCATCAGGCATGGGGAACCCGTCCTGCTCGCCATCATCCACGGTCTCCAATGCGACCTGCGCCCCGGCCTTGACCTGCACCGGGATGGGGTGCGTGGCTGCGGTTCGGTACGAACGCGACGCAATGTCAAAGAACGACACCGCTATCGAAGGGAACTCTACCGTGCCGGCCTTAAGGGTCCTTACGCGCCACACGAAACTCTTTGAATTATCGTCCGTGTCAGTCTTGCGGGACGCAAGATCTATCCTGAACGGAGTTCCGCGAAATGCCGCTTCGAGCGATTCTGGCGGATAGACCATGGAGAAGTCCGTGGCCCCTGTGATCTCGAGCGTAAAAAGCAGGGGATCGCCAGCCGTGCAAACATTCGCGTCAAGGGTCGCCGAAACCCCAAAGTCTCTCGACAACGCACCGCAATACGAATTGGGCCTGCCCTCTTCGGGCGGCGAAACGACATTTAACCGGACAATGCCTGACCTGTAGTCGGCAGTCTTGGTCACAAAGCCAAAGAAGCCAGTACTGATCGGCACCGAAATGGATACGGGGCCAATGGCCATCGCCCCGGCCTTCTCTGCCTTCAATGGAATCTTGACCGTGTAAAGCCATGCGTTCGTGCCATTGAGCGACGACTGCTCGCACGACATCGCCAGCCGCTCACCCTGCGGAATGAAGTCCGCACGCATGCTCGGCGCATTCAGGAATCGCCTTTGGGTGAATATGCTGACGGTCGCCTCGGCGGACTCGGTAATGACCACGTCCCTGGGTTCAACCGATAGCCTTACCTGCGGACTGAATGCGGTTGCCGCAATCGGCAACGCCGCAAGGGCAATCGAAATCAGGCGATTCATTGGAACACCACTACCGAAACGCTCCGCCCCGGATCAAGTTTCGACCCTACGCCAAGCGTAACGCGATTTGTGGACGAGGAAGTGGCATCGGCCATGCCGCCAAGCTGCGAAAGAGCCTCCTTGAGGCGCGCATCGCGCAGACGCTGGTGCCTGCCTTCGTTTACCGAGATGCCAAGCAGGATTCCGCCCGCAAACGCGACGAGTGAAAGAAGCGATACCGAGGCGAAGACAAGTATCGGATGGTGCGACCTGGCCACCTTCAACTCAGCCTCCGCCCGGTCCCTCGCGGCCTGCAGGCGGCTCCGCTCTATCTCGAACGCCTCGCGCTCGAGCTTCAGGCGCTCTTCCGTGAGCGCAACAACGGATACCGCCTCTTCGGCCATATGGGCTACTTGACCTCGTGACACCAGCCGTGCGTATCGGGAAGCACCCCGTACTGTATGCCCTGCACCGTGTCGAAGAGTTTCTGCAGGTGCGGCCCGACCGCATCCGGCTCGCTGATCTTGATGACTTCGCTTCCGCGCGTGATTTCCCACACGGGCGTAACCACAACCGCCGTTCCGCAGGCCGCAACTTCGGAGAATTCCCTTATCTCCTCATACGGTATCTTGCGGCACTCCACCTTCCATCCAAGGTCGGCGGCGCACTGCTTCAGCGACATGTTCGTGATCGAAGGAAGCACCGAATGGCTGTCAGGCGTGACATACGTGCCGTCAGCCTTGATTCCGATGAAGTTGGACGTGGAGAATTCCTCGACGTACTTGTGCTCCTTCGCGTCAAGGTAAAGCTCCACGGGCCAGCCCTCCTTCTTCGCCTTTTCGTGGGCGAAGAGCGAAGCCGCATAGTTTCCGCCAACCTTGACATCGCCCATCCCATGAGGGGCCGCGCGATCCCAGTCGTCAAGTATCACGGCGCGGACAGGCTTCAGTCCACCCTTGTAGTATGCCCCGACCGGCATCACCATCATCAAGAACGTGTACTCCTTTGCGGGTGCGACACCGATCTGCGGGCCAGTGCCGATCAGCAGCGGACGGATGTACAGAGACCCGCCAGTCCCGTACGGCGGCACATACTCGATGTTGGCCCTCACTACCTTCTCGGCGGCCTCGACAAACATCTCGACCGGCACCGGAGCCATCACAGTCCGCTCCGCAGTGCGGTGCATGCGCTCCGCATTCCCCTCTGGACGGAATATTACGACCCTTCCGTCCTTCTGCCGGAACGCCTTCAACCCCTCGAAGCACTCCTGCCCGTAGTGGAGGCAGCTTGCGCCGATGTGCATCGTGATGTGCGGATCCTTCACGAACTCCGCCTCTCCCCACTTGCCGTCCCGCCATACGTAGCGGATATGGCAGTTTACGTCCGAAAAACCGAACCCAAGACTTTTCCAATCAATGTTTGGCATATTGCACCTTTCTTTGACTTTGGGATTATACCACAAATCCTATGAGACAGTAACCGGCGAAACCTTGACGGAAACGGGATGTCCGTTGATGTCCACGCCGGCGTCCTGCGCGGGATCGAACAGCAACGCCGTAGTCAACGTCTCGTTCATTACGTAGTCGCGATGCGATTCCAGGGCGGCCCTGACCTCATCGTCACAGCCGACACGCAGCTCGATGCGCTGGGTGACCTCGAAGTCCGCCTCCTTGCGCATGGACTGCACCCTGGAAACGAACTCACGCGCCAGTCCTTCCGCGACAAGTTCCGGCGAAAGGGCCGTCTCAAGCCCTACGACAACTTCACCTTGCGAGGCGACCACGAGTCCAGCCTTCGGCGTACGCGTAACGAGAACGTCTTCGGCCGTCACCTGCACCCCTTCCAGGACCACGGCGGCCGATTCGCCGCCCTTGCCTGTGCATAGCCCGACGATCTCTTGAGATCCGCTTGCTATCGCCGCGGCGACGGCCTTCATCTTCGGTCCGCACTTCTTGCCGAGCGTCTTGAAGTTCGCCTTGCAGGAGATGTCGCACAGTTCCGTCTCGTCTGCGACGAACACCACGGACTTGACGTTGAGCTCATCCTCTATTAGGCTTTCGAGCCCCGCGACGTCGCCGCCAGCGATCTTCAGCGCCGACAGCGGCTGGCGCACCTTGAGGTCATTGTCGGCCCGCAGCCTGCGGCCGAGCTCGACGGCCACCTGCACATCCGCCATGCGCCTTTCGAGTGCCAGGTCGCGAGCGGCGGCGTTCGCCGTCGGGAACGAACAAAGATGCACCGATTCGGGATCGCCTGCCCCCCTGAGGTTGCGGTATATCTCCTCGGCCATGAAAGGCGTGAACGGGGCCGCGACCTTCGCGAGCTGCACCAGCACATAGCGCAGAGTGCGGTATGCGCACAGCTTGTCTCCGTCGTTCTGCGACTTCCAGAAGCGGCGGCGCGAACGGCGGATGTACCAGTTCGTGAGGTCTTCGATGAACTTCACGAACGGGCGCACCGACTTCTGCAGGTCGTAGGCGTCCATGGCCGCCGTGACATCGGCTATCAGCGTCTCCATCGACGAGACTATCCACCGGTCGAGGACGTTCTCGGATTTAGGATACACGACCTCCCGATCGTCAAACCTGTCGACGTTCGCATATGTAACGAAGAACGAATATGCGTTCCACCACGGGATGAGCAGGTCGCGCATGAGCTGCTTCACGCCATTCTCGGAGAACTTCAGGTTCTCTGCCCGGACGACCGGCGAGTAGATGAGATACAGGCGAATCGCATCCGCGCCGTACGTGTCGAGCATCTTCGTCGGGTCGGGATAGTTCTTGAGCCGCTTGGACATCTTTTTGCCGTCTTCGGCGAGAACAAGCCCATTGACGATCACGTTCCTGTACGGAGCCTTGTCGAAAAGGCACGTCCCAAGCACCATCAGGGTGTAGAACCAGCCGCGTGTCTGGTCAAGTCCCTCGGCGATGAAATCGGCCGGGAAGATGTCCGAAATGTGCGTCCCGCCATTTTCCCCCATGTAGTGCTGCTGCGCGTACGGCATCGAGCCGGACTCGAACCAGCAGTCAAGCACCTCCGGCGTACGGTGGTATGTCTTTCCGTCCTTCCGTATGACGATCTTGTCGATGTGGTGCTTGTGCAGGTCGGATACCTTCTCGCCCGACAGCTCCTCAAGCTCCCTGACTGATCCGACGCATATCATGTCTTTCGGATCGTCGTCGTTTATCCACACCGGAATGCAGCTGCCCCAGAACCTGTTGCGCGATATGTTCCAGTCGCGGGCCTCGCCGAGCCAGTTACCGAAGCGCTTTTCGCCAACATAGTCAGGAGTCCAATGCACGGTGGCGTTGTTCCGCGCAAGCCGCTCGTGAAGATCCTCGACCCGCACGTACCAGGCATCTATGGCGCGATACACGAGCGGAGTATCCGTCCTGTCGCAGAACGGGTATGCGTGTACGATCGTCGCCTGGTGGACAAGCTTCCCTTCGGCCTTCAGGCGGCGGATGATGTCCCTGTCGCAATCCATGCAGAATCGGCCTTCGTACTCGGGTATCTCCGCCGTGAACCTGCAGGAGGAATCGAGCGGATCGACGAATGCCTTAAGCCCGGCCTCCTGGCAGACGCGGAAGTCGTCCTCGCCGTAGGCCGGGGCGATGTGCACGATGCCCACGCCATCGTCCGTGGTGACGTAGTCGTCGTTGAGCACCCTGAACGCGCCGTTCGCCTTCTCGGCGGCATAATACGGGAAGATCGGCTCGTACGACATCCCCTTGAGGGCGGTGCCCTTGCAGCGCATGACGACCTCGCACTGCTCCGGCTTCTTGAACACATGCTGGAGGCGGGCCTCCGCCATGAGGTACACGGGGCGATCCGGATCCGTGAGGTCTCGAACCGCCACGTAGTCGATCTCCGCGCCGACGCACATCATCAGGTTCTCCGGGAGCGTCCATGGAGTGGTCGTCCACACAAGGAGATATACGGACTTCTCGTCCGCGAGGAGCCTCTTCATCTCGGCGCTCTCGGCGGCGAGGGCCTTCGTGCGCACCGTGACGGTCTGGGCCTGCACGTCCTTGTAGTTGCTGCCTGCCTCGAAGTTCGACAGCGGCGTGGACAGTTTCCACGAATACGGCATGATGCGGTGGCTCTTGTATACGCGGCCCTGGTTCCAAAGCTGCTTGAACACCCACCAGATGGTCTCCATGAACTCCGGGTCCATCGTCTTGTAGTCATGGTCGAAATCGACCCAGCGCCCCATGCGCGTCACGGTCTTGCGCCATTCGCCCACATACTTCAGCACCATCGAGCGGCACTGCTCGTTGAATTTGTCCACGCCCAGCGCCTTTATCTCCGGCGCCCCGGCGACGCCAAGCGCATCCTGCGCCAGAGCCTCGATCGGAAGCCCGTGCGTATCCCACCCGAAGCGGCGCTCGACGTACTTTCCGCGCATCGTCTGGTATCTCGGAACTATGTCCTTGATCGTTCCGGCGAGCAGATGCCCGTAGTGGGGCAGCCCCGTCGCAAACGGAGGGCCGTCGTAGAACTTGTAGCGATCGCCGCCCTCGTTCTTCTTCAGCGACTTGAGGAACGTGCCGTCCTCCTCCCAGAACGCGAGGATCTCCTCCTCCATCTTCGGAAAGGCAACCTTGTTTGAAACGGGCTTGAACATATACCGAACCTCTCTTCCCTTCAGTCAACCCAGGCGATCAGGCGCCATGGCGGCGCATCTGGCGGGTCACTACGGTCGCCTCTACGGTATCGCCCGAGGCCGCGATCGGCGCGGGCGTGTACTTCTTGCGGATGTACCACATCTGCACTATCGAAAGCACCTGGCTGAGCGTCCAGTAAAGCGACAGGGCCGACGGGAACGAATAGAACATCACAAGCATCATCACAGGCATGATGACCATCATCATCCGCTGCTGCTGCTTGTCTCCGGTGGACGGCGTAAGGGCGGACTGGAGCGCCATCGTGGCCGCCATCAGGATCGGGAGTATGTTCAATCCGCCGATGAACGAAAACAGGTTCGGGAAAAGGTTCTCCGGCTCCGAAAGGTCGGCAATCCACAGGAACGGGGCGTAGCGCAGCTCGACTGCCGAACGCAAGACGGTGAACAGCGCGATGAACACCGGGATCTGGACGAGCATGGGCAGGCAGCTCGCCATCGGATTCACCTTGTTGTCGCGATACAGAGCCCACGTCTCCTGCTGGAGACGCTGCGGATTGTCCTTGAACTTCTCGCGTATCTCCTTCATCTTCGGCTGAAGCTCGCTCATGCGGCGCATCGACACGGTGGACTTGTGCGTAAGCGGCCAGAACACGAGCCGGACAAGTATGGTAAGCAGTATGATGCCGATGCCGAAGCTCGGGATCCACGAATGGAAAAGGTTCAGCACCCACACGAGCGGATAGCATACCCAGCGCCACATTCCGAACTCCATCACATCGCGCATGCCGAGATCCCACAGCAGGGCCTGCTTCTTCGGCCCGGCGTAGAACGTATAGGAACGGGACTGCGCCGTTCCGGCGAGATCGACCTTGGCGGATACGCTCCTTAGCACATAGTCATGCATGGCGGCATCGCGGGTCATCGACGCAGTGAATCCACCGGCCGCTTCGCTCATGCCGCAGATCGCCGTGACGAAGAATCGGTTCTTTACCGCCACCCACGAGCACGCCCCGGGCACTGGCTCGTCTTGCGTGACGCGCATGCCGGCCGCGCTCTTCTTGCCGGAGCATCCGCCGGACGATGCCACGAGGAAGCTCTTAAGCGGCTCCTCTTCGCCGTAGTGCATCACCCTGCCGCCCTTTGGGCCAAGCGCCCACGCATCGACGGACAGCAGGTCGTTCTTGCCCGAACCCATGGTCATCACGCCGAGCGATACGGAGGACGGCATTGCGTTCGAGGCGATCGACTTCTCCTCTACCTGCATCTGGAAGCCGCCGTTGAGCGTGATGCGGCGTTCGATGGACGCATTGCGGAAAAGCACGGAATCCGGGGTCGTCTCTGCAATGTCGAAGTCGCCATCTGCCGCAAGGGCGGGGGATTCCGCGAAATCAAGCTTGACAGGGGGATTGCCATCCGAAATCTTCCCGCAGTCCCTGGCATACTCGAGCAGCGTCACGCTCTTCACTGCGGCTCCATGCGTGGAAAGGACAACGACCTCCTGGGCATTGGAAAGCGTCACGAGCTTCTCCGGGCGCACATAGGAGACCTTGCCAGGCGCTCCAGGGACATTGGCTTCAGGCGCATCGTTCACTTTGGCCTGTGCCGCCGAAACGGCCGCCGGAGCATTTGTCTGCGGGGCCGCGACAGGCGCAACCTGATGCGAGGCCGTCGCAGCGCGGGCGGCCTCCGCCGCCTTCTTCTGCTCGCTTACGGAATACCACAACCACCCGGCCAGGCACAGGCCGAGCAAAACCGCAATAAACTTCTCTTGCTTGTTCATCTTTCCCTAACTTCTCAACTTCTGTGAAAACCACATTTTGGCGGCACTGGATCGTATCCGCTGCGTCCAAACGGATGGCACCTCAGCAATCGCCGAAGCCCAAGAAGCGTCCCCTTCACCGCACCATGAACCTGAATCGCCTCTATCATGTAGTTCGAGCAGCTTGGCTCAAACCGGCAGCAACCAGAAAAGAGCGGACTCAACGAGACCTGGTAGGCCCTGACGAGGAGTATCAGCAACGTCCGCACATCCACCTCAACTCTGCCATGACATCCCTGGTCTTCCGTCCGGAAAGGCTCGACCTGCCGACGAGAACCCAATCGCAATCGGGCGGCATCTCGTCTGCCAGAAGGCGGTACGCCTCCCGCATCAGTCGCTTGGCGCGGTTGCGGTCCACGGCATCGTGGAAACTCTTCTTGGAAACGACAACGCCGGCTTTGCGGCCGGCGTTTGGGTGCCGAAGCACCCATGCGGACATGAGACGCCCCTTTAGGACGCGCCCCGATTCGAAGACGCTCTTGTACTTCGCGCCGGGGAGCCGCGTAGACATCACCGCATTCCTTAGACCTGGGTCAGGCGCTTGCGCCCCTTGGCACGCCGGGCCGCGAGAATCTTACGGCCACCTTTCGTAGCCTTGCGGGCACGGAAGCCAATCTTGCGCGCGCGTTTCACCTTGGAGGGCTGCCACATCATCTTCATGTCATCATTCCTTTCGTCTTCTGAAAAAAATTGAGAGGTGATTATATCATTTAACGGCTCAAAACGCAAGCGACGCACGGAATTTAATGCCGCGTGGTGACTTGCCAAAGTAAATGACCATAGTGTATGGGCAATGAGTTGGACAATGGGAGGCGGGATGTAGGATGGCAT
>CAKULV010000073.1 GCA_934667425.1 uncultured Kiritimatiellota bacterium | reverse complement strand
CCGTCGTACTCGGCGCGGCAGAACTTCTTGGAAACGCTCATCGCGCAACGCCCCCGCGCCGGAACGGGCATGCAGCTACGGTTCTCCACACGCTTCAGCCCCGACATTATCAGGACGGCGTATGCCCCGGAGCAGGTAAAGGCATTGACGATTGGCATAAGTTCCAAAACGGAGCGGATATTCGTACTTTGTGTACGGGCATTTCCGAATCAAACTTCACGCCGCCCATCATGAATTCGCCAGCATCACAATGAACAAATTCTGGAATCCCCGCCTCGGGACACTCCTTGCGAAGGGTCTCAAGAGGAATAAGAGTCTCGATGCCTTGAAGGGTTCCCAAATAAGACATACGCCTTCTCCTGTTATGAAATCACCTTTGCAAGAACGGCCAGCGACGCGGCCTTGATCGCGGGATCGACCGCGCGTTTGGCGAGGTCGGAGAGGGTCGAATGCTTGTCCGAATGGGCCTCGTGCAGCTTCAAACAGCTGATGACCGACTGCGCAAGCTTGTAGGAGAACATCGGCGGCACGGCGTTGCCGATCATCGTAAACTGCTGTTCCTTCGTGCCGGAGAATTCGTACCAGTCGGGGAAGGACTGTAGCCGCGCCGCTTCACGGACAGACAGCCGACGGCGACGACCGTCTTCCAGCCGTATGCGGTGCATGTCGCTCGTACAGCCCGCGAGATTGCGACAGGTCAGCGTCCGCGCCGGTTCGTCGAGCCGCAAATCACGCGGACGGCTGCAATGCGACGCCTTTTCATACGCGGCAATGTAGCGATCCATCGAGGGGGTCAGGAACTCGGCATCATCGGGAACGGTAGCGAGTTTGTCCGCAAGTGCTTCGCCGGACGTTACCTCGTGCATCGTCTCTTCGGGGAACTTGAATCCGCCGCGATGCCCGACGATCACCAGCCGCTCGCGCTTTTGCGGTACGTCGTAGTTGGACATGCGGATGACCTTGTACTCGACCTCGTACCCAAGTGCCTTGAACTGCTCAAGGATCGACTGGAAATACTTCTCGTCGAGTTCGGGCAAGCCCTTGACATTCTCGCAAACCCAGATTTTCGGCTGGACCTTGCGAATCGCCGCAATGTAGGCGGGAAATCCGTCCCGTGCATCGTCCTTGCCCTTGCGCTTGCCGCGACGGCTGAACGGCTGACAGGGCGGACCACCGAGAATGACATCCGCTTGCGGGTACTCCGTCTCTCCGGTGAGCATTTCGTTCCGACACTCGGATTGGAGATTGGCCCGATAAGTCTCACAGCACTCCGGCTTCATTTCGTAGCCAATCGTCTTCACGCCCGCACATTCGAAGCCAAGCGACAGTCCACCGCATCCGGCAAAAAGGTCAATTGCGAGATAAGGTCGCTCTTGCGGAAGCTGGAGCGTTTCATTCAAAAACGCAATCCAGCCCCGTTCGGCATGAGGGGAATCGAAGAGGGAAAGCTGTGTCGATTTCTTGCTCATGTCGCTGAATTGTGAGGCCCCAAGAACTTGTTGCCGTTCAGATGGATCATGTGGCTTGGTTCGTTCGCAACCCACACGTCCGTCTCCCACGCGATCTGATCCGAAAACTTCTTGTATGTCGGTCGGTCAAGAAACGCGGTGATGAACACCTTCCCAGCCGTGACCTTGGACGTCATCTGATTGAGTTCCAAAATTCGCGCCGGTGACATCGGCCCGACCGATGTCACACACTCGACAAACACGACCCAATTCTCCTTTGGCACGTACATCACGACGTCCGGCATCTTGTCATGCACCGTGATGGTGAAACCGAGATTCTTCAGCCCTTCGACGTCCTTGATCAGGCCACGCTTCGCCGTATCGCCGAGATAGAGGCACTTGAACTGATGCAGAAAGCGCGGCCCAAATTCTTCAATCACGGCCTTTTGGAGCTGATTGTGCGCCCCCGTCGAAAGCGCATGTACAACGCCATCGACCGTCACCTCAACCTTGTTGACGCGCTTCTTGGAAGCATAGATTTGCCGCAGCGTCTGATGGGCGGCGAGGAACTTTGCCAGAGCCGCATCCCACAAGCCCGTGCCAAAGACCTTGAAAAGCGAAAGCGCTTCGGGGGTCACGCGGTAACGGTAGTTGGGCGAGTTGGTCGCAACACCATTGTCCTCAATGATCGCCGCCGTGCGGAAATGGTGCATCGCCTGCTTGCGAAACGTTTCGCGACTGTTCTCCGCGTACCTCGCCCCGCGATAGTTCTTGCGCAAGAACGCAAGAATGTCGTGAATGCGCGTCCATTCGTTGGTAGCCGCAGACCAGGATGAAGAGGACGAAAGATTCAACAGGGCCAACAGGGAACAACAACAAATGTCACTCTGTTGCTCGGTAGGCATACCGAGCAATTCAAGCACCTTTTTAGATTCCTGTTTTTTCGCCATGTTTTTCCTTGTTCGTTTCAGGGCATAGTTACCCTAAACAGTCATCATATATTATATCATTTTCACCCTCAAAAACAATGGACAAAATGGCATTTTCAGCGAAAGGAATTTTACATATGCGTAATTTTCGAATCATTCACCTAAATTTCGAGGATGATCGTTTGCGTGGCATGACGGTTGACCGGCTGCATCTGATTGAAGAGGCTCACGCGGAACCCTACCCCGAATTTGCACGGGCGGAAAAGTGGTTTTCCCTAGATGAACTTCCGGACATCGTGGACTGGGAATCGCTCGGCGGCTTGTGGACACACCGAATATCCAGCTAAGAGGCGTCTACACGACGGCAGAGCGCGAGGCTTTACGGCATGCGATGGCCGATGCACACGCGAGCGAAAGGAGAATTGCAGTCCAGAGTCTTGTCAGCATGCATCACATGGACATTATGCAGACGAATCGGATATCAGGCAACACCTCCGCGTCGGCACAAAAACGGGCATCCGTCAGTCGCCGACTGCCGTCTTTTGCGGGTATATGCTCACGAAGGAAGGTGCACCCCAGCCGCTGTCTGCGGTCTTAGCGAAGCACGCCACGTCTATGCGATTTGTCAGGTCTCTGCAATCCACCGTAAGGTGGACTGCGCCATCCTTGCCGGAAACGACTGTGACCCGTTCCTGGTCGCCATGCACCACACGCCACGTGTATGACAGTCTGCCGTCGTACTCGCCGTACGGAACAAAGCGGAAATCAAGCTCTTTCTCAAGATCCAGCGACGTCACTGGGACAAATGCCGAAAGCGGCAGAACCGCAGGGGGGATCGTCCTGGGGGTTAACCCATGTGCCAGCTCCACCATTCTGAAGGCATCAAGCGATTCGCGGTCAAACGCGGTCGGGTGAGCCTTCGCGGCGAGGTAGTCCTCCTCTGACTCCACTCCTCTGCGGGTCCGCCTGAAGAGATACTGCATGAGCGGGGCGAACAGCTTGCGCTCCACGACAGCCTTCTTCGTCTCCGGCTGAAGCGCGGCAGATGCCGCCAGCGCAGCCCGCACGAAGTACCTGTCAGATCCGCTGGAGCCCACGGACTGGAGTGCGCATGGCGTGACACCCTGATAGAGGTCGATCCCCCTTTCGGGGACATAGTCCCGGTGGGCGGGGAACACCCACAGCTGATTGTCGAGGTAGCACTGCTGCAAAGCGCTCATGGACACGAGGTCCTGCATGGCCATGCGCACGAGCGAACAGGTGTCGTTGGACGAAACTATCGCGAGGGAGGCGTTGCCCACAACCGCCGCACCCGGATAGAGCGTGTTTGGCATGGCGTTGTCCACACCCTTGCCTCTCGCCTCCGCGTCAAAGCATAGTTCGGAAAGGAGCGGAAACGCGCCGGTCTTTATGCGCGAATGGTTCCGGTCCCTGTTTACGTAAATGTCGCCGCCGTTGCCTGCGGCGGTTCCGTCGGCGAGCCAGGCCGCAAGGACCTCTTTGGCCGGCCCGTCATAGATTGCCGCCCGCGCCTCCGGCGACTCCACCGCGCCACGCAGGAATCTGAAATTTGCGATGTACAGCCCCCGGTCGAAATCCCACGCGAGATTCGCCTTCGTAAGGACAAGCCTCGTGCCTTGCGTTAGACGGGCCGTCATCGGAATGGCCTGCCCCGGCGCGGGGAGATCCGCCGTGTCGCGGGCCTCCTGCACGATGGCCTTGAAGCGGTCCGTGGAGGATATGCGCTTCAGGTCGCCATCCCGCTCGATGGCGGACGCATTGCGGAATCCGGCCTTTACGGCCTTATCCAGCGCATCCAGCGCGGCATCTGGGGTCGCACGGTATGCGAGTGCGCATGCGAGGTTGTACTGCCATGTCGCATCGCCGGGCATAAGCTCAAGCCCCTGCCGACACACCGCCTCCATGTTGGTGATGTTGCCGGAACGCACGGCATTCATCAGCTGCACCCGAAGAAGCGAATGCCGCAGATGAAGCCGTGGGTAATCGTACAGCCCTACAGCATCGGCGGCGTGGAGCGAAGCGCAAAATGCGACCACGCCCACACACGTCGCCAGACTGCGGATGCCGTACTTCATCGGATCAGATCCGGATCTGGCCGCTCTTGGCGAGCATTTTGGCCTCTACGGACTGGATCTCGGCAAAGCCCTGCGATGAATGCGGGTTCAATCCGTTGGAAGCCTCCATCGAGCTGTCCGCCTCATTGTAGATCGAGGCCTTGAGACCCTTGAGGGACTCGAAGAATATGTTCCCCTTGTAGAGTCCGAGCGTGACCTCTGCGGTGGCCTTGTCAGCCCACACCTGGATCGCCGCGCGGGCCGCCTGGGTCGCGGGATCGAACCAGCGGCCATCGTAGATCTGATCGGCGACGAGCTTCGAAAGCTGCTGGAAAAGCAGCGTGGAACGGCGATCCATGATGCCCTCGTAGATGTACTTGAGCCCCCAGCTCAGCACCTCCATGCCGGGAGCCTCGTACACGCCACGGCTCTTCGTGCCGATTATGCGGTTCTCAAGGGCGTGCTTCATGCCGATGCCGTTGCGGCCACCGACCTTGTTCATCTCAAGCATCACCTCGTACGGAGTCATCTTCTTCCCGTTCACCGCGACGCAGCGTCCCTTCTCGAACTTGAGCGTCACCTTCTCGACCTTGTTCGGGGCCTTGTCGGGCCACACGCCCATCGTGGGCTTCACGATGCGCATCGAGGTCTCCATCGACTCCAGATCCTCGGCCTCGTGGGAGAGTCCGGCGAGGTTCGCATCGGTCGAGTACTTCTTCTTCGTGCCGACGAACGCCGTGATGCCGCGCTTGGCGAGGAATTCCACCATCTGTGTGCGCCCCGGGAATTTCTTCAGGAGATCCGCATCGCGCCAGGGGGCGTAGACGCCGAACTTCGGGTCCATCACGTTCGTGTAGCGCTCAAAACGCATCTGGTCGTTGCCGCGCCCCGTCGCGCCGTGGACGAGCACCGTGCAGCCGGCCTTCTTCATCGCCGGGAGGAGCTTCTGCACCGTGACGGCGCGGGCGATGCCCGTGGAGTTCCAGTAGCCGCCATCGTACATAGCCTGGCACTTGACCGTCTCGAAGCAGATGTCGGCCATTTCCTTCGTGACGTCGACTATCGTCGTCTCTACGCCGGTCGGAGCCATCTTCTTCTTGATGTCGTTGATGTCCTTCTCGTCTGGCTGCCCGACATTTGCGGAGAAGGCCTTTACCTTCACGCCGGCATCCAACAGCACGCAGCATATCGTCTTGGAGTCGAGTCCGCCTGACACGCACACGCCAACCGTCTTACCCTTCAACTCTTCGAGTTTCATTTGTGTTTCCTTTTGTAGCTTTCGTTTTCCTTGCAAGAAGTCACAGTTCAGCGAACTCGGGCGGCGGCCTGTCGTTCGCATATATCGCGTGGGCCTGGAGGATGGCCAGGATGGCAAACGCCGCGATCATCATTTCGCCGCCCTCCTCTAACGCCGTACATAGCGCGACGAACGAATCGTCCAGGCACTGCTTCGGCATCCCCTGCGAATGCCTGTACCAGGCGGGCAGCCTGTCGCATATCTGCACCATCACTCCGGATCCGCCGAAGAAGCACATCGTCCAGGCCACCGGGTGCAGGCGGAAGAACCCCTTGACGAGGCGCGGGAAGAAATAGGCGAGCATGGCCGCGAACACGCCGAAGAAGAGGACGAAGTACGAAACCACGACGAGCTTCGCGCCGAACGGGGCGCCTCCGTTCGTCAGGAAGCGCATCTTGAACGGAGTGCCCGAGAGCGGCGTTCCATTCGGCTTGACGAGTCCATGCACATTGCCGTCCGCCCCCACGACATCAGGATAGGCGTACTGCATCAGCGCAAGGTGGAGATCCAGCTCCTTCACGACGGCCATGATGGCGACGCAGGAAACGGCAAGGCACAGGAGCGACTTGCGCGTGGTGGAGCCCGAGAACGGGCAGCACAGCCATACGGCGGGTACGATCAACGCAAATAACGGAATCGTGAGTGTCTCGACGAAAGAATGCCCGTCGGCGTCAAACGCCGCACGCAAAGCCGCAGGCTCCATCACGCCCCAGACGGCACACAGCAGGGCCAGCGAGACGAGAAACACGGCTGGGGCGAGCATCCAAGACCTTTTTGACACAAGCAAGTTCATTCCATCTCCTTACAGACTGCATGGGAGGCAAAAGCCCGTCCGCCGCCGACTACTCGTCAAGCATTCCCTTGTATGCGACCCGGCGCACCTTCTGGATGGAAGTACGCTCCAGCGGCTCGTGCAGGACGAGTATCTTGCGCGGACGCTTGTAGTCCGCGAGCTTCTGGCAGCGTGTGCGGATGCCGATCCTCGCAACCCTCTCCATCTCGCTCCACGGCATCGGCGTACCGCCATTTCGGGCGGTGAGTGCATCCTCGTTGGGATGGACGACCACGCCCACGTGTTCCCCGGGATCGCCGCCTATCCTGTAGCCGACAACGACGCAGTCCGCTATCAGCGGATCGCCCGATATCACGTTCTCGACCTCTTCCGGATAGATGTTCTTCCCCTCCCTGTTCACGATAAGCGCCTTCTTGCGCCCCCGTATCGTGATCAGACCCTGCTCGTCAACCGAAGCGAGATCCCCGGTCCGCAGCCACTCGCCATCGAACGCATCCTTCGTCGCCGCCTCGTTGTTGAAGTAGCCCCGCATCACGATAGGCCCCTTGACCTGGAGTTCACCCACGCCCGCCTCGTTGGCGTCCGCGATGCGTATCTCGATGTTCGGCAGCTTGTGCCCGATCGTGCCTATCTTCGCGACCTTGGGCCCCGCAACGGACACGACCGGAGAGCATTCCGTCAGCCCATACCCCTCCAGCATCTTTATCCCTAGATCCTTGAATCCCTTCAGCACATGCACCGGACATGGCGCGCCGCCCACGACCACGAACCTGAGGCGTGGGTCGAGAGACTTCTTGACGTTGGCGTTGACCACCGACTTCAGCCCCGTCATCCTGAGGATCTTCGCGACCTTCGATGCGGCAAGCTTTTCCGATATCTTGTCGTAGACCTTCTCGACGAGGAGCGGCACCGCAATGAGAACTGTGGGCTGGAGCTCCTTCAGATCCTCGGAAATCGTGCGGAGCGACCGCATCAGTATCGCGGGCGAACCGAGCGTTATCGGCAGAATGAGGTTCACGAGGAAGGAGAACGCATGGAAGAAAGGAAGCACCACGTAGAAGGAGTCGGTATCGTCTATGCGCTCCCCGAACGCGGCCAGTGCACCCTCCGCATCGGCCATGAAGTTCGCGTGGGTGAGCATTGCGCCCTTCGGCTTGCCCGTCGTGCCGGAGGTGTATATGATGCTCGCGACATCATCCCCCTCGCAGACGTGCTTGTCGTACCACCCGCACTTGCACGAACCCTTCTTCAACTCGGACAGGTCATACACCGGCACGGAGCCTATGGCGGCATAGGAAGGCGCTCCGCCATCCACTATGACGATCGCGCGGAGCTTCGGCAAGTCCGCCGCGATCTGCTGCATCATGGGGATATGCTGCCTGTCGGTGGTGACCACCACGGCGCCGGAATCCCTGAGTATGTACTGAACCTCTTCGCTGTGCAGCTTTGGATCGAGCGGCACCACGGAAACCCCTGCGCCTGAGCAGGCAAGGTACACGTCCATCCATTCCGGACTGTTTGCGAGTATCTGGGCGACGTTCTCCTCTCGGGGCTTCAGCCCGAACTTCGAGCCATACGCCTCCGCCGTGGCCTTTACATCCGCCAGGAACTCACCGTACGTGCGCCGCACCCAGCCATGATCGCGGCTGAACACCTGCGCGACATGATCCGGATGCCTGTTTGCGAACTCTTCAAGTGCTGAACGTATCGTCATTCCAAGTCCTTTTCATTACGACTGAAAGTAAATTACCATATCCGACACCCTTTTTCAAGGGGGTGGGATACGTTGACAACGCCAACCGGCCTTCCTCAGCCGAAGAGCTTGCGCAGCTTCTCCAGCTGGACGGCCTTCTCCCTGTTCTCCGAAAGCTTGCGCCTCGCCTCCTCGACAATGGCCGCAGGCGCATGCTCCGTGAACTGGCTGTTGGCGAGCTTCGCCTCCGAAGACTTGATGAATCCGGCCAGCTTTGCGAGTTCCGATTCGATTCGCTTCAACTCGGCCGCCTTGTCGACAAGCCCTTCCAGCGACAGGTATACCGTGCCGAACGAAGTCATCTTGCTTGGCATCGCGAGATCGCTGCCGGCCTTGACGAACTCGACGCTCTCGGCACGCATGGCTCGCTTCAGGGCATCGGCCTCCGCCTTGGCGCGATCGTCGTCCGTGGCAACAGTGACCTTGACGAATGCGGACGGCGGCACCTTGTATTCGGCGCGGAGGGCGCGCAATGCCGTTATCGCCTCGCGCTTTGCGTTCACAAAGTCGTAGACTTCCCGCGAAAGCCCCCACGACGCCTTCTCTTCATCCGTATAGCCAGTCGGATACGGCGCCCTCATGATCGTCTCGCCGTCCTTCAGGTAGCCGAGCTGGTGCGCGACCTCCTCCGTGACGAACGGCATATAAGGATGTAGCATCCTCAACGCCTTCCAGTACACGTCGCGCAGGATCGCGAACGAGACTGCCTTGTCCTGGGAGTCCTTCGCGTACTCCACATACCAGTCGCAGATCTGCGTCCAGAAGAAATCGTAGATGGCGAGGGCTCCATCCTGTATGCGGTAGCGTTCGAGGATGTCGTTCATCTTGCGGCACGCGATGTCGCAGGCCCACAGGATATGACGGTCGTCGGCGGACAGGTTGGAGATGCCGTTCAGGCTACACGCCGCAGCATTCCCGACCGCCCCCTCCTGCATCTGCATGAAGCGGGCGGCGTTCCATATCTTCGTGGCGAAGTTTCGCCCGATCTCGAACTTCTCCTTGTTGACCTTCGTGTCGCAGTCGAGCGACGTGATGAGGGCGATGGAGAAGCGGAGCGCATCTGCGGAATACGTGTCGATCAGCTCCAGGGGATCGAGGGAGTTGCCCTTCGACTTCGACATCTTCGAGCCGTCCGCCGCACGGACGATGCCGTGGATAACGATGTTCTTGAACGGCGGCTTCTTCATGAAGTGTATGCCCGCCATCATCATGCGGGCGACCCAGAAGAAGATGATGTCCTGCGCGGTGACAAGGTCGGTGGTCGGATAGTAGTAGTCGAGGTCGGCGGTCTTCTCCGGCCAGCCAAGGGTCTCGAACGGCCAGAGCCACGAGCTGAACCACGTGTCAAGGACATCCTCGTCCTGCCGGAGGTCGGCGGCGGAAACCTGGCATCCGGTCTTCGCCTTCATCGCCTCGACCGCCTTGTCAAGAGACTCCTCCACTACCACGAGTTCTTCGCCCCGCGCCTTGAACTCCTCGTCCTTGCCCTTAAGCTCCGTACTCGCGTTCGGGCCGACGTAGTAGGCCGGGATGCGGTGCCCCCACCACAGCTGGCGCGAGATGCACCAGTCCTGGATGTTCTCCATCCAGTTGTAGTATATCTTCGACCAGCGGTCTGGGACGAACTTCACTTCCCCGGACTTCACCGCCGCGATCGCCGGCTCCGCGAGCGGCTTCATCTTCACGAACCACTGCTTTGAAAGGCGGCTCTCCACGGTCTCGTGGCAACGGTAGCAATGCCCCACCTGGTTGTCTATGTCCTCAATGTGGTCAAGGAATCCGCCCGCTTCGAGGTCGTCGACGATCGCCTTGCGGCACTCCCAGCGGTCCATGCCGCGGTACTTCGCGCCCGCAAGTTCGTTCATGTGGGCGTCGTCCGTCATGATGTTGATCTCCTCAAGGCCGTGGCGCTTGCCCACGAGGAAGTCGTTCGGGTCGTGCGCCGGCGTGATCTTCACGATGCCGGTGCCGAACTCGCGGTCAACATAGTCGTCGGAGATCACGGGGATCTCGCGGCCAGTCAACGGAAGGATCACCTTCTTTCCGACGAGGTGCGCGTAGCGGCCGTCCTTCGGGTTGACCGCGACGGCCGTGTCTCCGGGAAGCGTCTCGGGGCGCGTCGTCGCGACCATCACGTAGTCCTTGTACGGATCGCCGGCCTGTCCCCTCGCAGAACCGACTACGGGATACCTGATGTACCAGAAATGGCCGTGGTTCGGCTCATGCTCGACCTCATCGTTCGCGAGGGCCGTCCCGCAGCGCGGGCACCAGTTCACTATGTAGTTGCCCTTGTAGATGAGGCCTTCGTCGAAGAGCTGCTTGAACACCCTGAGGACGGCGCGGCTGCAGCCCTCGTCGAACGTGAAGCGCTCTCTCCGCCAGTCGGTGGAGTTGCCGAGCATGCGCTGCTGGTGCACGATCGTGCCGCCGTACTGCCTCTTCCATTCCCACACGCGCTCAAGGAACTTCTCGCGCCCAAGATCCTGCCGGCGCTTCCCCTCCTTCTTGAGGGCCTTCTCCACAACGTTCTGAGTGGCGATGCCCGCATGATCCGTGCCAGGGAGCCACAGCGTGTTGTATCCGCTCATCCTGCGCCAGCGCACCAGGATATCCTGGATCGTCTGGTTAAGCGCATGGCCCATGTGAAGGATGCCCGTCACGTTCGGCGGCGGAATGACTATGGAATACGGCTTTCCCCTGCCTGGTTCATCATGAAAGCATCCATTCCGCTCCCAGAATGGATACCATTTGGCCTCTGCGGCTTTAGAATCGTACCTTTTCTCCATCGCCATTTTCGTTCTCCATCAAAATTTAGCCGTTAATTATACCATATCTACGACTGCCAAAGCCTTTTATGGGTCGGACTTTATGTTTAAGGTGACTTGCCAAAGTAAATGACCATAGTGTATGGGCAATGAGTTGGACAATGGGAGGCGGGATGTAGGATGGCAT
>CAKULV010000072.1 GCA_934667425.1 uncultured Kiritimatiellota bacterium | reverse complement strand
GCCAGCTGCCGCGACGGCGAGGGCGCACCCCTCTTGCGACCGCTTGCGCGGCTCACTTCGTTCGGGGGATATGTCGCTACTACCAACTACCAACTATCAACTATCCTCTACCAACTACATTTCTACATTTCTACACGGCAATTTTCACGACGGCGAGGGCGCCGTCGTTACTGCCAACTACCAACTGCCAACTACCAACTACTGAACAGTTGATGTGTGCGGCTGTCTTTAGTATAATCGTGCGCCAAAGATCGCTATTGGTTTTCCTTTGCCGGTACGCAACGCGAGCCGATGCGGATTGGCCAGAGGAGCGAAATACAGGAGATGAAGACAAGATGAAGGCAAATGTTTCGAGGGCCGACTTCCTCAAGTCGCTTGGAGCTTCCGCCGCGCTGTTCACGGCCGGATGCAAATGCCCGTTTGGCGGGCAGAACGAGGGGCGTCCGATAGCGCTCCAGCTATGGAGCATCAACAAGATCATGTGGAAGACGATGCCGCCGGAGGACGTGTTCGCGAAGCTGCGTGAGATAGGATTCGATGGCGTGGAGTTCGCCGGGTTCGGCGGCAGGAACGCCAGGGAGATACGCAAGCTCCTTGCGGATTCGGGGCTGCGCGGCATGGGCGCGCACATGAGCGGGATCGCCAACTTCAAGGGCGACAAGCTGAAGCAGAACCTTGATTTCTGCGCCGAGGCCGGCATCGAGTCGTTCACCAACGCATGGGAGAAGTTCGAGACGGCGGATGGATGGAAGAGGTTCGGCTTCGAGATGGGAGAGGCCGCAGAGCAGGCACAGGCGTGGAAACTGCCGATTTCGTTCCACAACCATTTCCACGAGTTCACGATGAAGTACGATGGCGTGTGCGCGTGGGATCTCGTGTTCCAGAACTCAAGCAAGCTTCTCCAGCAGCAGCTCGATTCGGGGCAGGTGGTCAATCCGGGCGAGGATTGCGTCGAGCGCGTGAACCGCTATCGCGGGCGCAACTTCTCCATGCACATGAAGGAGAACACCCCGAGCGAATGGGGCTTCTTCGGCGTTCCCCCAGACGATGGCGGCAAGATGGTCCCGTGGGACGAACTCGTGCCATGCCTCGAGAACGACCCCAGCTTCAGGTGGTATGTGGTCGAATGCGAGCGCAAGCCCGATTCGTTCATCCCGGCCGAGAAGAACCTTGCGTTCCTCAAGGCCAAGATCTGACGCATGGGGCCGGAAGGGGACGCCTTGGATCCTACCTAATGTCCCGCTGGTTTGACAAGAAGAAAAAAAAAACGATATAATTGCCGCCATTTCAAACCATAATGGAAGGGATGAACCTTGGCAAGGAAAAGAAACGTGTCCGTTGGAAAGCCGCGTGCGGTTGTGTTCTGCGCAGCCCTGATTTCAGTTGCTGCGATGCGGGCGTTCGGCGAGATGATGGCCGTAGGCAACTCCACGTTCGAAGACGCCTCGTCCAAGGCGTGGCGTCTTACGAACGGCTTCCGCATCGAGAAGAACGGCGGGCACAACGGCTCCGGCGGGCTCGTCTGGTCGTCGGCCGGGCCGTCCGCGAAGCTGGCGTCCGCCGTGCAGGACGTAACGGGCCTGCGGAAGGGGAACACGGTTCGGCTGTCGGCCCTCGTGAAGACCGATGGCCTGAAATTCGAGGGATACGGCGCCCATGTCACCCTTGAGATGTACGACACCGAAGGCAAGTGGATCGCCGCTCTCTATTCCCGTGCGGAAGGGAAGCCGAAGGATGGAGACTGGGCGCTGCGCACCATCTCCGGAGTTCTGCCCTCCAACATCGGCAGAACCCGTCTGGCGATCCACGTGGCCCAAGGCACGGCCGGACATTTTGCCGTTGACAACGTCACCGTCGAGCGCATCGAGGCCAAGCCGGTCGCGTTCGTGGTCTCGTCGGCATACCGCGACACTGCGGTTGGAGGGAAGGTTCGCTTCCATGCCGCGCTCGACACCCCTCCTGATATGGTCGGCAAGGTGAAGGCCATGTTCTCCTGGAAGGACGCGGATGGCGTTGTCCGGCAGACGCCGGCCGACGAACAGACGGAAGATGCGGCATCAGTTTCGCTGGATGTAGGGAGGTTCGCCAAGGGGCCGCAGAAAATAGGATGCGGGCTGTATGTCGGCAACCGGTGCATCGGCAAGTCGGAGGTCGGCTTTTCGCGCGTGGAGGCAATGCCGCGCCGTCGCGTGCAGATCGACGACAGCAAGCGCTGTCTGATCGACGGCAAGCCGTTCTTCCCGATCGGACTCTACTGCTATCCTTCGGTAGGGAACCTTGAGTCGCTTACGAACACGCCGTTCAATTCCGTGGTGCATTACATCATGCCGGACAGAAAGTTGCTTTCGACTTTTGAGCGGCTTGGCCTCAAGACCTGTTCGGCCTTTGACCGCGAATTGCCGGAAGCGGAGCTTCGCCGGAAAATCATGGAGATACGCGAAAGCCCGGCGCTTCTCGCATGGTACATCGGAGACGAGATCAGTGCCGACAAACTTTCCGAGCAGAGCAGGCTGTACGGTCTCGCCCGCGAGCTTGATCCTGACCATCCGTGCTATCTTGTGCAGGACCGCCTGTACGACCTGCGCAGATTCCTGCCGACGACCGACGTCATCGGCCTTGACCCCTATCCCGTGCCGGAGAAGCCGTTGCGCACGGTGACGGACTTCATGCGTGGCGGCAGGGACAAGATGTTTGGCGTATGCGCGAACTGGAGCGTGCCGCAGACGTTCGACTGGTCCTGGTACGGGCGGCCGAGGGAAAAGAACCGATTCCCGAACGAGACGGAATTGCGGTCGATGCTCTGGCAGCACATCGCCGGCGGGGCGAACGGTCTCTTCTCCTTCCGCTACCACGCCGTGACATCCGACACGTGGCAGGTGGTCCTCAAGACGCACCGAGAGGTCGCCGACCGCACGGACATACTGCTCTCGGCCGAGAAGTGCCCTGCCGTCGCCGCATCCGACGAGGCGCTTGCCTGCCGCGCATGGAAGAAGGACGGAGCGTTGTATGTGCTCGCCTGTAATGTCCTTGATCGCCCCCTTGTGGCCAACGTGGCGATATCGGATGGTTCGTGGCGGGCCTCGTCGGCGGACTTCGGTCCCATGCCGAAGGGCGACGGGCGCGCCTTCGCGTTCGAGCTGCCGGCGCTCGGTGTCTCGTTCGTGCGGCTTATGCCCGCCGTCCGTGCGGATGCCGATCCGTTCGTGCACGAGATCGACCTGAAGTCGGTAGGGCTCTCGACCGGCTGCCACGGCCGTTTCGAGCGCACGGACGATGGCGTCCGGATCATCCTGCCGCGCTATGACGGACGGAGCGAAAACCAGCGCTGGCCGGCCGTGAACTTCGACTTGCCGGAGGACTGCTCCGCGTTCGACCGGATAGAGTACGGAATGTTCGCGCGCAAGGGAGACTCCTTTTCGATCACCCTCCGCGACCGCTGCGGGCATGGCGACTTCGAGCACAAGTCGGCGGACGCGGAGCAGAAGCAGCTGCCGGTCTATGCGGCGGACTTCACGGTGCGCGGCCAGTTCGACTTCACGAAGATGAAGAACTTCACCGTCTACCGTTCGCATCCGGGAGAGGACGCAGAGTTCCTGATGAAGCGGCTCCGGCTTGTCTCCACCGTGCCGGAACGGGCCGCGAGGCTCGCGGAGGCGTTTGAGTCCATCGGGCGCACGTCCGAAGCCGCGTCGCTGAGGGCATTGCCGGCGCGTGTCCGTCGTGGCGAGCTGACGGCCCGGGAGGCAGGTTCGCGCCTGATTCGGATGCAGTCCGATTTCACGGCGGCGCGTCTCGCGGATATCCGTGCGCGTTCTGCCGCCGCGCATCCGGACGCGGCGTTCGCCGTGGCGGAACTGGACGACCTTGAGCGCGTACGGCCAGAGGACGATCCGCTCACCGCCGCTTTCGACGTTGGAGGGGCGAGGCTCGATCTCGCGCGTCGCGAGCGCGAGGGCCTGCAGGTGCTCGTCTTCTCCCCGGCCGATCGCGCGCTCACCAACGTCACGATCCGGGCGGGCGAATTCCGGGACGCGGCGGGACATTGCCTGCCAGCCGTCGAGGCCGCGCCTGTCGGGCGCGTCACCATAAAATCCACGAAGGGGCCGGCGCATCTCCTTGGCGAGCACTTCGACCCGATCTGCGACTTCACGAACGCGGTCGCCGAGGTCGGCGCGAACCGCATCGAGGCGTTTCACGTGCGCTTCCGCGCCTTGCCCGACACGCCGCCGGGGACGTATCGCGGCGTCGTGACGGTTGCGGCGGACGCGGCGGGACGCGCGGAGGTCCCTGTCACCGTCGTCGTGCATGACGTCACGCTGCCGGTCGCGCCGTCGATCCGCACGGCCACGTCGTGCTATGGCTCCAGGCTGATGGGCGACGCGATTCCGCGCTTCAAGGACTGGATCCTCGACGAATACCGCCTTAACCCGATGAGCATCTACGCGACGGAGCCGCCGTCCGTCGAGGAATGCCGCGAGAAGGTGGCGCGCGGCATGAACAGCATCCCGGTCCTCTACATGCCCAATCCGATCGACAGCCAGTTCGAGTGGCGGGGACGAAAGAAGGGCTTCAAGAAGCCCGCCGACTACTGGAAGGCGCTTTCAGACGAGGAAAGGGCGCACTATCCGCCGGAAGAGGTCGCGGCCGTCCTCGCGAAGCTGCGCGCGGCGATTCCCGCGTTCAAGGCCGCCGGGCTCTTCAAGTACGTCTGTTCCTATTCCTTCGACGAATACGCGGCCTCCTACGTCCCGGCGATCGGCGAGCTGACGCGCGCGGTCAAGGCGGAATTCCCGGATCTCCGCATCGACTCGACCGCCGTGCCGTCCGAAGACCCCCGTACGCTCGGAATGATCGAAGGATGGATTCCCACGACTGACGCCTACGACTTCAAGACAGCGGAGAGGTTCCGCCGCCAGCATGGCAACCAGGTGTGGTACTACACGATCTACATGACGATCGACATGGATTCGCTCGCCTCCGTACGCGCGGAACTGGGAACAAGGGCCTTTGCCCAGCGCGTGGACGGTTGGCTCGTATGGACGGTCAGCCGCTGGCAAAGCTCCAACGAGAAGCCCATCGCATCGGCCGGCGCGACCGGATGGAATCCGGAGAGCTTTCCGGGCCTCAACGGCGGCGGCAGCTATTTCTGCATGGGGCCGAACGGCCGATTCCTGCCGACCCTGCGCGCGGAGGCCATTCGCGACGGCATTGAAGACCACTGCCTCTTCTCCCTGCTGAAGACGGCGGACAATCCACGCGCCAAGGCTTTTCTCGCGGAGCTTGACCCGATGCGCAGGACGTATGATGCGGCAACGCAGCGGCGACTTCGCCGCCGTGCGTTCGAGATTCTGGATACTGCGGCAAAATGACAACCTGAAAAGGATATACTGCAATGAAAAAAAAATTGCTCCTTACGCTTACCCTTGCATCTGCCGGCGTCGTTCTGGAGGCGGAGCCGGTCAACTACTGGAATGTGAAGCACAAAGGCGACATTCTTGAGACGGGCAATCTCATGCTTGACGACGGCTCGGTCGCCGCATGGACTAACGGCAACTGGCTGATAGCCGGATCGACCGGCTATCCGGCGGCAATCGGCACTGGCTACCGCTCTTTCTCAATTGGTGCGGACGTCTCTGCCTACGGCATAAAGTACAAGTCAGGCGCCGGCGAATGGTCTGGCGTCGGAACGCTGTCGGTGGGCGAGGGCGGATACGATGCCTCGTCGTCGTGGGACGATGCGCACACGTTCAAGATGGCCGGCGTCCGGTTGGAGGCGTCCCAGCGCTGGTATCATCCGTGCGGCGTGGTCGTCGCGTGCCCCGTCTCGGCGACGGCGGGCGCCGTATGGACGCTGACGTCGGACCAGAGCGGCGGTCAGGGCCGCAACGGCATCCGCTTCGAAAGCGCGAGCGATCTGACGGGGGTGACGGTCGTCCTGCAGAACCGCGAGCGCCTCTCGCTGATGACGACGGAGGCGACGCTGAAGGCGGACGTACTGCGGCTGGAGGGGGCGAACGTCAAGCTCTACTACAAGGAGGCGTCCGGCAACACGCTTGACCGCCGGTATGCGAAGGCGCTGGAACTCGCGGATGGCGCGGTTGCTGCCTTTACGGTCGTTGAATCTACGGACAACATGCAGTCGGATTACCGGACTTGCCTGACGAACACCGTCTACGACCTTGACGCGATTCGCGTCGTCTCCGGCCCGGTCGCGCTCGGCGACGGATACGCCTATGCGGTAAAAGAAGGCGCGACGCTGCCGGTGGACGTTGCCGAAGGCGCGACGCTCACCGTCGCGACGGCTCCGACGGACGGGCGGCTGTCCGTGACGGGCGCGGGGTCGCTCGTCCTTTCGTCAGACCTGCTGCCGTCCGTCGACATGACGGCCTTCGGGGGCACGGTGCGCCTGCGGCTGACGGGCAGGGTCGCGTCGCTTGCCGCGACGGTCGGCACGTCCGATCTCGTGCTGGCGGACAGCGTAGTGCGCATCGACGGCGTTTCGGGATATGCGGGGACGCTCACGCTGGAGGGCACGACGCGCGTCGCGCTGCCGCGCACGGCGGACTGGCCTGATGGAATGAAGGTTGTCGCGTCCGGCGAGTCAGTCATCTACCTGCCGGCCGGGGAGGCAGTGGACGAGACAAAGGTTTCGGGCGCATACAAGGCCGTGGGCCGTGGATACGCCGCCGAAGAACCGTCCGTCACGGTCGCGAGCGGAGAGGAGCTTGTGGTCTGCGGCGACGGCTTTGCGGCCGGGACGACATTGACCCTCGCGGGCGGCACGCTGACGCTGCCGTTCGACGTGACGCTGGCCGCGTCGGTTCGTGTCGCGGCGAATTCCACCGTTTCCGTCGGTGGCTGCGCGACCGCCACGGCGTCCGGCGACTGGGTGTGGCAGACCGCATCGTCCTTGACCGTATCGAACGAGAACCGGACGGTCGGCTCCCGCGTCTGCAACGGCAGACTGGTCTTTTCCGGCGAGGGTACCGTGGAGAATGGGAAGTACAAGGTCACGTCAATCCTTCATAAAGGCGGAGACATTGTGTTTGCCGGCGAAACGTGCAAATGGCATTTCGCGCCATCGTGCAACGTGCAGCTTGATCCCGGTGGCCGCTACATTGGCATCATGGACGGGGCCCAGGTCCATTTCGACGCCTTGCCTGACTATCGCTGGGATTACGTTTATGCCCTGAACATCGGCGGAGCCGCCAGCGACAGGGCCTGCGTCGAGGTCGGTGCGGGCAGCCTGTTGGCATTTGGCGAGCATCGGGCGTTCGTGCTTGGATCACGCAACGCGAAAAACATAGTCACGCTGAAGGTCAGCGGCGGCACAGTGCGGCTTGCCGGCGCACAGGGCAGTTTCCAGTCCGGCGGCTTTCAGGCGGCAAAGGGCGACTGGGCAACATTGACTGGCACCGACGCTGACCGCTGCCCGCAGGTGAACATCGTCGTCACCGACGGAGGCGTAATCGAGACAGACCGCGTATTTGCGGCAAATCCAGTGACCCACACAAACGACAGGCCGGGGGAAGGCTATGTTTCAGGCGTGTTCCTTACGCTCGACGGCGGCACTTACAAGGCTGGAGCGGGATTCGGCATTTCGCCGCAGACTCCAAACGCCAATGTGCGGAAGAGCAGGAACCACTTCTTTGCGGGCGTGGATGTCGACAACATGACGTATATGGACGCCGCAGTTGACTATACGGCGGAGATACTCGTGACCGTCGGACCGAATGGCGGCACCTTCGACATCTCGGACGCGCAGGCCGGCGTGACGTCCGTCACGAACGCGATCGTCGGCGCGCCTGTTCCGTCGGCGACGTTCGCCGGCGGCTTCGTGCCGACGCTCGGCCCGCGCTGGACGCTGGACGGCTGCCTGAACGTGAAGGGGCGCGGCGGCCAGGAATTCGTCGTAAACGGGCTCGACGCGGCGGCGCTGAAAAGGTTGCGCGTGGATGGCGTGACGCTGAAGGTTGTCTCCGACGGCGCGGCGGCGCTGGAGGAACTGACGCTTGGCGCACCGGCCGGCGGACTGCTCGTGGAGTCAGAAGAATCCGGGGCATCGCGCATGGATGCGTCGATAGCGTCGCTTTCCGTTGCCGAGGGCGGCATCTTTGACGCGACCATGTTTGACCCTGCCCATACGCTGGTGCAAGACATGTCGTTCGCCCTGAATTCCACGCTTTGCGTACGCGGCAATCCGGCCAGTGCGTTTTCGGTGTCCGGCACGTTGACGCTACCGTCCGCGCTGAACTATCTCGTTCCGCCGAAAACGCAGACGGCGGCGACCGTGCTTACGGCGGGGAACGTGGCTGCGCCCGAAGGCGGCGTCGTGTGGACGCAATTGCCCACGACGCGGACGCGCCGTTTCCGCATTGGCCGGAAGGCCATCGAAATGATGGGCTACGGCATGACGGTAACCGTGCGCTGACAGGAGACGGGCTTCGGCGAGAATAGAACCTGACACTTCAACAACAAAACGACAGCAAAGGAGCATCATCGTGAAAACGTATCTGCGCGAGAATTTCTTTACGGACAAGGAGTCGCCGCTTGTGGAGGCGGACGAACTAAAGGCCTCCCTGTTTACGTATTCAACCGGCATAAGGGCCGTTAGGATATCGAACTCGAAGGGCTCGGCCACGGTGCTTCCGTTTGACGGGCAGGCGGTTTGGCGTTGCGACTTCCTCGGCAGGGAGCTCGCTATGAAATCGATATACGACGAGCCGGAGAAATGCTCGTTCTACGGGGATACGTACGGCTTCTTCATAATGCACTGCGGGCTTACGGCGATGGGCAATCCTACATCCGCCGATACGCATCCGGGGCATGGCGAGCTTCCCCTCGCGAGATACGAGAAGGCGTGGGTTGAGACGGGGCGCGACGACAGGGGCGCGTGGATCGCGGTCGGCGGCGTGTACGCGCATCGCCGGTGCTTTGCGGCGAACTACGAGTTCCGCCCGACCATCAAGCTGCGGGAAGGGGCAACGTCGCTGGAGATCGACGTTGAGTTCACGAACCTCAAGGACCTGCCGCTTGAGTACTACTACCTGTGCCACATCAACCATCGTCCGGTGGACGGGTCGAGGCTGTATTATACGGCCGATCCCAAGAAGGCCATAATAAACAGGGAGGTTCCGGATGGATACCGCAGCGACTGGGCGAACGCGACCAATGCGTGGCTTGACGAGTTTGCCAGGGATCCGTCCTGCGGTGACGTGATCGGCGCGAAGGGCGAGTCGTACCGGCCTGAAATAGTCAACTGCTTCATGCACCATGCCGCAAGGGACGGCTGGGCGTATACCATGCAGATGGAGCCGTCCGGCACGGCGATCTACGTGAAGCACGATCCGAGGCAGCTGCCGTACGGCACCCGCTGGATCGCCCGCACGGAGGACGAGGACGCGCTTGGGATGTGTCTGCCGGCGACGTCCGAGCACAAGGGGCGCCTTTATTGCCAGGAGCACGGGCAGCAGCGCATCCTCAAGACGGGCAAGACGGTTCGCTACCACATCGAGACCGGTTTGCTCGACAGGAAGTCCGCCGCCGCGATGAAGCGGCTGATCGCCTCCGCCAAGGTGAAGTGAGCGTCACGGCCACCGAGGCCAGATTCTCCGCCGGACCCTATTGACATACCTACCGGTAGGTATTATAATTCGCGCCGTTTTTTTTCTGCACATCATGGCAAGACGGACAAAAGAGGAAGCGGCGAAGACGCGTGCGCAGATATTGGACAGTGCGCTTTCGCTTTTCGTAAAGAAGGGGTACGACCGTACCACCTTCAATGACATTGCCTCTCGCCTGAAGCTTACCAAGGGTGCCGTGTACTGGCACTTTGAGTCCAAGGATGCCCTGCTCGTGGCGATCCTCGACGATATGTTCAAGAGCTTCGAGCGCCAGTTCACCTCCTTCAGGGCTGTTCGTGGCGTGGATGATGGGGATTTGACTTTCGGCCTTGTCGCCGACCTGATGGTGAAGACCGCGAGGATGGTCGTGTCGAGCCGCAAGCTTTCGTCGTTCTTCATGCTGATGAAGTGCCAGATGAAATGGCGTGACGTATCGATGTCCAAAGTAAGGGAGAACCTCATCTCGAACGAGCGCTTCGGGCCGATGCAGGCGTTTCGCTGTGCAATAGAGAGCGACATCAAGGCGGGGCGGGTGCGCCGCGACGTGGATGCGATGCAGGTATCCACGGTGTGCATCGCGCTGTGGGATGGCCTTGTGCAGGGCAGGATCGACAATTTCCTGTCGTGCGACCTTGAGGATACGCTGCGCAAATCGTACGAGGCGGTGTGGAGATCAATGAAGGTTTAGGAAAGTTTCTTGTCAGGAATCCAGTCCGGAAGTTCCTGTGAGACATATTTCAAGAGGAAAGGAAAATGGAAAGCAACAAGGAAGAAACCAAGCGTGGCCGCGTAATCGGCGCGGTGATCGGGCAGCTGGTGCTCGGCGCGGTGTGCCTGGCGGCAGGCTGGATCTGTAAGGAACTCTACGGAACAATGTTCGCGAAAGGCTCGGCGGCGCCGCGGATGATGGGGGGCGGACCCGTCACGGTCGCCACCACGAATGCGCAGCTCAGGGCGTACAACCTGCCGGAGAGGTTCGTCGCGCACGCCGAGGCGGAGCAGGAGGTCGACCTCCTCCCGCAGATCGACGGCTACGTGAAGTCGCTCAGGTTCAAGGAGGGCGACCTGGTCAAGGCCGGGCAGGTCCTCTACGTGATCGACGACGAGCGCTACCGCGCCGTCGTCAACCAGCGCAAGGCCGACCTTGAGGCCGCAGAGGCGGAGGAGCGCCGTGCCGCCAGATACTACAGGCGTATGCAGACGGCAGATTCACGCGGCATCACCCAGCTTGAGCGCGACAACGCCGAGGCGGGGGCCGAGAAGGCGAAGGCCGCCGTCCTCCAGGCGAAGGCGAACCTCGTCGTCGCGGAGTACGACCTCAAGAAGACGACGGTCGTCGCGCCAATCTCCGGGCAGATCGGCAAGTCCTCCGCCTATGTGGGCGACTACGTGGCGCCGTCGAAGGGTGCGCTCGCGCGCATCGTGCAGGTGGACCCCATCCGCGTCTCCTTCCCGCTCACCGACCGCGCCTACGTCGCCTGGCGCAATGCGCAGCTCGCCGGGAAGCCGTTCGAGTACCGCCAGCGCGTCATCCTGCCCGACGGCACGCTCTACAACCGCGAGGGGCTGTGGGCCTACGACGACAACACGATGAGCAAGGAGACGGCCACGATCACGATGCGCCTCTCCTTCCCGAACCC
>CAKULV010000071.1 GCA_934667425.1 uncultured Kiritimatiellota bacterium | reverse complement strand
CGCCCGTCACGCGGCTCGTAGGCCCGCGGCGCGGGGACGAGGCGGACTTCCGCGCTATCCGCGCCGAACGCGGCGGCGGCCGCCACCGCCGCCGCAACTGCCGAAAGCGGACGCTTCATTTGCCCGTCCTCTCCGCCCAGCCGGCAAAGCGATCTAGCTCGCGCGTCAGCACGGCGCCGGACGGCAGGCGAATCTCCGCCGTGACGGGAAGGTGCGCGCTGCTCGCGAGGACAAGGAGGCCGTCCTCCTTCAGCAGGCATCGCACCGAATCGCCGCCCAGCACGTTCTTGGCCGGACCCTTGACGACGGTCACGGCCGGCTGCCGAGGCGCGTCTCGGCTGACAAGGCTCGGCTCCAGTGCCGAGATCTCCCGCGTCAGCGCGAAAAACGATGCCTTGGTCTCGGGGCTGTCAAGCGGCCCGAAATGCGGCTGCGGAAGCCTTTCGCGCTCCTCCGGGCTGTTGCCGACCTGCCCCGTCGACGCATAGAAGCACAGGCCGCGCGCGCCGCACGCGATCGCGAGATAGGCCTGACAGCGGATCTCCTCCGCCGTCGGCAGGCGCTTCCATGACTTCCAGCCCCTGAACGCCTGCGGAATGGCGATGACCGACCGCCCGGCCATGCCGCTCGCGCGGACGGACGCCCAGGCGTCGTCCATGATCCGGGCGGACTTCGCCATCTCGTCGTCCTGCGGCGTCTCCGCGCGAATCGGATAGTTCTCGATGAACAGCAAGTCGAAATGCGGCACGTACGGGATCTGCACGGAAGACCCCATGGCAACGTCCGCCGAAACCGTCAGCGCCGCCGGATCGATGGCCTTGCAGCAGCGGTGGACGTACTTGAGGTCATCCACCGACAGATGCCACGACGTGTCGTCGCCGATCCCCCAGAAGATCGGGGCGCGATAGTCGAGTGCGCGAAAGAGGCGCCGTTCCGCCAGGGGCAGGAAATTCGTCCCGCCGGGATTGCGGTCGGACGGCTCGGCATGGAGAACGACCCCCTGCTTCTCGCAGGCGGCGACAAGCTCGTCAAACTCCCTCTGCCCGCTCGGGGAGGTCTTGCCGTGCAGCAGGTAGGTATGGGCAAGGTTCATGCCGTTCGCCTTCATCTCGGCCACGCCGCGGGCGAGATCGTAGCCGTTGCCCTTGCAGGGCTGAACGCGAAACCAACCCAGCGGGAAGAACGGCGCCCCGTCCTTGAGGAGAACGCCGTCGTCGCGCACCGTGCAGCGCGGATGCGCCGCGCGCTTCCGCGTGAAGGCGACGAACCCGCAGTCCGTGCCCGCGTTGCCCTTCAGGTCCGCCGTGACGACCTCGACGCAGTGAATCGAGTCCTCCGCCCAGGCGTTCGTCGGCGAATGGACAAATACGTCGTCCTCCCGCAGGAGGTCGATGGGCGCGACGCGCGCGCCGTCGATCCTGAACGCCGTCTCGTCCCAGTCGATGCCGTTCGGATCGACGAGCCGGAACCGAATCGGCGCGCGAAGGTCGGATGACGGGCTCTCCGTCAGCATCTCCAGCGTCGGCGCGTCCCCGTCGCCGAGATCGACCTGCCCGCCCGCGCCTCCCTCGAAGTAGGCGAGACGGCGGATGGAAACGGACTGGCCATCGGGGAGGTCCGGCCAGTCGACCGACACCTCCGCGAACGCCGACAGGGCTTGCGCCGGAACCGTGCCGCGAATGACGGTGCGCACCACCCCTCCGTCTCGCCGAGGGGCCGGCAGGCGGATCATGTCCGCAAGCGGCACCGTCTTGCCGAGCGCGTCCTGCGCCTGAAGCGGCTTTCCGTCCGCCGCGAGCCAGCAGATACGCGAGCCGGGCTTGTTCGCGCCCGTCGGCAGCGTGCCGTCCATCTCCAGCAGGAGCGCATAGGCGCGAGTTCCCGTGACGGCAAACGGACGAGTCTTCACGCCCCATTTCGTGTCGGCGGACTCGCCCCGGACGCGACTAATGAAGGTGACTGCCGGGCGCGAATCCTTTTCCGCAAAACGCGGGGGCGTGCGGCCTTCGTAATCAATCACCTCGACATTCGACGTCGCGGACGAGAAGTCGGCCTCGAAGGACGGGCGCGGCGCGGACGCGGCGTCCGCGAACACGCGGCGGAGCGCGTCCAAGTAGCCATAGCCGAACCGGTCGTCGGGCTCAAGATAGGAATCCTCCGTCCACTCGTTCCAGGAGTTGACGATGACGAGTTTCCGCTCGCCGGGCATGGCGGCGCGATCTACCCAGTCCTTGACCTGGCGGGCATAGCCCTCGAACGCCTCGGGTGTCCGTTCCGTGATGCCGCGACGATTCTCGTTTGCGGGATAACGCGAACTGTTGTCAAAGCCAATCGTGACGACGGGAATGAACTTCGCGCCGCCCGCCGCCGACCACCGCGCCGCGTCCATCATGTTGAACATCGACATGTCGCCCCACTGCCGGTAGGAGAGGGGAGCCTTCGCCGTGTCGAAGATGCGGTCCCATGTCCGGTAGACCCAGTTGTAGACGGTCGTGGACTCGGCTCCCATCAGCTTGACCTGCGCCGCGAGCCCTTCCTTCGTGCGGGCGTCGCGCGCGGAGATCTGGACGTGCAGCCCCGGAAACCCGGCCTTCGCTACCTCCGCCCGGAAGTAGGCCATTCGCTCCTGCGCCTTCTCCGCACCGTCCCATAAGACGAAGTCGTCGCTGTGGTAGAACCAGAAGACGGGCTTGCCGTCGATCTTGTAGTAGTTCGGCTCCCTGAAGTAGCCGATCCACCGCGCGACCATCTTCGGCCAGTCTTCATCAGTGACCTTCGCGGGCCAGAGGATCTTCGACTTCCCCTCCGACGGCACTTTGTTGTTCCAGACCTGGTTGACGTCGTGGTTGGCCCACATGACGTAGAACTTCATCCGGCCGCGGTTGGGAGCCTTGAGGAACCCCTCGTTCAGCGCGTCCTCAAGGAATGGCCGCCCGCCATACCAGTACCAGTCGTAGATGAAGACGTTTACGCCCGCCGCCGTCGCCGCGTCGATCTTGCGTGCGACGACGTTCGGGTCGGCCTCGTTCTCGTACCCCCAGAGCGGCTTCGCGCAGGCCTTGCACTCGTAGACGTTCTGCCACTCGCCCTTCCCGTCGCCGAAGATCCCGAGCTCGGCCCAGCGCGGCTCGGGCTGGTAGGCCGGCCAGACGATCGCCGCGACGTCGTACTCAGAGGCCGCGCAGGCGCTGGCGCCCGCCAGCAAGAGCCCCGCCAACACGTGTGATCTGTCGATTTTCATGATGACATCCGATGATTGGTTGAAAAGACCGGCCGCCTCACCGCACGACAAGCAGCAGGCCGCGCCTGAACCGGGTGGCCGTCAGGAACTCCGACGGCTGAAGCGCCCGCGCCGTCACGCGCACCTCGTCGACAAAGGCGTTCATTCGAGGGGTGCCGATGGAGCTGCCGAGCGCCAGGCGCAGACGCGGCGAATGGACCGAGCGGAACGGCAAATGCCCGCGATGATCCATCTCTCCACCCTTCAGGCCATCGACATACAACGTCGTACGTGTCTTCTCAAGCCCCGCATCATCCTCGAAAGCCGAGAAGACGAGCGCAAGATGGTGCCAGCGGCCGTCGCATGGATTGCGCCCGGTCTCCGCGAAGGAAAGCGGGAACCAGTCGGTCCCGGTTTCAGACGTGTTGATCGCAGACCCGCCGACATAATTCGTAGTGAAGGCCGCGCGCACCTGGAGCGAGGAGAGCGGCGCGCCGCCGCTCGCCGTCACCGGATAGAGCGCGCATATCGGGGCGTCCGTATAGGCGGGATTGTCGCCGTACACAAGGCGAAAGATGTTGGCCGTGGCATCCCAGCTCTTCAGCTTCGCGAACAGCTCTACCGTCAGGTCCTTGCCCTCGTAGGGCGGAAATTCCGGGAAGCCCACATACCCGCGGTCAAGGCGTACCGCAAAACGATTGGTCATGCACGCCGCGCCCTCAGCCTGATTCGTCCAGATCATGTCGCCTGCCAGACGCATCTTTTCGGAAGAAGCGAAAGAAACCGAATCGACCGTAATCGCGTCCGCCAGCTTGCCCCAGCCGCTTGTCGTCTTCCAATCGTTCTCGAAGGACGCGCGCAACAGCGTTTCAGGTTCTGATTCCTCGCCGTCATTTGCCGGGCAAAGGAACTCGTTCGGGGCCAGCGCCCGCTTCGTGAAGCGGAACTCGTCGATCCAGCCGCTGAAATAGCCGGTGCTGTCGGCTGTCCGGTTGGCGTTGATCATGAACATGTAATCGGTCGGCTCCAGGTCGACATCCTCGTCAATGCAGCGCAGCATGCGATCCACGTACAGGGCCATGCGCCTCGCCGGACGATCGTAGACAACGGCAAAATGGCGCCAGGCGCCGTCGTAGAACTCTCCGTTGGAGCCAACTTCCCTTGACCTGGCCACATAACCGCCCTTGTCGGCGTCCCACGAGTTGTAGAGCAGGATCAGCCGCGTCCCAAGCTTCAGCCACAGAGGGAAGTGGCCGGCCGGACCGCAGCGCAGCAGGGCTCTTGGAGCGGACCAGCCCCCCGTGAACGGCTCCTCGCTCTTGAAGAATATCTCTGCCGTGAAGCTGTCCTTCAGGTAAGGCGCCGACCTGCCGGCGATGCCGACGCCGTTGGTCTTGGCCGACGTCAGGAGCCGAAGCGCCGTGCCGTTCACGTTTGCGTCCGGCGCGAAGCGGCCGTTCGCCACCGTCTCGCACGGACGGTCGGACACGAACTCGTAGTCCGGGATCGGGCCGTCGCCCGGCTGCGCCTGCGTGCTCTTGGACAGCACGAAGGCCGGGCCGCCCGGGACCTCGTTGACGTTGTCCACCACGCCCGAGCCCCGCCCCGGAAGGCGGTCGAACGAGATGTAGGCCAGCGTGTCCGCGTCAATCGGTTTCGTCCGTTCGACGCGCAGGAGCATTTCCGGGGCCAGCGCTACGTCGGAAATGCGCACCTCGTCTATCAAACCGTTGAAGACGCGCCCGGCGACCTGCGAATAGCCGCCGATGTAAAGCGGCACGTTGGCATTGTAGCTCTCGCTCTTCGTCCCGTCCGTGTAGGTCGCGTCCAGCTCGCCGTCAACATAGACGCGCCACGTCGGCGTCTTCTCCCCGTTGACCTCGGCGGCGTCATGCACAAGGGCGACCGCGTGCCAGCGCCCGTCGTTGATCACATGCTTCCCGCTCGAGAATCCGCCGCCCGCCGCGCCCCAGGAGATCCTGCCGCAGAACCGCGTCGCGACATGCCCGTCCGCCGTCATCAGGAGCGACCAGTGCTCGGCCAGGGCCGAGGTCTCAGAATGCAGGAGCCCGACAATCGGCGCGAAGACGTTGCAAGTCGCGCCTGTCGTGCAGACAAGCGCCTCGACCGTGACGCTGTCAAATGCCGGCGCCGACGAGCCGATGAAGTTCGCGACCTTGACGACGGCACCAGTCTGGGAACTCTGCGCGCCCACCGCCGCAAAGTCCAGCGAAGCGCCCGACATCCAGCGCGCTCCGCTCACAGGATCCTGCACGCGGCAACCAAACGCAGAGCGGTAGGTCGGCGCAAGCGTCGCATCCATTCCCTCCGAGGTGCCCTTGACGGAAACGACCGTGCCGTCCTTGCCCTCTCCGGACGAGTCAATAATCGGCCCCGTAGCCTGCACGCCATCCGCCTGCTCGGAAAACTTGTACCACGCAAGCGTCTTGGCAGAAGCCGTCAACCCTCCAAGCGAACACGCGCAGACCAAGAATGATCTCATTATCATTTTTTTTTTGTTTGAGTGCTTTTCCTGTTGCCATGTCCGGTTCCCCTCCCTGCTATGGTTATTATGGTTAGAAACGGCGGCAATTATATCTGTTTTTTTTTTCTCTCCGCAACTTTATTTTCGCTACGCCTGTAAATGCCTTTTGAGGCATGCCGCGCTGGCCTTCACGTCGTCAAGCGTGCCCTTGCGCTGCTCGCACTCCACGACCAGCCATTTCGTGCCGGCCGCGCGAGCGGCGGCGATGATGGACGGCCAATTCTGCCTGTCATCCGGCGCACCGGCAAACGTTCCCGGATATGGTTTCGCGTGGATGCCCGGGACCCGTCCGGAGAGCTGCCCAAGCACCTGCGCCGGATCACGCCCCGCCTCAAGGATCGGCCCCACATCCAGCTCGAAGTTGAATGTGGGATGCGCGATGAACACGTCTGCCGGACATACGCCTTCGACCCTGTCCGCAAACTCGTGAAGATGGTTATGATAGCCCACCCGAATGCCGTAAGGGGCAAGGCGGACGCCCGCATCGTCCAGTTTCCTCACGAAATCGCGCAAGCCCGCAACGGTCTTCTGCGGCTTCCACCACGGAACATAGACGAAGTCGATTCCGAAGCGCCTGCAGAATGCGACAGTCTTCGCAAGCGCCTCGTCCGTCTCTACATGGCCAAAGCTTATCGGCATGTCGGCGATCGCGAGCGAGTTCGCGGAGAGCGCATTCTCGAGCCTGTCGGCATCCTGCTTCCAGAACGCCATCGACTGCACCCCCTCGTAGCCCATCGCCGCAAGGTCAGGGAACACGCTCGTGATGTCGCCGCGCTTCTCCCAGATGTCCTTGACGCTCCACAGCTGGCATGCGAGTCCCATTCGTTTGCCGCCGAGTCCAAGATGCGCACAGCCGGAAGCCATCGCAAACCCCACCGCACCGGACACCTTGGCTATAAAATCCCTTCTTTTCATACTTTGTCCTTCCTGAGAATGAAGTGACCCCCGCGAATCCTGCCGAAAGCAAGGCTTCCGTTTTCGGACACCATGGCTCACCAATGACGAACTCATTATCCGAGCGATATCTTGTCGGTCGTATAGATGAGATGGTAGTCTGGATGCCGCCACAGGTACGAGGCAGGCAGGAACGGCGTTGGCGCAGACTTGGCGAAGATCGCCCGGAGCGGCGCCTCCTGCTCCGCGAAGCACGCCAGCAGCAGGCACTTCTTCGCGGCGAGGATCGGGGCCATGCCCATCGTGGCGGCATACTTTGGCATGAGGCTCTCGTCGCCGCCCGCCGTGAGGCGCGTGTTCTGGTCTATCGTCGCCCTCGAAAGCGGCAGCACTCGCGTGGGAAGCGCGCCGAACTCCTCGACCGATATCTCGTCCTCCCCCATCGGTTCGTTGAACGCGATGTGCCCGTTGAAGCCGATGCCCAGCAGCTGCAGGTCGAGACCGCCCGCCGCCGCGATCTCCGGATCGTACCTCTCCGGTCCGGACGGATCGGGGAAGTGCGCGTTGGCCTCGCGGAACCCGAGCGCCGGGTCCAGCTTCGAGAAGAACGTCTCGTGCATGTACTTCCAGTATGAGAGCGGATGGTCGTGCGGGACCGGCGTGTGGCCGTCGATCGCGTACTCGTCCAGATTCCACGTTGACAGGAGCGACAGATCGGCCTTGGCGCGGTTGAGCTTGTCCGCCAATTCCGCATAGAGGCCGATCATCGTGTTCCCCGTCGCCAGGCCGAGGTTGTACCGCTCGCCCCTGCCTATCCGATCCATGGCGTCCGCAAAGATTATGGACGCCCCTGCGGAGCTCATCGCCCCGTAGTCCTTTACGGTTTCAGTCAGCATGATATCACCAAACCCTTTCCCTTGAATGCTACAGCCCCGCAAGTTCCCAGCCTTTGCGATATGGCACTGTCAGGACATTGTCCGCCGCCGCGTTCCCGAACGACCGTTTCTTCGCGTCCCAAGCAAGGCGCGTCCCGGACGGCATGCGCTCGCAGGTCTCGCCCATGAGTATCGCATCCATCATGTATGTGGACCACGCGAAGTCAGTGGATGCCTTCCTGCCTTCGAGGCAGCAGTCGACGTACTCATGGTAGTGCGACGGCGCCTGCGGCAGTTTCGGCGCAGCCATAGGCTTGCCGTCGTTGCGGACGATCGCGGCGGCAAGCGCACCATGGGGCTGGAGGATCCACCCGTCGCGGCACTTCACCGCCTTGCCTTCATGCGGACGCGAACCGAACTGGGATCTCGCGTAGAGCCCGTCTATCTCCTTCGGCGGCAGGAAGTTCTCCGGTGCGCGGGCGTCGGCCACGGCACAGCCGTCGAACCACTCCATCTCGAACGGTCGTCCGCCAGACGCAGGCACGCCCGGGAAGCGCCAGACGAGATGCGCGGCTGTCGGCCATACGATATCCTTGACGCCATCCTCGGCATCCGTGATCTGCTCTGACCACACGTCCGTCGGCGCGAGCGTGCCGAGATCCATGCCGCGCCACACGGCGCTCATCAGGTGCGTGGCAGTGTCGCCGACCCAGCCTCCGCCGAAATCGTGCCATACGCGCCATATGAGCGGATGGTACACCTTCGGGGCGTACGGACGATCCTTCGCCACGCCGAGCCAGAGGTTCCAGTTGAGGGTGTCGGGGGCCTTTTCCGCCGGCGGCAGGTAGCGGCGGCGGCGGGACAGTCCCTTGCGGGTGGAATACAGATACACCTTCTCCACCGGGCCGAGCGCCTGGGTGCGGATCAGCTCCGCCGTCTGACGGTCTGAAAGGAGCGCGTTGAACTGTGCGCCCATCTGCGTCACCACGCCGGAGCTCTTCGCCAGGTCGCGAAGGTACTCGCACTCCCGAAGCGTCTTGCAGAGCGGCTTTTGAAGATAGACGTTGAGGCCGCGGCGCATGGCGGCGTCGGCGCACACGACGTGGTTGTGGTCGGGGATCGAGATGTTCACCGAATCGATCCTGCCCTCTTCGGCGATGAACATCTCGCGCCAGTCGCGGTACACGCGGGCGTTCGGGAACCACTTCTTCGCGTATGCGAGATAGTTCGCGTCGACGTCGCACAGCGCGGCTATCTCGATCTTCGGGTGCGTCATGAGATCCTGCCAGTCGTCACGCCCCTTGTTGCCCACGCCTACGCAGGCATGGCGAAGAAGCCCGTTCGGACTTCTCGTCGATGTGATGGCCGGGAATCCGGCGCATCCCGCCGCGCCAAGCAGCCCGGCCGAACCTGTCAGACCGAAGAACTGCCTGCGGTTCATGCTCGTATTCATTACTTGATCTCCTTTACCTTGATGTACTTGAAATGTGCCGCCTTGCCGCCATGGATGCCCTGGAGCGCAATGCGCCCATGCATCGGGATCGTGCCGAGCGCGGGGAATCCCTCGTGCCATTTCGGAACGCGGGTGCCGTCCGGATTGACGAGGCCGTCCTTCCATTCAGTCAGGTCCGCATTCACTACCTCCTCGCCGTTCACGACGATGCGGATGTTCGGGCCCATGCACCAGCAGGTGATGCGGTTGAGTTCTCCGGCCGGCCTGGACGCGATCTTCGCAGGTGCGCACCTGCCGTATATCGCCCCGGTGAACTGGTACGGCACCTCGTCCTTGTACATGGGATGATGGTCGTCAAGGATCTGCACTTCGAACTTGTGCGTGGGGTGCTTCGTGTCATAGAGGAAGATGCCGCTGTTCGCGGTAGGATCCATCACGTAGCCGACATCGAGGATGAAGTTCCTGTAGTCACGCTTCGAGAAAAGCGTCTCCTCCGTTCTGGGGGTAAGGCATCCGTCCTTGCCCCAGGCCCATCCCGGCTTGGCGCACTCGGCGTTCGAGAGATCCTTCGCGAACACATCCTCCCACCCCGACGAATCGGGATGCCGCGACGTCTGCAAGGACGCGCATCCGGCAAAGGCCAGCATGGCCATGGACAATCCAACACCTGCGGTTCTCATCTTCATTTCCTTTCACTTGTTGCTATTTTCCGTAGCGACGGCGCCTCGCCGTCGTGCATCGTCGCCTCGCCGTCGTGCGGGAGGGTCGTGCCTCGTGGCGACGTATCCCCCGAGCGAAGCGAGCCGCGCAAGCGGTCGCTAGAGGGGTGCGCCCTCGCCGTCGTGCGGGAGGGTCGTGCCTCGTGGCGACGGCGCCCTCGCCGTCGTGCGGGAGGGTCGCAGTCCTCTGCGACCTGAAACCTACCATCTACCATCTACCAACTACCAACTAAATCACCATTTCCGATTTACGATTGCATTTAACCATTTGTCGATTTTATGATTTATCATCGTGTATGCGGGAGGGTCGCACTTGTTGCGACCGAAAATCCCGCCGCGCCAAGCCATGGGAGGGTCGCAGTCCGCTGCGACCTATATCATTTGCGATTTGCGATTTCCGATTGCATTTAACCATTTGTCGATTTTATGATTTGAACCTGAAATCTACCAACTACCAACTACCAACTAAAACCTGAAACCTACCCTCCACTGGTCGATCCTCCGACTACGAGCGAAGCCGAAAGGCTTATGTTGCGCGGCTCCGCATCGGGGCGTTTCGCCCGCGCAAGCAGCGCCTCAAAGGCCATCCTGCCGATCTCCGCGCACGGCGCGTGCATCGTGGTGAGCCTCGGCGTCACCAGGCGCGCGTAGTTCACATCGTCAAAGCCCGCCAGCTGAAGATCCTGCGGCACCCGTACGCCGCCGATCCCGTTCAGCGTCGCCAGAAGCGAAGCCGCAACCCGGTCGTTGCACGCGATGACCGCATCCGGACGAGACTTGCGGAGCATCCTCTTCACGCATTCGGCATCGGCGGGATCGCCCTCCACGGCGATCGGACGAATATGCGCCTCCGCCAGGGCCGCCCGATATCCGCGCATCCGGTTGTCGAAGCTCGCGCACCCGTGCTCGACGCCGAAGAAGGCGATGCGCTTCGCTCCGCATTGGACGAGATGCCGGGCAAGGCGATATCCTGCGTCTATGTCGTCTATGCCTACCACATCCCATTTGCTGCGCTTCGGATACGGTTCGCAGTCGCAGTCCGTAAGCACCACCGGGACTTTCGCCTTGTCAAAGGCGGCAAGGACCGCCCGGTTCACCGAATCGGCATCGCTCACGCCGGCGATGAGATGGAAGATCACGCCGACGACCCGCTGCTCGATGAAGCTCTTCGCTATGCGCTTCGCCTCCGCCACGCGGTCTCCCGCCTCGATGGCGAGGAGATCTGCCAGGATTATGGAGTAGTCCCCTTCCTGGGCAAGTCTGGTGACCTCGTGGCAGATTGGCGGGAATATCTCGCCCTTCGAAATCGGCATGATGAGACCGATCTTCCGCGAGACGCCCTGGCTCGTCACGAACGTTCCGCTCCCCTGCCTTTGGGTGAGGAGACCCCTGTTGACCAGCTCGGTGACGGCCCGGTACACCGTGGATCGCGTCAATCCGAACCGCATCACAAGGCCGCGTACGCTCGGGAACGGACGACCGGAATCATACCGGCCCTCCAGTATCTCGCGCTTGAGCGTTGAGAATAGCTGCCTGTATTTTGCACTGTTCACGATAGTATCCACCGACTCATTGGCGAATACTATAGCACAGCCCCCATCGACGCCGCCACCCAATTCTTCACTGTTCCGGACACTTTCTGCATTGCCCTGCCACGTCATTTGCGATTTGCGATTTCCGATTTCCGATTGCATTTGGCCATTTGTCGATTTTATGATGCATTCGGGAGGGTCGCACTTGTTGCGACCGAAAATCCCACCCCGGGAGGGTCGCACTTGTTGCGACCGAAAATCCCACCCCGGGAGGGTCGCACTTGTTGCGACCGAAAATCCCGCCGCGCCAAGCCCCGGGAGGGTCGCAGTCCTCTGCGACCTGAAACCTACCATCTACCAACTACCAACTACCAACTAAATCACCATTTGCGATTTACGATTGCATTTAGCCATTTGTAAATTTAGGTATTTGTATTTGCCGACCTTGTACGAATCAGCCTTGCGCAACGCATTGGTAGGGCGATTTCGATGAAATCGCCGCACGACGACGAGGGCGTCGTCGCTACGAGGGGGTTTCCCGGTCGCAGAAGACCGCGACCCTCCTGTGGTCACCCTCCCAAATCATAAAATGCCTAAATCCCCAAATGCAATCGTAAATCGTAAATCGAAAAATCGCAAATTCTCACGGGCTGATCTTCAGTCCGTGAGAGGGTCCGCGCTCCTTCTCGGAATGCACCTTCTCCCACACCACCCTCTGCACGTCGTTCGTGGGCGGCGGCGCCCAGCCCTCCAGGCACGCAGTGCGGTACGGTATCCTCGCGGCCTTCTGCACCCCGAAGCGCCTCCACATCCTCTGCATCTTCGCCAT
>CAKULV010000070.1 GCA_934667425.1 uncultured Kiritimatiellota bacterium | reverse complement strand
CAAATCGGTAAAGGTAAATGCCCACCCCAAGGTAAATGCCTACAAGCTATAGGCATTTACCTTGTCCTTTCACCCTTTGCGGTTGTGTGTGGGGGGATTGACTGCTTACCCGTAATGTTGTATACTGCGCATCCCGTTGGCATCAAAGGATGCATTGCGTACTGGAAGTACGGCTTTGCGGACTTTTTGCCGGGTATGCGCCATGGCGTTTGCAGTTGCGACTGTAGCTCAATTGGATAGAGCGTTGGCCTCCGAAGCCGAAGGTTGCTGGTTCGATCCCAGTCAGTCGCACCAATGTCCAAGGGAGATTGGTGCGCCGATGTTTGCTGAGGTATGCTGAAAATGAAGTTGATCCTTGCCTCGAAATCGCCTCGCAGGGCGAAGATACTGTCCGGTCTCGGGTTGTCTTTTGAGATCGTGCCAACTGATGCCGAAGAGATATCCATACATGACGACCCTCGGCGTACGGTGTCCGTAAACGCATTGCGCAAACTCGAGGCCTGCAGGGCCAGGCATCCCGACGCCGCCGTCATCGCCGCAGACACGATCGTATGGTTCGGGGACAGGATATACGGCAAGCCGCAAGACCTTGACGAGGCGAGGCGGTTTCTCAGGGAGCTTTCGGGGAACGTGCATAGCGTGTTTACCGGGGTGGCCTGCTGCGGACCCGGCCAGGAGCCCAGGGCGGAAGTGGTGGAGTCGAAGGTTGCGTTCAGGGATCTGTCTGACGAGCTGATCGACCAGTACGTGAAGACAGTCAATCCTATCGACAGGGCTGGAGCCTACGACATCGATGACTTTGGCAAGATAGTCGTCGAGTCGTTCGAGGGAAGCTACGAGAACATCATGGGGCTGCCTGTCGAGCCGATAGTGAAAATGCTGCCCCTTGCAGATCTTTAGCGGAAGCCGCATTTTCCGTAGCGATGGCGCCCTCGCCATCGTATTCCGGCATTCCGGCGGGAGGGACGCGAGTATCGTAAGGTGTGGTTTGTGCGGTCACGACGGCGAGGCGCACCCCTCTAGCGACCGCATGTGCGGCTCACTTCGTTCGGGGGATATGTCGCTACTACGTTTGGCGACTGTGGACAATCCTCTCCAATCTCGGAATCTGCATTGGTCTACTTCTGGCTACTCTCTAACGACTAGTGTTTTTATGCTATAATGCCCGCAAAAGAAAGGATGATAAATATGCTGAATACACTGGTTCTTGCGGCGGCGATCTCGCTTAACGGCAGCTGGGAATTCCGCTTTGAGGAGGGAAGGCCCTGTCCGCAAGTCGCTGACCCTTCGTTTGAGGCGACTGACGTGATGGTGGTCCCGGGATGCTTCGATGCGATGCCCAAATGGTTCATGAAGCGCGGAACCGGATTCTACCGCCGCACCTTCACTCTTGACCGCAATGTCGAGAATGCATGGCTGGTCGTCGATGGACTTGGCCTCTATGGCAGATTCTGGGTGGATGGGCGCGAGATCGGCACCGACGACCTCCCGTGGAGCAGGGTGAAGTTGCCGATGGGTTCACTGTCTGCCGGGGAGCATACGGTCGTTGCCGCGGTGGACAATCGGTTCGACTGGAGCTACCAGAAGCTCGTCCGCACATACTACGATTTCCATTTCTGGGGCGGATTCTTCCATGGCGTGTCCGTGGAGACGGATGGCCGCGCGCTGTTTGTCCGCACTCGCGACTACAGGAGTGGCGAGATCGAAATCGAGGCCGTCGATTTCGCTTCTGCCGATTTCGGCGCCGATCTGGTGTTTGACGGCAAGAACGCCGTGAAGGCGTCGTTCAGGAATGGCCGGGCAACGGTGAAGGTGCCATCCTTCAGGCTCTGGTCTCCAGAGAAGCCCAACCTGCACACTGTTTCCGTGAAGACCGATGGCGGCGAGGCGTGTTCCGTGCGCTTCGGCATCAGGACGATCGAGGCCCGCAATCGCGGATTCTACCTCAATGGCGAACGCATCTTCATAAAGGGCGCAAACCGGCACGACCAGCAGCTGCAGCTCGGTGCGTCAACCCCGGAGGGAATCATGCTTGCGGATATCCAGAACCTCAAGGCAATGGGCGGGAACTTCTTCCGAGGGGCGCACTATCCGCAGTCGCAGAGGTTCCTCGACCTGTGCGACGAGCATGGTGTGATGGTGTGGGAGGAGTCCCTTGGCTGGGGGAATGGACAGGGGTACACGAAGCAGAACGGCATCAATGAGCTTGAGGACCGGGATTTCATCGGAAAGCAGGTCGAGCAGACGCGGCTCATGGTCAGGAACAGCTTCAACCATCCGTCGGTGATAATCTTCGCGTTCCTGAATGAGCAGAATTCGACGTTGCCTGCCGCAAAGGCGTTGACAGACAAGCTGATATCTGCGATCCGCGCGGAGGATTCGGGACGGCTCGTCACCTTTGCCTGCAACAGGATCGCGGGAGACATCTGCAACGAGAATACCGACATCATTGCGTTCAACACGTATCCGGGGACGATCAACGGATATCCAGGCGTACACGACGAGCTCAAGGACAAGATATTCAACATGAAGGATCATGGCATACATTGGGCCGCCAAATATTTCCGCGAGAAGCATCCCGGCAAGACGATAATGGTCTCGGAGATAGGCGTGGCAGGAACCTACGGGGCGTTCGATCCGTCTGCGGTATTCCGCACCGAGGATTTCCAGGCCGAGCACAACGGCATTGTGGCTGAGGCGGTGTATTCGAACGAGGATATAGCCGGCCTTTCCTACTGGCAGTTCTTCGATACGCGCACGTGCGGACGCGAATGCTTCGACGACGGAAAGAAGCCTTACGCGATGAGCCATGCCGGACTATACAACTGGTGCCGCCAGCCGAAGCGGACTGTCGGCGAAATCGCCAAGTGGTTCAAAGATGCCGTCCCGGCAAACTTGAAGATGCGGTGAAGCATTCCGGCCGAGCGAGGCGTAAGAATCGGATTCAGTGGCATGGATCTTCGGGAAGGAGACGAGATAGGACCGTACCGCGTCGTTCGCGCGCTCGGGCAGGGCGGCATGGGCGCCGTCTACGAGGTCGAGCATGCGAAGCTCGGCGTGCATTACGCGCTGAAGACGTTCACGCTGGACCATGGGCACGTCGATCTCTTCCGCAGGCGGTTCCTTGCCGAGGGCAAGGTCCTGGCGCGGCTTCGGCATCCGCACATCGTGCGCGTCTTCGACCTCGATGTCCTTGACGGCGGAGAGCTCGCCTATTTCGTCATGGAGCTTGTCCATTACAAGGACGGCGGCGCCTATACCCTCGCCGACCTGGAGGTCGGCGGCGCGGACGAAGATCATCTTGTCCGCTGGTTCGCCCAGCTCGCGTCGGCGCTCGACTACATTCACGACTTGGGAATCGTCCATCGCGACGTCAAGCTCGGCAACATCCTCCTCGACGACAGGGGCGGCGTGACGCTGGGCGATTTCGGCATCTCGAAGTTCGAGGGCGAGCGGATCCGCAGCGAGGTGGACGTGAGCCGCACGATCGTCTCGGCCGCCGCCGGCGCGCGGGCGGGCGGCCTCGTCATGGGGACGGAAGGGTTCATGGCCCCGGAAGTCCTGCGCGGACAGCCCGCGACGGCCGCCGCCGACACCTATGCGCTCGGCGTCACGTTCTTCCGTCTGCTGACGGGCATCTGGTACGAGCCCGACACGAACGCGCTGAATCTCCTGGCGCCGTTTGACGTGGCCTGGTCGAAGGTCCTGCCGCCGATGCTGGCGAGAGATCCTGCCGAACGTCCGACGCGGCTTCTCCCGCTCGCGGATCAGCTCAGGACGGCGACGCGCGCATCGGCCGCGAAGACGGCCGTCGCTTCGCCAGGCGGACGGGACGCGAGCCGCAGGCGTCTGCGGTCAGGCGCAAGGCGCTTCTGCGGGCGGCATAGGCTGGGCATCGTGTTCGTTTCCTCGCTTTTCATCCTTGCCGCCGGAATCCTTGTGTGGAGGGCCTGGCGTCCTCGGTGGGCTTCGGCGGACTTCTACGACCATCTCCACGACATCCCAACTTGCCTTTCATGAGCGCATTCCCAGACACTCCTGTCACATTGCTGGCGCGTCTTGCGGCGCAGGTCACCGGTCGCTCCGACGAAGCGGCATGGGTTCGGCTGTTCGAACTCTACGAGCCGGCCATCCGCAAGTTCTCCGAGCGGCACGGTGCGGGCGCGGATGGCGAGGACGTTGCGCAGGAGATCTTCCTGAAGCTCGTCGGCGTCCTGCGCGGCGGAGGCTTCAAGGTCGGCGGCGAGGCGGGGAAGTTCCGCGTGTGCCTGGCGACACTCATTCGCCGCGAGCTGGTGAGCCGTTGGCGGAAGGCGCAGGCGCGCGGTGGGGCGGGCTGTGTTTCGCTTGACGATCCGGATGCCGAAATCGACGTGTCGGTCGATTCGGAGACGGCGGCGCTCATTGATGCGAAATGGCGGCTCGCGCGGCATGAGGCGGCGGTGGAACACGCACTTACGAAGACTGCGCTCTCGGCGCAGTCGAAGGCCGTCTACCGCGCCTATGTGCTGGAGGAACGCCCGATTGGCGAGGTCGCGGCGGCGTTCGGACTCTCCCGCAACTCCGTCTCGCAGGTCAAGACGCGCGTCGAGCGGATGATCGCCGCCATCGAGGCCGAATACGGCGAATAGCCCGCAAATTACAAATTCAGGTCTGACCTGATTTTGCAATCCGCGTGGCAAGGCGGCCACGGCAAAAATATGGTATACTGTTTATAAAATCAGGTCAGACCTAAATTTGGAAATCGCAATGGGCGTATCGAACTTTCGCATTCGGGAAACCGCTACGGTTCATCACATCCTGAACCGCATCGCACATCGCGTCTTCTTCCTCCGTGACGAGGAGCGCAACGATTTCATCGAGATGATGCGTCGCGTCGCAGAATTCTCCGGCGTCAAGCTGCTCGGATGGTGCGTCATGACCAATCACTTCCACATCCTTGCCTTTCTGCCGGAACGTGAAGAAGTTGACGCGGCGGAGGTCGTCCGACGTGTCGCTCTCCTGAAGGGGGAGCGGATGGCCATCGCGCTTCAGGCAAATCTGGAGAAGCTCCATCTGCAAAAGCCGGGCGGGGAAGATAAGGCCCAGGAACTCATGGACGGCTATCGGCGCCGGATGTACGATATCGGGTCGTTCATGAAGACACTCAAGCAATGGTTCACGGAAGAATACAACCGGCGCACCTCGCACGTCGGTACTCTTTGGGAGTCCGCCTACATTGACCGTGCCGTTGCGTTCGATACGGCGAACATGGCGAAGGTGCTTGCCTACATCTGCCTCAATCCGATTCGCGGCGGCCTCTGCGCAAGGTACGACGAGTACGTCTGGTCGAGTCTGTGTGCCGTGTCGCGGGGCGACCGTCTGGCGATTGACGGGCTTAGGTTCATTTATGGGGAAGATGCGAGTGTGGAGGAGATGAAGAATGCGCTGTATCGCCAAATGGACATCCTGTTAGATGCGGAGAAGCGGCAGTGGGCACTGGAGGTCGCACGGAGGAGGGCGGCGGGCTATCCGGTGCCGGAGAATCCGCTTACGGACGAGGCCTATGTCGCGCAAGCGGCCGCCCATCTGGAGGAGGCCATTCGTGCAGGGACGACACTCCATGAACAGTCGCTCGTCTACAGGAAGTGCGAAGAGAAACGCAAGGACATCCAGCGGCGGATCGTTGAGGAGATTCGTAAGATGCCGACGGTGCCGGTTCGGGTCTTGTCCGCGCGTTTGGGTATCTCTGCGTCAACGGTCTATGCGTATGTCAGGGAACTTGTGAAATTCGGAGTGCTAAGGCGCGACAGTCGAATGGAGGGGTGGACGATTGGCGAATCTGAATTTACAAATTTAGGTCTGACCTGATTTTGTAAAATGGCAGGAAATTCAAGGGCCGGATGTCATTGGCGGGAGGCGGTTGCGTGTCATGTTGATGAGACGGTGAATGGAGTATGCCGTCTCGGATTACAAAATTAGGTCTGACCTGAATTTGAACAACAGAGGAGCGAAGATGAAGAGAATCGTGTTGGCTTTGGGTGCGTTGGGCGCGGTTGCGGCGGTTGCGATGCCGACGCGGCAGGAGCTTGTCGCGGCGCAGAAGGCGGTGAAGGCGGCCACGGCGGAGGACGTCATGGCCCTCAAGGCGGGCGAGAGGAAGCCGGGGGACGTGGCGGCGGCGCACGTCGCGCTCGCCGAACAGGCGGCGACGGAGGCCGAGGCCTACCTTCTCCTGCAGGGCGCGTTCGGCCTTTACGCGAAGGCGAAGGCGTACGACGCGGCGGCGGACGTCCTTGAGAAGATGTCGCAGACGATTTCGGATCTGCGTCCCGGCGTCGTCCTGGAACTCTGCGACAGGGCGGCCATCCGCTCGCTGCGCGAGAAGTCGCCGCGCCTCTACGCCATCCGGGAGTCTGCGCGCCAGTCGGTACGGGAGAGCCGAGCGCACTCCGCGTCCGAAAAGGCCGCGAGCGCCGCCCTGCCGGAAGTCGAAGGCGGCGATCCGTACAAGTTCGTCCTCGACGCGAAGAAGAACGTTGCCGTCGAGTTCGCCGCCTGTCCGCCGGGAGAAATCAAGATGTGGGAGACTTCACACAAGAATAGCGACAACCAGAAGGTTCACCTCTTGCGTCTCACGTATCCGTTCCTCATGATGACGGGGCAGATGACCTTCGGCGAGCTCGAGGCAATTGACGCAAAGGTCGCCGACAAGGTCAAACGCCGCTATTTTAGCGCCTATGATCCCGCGTTCAGGAACTTTGCCGAGGCCCAGCACCTCACGGGCGGCCTGATGGTGGAGTCTGTGACGCTGAAGGAGCTGGATGCTCTGCTCAAGAAACTGAACGAGCAGGTCTGGCGGCAGCCCAAATTCCGGGCGTTCAAGGGCTATGCGTTCAGGCTCGCGACCGAGGCGGAGCACCAGTATGCGCTTTGCGCCAGCCGGGATTTTGGCGGGATGACCGCCTTGGATGGCAAGGACTGGCGAAAGGCTTACTGGCAGGCGCAGGAGGCATTCCCCAAGTCGGTGCTGGACGGTTTGAAGCGAGACTGGGAATATCCGCTTCCGACGCGATCCTACGTTCAGGAGACGTTCAGGGGGAATGGCTGGGGAATTGATGCAGTGATGCGTGCGCTCCATACTGCCGTGTGCGACACGATTCCCCTTGTCATGAACGAGAAATCCGGGAAGCCCGCCTGGCGAATCGACGGCTGCGACGGGCCTGTGGCGGACGTGTCGAAGTATGCGGACGAGGAAGTCGATCCCGTCCGCCTGTTCAAGGGGAAGAATGCACATCGCGTGTCCCTTGCGGGGACGCACTGGAAGTGCCAGATGAGGGACGCCTTGGCGGATGCGCCCAAGGCGGATATCGGCCCCGTCCGCCTCGTCTTCGCGCCGAAACTCTCAGCACTGAACGTGTATCCGCGCACGGCGAAGGCCGGCCCGCTGAAGACCGTCGGCGGCGCGGCTGCCGTTGGCGGCCCGGCTGAAAAATAATCGAGATTCCGCTGTCATTCTGCGTCGGCGCGTGCGTGTCCTAATATGTGATTGGCATCCTGAAGAGTCGGCGCAAGTCGTGGAGACGTGAGTCGGGGGCGCATTGTGCCCTCGTGCCCTTTCGTCCCCGCACTGTGTTCTCCCTTCGGGCATACCAGTCGCCTCGGCGGAAACGCGGTGCGGGGATGTTTCATTAAAAAGAAAGGACACAAAATGGCTCAGTTCGGGAAGTGGCGTGGCAGACCGTTGGTTCTGGCGACCCTTTCGGTTGGTATGGTGTTTTCGGCGGCGTTGGCAGAGGACTCGTTCTTGCTCTCCGGGCCTCCGGCGGAGGCGACGGTCGATGCGCCGGAGAAACCGGCGAATGTCAAGGTCGTCTACGGACGCGGCACGGGCGAAACGAAGGAAGAGGCCGAGAAGGACGCCTGCCGGAATGCAGTTGAATTCGCGGTCGGAACATTCATCGACAGCGAAACCCAGCTCAAGAACGAGCAGCTGATCAAGGACGAGATCCTGTCGCATAGCAACGGCTACATCGAGAAGTACGAGGTGACGGGCGCTTCGCGCAGCAAGCGCGGGCTCGGCATTGAAGTGGACGTCAAGGCCTGGGTCAAGATGCAGGAGGCGCGGAAGAAGGTGCGTGACCTTGTGCCGGGCGATGCCCAGAAAGTGGACGGCATCGACGGCATCACGTTCGCGAATGACTCGAAGGAGCGGCGCGACAAGTCGGCCGCCGCGCTCCTCAAGAAGGAGCTGGACGGCCTCGATCCTGTCCGCCAGCTCGTCAACATCAAGCTTGCCTCGTCCAAACCGACCGTTCTTGAGGGCAAAGAGGTGGAAGGCTGCGCGGCAAACGAGGTTATTCTTCGTTATTACTGCCAGTTCTACTTGATGCAGGATGTCTATTTCAAGCGGTTCATGCCGAGGCTCACGCAGATCCTGGAGCAGATTTCCGTCCACAAGCCCGTCACATTCCGCCCCGTTGCCAAGCGCCTCGGTGATTTTTATGACAACAGCGACTGGGTCAAGGGGTTGGGGAACGTTCCTGAGCGTTTCAGAAACATAGATGTCGGTCTCTCCTGTTCGCAAATGGATACGCTATTGGGGCGTAATGGTCGTGTCGTTCCGTATTTGGGCAACTGTTTCTCCTTGATGGATTATCGTCCGATTTTGGTAGACTTGACGAAGGAGCTGAATGGTGGCACAAAGAATAGGCCGTCGTCTTCAAATCGAGATGAACCCACACTGGGGCGTGTCGAGGTGATTACGAAATGCAATGCGTCTCTGACGGCAATTCGCGGCAAGGCGTATTTCTTGGCTCCGCAAGTTTATGCCGTGTATTTGGCCTGGTTCAAGGAGCATTTCGTTTCAAGGCTGGTGGGCGGAAAGCAAGTACGTGCTTCGGTCGATTACCTGCTTCGCCTCATGGATGCGGATGGCGAGGAAGTCGCGTCCCGGAAGGTGCGCCTTTCGGAAGGCGGGGTCCTGTTTGGCGAAGATAGGTGGTATGAATATGAATGGGAAAACCGAGGTGGAGTCAACCGGATCCCTTCGTGCCTTGTCTGGGGTCCGTGGTTGAACAGCGCTTCCGGTTCGTCTCTCGCCTATTCGTCGAATAAAACGCCCGTGATTCACATGACAACGGTTATCCCGATTGACATCCGCATTTCAAAGGAAGACGCGCGGCTGGTCAAGTCGGTGTCCGTCTCATTGGCGGAGGCCGTTGACTGAGCGTGCGTCTCGCTGGAAAGCGTAAGAAGAGATTTGTCCACCCAAAAAATAAAAAAAGGAACTGAACATGAACATGAAACTCATGAAACGGGCCTTTGCGACGGGCATCGCCTTGTCGCTGGGCATTGCATCCGCACAGGAGGCGGAAGATCCGATCGCGGCGGCGGCCGCCGCCGCAGTGGCGCAAGTCCAGCAAGCGGCGGCAGCCCTGCCGGAGGCAACGGTCAAGGCCGTCGAGTCGAAGGCGAAAGCCGATAACCCGGCGCCGACGCCCGAAGAGATGAAGAAGGACGAGGGCGTGCAGACCGTCGTTCAGGTACAGGATGCGCCGCAAAAGCCTGAGGGGAATCCCCGTAAGATGACGGCCAAGGAGATGGTCGAGAAGACCCTCAAGTCAAGCGGCATCAAGTACCGGTCTAACAAGAACCGCATCATCCAGATTGTGGATATCGCGTTCCCAGCGGCTGATCCGGCGAAGGACAAGCAGTTCTTCGTCAAGCGTGACCAGTTCGCGAAGTTGGCGGTTCTGAAGCTTAAGGGCCAGATTGCCCAGTCTGTCGGGCAGGTTTTCTCGGCGAAGGAACAGGCGCAGATATTCGGTGACGACACCAATTCGTTTGTCAAGGTGTCGAGCGCGTCCGAGTCGGTCTCGAAATGGCCGCTCTTTGGCGTGACGGTGTTGGCCCAGGCCGAATCGTGGGACGGGAAAGACTACCATGTGGCGGTCGCGGGCGTCTGGAGCAAGATTTTGCATCGCGCGGCCAAGGCGACGCTCTTGGGCGAGAAGATCGTGGGCGCGGCCGGCAAGAAAACGGTCGAGCAGTGGCTGGAAGAGACGGATCTCTCGCTCGTCTGCGGGCCCCGTCAGATGGTGGACGAAAACGGCAATCGCGTGTTCCTGGGCATCGCGGCGCGAGAGGTCGGCATCAACGCCGCGCGTGACGAAGCAAACAAGGCGGCGGCACAGGCGAGCGCCAACGCCAGCCTCATCTTCTCGCTTTTTGCCGATGTCGAACAGCGTGTTGCGCATGCGGCGGTGGCGAACGTATCTGGAGAGGGAGAAACGTCCGCCGCCTCTGCGAGCGAGACAGTCGATCGTCGTCTCGCGCAAAGCGTCGAACGTCGCGCGATTGCCGGCGCATGCGAGATCTACGGAGGAGAACTGGATCATCCGCTGACGGGGAAGCGGATTTACGTGAGCGTGTACGGACTTGACGCCGAAAGCGCCGCGAATGCGCGTGTGATGGCCGAGGAACTGATTGCGACACGCGTTGCGGTTGAACTCGCGAACAAGAATGCCCTCGGTCGCTGGCGGGGCTATCAGGACAAGGTGGATGCCGCCAAGGCGGACCAGGAGTCGTTTGCCAAGGGCCGCGCCGAAGGACGCCGTGCGATTGAACAGAAGATGGCGAAGCCAAAGTCGCGTCTGTCGGCGGAGGTCGCGCCCGCCGCGAAGCCTGCCGCACGGGCCTCGCAGGGAACGCTCACCGGCGAAGGAACGATCAGCGATGATTTCTAAGCTCCTAGTGGTCATCTTGGCTGTTGGCGCACTGTCCTGTGCGCCAACAGCCGGGATGGCGGCTGAAGCCCCGCTTGCCGACGAGGATGTGCGCCCCTATTACGAGGAGCATATCCTGGAATCGCCGTCAGGAATCTATCCGGTGAAAGGATGGGTGTGCTTCCATCAGCGCGTTCCCGTGAAAGGCGATGGGATTTTCGCTGAGCATCGGGCGTTGGGGCAGGCGATGGGGCGTGTACGCCGAGATGTCTTCACCGCAGTCTGCTGCAAGGCCGCACGAATCCCATTCCCGCGCGGGCTGTCGGAGGCCGCTGGGGCGGAATGGCGTGCGCAACTTCAGGCGTTGTTTGGCGAAGAGGCGCGAACCGTCGACGTCCCCGGGATTGGCGTGGCAGACCGTGCGGAAGACGGCATTTACGTCTATGCGCTTGCGGTCAGGGATTCTGCCTTTGAAATCGAGGCGAAGAAGAATCCATACGTCGAGAAGGCCGTGGACATTGCCGATGCGTGGCGAAAGTTCTGCGAGGCGAGGCAGCAAGGGAATGCAGTCACTGCCGTAAGGGCCATCCTGCGCGAAAGCGGCACCAAGGTGGGAATTGACGCGGAGCGGAAGCGGTATGTGTTCATCGGGTCGTGCGAACGGGAGATGGACAATCCGGCGGACGACCGGAAGTTTCTGGAAACGCGCGAGGAATGCGCGATTGTTGCGGAGATCCGCGCGAGACGTGAAATGATCAAGGCTCGGCGGCAGGTCGTGTCTGCTCGCGATGCGGCCCGGAGCATGGCGGACGAAAGCGTCGCCGGGATTTCGATTGCGTCCTATTATGAATGTCTTGCAAACGAGGAGATGAACGGCACGACGGTGCTCTGTTCGTCCGAATCGTGGGATCAAACGACGAAAAGGTATCAGGTCGCCGTCGCTGTCGCATGGAGCGAAAAACTCGCGGCAGCAGACAAGGAGCCGGCCCTTGGCACGGAGGACTCCCGTGAGGGCGGAGGGGATGACCCGGAATGGCTGGCGTGGGCAAGGCTCATGGATTTTGCGAAAGTCTTCGGTACGCGTACGTTCAAGGGAGCGGACGGTGTGCGCCGCTTTGTCGGGATAGGGTTCTCCGACATCGAGGGGAAGACAGGCGCACAGCTGAGGGGGGCGCACCGAATCGCGCAAGTCCGTGCGCAGAGAAACCTTGCGTTTCTTGTTCGCCTCGACGTGGTTTCAAAGGAGATTTTGGCCTCGCTTGTACAGGAAGTCTCGTCCGGGAACCTGACGGAGAGCGCGGCATGGGAGAGGTATGAGTCATTGGCGATTGCAAAGTGCAGGGGCCAGGCTGTTCGTGGGCACGAAGTCTATGAGGCTGATGTGCGCCATCCGCTGTCGGGGCGCCTGATGCACGTGAGCGTCTGCGGCCTTGCTGAGACGAAGCGGTAGAAATTACATTCTCCGTGTCAGGATTCAACTGCTGATACTCCTTTCCCTCACAAAGGGGAGGTTAGGCATGAAGATGAGAAGCTGTTGGTTGTCGTTCGCCGTGATCGGTCTCTGCGCGGGGATGTGCGCGGCGGAGGTCGTCACGTACCGGGATGCGCAGGGGCGCATTGTCCGCACGGTGACGACGGACCGGGGCGGA
>CAKULV010000069.1 GCA_934667425.1 uncultured Kiritimatiellota bacterium | reverse complement strand
TAGACGGCCTGCGGGTCCTTCGGATAGCGGCAGGCGGAGATGACGATCTCGGCCTCCGGCTGGACTTTCACGATGCGGGCGATCGTCTCTGCGCAGAGCCGAGCGTAGGCCTCCGTCTGGTCGTAGGGCTCGTTCCAGATCTCCCAGCGCGTAACGCGGTCGCGGTAGCGGCGGACGGTCGCCTCCGCATAGGCGAGCCACGCGGCCAGGCCTTCGGGACTGTCCACGATATCAGCGACTTTCACGCCCAGCAAGGGACGCGAGCCGTAGAGCGAATTCCCGTAGCAGAGCGTGATCCATGGCGTAATCGCGTTCGTGACGAGGTAGTCGACCTGCGCGTCCAGCCACGCGAAGTCGTACACGCCCTTCGTCCGCTCCGTCTTCGCCCAGCCAGACTGTAGACGCGCCCACTTGACGCCGAGGTCGGGCAGAAACGTCTTGTACATCTCGAAATTCGCGTAGTCGCGGTCGAGGCATTCGCAGCCGACCGACCAGGAGGATGCAGCGATTTCGCTCGACCGTCGAGTTAGAAGCGTCCCGAGACGCGGGGACGCCAAAGGCGGCCGCGCCTCGTTGAACGCCTTCCAGACGACGGATGTCGTCTTACGGCTCCGGACACCGGGCGGCAGCCCGCCCACGTCGTCCTCGATGAACGGCTCCGGGGCCCTCGCGGCGGCACCGGCCGCCGAACAGCACAGCGCAGCCAGCGCCACGATCAGGGTCTTCCGATTCATTGTTCCACCTCCTTCTCCTTGAGCGGGATGACATCACGGTTCGCGACCAGCACAGGCGAATCCCGCATGGGCAGGACCGTCCGGCCCGCCGGGAGCGCGTAGACTCCGCCGGTGACGAGATCGACTAGCACCGGATCGGGAAAGTCGGCGACACCCGGTACGGCGACGTTCGGCTTCCAGTCGAGCGAATCGTCGGGGCGGGCGTCAGAGAACCAGGCGGCGAGCACGGGCCGCCCCTTCTTCGCGAAGCGCGCGATCGAGACCTCTCGCCGTCCCGACGCCGTCTTCTCGAACCAGAGCGGTTTCACGTCCGCGTCGAAAAAACCGTAGACGTTCCGCATCGCATAGTAGATTGGCCGACGGTAGACGAAGCGCCCGAGCAGGTCGCAGCGCACAAGGCCATAGCTCTGGATCATGTTCGGATAATGATTGTCAGTGATCGCGAAATGAGACGAGAAGATGCCGCGCACCGCGTCGCCCATCGCCCGCCGCAGGACCCATTTCGTTTGCGACACCTCCGTCCACGGAATGTTGCAGAGAGCATGTGCGAACTCGAGCTGCGCCGGACAGCCGCATTCGCCCTGGAGAATGTCCCATTTCGGGTTGCGCGCACGCGCCCAGTCGCGTCGTCGCTCGACCGGCGCGTGCATCCCCTTCGTGAAACCCGCATACGATGCGTCCGGGTTCTGATGGTAGGGGTGGCACGCCCAGTACCGGATCGCGTCCGCAACGCCCCTCGCGCGGACAGCCTCGTAGACAGACTCCGAGTCGGACGGGAAACGGCAGGCGGAGATGACGATCTCGGCCTCCGGCTGGATTTTCACGATGCGGGCGATCGTCTCCGCGCAGAGCCGCCCGTAGGCCTTGCCCTGGTCGTACGGCTCGTTCCAGATCTCCCAGCGCGTCACGCGGTCGCGGTAGCGGCGGACGGTCGCCTCCGCGTAGGATAGCCACGCGGCAAATGCCTCGGCATCGTCCACAAGCGGCGCCATCGCCATGCCAAGCCACTTGCCCGACCCGTAGACCGGGTTGCCGTAGCAGAGCGTAATCCACGGCGCGATCGCGTTTGTGACGAGGTAGTCGACCTGAACGTCGAGCCACGCGAAGTCGTAGACGCCTTTCGTCCGCTCCGTCTTCGCCCAGCCGGACTGAATGCGCGCCCACTTGACGCCGAGATCGGGCAGAAACGTCTTGTACATCTCGAAGTTCGCATAGTCGCGGTCAAGGCACTCGCAACCGACCGACCAGGACGACGCGGCGATCTCGCTCGACCGGCGCGTCCGCAACGTTCCGATCCGCCGGAGCGGCGGCGGCGTCTCGTTGAACGCCTTCCAGGTCGTCGACGCCACGTGCTGCACCCGGACGCCGGGCGGGAGACCGCCCGCGTCATCCTCGATGAACGGCTCCGCCGCCTTCTCGGCGGCAACCAGACAGCACCATGCAGCCAGTGCGGCACAGGCCGCCAGGCTGCACATGAATTTTCTTCTCATTGGCATTCCTTTCCTTTTGTCTTTCGCAACGTAGACGCCCGGATGACCAGCTGTTCGGGCAGAAAGAGGCGGGCCGGCGGTATCACGATGTCGCTGTCGAGCAGCACGACGGGAATACCCCGTCGGCGGAATACCTCGACGACATCCGCGTTCGTCGCGTCATCCGCCGACAGGAATTCGGTCGGATGGTAAACTACCCCCGCAACGTGGCGCCGGATGAAGTCGGCCGCCAACTCGCGGACGTTGCGCCGCCGCTGCGCCGGATCATCCGCGTCGATGTTCGAGAACAGAAACGCGCTGTTCGTCCGTTGCGCAATCGCGACGAGCTCCCGGGCGATCGGTTCGAAGTACTCGTAGAGTTGCATCTCGCTTGGCACGGCGAGGGACTTCCCGTACTTTCCCTCAAGAATCTCGCTCTTGAGAAGCTCATAGACTTCGCTGTACTTTGTCTTGGTCATCGGCCTGCTCCTTGCGGTGCGGGAGCATTATAGCCTATTTTCCAAGACAAATGTAAGGTTGTTATGACAAGTTTTTGCAGGGCATATTCTACGGCCAGCACAAATCAGAGGTTGGGGCCTGTCATTTCGAATTTATGCTAAAATACCACCCATGAAAACGAAGCGAACAGCAGATCCGCGTCCGGGCTGGGACGAATACTTCATGGAGATCGCCAGCGTTGTGGCGAAAAGGTCAAATTGCTCCAGGCGGCAGGTTGCCGCGGTGATCGTGCAGTCCAACCACATAATCTCAACCGGATACAACGGTACGCCGCGTGGCGTGAAGAACTGCTTCGCCGGCGGGTGTCCGCGATGCGCCGGAAAGGTCAAAAGCGGCGAGCACCTCGAAGAGTGCCTTTGCGTGCACGCCGAACAGAACGCGATCTGCCAGGCCGCGTACTATGGGCACGCCACGGCCGGAGCGACGATATACGTGACGATCTCCCCATGCCTTACGTGCGCAAAGCTGATAATCAACTCTGGCATAAGGGAAGTCGTGTACGGCGGCGACTACCCCTACCTCGACACCGTGGAGAAGATGTTCAGGCAGTCCGGCGTAAAATGCCGCCGATTCGAATGACCTGGAGGCCGGCAAGCCATGGAACAGAGGTTCATAGATCTCAAGACCGCGGCAGCCCGTCTGCACATGGACGCGCTTGAGCTGAAGCACTTCGCGCAACGCGAAGAGGTCCCATCGATCATGCGCGGCGGCGACTTCCTGTTCGACTACCACCTTCTCGGAGAATGGGCGCAACGCCGGATGATCGGGCTCGCGCCGGGGCAACTCTCCGGTGAGCACGCCCACGCCATGTCCGAGAGGGCGAAGTCCTCCGGTGAGGTCCATGTGTCCGACCTTCTTCCGCTCTGCGCCATAAACCCGGAACTGAGCGCCAAGAACAAGGGCGGAGTGCTCAGGGACATGACCGACCTTGCGGACTCCACCGGGTATGTCTACGACAGGGATGCTCTCTTCAGGGGCCTTACCGAACGCGAAGAGGCCGCATCAACCGCAGTTGGAGGTGGCGCGGCGTTTCTGCATGTGAAGTTCCACGACGAATACCTGGTATCAGAATCGTTCCTCTGCCTCGGCAAGACGGTTCGCCCCGTGTTCTTCGGAGCGCCGGACGGCGAAGGCACCGACATCTTCTTCCTCATCAACTGCACAGACCGCAGGCTTCATCTGCACGTGCTGGCGCGCCTGTGCCTTCTTGCGCACGGCACGCCCCTTCTTGCGGACATCCGGGCAGCCGCCGACGCAGAATCCATGCTGAAGTGCCTCAAGGACGCCGAAACGGGCCTGCTCGGAACACTGCGCCGCTGACCTTCCATTGCCGGGCCGGTCTCCACCGTCGAGACCCCGTAATCAGCCTACGAGAATATCTTCCTTGGGGTAGCGGATGGTCTCCGGCTCGTCGTCCCCGGCGATCATTAGCACTATCGTAAGGGCGCCAAGCCTTCCTACAAACATCGCAAGCATGACCACGAACTGCCCTGCGGAAGAGAGCGAACGGGTGGTATCCCCCACCGAAAGTCCCGTTGTGGCCACGGCCGACACCGACTCGAAAAGCAGGCTCTCGAAATCCATCCCCGTTCGCCCGTTCTCTGTGACAAGCAGCGTCGCGACCGTCAGTGCAATGCAAAACAGGAACGTGAACGTTATGATCAGCGATTCACGGATCACCTCCGGCGGAATCGTGCGCTTGGAGAGAACCACATCGCGCCGTCTGTGGCAGTAGGAATGCACTGTGTAGAGGAAGACGACGAACGTTGTGATCTTTATTCCTCCGCCGGTTGATCCGGGAGCCGCACCGATGAACATCAGCAGCTCCGAAAAGAAGCGGGTGAAGGGATGCATGGATTCGAGCGGCACGAGCGTGAACCCGCTCGTGCGCGGCGTCACCGCCTGAAACAGCGCGATTGACAGCCTCTCCACCCAAGGCATCTGTGCGAGGACCCCATTGCATTCGGCCGCCAGAAACACCAAAAATGACACCAGCACGAACGCCACCGTAGTCCATATGACGACCCTCGTGTGGAGAGATAGCCTCCCCTGCCTGCGAAGAGACCTGTGCCAGAACTTGATCGTGCAGATGTTGTACAGCACCATGAAGCCAAGTCCTCCAAGGATCATGAGGATGCTCATCACGAGAATCGCGAGCGGCTTGTCCACAAGGGATGACGACACTCCGCCAGGATCCAGCGTAAAGCCAGCGTTGCAGAACGACATGATTGAAAAGAAGCAAGCCCGGTAAGGGTCGTTCAGCACTGCGTTCAGAGCCCATGCGCCCAATCCCTCTATAACGAGCATCGAGACTACCACCCATACTACAAGCCCGCGAAACCCCTTTACTCCGTTCACCCCATAGGCGTTGGACAGGGCAAACTCCTGGTCTATCGGAAGCCTCTTGCCGGCCAAGACAAGGATGAATGTGCCAAATGTCATGATTCCTACGCCGCCGATCTGGACAAGCACCATCAGTACCGTCTGCCCGAACGTGGTCAAGACAGGCACCGGGTCGATTGTCGAAAGTCCGGTCACGCAAACCGCCGAACACGAGGTGAAGAGCGCATCCATGAATCCCAGCCCGCCGGATACCGGCAGGGAGAAGAGCCCAGCCCCGGCAAGGATGACGCCAATGAAGCCCAACGGTATGGCGTACTTAGCCTTCATCCGGCAATGCCCCGATCAAAGCCTTATGCCAAGCCGCTCCTTGGCCCACACGCCCCATATGCACAACTCGTAGAGAACACATAGCGGCACGGCCATGAGAATCTGGCTCATGGGATCCGGCGGGGTAAGCACCATTCCGAGGAAGAAGGCTATCACGATGGCAAACCTGCGGAACTTGCGGAGCGTATCCGAAGTTATTACGCCAAGCCACCCAAGCACGAACAGTATCAGGGGTATCTGGAAGACAAGCCCAAAGGCTATTATCAGCTTGAGAACCACGGAGATGTAGCCTTCGATCCTGACGGTAGACACCGGCAGGTGCACCCACCCATTCAGCCAGTCGAAGAACTCTACGGCGCGCGGGGCGATCCTGGAGTAGGAAAACCACACGCCAAGCGCAAAGCACCCCGCTCCGGCAAACAGGTAGAACAGGATGGCCACCTTCTCGCGCTTGGTCAGCGCGGGGAAGATGAAGCGCAGGAGGAAATACATGACGCACGGGAAGGAAAGTGCAGTCCCGCCCCAAATGGCTATGGATATGATCGCGGAGAAGCCGCTCATCAGGTCCAGCCCCTCGATGTGAAGCTTGTCCGCCGCCTCAAGAGCCGCCGCCGGAGACTTCAGCCAGTCAAGCACCTGCGGCGAAAACACTCCGGCAAGCACACAGGCCACGACCCACGCGATTGCGGCGTGCATCAGGCACTGCCTCAACGCGATAATGTGCTCAAAAAAGGGACGGGGCGGATCGTTTACGGCATCAGGATCCTTAAGTAGTTTCCGTATCTTGCCCATTTGCTCTCTCTTGACTTTCAGTTGACTGCGAAGATCCCTCTGGCTGCCGTGCTTCGGCTGCGGCGGACGAAGGTTCGGAAGTGGATGCCGGGGCATCCTCTCCATCAGGAGCGGATGCCACCTCCAACCCGTTCTCGTCTGTCATGCCGTAGTAGTCTTGCCCTGGATAGTCGTCGCCATGGTACTCACCGTCGCCCGACGCTTCCGCCTCTGCGCTCTCCGAAGCAGCCCGGTCTCCGGTAGAGGAATCTTCGGGAATGTCTATGTAGTCGCGCTTAAGCTCGTCGGCCGTGCGCCGCATCTCATCGTCCATCGTCATAAGCTGGCGTTTGAACTCATCGGCCGCACGGCGCAACTTGCTCATCACCTGCCCCATTTTCCTGGCGGCTGACGGGAGGTTCTTGGGCCCCACGACAATAAGAATGACGGCGAGCAGCACAAGCCACTCGCCGCCTCCGATTGAATCAAACACAAAGGCGAACATCTGGCGCTATGCCTTACTTGTGCTTGTAGATCGCAAACTCGCCGCGACGGTTCTTGGCCCAGACTTCCTCGCCAGTCCCCATGACGGCCGGCTTCTCCTCGCCGTAGCTCTTCGTCTGAACCCGGTCGCCGGAAATGCCGAGCGTCGCGAGATAGTCGCGAATCGATATTGCGCGCAGGCTGCCAAGCTCAAGGTTGTATTCGTTGGAGCCACGCTCGTCGCAGTTGCCCTCGACGATGACCACACGGTCGGCGTTGTCCCTGAGGTGCTGGGCAACCCTGTCGATCTTGTCTAGCTCGGACGAAGCGAGGTTTGAGGCATCGAAACCGAAGTAGACCGGATCGAAGCTCACATCCGTGCAACGGGTGTAGTTGGGATCCTTGTCGAAGGGAAGCTCGGTGGCAGCCATGCCGCTCTCGTCAACAGCCGGCCCGCCAACGGTATCTACGTTCTGGCCGCGGGTGGAGGAGCTGGCATCCGCCGCAGCGCCATCATCGGCCGCATCATCGTATTTGCACCCAACGACAGTCAGCGCGAGCGCCCCAACGACAGCCATCATAGTCTTCGAGAACTTCATTTCGATTCCTCTTTCCTTTGTTTAAGTCTATTGCATGAAAAACGTGGCGTATGATACAAAAAACCTGTGCGGAAATCAAGAGAAGATTTTTATGTCCGATGGCCGGAACAGGCGGATTCCGCCGCTATTGCATCATCCTCATCTTCAGGTCTGGCGAGAGGGTCGCCAGCCAGCGTTCCGCAGCGATCTTCCCGCGCAGTATCGCCCGCGTGACATGCCGCAGGCTTGCCGCGAATATGTCGTGAAGGTCTGGCTGGAGAAGGACATCAGGAGGATTGGAGCGCAGGATGCGGTCTGTCCAGTTGTTCTCGACGATCCTGCACGTCTGGGTGAATATCGTCCAGAGCGTTGGACTCTTGACAGAGCGTTCCACCTCAAGCGGCTGTCCGAGGTTTACGTCCACCGCAATGACGTAGTCCGCCCCCATGCTTCTGCACACGCTTATCGGGAGCGGATTGTCGAGCCCTCCGTCCGCAAGCCAATGCCCGTCGCGGACCACAGGCTTGAACAGCCCCTGGACGGCCATCGACGCGAACACACCATCGACGAGATCCCCTTCCGTCTGCGGATGCTCCTTGCCGTCCTTCATGTCCATCGCGACGGCGGCGAACGGTATCTCGCAGTCCTCGAACCGCATGCGCCCAAGACGCCGGCGCAACTCGGCCCTTATGCGCTTCCCCGTAAGGTACCCTCCCCGCCATGGCATGGAAAACTCGAAGAACATCCGGAACATCTTCCACCAGTTGATCCTCCTGAAAAACTCCTCGAACTCGTCCAGCTTGCCCGCCGCAAGGGCCGCGCCGGCTATGCTTCCCGACGACGACCCGGCGACGCACGATATCTTCACCCCGTGCTTCATCAGAGTGCGGATCACGCCGAAATGCGCCATGCCGCGCACTCCGCCGGAGCCGAGCGCAAGGCCGACCTTAAGCTTTCCAGACACGCAGCCCCTCCCCTCGATCCGTCACTTCTCCCAGCCGAGACGGAGAGCCGCCGCGCTTATGCGCTTGCGCGTACCGCACTTCTGGGGAACGACGCCGGCGCGGATCAGCGTGTCGAGCGAATCGCGCAGATGGAGAAGCTCCTTTCTGCCGGCATTCCACTCGGCATCGGTCATCTTGTCGAGGACCCCATGGAAAGCCTCCGCTAAACTGCGCCACTGCCTGTCGTACTCGCCCTCGCGCGCATAGCTTATCACCTCTCCAAGCGCCTCCATGTTGGCGATCGTGGGCCTTATCGGCTTCTCGATCTTGGCGAACAGCCCTGCCGCCGTCTCCCGGCGCTGCGCCATGACCGCATTCTCGTCGGCCGCCGGCCCGCCGTGCGTGACGTTCGCGTATCTGGACGGGATTTCACGGAGCCATATGTTGCGGTAGTGTACCACGCATCCGTGATCCTGGAAGAAGAGCGGCAGCTTCGTGGCGTGCGGTGCGAGAGGGCGGCGCTTCTTGTGCGTGGTAAGCCCCTCCATCTCCCAGTGGTCCTGCACGACCACGCCGTTGAGAAGCACGGTGACGCTGCCCGGATGCACCATCCTGAGCCCATCCCACACCGGCTGGTGGAAGATGATGTCGTACGTCTGCCACTGGCCGGGCTTGCGGGACGGGTTCACCATCGGAGGGTTCTCGGCATATACCGCGCCGACCTGTCCATCCGCGTAGTTGGGGTTCTTCATGTCCGCCGGGTCCGTGCCGAACGACTCCAACACCTGGATCTCGTAGTTGGACATGAGGAACACGCCGGAGTTTCCGTGCATCTGCGCCCCCTTCGCGTCAGGCACGAGCCCTATCTCGGCATCGTGCCTGAACTCCAGGTGGAGCTGGCAGTCTCCGAACGATCCACGCGTGCGGATCTTCCCGCCGTTCTTCCAGCCAGGAACGCAGTAGAAGTCCCCTTCACTGCCCAGCCTCCACTTGGAAGGCTCTCCCTTGTCATCGCACCAGTTCTTCTCGAAGGAATCCTTCGTTCCGTCGAACAGCACCACCGCATCGCTCGGCGGCTTCCCGGCCTCTGCCGACACCTTCACCGGGTTCGGACGGTTCATGTCATGCACCGACCAGGCATGCCTGGCGTCCGGCACATCGCCATATATGGCGGCGACGGCGGTCATCGAAGCCAACATGGCCGAAGCCGTAATCATCGTGATTGCTTTCGTGTCTTTCATTGTACCTTGCTCCCTTGGATGTTGTTTAGAGGCCCACGGCTGTGCGGACCTTCTCCATTGTTGCCATTGCGGCGGCGCGGGCCTTTTCAGCGCCGGCCTTAAGTATGTCCTCAAGCGTATCGGTGTCCTTCGCCAGTTCCTCGCGCCTGGCGCGGAACGGATCGAAAAGACGGTGGTACGCCTCGAGCAGGGCCTTCTTCGCGTGTCCGTACCCGTAGTTGCCGGCACGGAAGTTCGCGGCCATCTCGGCCACCTCGTCCGGTGTCGCGAAAAGCTTGTAGAGTTCGTAGATGGCGTTGCCTTCAGGCTCCTTCGGCTCCTCCATCGTCTTGGAATCGGTTACTATCCCCATGACCTTCTTCTTGATCGAGCCGTTTGGCTCAAACAGCTCGATCGCGTTGTGGTAGCTCTTCGACATCTTCTGCCCATCAGTCCCCGGGATCGTGGCCACAGTCTCCGGAATGTAGGCGTCGGGAAGCTTGAAGATCTCGCCGAAAGCGTTGTTGAACTTCTGCGCCAGATCCCGCGTCACCTCGAGGTGCTGCTTCTGGTCTTTCCCGACCGGAACGAGATCGGCATTCATGATGAGTATGTCGGCCGCCATCAGGACAGGATACGCGAAAAGGCCGTGGGTGGCCTCGAGCCCGTGGGCAAGCTTGTCCTTGTAGCTGTGGCAGCGCTCGAGCAGTCCCATCGGGGTAAGGCAGGAGAGGAACCACGCGAGCTCCTGCACCTCCATCACGTCGCTCTGGCGGTAGATGATCGACTTCTCCGGGTCAAGCCCGCACGCGAGGTAGTCGAGCGCCACGTCGCGCGTCTGCTCGCGCAGCGCGGCGCCGTCGCGCACCGTGGTCATCGCATGGTAGTTTGCGATGAACATGAATATCTCCTTGCCTTGGGCCTGCAGGTCGAACATCGACTTCATCGCGCCGAAGTAGTTTCCCCAGTGTAGTTTCCCTGATGGCTGGATGCCTGTAAGAATGCGCATGTCTGAGAATAGCCTTTCCTTGGATTTTCCTTATTGTGTCAAAACGAAAAGATAAGTTCCCAGCGGATGAACCACGCCGGACGCGAGGAGTCGTAGTAGTTGCCCGGATTGAACAGCTCCGCCATGACGTGCCCGAACACCTCGAAGCGGTCGCAGCCCTGAGCGCCCTTGTCCGCAAGGCGAATCGGGAAGTCGTAGCGCACGGCGGAGAACGCTCCCTTGAACATGCCGTGGTCGGAGCCGTCCGCGTGCCCGTCGCCGTCCTGCGCCGCCGCGAACATCGGCCCTGAATATGCGCTCACCCGGTGCCGTGGCCCCATGTTTGCGCCGATGGTGAGCTTGGGATAGGCAACGTTGCTCCAGTAGCCGAGGCCGTACAGCGTACCGTACTGGAAAAGCTCCGAATCCTGTGGCGCACGGGCCCAAAGCGGATCCCAAGACGTGTCGTTGTCGCCCGGATTTCCGTGGTGGCGGTCACCCGAGAGGTAATACACGCTGAGCCTCGTATAGGGACGAACTCCCATAGCCTTTTGAGACCTGTGCAGATCCACGGCGGCGTACACCATCTGCCCGCCGGCCTGCCTGCCGCCGTCGGAGAGCGTCCCCACCTGATCGGCAAGGTCAAGCTCGAAGGACAGGTTCTCGTTCAGCGAAGGCGTCACGTCGATGCCGAATGTAGTTATCTGCTTGTCGGGCATGCGGCGTCCGCCAGGGGCATGGTAGGCCTCGTTGTGCTTGTGTATCACGTAGACCTTGTACGGGAAAGTCCTGTCGCAGATGGAATCGCTCCAGATGAGGCCTCCGCCCCATTCGTCCATCCCCGGCGAGTCGCCCGGATGTATCGCGTTGATCGGACGCCCCCGCGAACTTCTGTTGCCGTAGCGGAACACGTTCCGGCCATTGTCGTACAGCGCAAACGCATCAAGCTTAGATTCGTCAGACGTGTGGAAAGTAAAGCGCACCATGTCGGCATAGCAAGAGCGGGAGCCATCGTACGCGGTGCCGTCCTGCATCAGTCTCGGAAGCCCGAATGCAGACTGCCCGTTCTCCAGCAGATCCTGCCGCCCGATCCGAAAGTCGAGGAAGCCGTCGAACAGTCCCTTCGCGTCAAGGTACAGGTTGTCAAGCACGACCTCGTCCGGGAAGTTGTATGAACGACGCTTGCGCGGCATCCCGTTCTTGACGATGTGCTCGCGCACTTCATCGACCAGCCGCCCATAAAGCGTAAGCTTGTCCCAAGAAGCCTTCGTCCATATGCGCGGCCTTATCCGTATGTGGTTTATGTCCTTCTTGTATGCGCGGGGCATCATCGCGCCGGGAGCGCCGGGAAGCCCGGTGATGTTATGCATGATCTCCTGGCGGATTCGCAAATCGGCGCCGGCATCGACCGCTACCGAATTGGTCGATGCATAGGCGCCGACGGCGGAGAACACCGCCGATATCGCGCAAAAGGGGACGTGAAACCTCGACATATTGGGTGCGAAGTATACCAAATCGCCCCTTTTCGCGCAACGAAGGCTGGCCGCAGGTACGCGGAGGCGAGTGCGAGGCCGTCCCACGCAACTGGTATTCTGAAAAGCAAAATCAACATTCCCATAACTATTTGGCGACAGGCCTATCCTTTTGTCGTATTCGCTCTTTTAAACTGTCAAGTTCCTGTCTAAACAACACCATGCCATTAACGTCATACACCCCCATTGCCGTTTGCGCATCGGTTGAAAAGATTGCGCCGACCTTGCTCCACAGATTTGTTCCCGCCTTGGAAATCTCTTCTATTCGCTGTTCATACATATCTATATACCGGGAGGCTTCCGTTTCCGACGCACACACATACAGACCGTAATCGCAAAATAAGAGCTGGAATTTCCCTTTGGCTATCACGCCAAATTTGTCTGAAATCAGACGTGAATAATTGTCCGAATAATATTCCCACCTTAATCCCGGAAAAATCTCAACGTCCTTTTTGCAGATCAAGCCATTGGCAGACATATATGCACTTGATAGAATGACTATAAATGTTGCGGCTAAACAGACATAACATAACATTCTCTTCATTGACAACCTCACCCTATCATTCGGGCCCAAAGGTATCCATCACCATACAAAAATTGATTATTCCATGTGTGCCCATAATTATATGGCCTGCCATGGCCCAATTCGCCTCCCATTCCCTTCGGCGGCAATTGCCGACCGGGACTACTCATTCGAAAGCTCCTCCCTCATCGACTGGAATGTCCTGTATATGCCTCCGGGCCAATTCAGCCCAAAGGACGCCTTCGAGCCGCAGGCCCTGAACACCCGCTCGATCTCTTCCGACCGCCCGCTGACGTACACCTTCCCGTCACGCCT
>CAKULV010000068.1 GCA_934667425.1 uncultured Kiritimatiellota bacterium | reverse complement strand
CTATTCGGAGATCAAGCCGAACCCGACGATCCAGAACGTCAAGGACGGCGTGAAAGCCGCGAAGAAGACGAAGGCCGACTGCATCATCGCCATTGGAGGCGGCAGCTCGATGGACACGGCGAAGGCCGTCGGCATCATCCGCACCAATCCGAAGTTCGCGGACGTCCGCAGCCTCGAGGGCGTCGCGCCGACGAAGAACCCGACGCTCCCGATTCTCGCGGTCCCGACGACGGCGGGCACGGCGGCCGAGGTGACGATCAACTACGTCATCACCGATGTCGAGAAGAAGCGCAAGTTCGTCTGCGTCGATCCGCACGACATCCCCGTCGTCGCGTTCGTCGATCCCGACATGATGAGCTCGATGCCGAAGGGCCTCACGGCCTTCACGGGCATGGACGCCCTGACCCACGCGATCGAGGGCCTCATCACGAAGGCGGCCTGCCCGATGACGGACATGCTGCACCTGGAGGCGATCCGCCTCATCAGCGCCTCGCTGCGCGACGCGGTCGCGAACAAGCCGGCGGGCCGCGCGGGCATGGCCCTCGGCCAGTACATCGCGGGCATGGGCTTCTCGAACGTCGGCCTCGGCATCGACCACTCGATGGCGCACGGCCTCTCCGCGCTCTACGACATGCCGCACGGCAAGGCGTGCGCGATCCTCCTGCCGACGGCGATGAAGTTCAACGCGCCGAAGACGGGCGACAAGTACCGCAAGATCGCGGTCGCGATGGGCGTGAAGGGCGCGGAGAAGATGCCGCTCGCGGCCGTCCGCAAGGCGGCGATCGCGGCGGTCGAGAAGCTCTCGAAGGACGTCGGCATCCCGGCCGACCTCAAGGGCGTCCTGAAGAAGGAGGACATCGCGTTCCTCGCGAAGTCGGCCTACGCCGACGCCTGCCGTCCGGGCAACCCGCGCGACCTCACGGTCAAGGACATCGAGAAGCTCTACAAGGGGCTCGCCTGAAGATGACGGTTGCCGAGCTGAACGCGCGGTACGGTGCGCCCGGACGGATCGTCTTCCGTCCGGGCTTCGCTGGCTATCCGAACGTCGTTCTCGCGAACCGGTACGGCACGGCGGAAGTCGCGCTCCTCGGCGCGAACACGCTTTCCTACCGTCCGACGGGCCACGGGCCCGTCCTCTTCCGCCCGGCGCGGCGGGATGCGGACTACAACCGGGGCGACAAGTTCCACGGGGGCGTGCCCGTCTGCTGGCCGCAGTTCGGCAACCGCTTCGCGAAGGACTTGCCGCAGCATGGCTTCGCGTCGAAGATGGTCTTCGACGTGCGCGGCACGGAGTATTCCGAGGACGTGACGGAGGTGACGCTCGGCCTTCGGGACGATCTCGTCACGCGGCAGCTCTGGCCGCATGCCTTCGACCTGACGGTCAAGGTATCCGTCTCGATGAAGCTCAATCTCGCGCTGACGACGACGAATACGGGCTCGGAGCCGCTCGCCTTCAGCTGCGGCTTCCACCCCTATCTCGCCGTGCGCGACCGCGACGGCGTCACGGTGCGGGGGCTGGACGGCTGCGCGTACACGGACGGCACGACGCCGGAGCAGCGGCGCGGCGTGTGGGCCGGCGACCTGAAGGTCGATTTCGCGCCCGACCACATCTTCGAGATGAAGCCGGCGCCCCGGCACGCCTACGCGGTGCTCGATCCGGGGCTTAAGCGCGCGATCGCGGTCGCGTCGTCCGGCAACGACCGCGCCGTCGTCTGGAATCCGGGCGCGGAGACGCGGCTCGCCGATCTGGCGGCGGACGACTGGATGCGCTTCGTCTGCGTGGAGCCGGTCTCGGACTGGCCGGGCGGGCGGACGCTTGCGCCCGGCGCGAATCACGTTTTGCATGCCGCGATCCAGGCGCACCTGGAGACGGCGGATGGCATGAATGACGGCAGGATGGCATAATCGCATGGAAAACGGACGGCTGATCTCGAAGAAGAATCTCCTCACATTCGTGATGCTCGTGAGCTGCTTCACGTTGTGGGGGCTTTTGAACAACATGACGGACAATCTGGTGCCGTCGTTCCAGCGCATCTTCACGATGGACCAGTCGAAGGCCGGTCTTGTGCAGGTCGCGTTCTACGGGGCCTATGCGGTTCTCGCGATCTTCGCGGCCGTCCTCGCCGAGGAGTTCAGCTACCGCAAGGGCGTGCTGATCGGACTCTTTGTCTACATCACCGGCGCGCTGCTCTACATTCCTGCCTGCATTGCCCAGTCGTTCGACGTCTACTTCATCGCGATCTTCATCGTCGCGGGCGGCTGTTCCCTCCTGGAGACGACGTGCAATCCGTACGTCCTCTCGCTCGGCGACGCCTCGACGGCCGTGCGGCGGCTCAACTTCGCGCAGATGTTCAATCCCGTCGGCTCGATGATGGGCATCGTCCTCGCCCAGCAGCTCATCCTCTCGCACCTCCATCCCGCGACGGCGGAGGAGCGCGCGCTCATGGACGAGGCGACGCGGCAGGGGATCGTCCACAACGAGCTCTTCTGGGTCTGCGCGCCCTACGTCGGCCTCTGCGCGATCGCCGCGCTCATCTGGCTCTTCTTCCTCTTCGCGAAGGAGGACGGCGCTGCGGCGTCGGGCGACGGCCGGTCGGTGGCCCTGAAGCGCGTCGGCGTCGCGACGCTCTTCACCTTCGCGCCGATCACCGCGCTCTACTTCCTCTTCCCGGAGATGAACAAGATCGTCTGGGTGCTGCTGGGCTGCCTCGGCCCGCTCGCCTACGTCGTTCTCCAGCGCGACTACCGGGCGATGCTCGGGACGCTCCTGCGGACGCCGCGCTATGGCTTTGGCGTCGTCGCCCAGTTCTTCTACGTGGGCGTGCAGATCGCCGCGTGGACGTGGCTCAACGTCTACTGCCAGAAGGAGCTTGGCGTCACGCCGGCGGACGGCGCGACCTACTACACGGTCGCCATCACGCTCTTCATCGTCTGCCGCTGGATCGCGACGTTCGCCATGAAGTACGTCGAGCCGGCGAAGATGATGGCCGTCTTCGCGGCGGGCGCGATCCTCTGCTGCCTCGGCGTCATGTACCTGCCGACGCGCATCCTCTTCTCGGTCGGGGGGCTGCCGTTTTCCGCGAACGTCCTCTGCCTCGTCGCGATGAGCGGCTTCATGTCGCTCATGTTCCCGACGATCTACGGCCAGGCTCTCGGCGGGCTGTATCCGAAGGCCCTGAAGCTCGGCGCGTCCGGCCTCATCATGGCGATCCTGGGCGGCGCGATCGTCACGCCGTGGATGGCGGACGTCATCGGCAACCCGAACTCCGTGTGGTGCGCGCTCGTGCCGGGGTTCGCGACGGACTGGGACACGAACCTCAAGCTCTGCGCGATGTCGCTGCGCGCGAGCTTCGTCGTCCCGACGATCTGCTTCGCGGTCGTCGGCCTCTACGCGCTCGCCTTCCGGGGGAAGGATGTACGGGCTCGTTGAGGTCTTTTCGTCGCTCCAGGGGGAGGGGCGGAACATGGGGCGGCCCTGCACGTTCGTCCGCTTCGCGGGCTGCAATCTCGCCTGCCCGTGGTGCGACACGGACACGGCGCGGCGATTCACGCTGTCGCTGGACGATCTGCTGTCCGAGGTGCGCGCGCAGCGTCCGACGAGCGTAATCCTGACAGGCGGCGAACCGACGATCCAGGCGGGGATGCCCGAACTCGTCGCGGCGCTGAAGGGCGCGGGCTTCTGGATCGGCGTCGAGACGAATGGCCTGCTCGCGCCCGCGTGGCTGGGCGACGTCGATTACGTTGCCTGTTCGCCCAAGGCGGAAGAGGCCGCGCGCTATCGTGCGGAGATGTGCCTTCGCCGCTGCGACGAGGTGCGGGTCGTCGCCTCCTCGGACGAGGCGTCCGTCATCCGTTTCGCGCAGGAGATTCGCGGGTGCATCGCCGCGACGGACTACTACATCTCGCCGTGCGAACGGAACGGCGCGATTGACTTTGCGACGGCGAAGTCCGTCCTCTCCCGCCTGGACGGCTGGTCGCTCTCCGTCCAGCTCCACAAGATCCTCGGCTTTCGCTAGGAGCCCGGTGCTCGGATTTCTTCTCGTTGGCGTCCTCTTGTCCGCCTCGGCGCTGGCGGGCGCGCCCCGCGCCGCCGCGTCGCGCGTCGTTTTGCGTGCGGGGCGGACGGAAGTCATGCTCGCGCCGGGCGCCGCCGTGGTGGCGCGCGCGTCCGTGCGCGACCTCACGGCCGATTTCCGCGACGGGACGTTGGCCTGCTCGCTGCCGCCGGGCGACTGGACGGTTCTGCGCGTCGGCTACCGCGCCCTCAACCGCATGAACGGCACGGGGACGCGGCTTGGCAAGGGCCTTGAGTGCGACAAGCTCTCCAAGGTGGCCCTTCGGTGTCACTGGGCGAACTACGTGGAGAAGACGGTCGCGGCGCTTGGGCCCGACCTCGCCGGGCCGAGCGGGCCGCTCAAGACCGTCTTGAACGACAGTTACGAGGTCGGCACGCAGAACTGGACGCAGGGCTTCGAGTCCGCGTTCGCCCGTCACGCCGGCTACGCGATCACGCCGTGGCTGCCGGCCCCGTGTCCGTGCTGACGGTTCGGACGGCGGCGGAGTGAGCGCTCGGCTGGCCGTTCAGCTGGACAGGGGTGACGAAGGCCTTGAGGCGTTCTTGGTCGCGAAGGTCTCGCGGCCGGTGAAGCGCAGAAGGGCTTCGAGCGTCGTCGCCGGATGGGGCGGGCAACCGGGGATGAAGAGCGCAGGTACGGCTGGCAGCGTGCCGTGCGCGTAGAGTCCTCCGGAGATGGCGCACGCGCCAGCGGCGATCAGGAACTTCGGCTCCGGCGCGGCGGCATACGTCTTCTCAAGCGCAAGCTGCATGTTCGGCGAGACGGGGCCCGTCAGGTAGATCGCGTCCGCATGGCGCGGCGAGGCGACGAAGCGGATGCCGAAGCGGCCCATGTCCCACGCGAGCGTGCCGAGGACGTTCGCGTCGAGTTCGCACGCGGCGCAACCGCCGGCCGAGACTTCGCGCAGCTGGAACGACTGCCGGAGCGCACGGGCCTCCGGGTTCGTCTGTCGCGGCGGCTCGTAGGGCGCTTCTCCGGCGCGGACGATCAGTGCCTCGCGCGCGAAGACGCCGAGGCGGTATTCCTTCGTGAAGCGGATCTTGCCGGGGCAGGCCTCGGCACAGCGGCCGCAGAACGTGCAGCGGCCCATGTCGAGGAACGCGCCGCCCGCGTCGCGCCCGAGCGCGTCCGCGACGGGGCAGACGGCTTTCGCCCGCGCAAGGTTGTCCGGTGTAAGGCCCGCGTCGAGCGCGGGGCGTCCGCGAAAGTCCGGCGGCAGGTTCGGGCCTGCCTTTGTCGGGAACGCTCCTGTCCGAAATCCCTGCCGAAGTCGTGCGATAAGTGCCTTGATCATGATGTTTATCTATCTGTTCCGCAATACGAGAGGTTGAACGACTTGTTGCAAATCGGGAAGTTCGAGATCTGCTCGCCGCGCAGCGCCCACGCGAGGCCCTGCCAGTTGTGCGCCGACGGGTCGACGATCTTGTAGCGGCGCATTGCACCGTGTGCGTCGAAGACCGCCGCGTGGACGAGCGGCCCGCGCCAGGCGGCGACCGTCGCGACAACTGCCGTGAATGGCGCCGCAGACGCGGCGCCAGCCGAACCGCTGTTTTCAGACCTCGGCTCGTCGCTTGAGGCGTTCGCCGTGTGCGGGCCCTCTCCGCTGTCCATTGTCCGCTGTCCATTGTCCTTCGCCCACAGGCTTTTCTCCTCCAGAAGCCCGAACACGACCTCATGCGCCTCTTCGATTTCCTTGCGGCGGATGAGCGCACGTGCGAGGACGTCGCCGTTCAGCTCGTCCGAGGCGCGGCGGGCGACGCCGACGAGGCCGAGCTGCGCCGCGACGTCCTTCGGGACGACGCCCGTGCCGTCGAGGCGGTCGCAGACGCTGGGCGATTCGAACATCAGCTTGAGCGCGGCGTCGAGGTCTCTCTTCGCGGCGTGTAGGCCCGCGAGAATTTTCGTGCGCGTTTCGTCCGTGAGCGCGACGCGCAGGCCGCTCGGCACGACGGCATTGCGGCCGAAGCGGTTGCCGCAGACGAGGGCCGTGAGGTTGAGGTAGTCGCCTCGGATGCGTCCGCAGAACGAGGCCGTCGGCAGGAACGCGACGTCGCCTGCAAGCGCACCGAGGTCGCCGACGTGGTTGGCGATGCGCTCGAGCTCGAGGAGCAGGCGGCGCAGGGCCTGGTCGCGGGCGGAGACGCGAAGGCCGTCGCGGGCCTCGATGATTTCGGCGAACGCGGTCGCGGCGGCGATGGACGTGTCGCCGGCGCACGTCTCGGCGAGGGCGATTTGGCGCGGCAGGTGTCCGTCCGCCCCCACGATTGCGTCTTCGACGCCGCGATGCTGGTAGCCGAGGAAGATCTGCAGGTTGTAGACGTTCTCGCCCACGCACTGGAAGCGGAAGTGGCCCGGCTCGATGACGCCGGCGTGGACGGGCCCGACGGCGACTTCGTGCGCGGCTTCGCCCTTGAGGGGCGCGACGGCGGGCGGCTCGGCGTAGCCGCCGAGCGTCTGGAGAAAGGCTTGGGCCTGTTCGGCCGATTCAAAGGCGTGTGTCTCGATCATGGTCGTAGGGGAAAGGCGGGGAGAACTTACGGATGGAGAAGGGCGGTGGCGACGGGGTGGGCCGTCTCGACGGCGACCACGAGGAGGACGGTGAGCGCGAGTCCCACGACGGCCAGCGCGGTGGCAAGGAGCGTCGGCACGGCGGCGAGCCGACGCGGAAGGGGAGCGGGCACATTTGCGGGCCGCCCCATCGTCATCGCGAGCGCGACTTTCATCATGGCGGCGAAGACGACGAAGAGAAGGACGAGGACGGTGGCGGAGACCCAGACGGGCGCCGTGCAGACGAGGCCGAGCTCGGAGAGGAAGAGGACGGACGGCGGCATGCCGCAGATGAAGAGGAGGCCGACGATCCAGAGGGCGGCGTGTCCCTTCATCGAGACGCCGAGGCCCTGGACGGCGGCGATGGCGCGCGTTCCGAAGGCGAGGAGCAGGTTGCCCGCCGTCAGGAAGAGCAGCGTCTTCGTGAGCGAGTGGGCGGCGACATGCGCGAGCAGGGCGAGCTGGAGAAGGTCCGTGTGCGGTCGTCCGTCGAAGAGGAGGCCGACGAGGGCGAAGAGAATCGTCGCCAGGCCCATGTGCTCGACGGAGGAGTAGGCGAGCAGGCGCTTGTAGTCCGTCTGACGAACCATGAAGACGGCCGCCGTCGCGACGGAGAGGAGACCGAGCGCGAGCATCGCGCGGTCGCAGAAGGGCGCGGCGGCGTTGGGCATCGCTTCGCGGAAGCGGACGATTGCGAAGAGCGAGCAGTTGAGGAGTGCGCCCGAGAGAAGCGCCGAGACGGGCGCGGGCGCTTCGGAGTGGGCATCGGGCAGCCACGTGTGGAAGGGCGCGAGCCCCGTCTTTGTGCCGTAGCCCGCGAGGATGAAGGCGAAGCCCGCCTTGAACCACGCGACGCGGCCGGTGGTCTGCGCGTGGAGGACGAGCATCGTGCCGAAGAGGGCGAGGCCGATGCCGATCGAGCAGATGAGGAGGTATTTCCACATCGCCTCCAGCGACTCCTTCGTGCGGTGGTAGGCGATGAGCGGCGCGGAGACGAGGGTTGTCAGTTCGATGGCCACCCACATGAGCGGAAGCGACGGCGCGAGAAGCGCGAAGAGCATCGCGGCGAAGAAGAGCCCGAAGCAGCTGTAGTAGACCGTGTGCGGCAGGTGGTCGTCGCCCTCGCGCGCATCGGCTTCGCGCAGGTAGAAGTGGCTCTGCACGAGATCCGCGACGAACAGAATCGGCGTCAGCACCAAGAGCAGTTTCTGAAGAAGGTAGTCCATGATATTCCAAAGGTTCGGTAAATCAGGAAATGTCGGAATCTATGCTTTTCTGTTTCCAACCATAGGGGACATGTCCGCGTGAGGCTTTGTTCAGCCGTTCCGCTCGGCAAGGGAAACGAAATCGCCGGTTCCTTCTGCCCCGATGACAAGGTGGTCGAGAAGGGGGACGCCCAGCCGCTCCGAGAGGGTTTGCAATTCCCTGGTCACGGCAAGGTCGGCCTTGCTCGGCGTCAAGTTTCCTGACGGATGGTTGTGGGCGACGATGATTTCCTCTGTGCCCGCCTTCAGCGCCTCGCGGAAGATCGCGCCTGCGTCAATTGTTGCCGTGCCGTCCATGTGCCCTACGGAAACGAGAATCGGCTTGGCAAGCGCATTGCCGTTGCCGTCCAGCGGCAGGACGAACACGCGCTCCTCCTTCTGCTCCTTCGGCAATGCAACGCGGAACATCGCGGCGGCGTCAGCGGGGGTTTCGATATGAATACAATTACTCATAAAGCCTCCCGATTCTTCATTCTGATACAGTCGCAAGAAGCGATTGAATCTTCTTCAATTGCTGATAGAACTCCAGTTGCTTCAGGTGGTATTGCAAGTGGCCAAACGGAAGCTGAATAGTTGAACCTCCGTTTTTCGGTCCGCGCTCAACAACATTCCTGTCTCCATTCTTTACGAGGGCTGACACGATGCGATTTATCGGGACAAGGAAGTCGAGCCCTTGCCCATCTGCGTCCACCAGGTTCTTATACCAAAGAACATTCGCCCATTTGTCACGATCACTCACCTCGCCAGCAGAAAAGCATAACTCGCAAACAGAAGCAATCTGCTTTTTGAGCCAATCCAGCAACATAGACGCCATCATTGCATCATAGTTGCGTATGACCTCGAACACAAGCCTGTAGTTCTGTTCATATGCAATGCCACGGACTCTTTCGCCATCAACTGAAATGTCCGTAGCGTCCAAAATGGCTCTTGAATCCTCAGCCTCGCCGATAAGCAATGCCAATGCCCGCCGCACCTTATCCGGCACAGTGACATTATACTGCGCTTCATATACTGCGACAAAGTTTCGCGCTGTCACAAGATACACTTGCCCAGCGGCGTCTTTCTTCAGCGAGATATTTGTCAGAGAACCGCTCATGGAGAGGAATAATTATCTACATAACACCAAACACAGTATTTTGCCCACTCGTGAACAACCAGCGACTCTTCAGTCTCATCATCAACTACATCGACGATTTTCAGATGACCATCCATATCATTCCCCCAGCCAACAGACTCGAAGCAATCGTCACAATCATCTGGCATACATTGTTGCACATTACCCCAATCTTCTTCATAACCGACATCCATCCTCACCTCGTCTCCATTTGCAAGCCGCAACGTATAACTATGATATGGCACACCGAACTTGTTAATGGATCTTCCCTCATTCGCACTGGGAAATCTTACTTGCATATCACTTATATCACTCATGCTACTACCTCCGCTCTATGTTTAGCAAGCAATGTTTTGTCTGGGAACAACCCCGCAAGCATTTCCTTTTGGTTTGCAGCTGTCATTTTCCCAATGGTTGCCGACATTTTCGCACTCCATGCTCGGTAAATGCGCACATCGGCACGGAGGAGTGTTTCATCGTCTTGAACCGGTCGCAATTTGCGACCAGTTCGACCATCTCCTCAGATGACAAAACGAAACGGAATGCGTCAGGGAACCTTGCGAGATTGCGTTTCACCTGCTCATTGAGCCGCTTCGTCGTCACGCCATAAAGCATCGCCAAGTCACGGTCGAGCATGACCTGTACGCCACGAATGGACAGAATGAGCGATTTGACATCATTGTCCAATGCCGCAATTTCCGTCGTCATGCGCAGACTCTCCATGGATGCAAGCCGCCTATTCCCGTAAATCAATGACGCGGAAGGACGAACACGCGCTCCTCCTTCTGCTCCTTCGGCAGCGCGGCGCGGAAGAGGAACGCTGCATCCGCTGGAGTGGAAATGAAACTATCCATGTGTATATTTTCCTCCAAAGAGAGAAAAGGAAGGTTTCCATCCTTTTGCAATCGCATCTGCCTTTTCAAGCCATTTGCGGATGCGGCTTTCCGGCTTGACGCTTTCGCCCCAATATTCGACAAACAAGGCATCGTCCATTTCCGCCGCGGCTTTTCGGAGTTCCGGTTCAAGCAACTTCAATGCCCGTTCGATATACAGCCCGCCGTTATCATCGTTGTTGGGGTTCGCTACGCTTCCCGCAGAGAACAAATCCCTTGCCTGATGACAGAGGACACCATGATATGACAGAAGAAACATCGCAGCGTCGTCGTATTTGCGCTTCGCTCTTCCGGACTTGAGAATTTGAGGACAAAGTAAATATGTTTCCGCTCGCAATCGATTCCGCTCGTTCTCGTCAAGATGAGTATATAGTCTGATGTTCAATGGCAATGCGTGTTCGTTCTCTTCGTCTCCCATCCACCACAGCCGCTCATTAGGGTGCATCTTCTTGGCGTATGCGCGAACATACTTCATTTTCTCGTTTATGCCCATCTTTGAGAAGTCGGAATACGACACGCCCATCAACTCGAAAAGCGACTTGCGCCCCGTCTCGCCTTTGGACGGCAACTCCACTTCGAATCGCGGCACATGCGATGTCCGAACATGGACTACACTTTTTTCATAGTCGCCCCACCTGACCTCAGGCTTGCCGCCCATCTTGCCGAAAACGATGTAGATGTACTTGACGCTTTGGACGCGCTGTGATTCCTGAATGCTGTTGGCAATGCTCTTCCATGTGTCAGCAAGCGTGAATTTAACCTCTACGCCATATTCGCCGAGTGCAATGTCGGGAAATGCCTGTGGCGGCGAGTCGAAGTCAACACGCATTTCGCTTTCGTCTTTCAGAAGATCGTCCAGCACTTCCCTAACGCGATTCTCGAATTGCAACGATGTGCTGAATCCGGACTTTTTCGCTTCAAGGGTCAATGCGCCACAACAAACATCCAGCAACCGCTCAAACTCTTCTTTTTTCATTCTGCCCCTCCAGCACCTTCTGGACATTCTGCGCAATGTGCCATGCCAGCACAGGCGGAACGGCATTTCCTATCTGCCTTTCTGTTTCGCGAATCCCGCACGGGAAAACAAACGAGTCGGGAAACGATTGTATCCGCGCGGCTTCGCGCATTGAAAGACGGCGTGGCAGCTTGTAATGGAACTGTATGTTGCCGTGGCATTCGGCTCGGATTGTGTAACCCGGCCTATTCTCAACCATTTTGCGGCTTCCCTGTTCACCCGACGGAGCAGCGGCGCTCCATACATGGGAGAATTCCCTGTTCTCCGCTCTTTCCTCAAGATCGCGCAATGCATCGCCGCATGATATTGGATCGCTAGAAAGCGGCTCCGGCGGCTCAAACTTCGCCAAGTCCTTTCGGGTCCCGACAAAGATTATGCGTTCGCGAGTTTGCGGGACGCCATACTCCTCGGCATGATAGACCTTGTAAGTCACATTGTAGTCGAGCGCCTCAAAGTCTGCGAGAATCGTCTTGAATGAATGTTCATGCTGCTTCAGCATGAGACTTCCGACATTCTCCGCGAGAAACACCTTTGGACGACAACGCTTAACGGCTTCCACGATGTATGAATAGAGACTGCTGCGCTTTCCGCTGATGCCTGCCATTTTCCCGTTGATGGAAATGTCCTGACAGGGGAATCCTCCCATAATCATATCAACGTCTGCTGGGATTCCATCGATTCTCTCCTTGATGTCGCCGCACACTATATGCGGCCCGAGATTGCGTTCGTAGGTTTTGCAGGCATTGGGGTTCACCTCGTTCGCCCATACGACATCGAATTTATTGCGACTGAATTTCTTTCCCAAGAAGTCAAATCCGCCAACAAACCCGAGATCCAATCCGCCGCATCCCGCAAAGAGCGACGCTATGCGAAAACTATCTTTCTGCGGTTTTGCATATTGCATGGTTGTCTCTGGCATGATCAGGTTGAAGAAATCACATTGCTCCGCCGCCTCGCACACGCGCAGCTGTTCGGGGCGCAGCTTCGTGAGGATTGTCGGCAAGCGTTTCGCGAGATCGGGGTCAGCACGGTCAGGCGATTCGAGATATGCCTTGAGCTGCTTGCGCACCTTGGGCGCGGTCGCGAAGTCCGCCGTGCGGACGATGACGTGCGCCGCATCTTCCGGCGGCGTCAGCTTGTGCTGATACTTGAGCTTCGTCTTGAAGAGCAGATACTTCTCGCCGTGCGCCCTGCCCTTCGCAGGGTAGTCGTAGTCGCGCACCAGCTCTTCGCGGGTCTTGACGCCGACGAACTCCGCCTTGTACGTCCTCCGCTCCTTCGTGCCCTTGAAGAGCCACAGCTCCGCAATCGACGCGGCATCGGCTTCGGCGATCTTGTCGTCGTCCGAAATGGGGTAGTTGTACCAGCCGCGCCATTTCGCCAGCTGGTCGCCCTTGTAGGTGCCGACGAGGACAATGCGATTGTCTCCCGTTTTGCGCTTCTTCATTTCGCCGCCCCCGTTTCCTTGCCCGGCACAACCTCCATGATGTCGCCGACATCGCAGTTCAGTGCCTTGCAGATGCGCTCGATCACATTCGTCGCCACGCACTCTCCGTTTGACATCTTCGTGAAAGTGGAAAGGGCGACGCCCGAGACCCGATGCAAGTCGCCTCGCGTCATGTCGCGGTCAATCAATTGCTTCCACAGCTTTTTATAGCTCATTGCCATTTTCGCAACAACTCCTGACAGTCCAGTTGGATTGGAAAACAGTATATCAAAAAGAGGCGCATCCCGAAAGGACATCGCCTCTTTTGTTTTTGAGTTGTCGGTTGGTTTTTCGCCGCTGTCAATCAGGCGCGGAATCCCGTCCGCCGAACGTGATTCGTTAAGACAACCGCCCACCTCTTCTTCTTCAACGCAAAGGTCGCAAAGAATTCTGACGCAAAGGCTCTCTGCGCCCTTTGCGTTCTCTCTGCGTTCTTTGCGTTATTGCTCCGGCAATGAAAGGGGGTGACAAACTCCGATGATTGATGCCCTCGCGCGGCCTAAGGCTACCCTCCGAAGCAAGCTTCTGCGGCGCATTCCCGCTCCGCAGACTACATCTGGCTTCGCAGAAGCAGTCGCAAAACAATCACTTACAGGGTCGTGAAGTGTGAATGTTGCAACCTTTGCAGGTCGGTGGCGTGAACATCCC
>CAKULV010000067.1 GCA_934667425.1 uncultured Kiritimatiellota bacterium | reverse complement strand
CACAAAAACACGACCGCACCCCTGATTCTATTGGGTGCGGTCGATTTTAGGGGTCAAAAACCGGGGATAATCCAGTAATGAGATTATTTGCTCGTGCACTTGATAACTTGTATAATCGAGAGTGCGACATCGTTAGAAACGATGTAAATGAAAGATGTATGGCCGCTCATGTTTTTTCGTATATGAAGAACAAATGGAATCAGTTTAAGAGACTAAGATCATATCAACTTGATTACGAGTATAATCGAGAAGGCGAGTCTGGTTTGCCGAAGAAGCTGTACTGCAAGTATGTTAAGGATAAAAAGTCCCAATGGCATTTGATTATTCCTGATTTGATCGTTCATGTGCGAGGCGATATGTCGGGGCAAAAGAATTTGTGCGTAATAGAATTCAAGAAGTTTGGCATAAATTCTTCTGATGACATTGTTAAACTTAAGGAAATGACCCGCCAGAACGATGATTGTACGTTCAGGTACAAGCTTGGGCTTCATGTTGTTTTCGGCATGTCGTTGGACGCGACAGAATTTGAAGTGTTTATCAATGGTCAAAGTAATAAGAAGCCGCAGATGGGTGTTGGGGTGGATGAATTTATTGGTATGGTGGTTGGATGCGTGAAGGGACGCGAGAACGCGATGTGATTTTGATCGCATTGTTGGTTTGTCCTGCAACATGATTGCCTAATAGTCTTTTTAGTTATCCTTTGTTGCTTCGCAATTTCGCTCATTGAGCAATATTTGCGTCAGATATAAGCGCGAGGCTGATTGTCGTAATCATATCGTGTTGTGAATATGGATATCCACGGATATCCAAAATCGCATATTGCCGATAAGGATATGCGATAATACTCTCGCATTCGCCAAGGAAGACGATGTAAGGAGAGTAAAGATGTACGACCCTGATGATGAAGATCTGTTTCTGGATGGTTGGTTGAACGGTGGTCATGATGTCTACCGTGACGGAGAAGACGGGGGCATTTGGTACGATGGCTACTATTGTGCCGATGCCACCGACTATGAAGAAGCCGAGATGGAGTATTGGAATACTCATTGATACTTTTATGGAGGAGGCGTCGGCGAAGGGCTATGCCGCTATGGGCGGCTATCAGTGCGGGGTTAAAGGAGCGGCGGTTGTTGATGCCGACGCTCTCCTGCGAGATCGAAACGCTGATCGCGGTTTCTTTCCGCTTCCCGACGCCTCCTCCGCCTATTGGAGATGAATGTGAAGTTTGAAGAATACTTTTCGTTTGAGGCGATCCTTGGAGACCTGGTTCGCTGGCGAATACGCGGCAAGGATGTCGGCGGAACGCTTCCGGCGCGTAAAGCATGGAGGCGATCCGGCATTCGCGGGCGTGAAGGCGTGGCTCCAGCCATCGTTCGCCAGAGGGCTGTTTGGCGGACGGTGAATCGCCTGCTCCGGGATGGCACTCTTGCCGATTTTCGTTGGGGGCAGGCGCTGCTTAAGCTGGTAGAGGACGTACGTGGACGAGTCTCGTCTGAAACCATCACATTCGATCCTCCAAGAATGATGGATATCGCCAAAGGCTACAAGAATGGAAGACCTGAATATCGGCGAGTGGCATCGTTCGAGAATCTTTCGGATCGGGTGATTCTAAGCCGTATGACGGCGTATGTTCGGGACAAACTGGAGTCGGTCCTTTCAGATTCCTGTTATTCTTTTCGGAAGGACAATTCCGTCACGCATCAGACGGCGGTGGAACATTTGCAGCGGTATCGCGCGAGATTTGTCGATGGTTCGCTCTTCGTCGGGGAATGCGACATAGAAAAATTCTTCGACACCATACCACATGAAGCTGTCCGAAATCGATGGGCTGAGATAGGCTTTGATCCCAAGGCCGAAAAGATACTTGAAGCGTATTTGAAGGTATATCCACTTCAACACGACGATCAAGGTAATCGTCTCTTGCGCCGAGGCCTTCCACAAGGCGGCTCACTTTCTACGGTCTTGGCAAACATGGTGCTGTCAGTTGCCGATGATGCCGTAGCAGCGATTGATGACGGAGAACTGTTTTATTCCAGATTTTGCGATGACGTAGTGTTTGTGCATCCGGACGAGATGGCTTGCCGCAGGGCTATGGCGGCGTATGCGGACGCTCTGTTGAAACTTGACTTGCCGATGCATCCCGTCGAGCCGTTCGTGTACAAGCCGCTGGACGGCATGGCGACGACATATTACGCAATCAAGAGCAAGGGACCGTTCCGTTGGCGTCAGGCGATGTCTGGTGAGGCGAACTGCGCCCCGTGGCTGAGCTTCCTTGGAAGCCAGATAAGATTCGACGGCGAAACCCGGATACGCAAGGAGTCGATAGAGAAGCACATTCGCGCATTGGGGCGTGAGACGGCCAAGGTCGTGCGGGCGCTTGAGAGTGGCGATATGCGCAACGAGGACTTGGGGAGACGATGGTTCTGCCGCTTCCGCAACCGGCTGATTGCCAAGGGCGTCGGCTATGTGACGGCAAAGGTCGAGGACTGCAGGATGTGCTGGGCGGGGGCGTTCCCAAACGTGACGGCTTGTGCCGATACGAAGATGCAAATGCGGCGGCTGGATCGTGTGCGCGAGGGAATGCTCACCAAGGTGTGGCGGCTGTTGCCGGAGCCGTTGCGTCTTGGACATCATCGCTACAAGGGGCGTCCGTTCAGCTACTTCGGCTTTCTCGAAAAGGCCGTGCGGCCAACAAACATGACTCGGCGACGGGTCAGGGTTCTGCCGTATTCAGAGTTGTAATGGACAGGAGGAGCATATGGACGGAGACTTCGAGCCCGAAGGATGGAGTGCGTTTGACGACATGGGAGGCAAAGCCAAAGGAAACGCAGGTTGCGGATGCTTCTTTCTGGGACTGTTCTTAAACGGCATTTTGGCGACCCTCTTGAGTAAGAGGTGAGACGAAAATGAAGCAACACTTGTAAGATTATTCCGTAAGAGGCGAGTATGGAATAGGAGGACAAAAGAATGACAGAGAGAGAACGGTTTGACAATATCTTGCGCGAGACAGGGCGACGCGGAATTGAGAATGTGCTTTTTGAGCTAGACAAACTAGGATTTTACTCTGCCCCGGCATCCACCAGGTTTCATGGAAGTTATCCCGGCGGTTTGCTGAAGCATTCACTGAATGTCTACGATGAGGCTATGATGGTGCTAGAGCTGCAACTTAGGCAGCGCTCTGGCATTGAGCAGCTCATTCCTGTGTGTAGCATTGCAATCGCCGCGCTTCTCCACGATGTCTGCAAGGCCGAGGTATATAGGCCAGAGATCAAGAAACGCAAGAATGCATTGGGCGTGTGGAAATCGTATGATGGATATGGTGTCGACTACTCAAATTTTCCCCTTGGGCATGGGGAAAAATCGGTCATTAGGCTTCTTCAATGGGGCTTGCAGATGACGGATGACGAAATCATGGCTATCCGATGGCATATGGCTGGGTTTGACTTGGCATTTCAAAGCCCTGAGTCTAGAGCCAACTATGGCGCGGCGACGGAACGATGTCCTTTGCTCGCCATCATAAAAGCCGCAGATGGTCTTGCGGCGCACATACTTGAAGCACTCTAAAAAGGAAGGACAAACATCGATGAAATCGTCATGCACGTTTGTATTGGCTGGAATGGCTACCGTATTCTGCGCTGTTGCCGGCATCGCGGCTATAGAGGAAGGACATGCCGTCGTCGTTAAAGGCGATGGGTGCGAGTGGCGGTTTCTGCTGATCGATGGTACGACCATGCTTCCCACGGAATACGTGCGCACCGGCGAGAAGCGTGAAGAGGAGGAAGAAGTCCGTCTCGCTCCTTTCTGGATCGCATCGGCACCCATCACGAGAAGGCAGTTCGCCGAAATCATGGGAAAGACGCTTGGCGAGGTTCCGAAATCATGTTTCGACAAAACAGACGATCCCAACGCGCCTGTCGATAGCGTTACATGGGTGGAGGCGTTTGAATTCTGCGAGAGATTCAATGCGAAACATTGCAGAGAACTACCTAAAGGATATCTTCTGCAATTGCCAATCTCTATTGAATGGGCGCATGCGGTTAGGACATTGGAGAAAAAGGGAAAGTTCGCTAGTCCCGTCGGTTGCATGCTCTTCACTCGCACGGGGCGCGGAGGTTTCTTGCGAACATATAGCGACAGGGATGTGAATATTGCAATGCGGAGAACGGAGATGGGCCGGGATTATGCCATCGATTATGTCGAATTCCCGCCTCACGTTAGGCATGCGAGTGTTGGATTCAGGCCCATATTGTCGCCGATATGCGGCGAAGATGGCAAAGGTGGTTCGCTGCTGGTGACTCGCGGCACACTCCTTGCAGACAATGGTTTCATAGATAAGGCGGAACGGACGTTGAAATTGGCCTTGGCCAAGGCGAATCTGAAAGGTCGCGAAAGAGAGCGCGCGGAGAAATGCCTTGAATGGTTGGCCAGCAAACGGGAATATGATTATGTGGACTGGAGCGGACTGGTCGATGCCTCATGCGGTTTCGCTGAAAGACGCGGCTATGCCGTGAGACCATTTATGTATGGCTGGATGGAACAAGCCAGAACACCAGAAGCGCCTGCGTTTGCCCATGAGTATGAAAAGAATGGCATCGAGGGTGGTTGGATGCGCATTCACGATCTGCCGACGGAGGCTCGCATGTTGCAGCATGTTGGCAACGCGACGGCGATATTGATACACGACAATGAAGAGTTCGTGGATGTGGATTACGTCATTTCCACGAATACGCTCGTTCAGGTTCTGAAATGCGACTTCGACGGCGACGGTCTGCGGGATATGGTCGTTGAGGAATTCGGGGCGGTTGGCTCTGGCGGATATTGGTACAATTTTCTGCGAAAGAATCAAGACGGCTCGTACTCGAACATTCTGTCGATTCAGACGGTCGGCCTTTGCGCCGTCCCGTCCACGAACGGATGCTCTTGCGCTTTTGTGAATATCACGAAAGAGTCGAACGGGATTCTGTCGGCCAGTTTGATATCTTGGTGGGACGGAGAGATGCTTTCATACGAAGCTAACGCTTTGCCTTTTTGCATGCTGGATGCGGAGGAGGACAGCATTTATCCCCACGCGCCTTTCATTGGCGCGGGATACGGCCTGGGCTGGTATATCTGGCAAGGACAGGGGAAGTGGTATCGGCCATTGTATTGGCCGTGGAAGCGGGGGATAGTTCAGGGCCACGCCGAAGCGACGCTTGAGGCGGCGGAAAAAACAAAGGCGAAACAGGCGGCGGTGAAAAGGCTTGAAGCGCTCCGCGCCAAGTGGCCTAATGCGGAGGACTGGATTTCAATGTGGGATATGCCTGATTGCGCAAAGCGATTTTCGAGATTGATGCGCTCCAGGATTGGTGCAATGAAGACAAGAAGGCCCGATACGGCGAGTTTGAGGAAGTATGCCGAGAGGCGATAGCAATGAAAATGGAGCCGCCCGTCTGGTACTATAATCTTGCTTGCGCACTAGCGGTTCAGGGAAAGCGAGATGAGGCATTTGATGCGCTTGAGCAGGCTGTTGTTGCTGGATACAATGAGGTTGAGCACGCAAAATGCGATAGCGATTTCGACACCATTTCTGACAATCCTCGTTTTTCTGAATTGTTACAGGTAATGGGCTTGCATAGACGCAGTGGTTGGCAATGGGCGAAGAAGCAAGCTGCGATTACTAATGATGTCGTGGAGCTTACTGCGGACAATGTGTACTTTGTCTTCAAAAAGCATTGCTATCTGGCCGATGTAGAAGCAGATGGCACCACGTTTTTCTATATGGACCGCGACGGAAAAGATGATGTCTCGTTAGACGGATATGTTACCGTGAAGTATGAGGATGAGGCGAAGAAACGTAATCGACATATAGGGCTCGCCAACATAGTGATAAACAAGAATCCTGTTGTTGCGCGCGGAACGTTTGTGCCAGAACAAATCAGGACGGCTGCGGTCGACGCGATAGCCGTATCGCAACAGAATGTACTTGGACTGTACGCATGCGAAAACTGGACAAACAAGCTCGACTGGTGCATTCTGTACCGGGGAGGCGAGAAGGAAGGACGCCGACTGGCAGCGATAGTCCGCATAGTGTATCTGTCCCTGCCTCACGACCAAGTCGCCGCAATGCTTTCAAGAGGAGAGTTTGCGCGAGAGATGACAACGCGCATACATAACATCGTGAAAGACGGGAAGGATGGTGCGGTAATAGATGTTGCCGACATTGACGTTTCCAAACTTGATGTTGCGGAGTACACTGTAAAGGATGGGGAAGACCTTACTGTCGATTGAAAAAGTAAGTGGGCAGGGGCGACGGACGGTCGGCAAAGACCGCTTTTTCCTGGGGTCTGGCGACACGGTTTCGCCTTTGGCCGCCTGCCTTTGGCCGCCTGCCTTTGGCGCGGATCTTCCCGTGTTTTGCGCGCTTTTGCAATGGAAAGAGGGACGCGTTCCTGCGCGTCCGTTGCCCCTACGCCGTTTTCGGTCGAGCGGGGAGTTCGACCCTCCCGTTGCAATGCGCGGCGGTTGAGAACAACCGCCCTCCCGCAAATGAATCAATACCTAAATGCAATCGCAAATCGAAAATCGTAAATCCATGCTACTCCATGTTTGCCTTGCGCCACTTGGACGGCGACAGCCCCAGACGCTCATAGAAGAAGTGGGACAGGCGTCCAAGGGACGCGAACCCAGTCCTCTCGGCTACATCTGAAATGTTCAGAGTGGGGTCTTTCAATAGTTCCTTTGCGGCTTGCAGACGCATATCCAGCAGAACATCCTGCACTGATTGCCCATGGCATGCGCGGAAACGCATCCGCAGCAGGGATGGCGATATTTTCAGGTGCTTCGCGACATCCGATACGGATATGCCGTCGCGGAAATGCTCGCGGATATAGGCAAGGCCATTCTCGATTAGGTGTCCGGCTGGCGGTATCGACCGGGTGGACATCCGATCGACGATGCCGCATGGCGGGATGAAGATGTCATGGTTTGGCTTTTTCCCGTCCATCAGCCGATGCAGCTCCTTTGCGGCGCGGCGTCCCATCTCCATGTGGCCGGGCTGTATGCTCGATAGCGTGGGATTGCATGATTTGCACAGGAGTTCGTCGTTGTCTACGCTCAATACGGAGATCTGTTCGGGAATGGCGATGTGCAGTTTGCGGCAGGTACTGAAGATGTCGGCGGCAAGCAGATCCGTGGAGAGCATCACCGCCGCCGGCTTCGGCAGGCCGAGCAGCCAGTCCGCAAGCGATGTCTGGGCCGGATCGAACACATGCGGGCGAATGCCATGCCTTGACAGCTCAAGATCGAATCCGCGGCAGCGGTACGTGCCCCAATAGTTGTTTTCCTCTTCCCGCACGAACCCATAGGAACGGAAGTTGCCGATGGAGAGGAAATGGCGGGAGCCCGTCCTGCCTATGGTTATGTCGTCATTATGGATCAGCGTAATGGGGGCGTTCTTTGGACGGTTCCAGCCGGAAGGGGCGTTGTTCAGTACGACGGGCAATCCGCTGGAAACGAGCGCATCGAATCCCGCGCTTCGGATGGTGTGCCCCGAGATAAACCCGGCAACCCCGTTTCGCATGGCTTCACGTACGAAGCGAGGCGTGAGGCCCTGCGCCGTTTCGCCTCTCGTGTCCGGCAGGATCGTCAGTTCCCAGTCGCGCTGGGTATTCGCGTATTCGAGAATGCCTATCATGCATTCCCGCATGGCGATTGTCTTGGACGAGAGCGATATGACGATGGTCTTCATTGCGCGGATTGTATCAAAATGCCAATCTTTACCGCAAGATGGCGTTATTGGTTTTGACAAAATTGTCTTGTCGAAAATGACAAGCGCAATGGCGGCAATTGTTGTACAATATTTGCTGTTTTTACAAAAAAAAAAGGAACTTTAAGATGAGACAAGTGATGTTGTGCCTGATCCTGTCGGCGGCGGTGTCCGCGACGGCTGCGGATTTCACGATTGGCGTTGGCGAGTCCGAGACGCTTTCGGGCGTACAGGCGTTCGACCGGATATTCTGCAACGGCAGCCTGACGATTGCCGAAGGCGCGGAAATCTCCTGCACATCGTTCTGCATGGCCTCGGGCGTGGTGGAGAACGTCTCTGTGACGCTCCAGAACGACGCCACGCTCTCGATGCCTGTCGATGGGGGGAGGTGCGTCATAGGCTGTGACGGCGGCGCGGGGCGGCTGACGCTCGGCACGAACGCGCTTTTTAAGACGACGAAGCGCGTTTCCGTTCAGCTTACGACGAAAGATGGCGATGCGTTCTTCACCGAGGAGAATCCCTTCCCCGAAACCGCAAGGGTTTTCATCCACCTGATGGACGGCGCGAGCATGGTCGGCCCCACGATGGATTCGAGGATTGCGTTTGGCGATTGGGACAAGGTTCTTAGTTATGGTAGCTATGGACGGTTTGAGGGGATCACCGTTTTGCTGGACAAGGATGCCTATCTTGACTACTCTTCCTTCCAGCATCGCAGTCGCCCTGACTGCCGAATACTTTTCAACGGAGGGTATCTGCGTCAGGGACAGTGGAACACCTCATGCACGGCGACGCTGTTTTCAAACATCGGCTGGTACGAATCGACGATAGCGGGGGCAAGGTTCTATCTGACGGGAACGAACCGGAACGACATCGTGATCCAGCGCGATTCGTACGCAAACGCCGTCTTCCACCTTTCGAGCGGCGGCGGCAAGTTCACGCTTGACGGCGATGGCGGGTTCGTGATTCGAGGCACGTATGGCCGCCACCCTGACGGCAGCACTGCGAGGCTTGTCAACGAAGATTCAGGGCCGACCAAAGATTGGATTGACATGAAGTTCCCGGGGCGAATCTCGATAGAGGGGAGGATTTGGGTGCAGCTGTGCGCGTTCTCCTACGAATACAAGGACGAATCGGGGAACAAAAAGACCGTGAAACCGGGGAAACCGCGTTCGGACTTCTTCCCCGAAGGCTCTACGCTGGAGATTGGCCCCAATGCCGTGTTGGATTTGCAGGCCGCCGACATCACAAACGTGACGGTAGTCTGTCAGGGTTCAATCGTCAACGCTGCCGTGGAAAGCATTGCTAATGGCGGCAACGTCATCTCGACGGTACTCATAGGTGGCGAATCCGATGCAAGGATAGAGTCGCTCGGCACGAACATCGTCGTCCGCAAGTCTGGGACGGGCTGCCTTACGCTCGGCACGAACCTTGTCGATGTCGCCGCTGTGGCGGTGAGTGCGGGGAGCATTGCGATCGACGGCAAGGACGAAGGAAACCCCGCCGCCTGCATCCGCGAGCTGACGCTTGGAGCGGGAACGTCCTGCGCCACGACCGAGAGCGCAAGGGGACGCAGGATCGCGGTGCAGCGGCTGAATATGGACGCTGCCGCCAATGCCGAAATCGACACGTTTGCGCCGGTTGCCGGCGGCTCGCTCAGCCTTATGAACTACGAGGGCGGTCTGGACAGGACTCCCGTGCGTCTGCCGTTCAAGGTCAGGAAACATTCAAACGGCAAGGATTTCAAGTCGTGGTCCCTGTACGTCAATGGCGAATTGCGCGGCGCAGTGGGCTCCGCCAATCCTGCAATAGGGATTTATGACGGGTGGCTCACGCTCGGAAACTTCGGTACGAGGATCGTGTTCAGATGAGAGAGTCGATCGCAAGGCTTGGACGCGACGAGGCGCGGCCCTCCCGCATCTTCGCAAGGACGCTGGCGGCGGCATTCTGCGCCGCCGCAGTGGATGCCGCCATGGCGGATGCCCGTCCGGCCCATCTCTGGAACTTCGACAGGCTTGGCTGGGACAGCCGCCAGGCTCAAGATGTTGGAGCTGCGAAGCCGTTGCGCGAAATGCGCGGACGGATCGCGGTCGGGCAGGGGGTGCGCGGATCGGACGCCCTTCGCGCCGATGTGGCCTCCGGCGGAGAGGTGACGCGGCTGCCGCTTCCCTTTGCCGCATGGACATTTGACTGCTCGCTGCGCGTCGATGTGCCGAATGGCGACACGAAGACGCGTCCCGTCTTTCGGTACGAAACCTCGGCGACGAACTCCGTAGCCGTCACGATGGAGTGGAACCGCATAGCGGTGCGCAGCGGACTCTTCTCGGCGGTCTCCGAGCCGCAGAATGTCGCGGATGGCAAGCTCCATGCTTTGCGCCTTTCGGTTTCTGCGGATGGGTTTCTGCGGATGTGGCTCGACGGACGGCTTGTCACGGAGGCTTCAGGAGCGCCGTCGCTCCGTTCATTGGGAACGGGCGACTCGAAGAACGGTTACCCGGTGTTGCGCTTCGGCATGTCAGGGAGCGGAGCCGTGCTGGGCGGCGTGATGGACGACATCGCGATCTACGATTGCGCGTTGGACGCACCGGCTGCCGCCGCGTCCGTAGGCGACTATTCCCGCGTCGCGATGCCGGAATATCGCGCCGTGCCGCCGTCCGACGGGGCGGAGGTGCTTGTGCTCGGCGAGGGCGGCGCCGCGAGGACCGCCCCGTTCAGGGTCGCGGACGCGATGGATGCGCAGGTGTTCGGGCAGATGAACCCGGCCGCCGCGAAGTTCGTCGATGCGGCGGCATCCGCCACGGTGTCCGTTTCGGGCGGAATGGTGCGCGTCACGGTGGATTGCCCCGTTCCGGCAGGCATGGAGCCGCAGCGCTCGTCAGACGTGTGGAGCGGCGACAATGTGCTGGTCCTGATCCGTCCGAAATCCGACGAACCTCTCCGTCTCTGCTATTGCGTAAACGCCACAGGCGGAACTGCGGCAGAAGGGCGCGAGGGAATGTCTCGCGCGAAGATGTCGGTCGCACATTCGGAACGGGGCTTCAGCGTGTCGATCAACGTTCCGTTGGATGAGGTCTTTGGCGGCGTTCCGCCCAAGCCGGGTGATACGTTCGGCATAAATTTCATACGCAACGGGCGTACGTGCGGCGGCCATTCGTCATGGGCAACGAACGGTGGAATGTTCAACGATTCGAAGTGGACGTTCGGCACGGTGGTCTTCGGCGGGGCGAAGCCCTATTTCATCCGACGGCTTGCGGATGCGCGCGAACGCGGCGCGTCCGTCGCTGGCGATGATGCGGCGGCACAAGCGGCGGTGGATACGGCCTGTCAGACGGTCGAGGAGGCGGTCGCCGCGCATGCGGACGACCCGGCGGCGTTCGCGTCGCTTGAGCGGATGTTCAATGCCCTTGACCGTACGCTTCTTGTGATCGCGCAGAGGGGGCGGCCCCTGCTTGTCTATAGGCCGAAGGACGCTTGGGGCAATGTGCCTGAGCCGGATCTCGATTCGCGTCCGCTGGAGATCATCCGCATCCGCGCACCGCGCAACACGCGCCGCGTCGTTGCGTTCGCCATCGCCAACCTCCAGTCGGAGCCGTTCGTCGGAAACCTGAAGTTCTTTGACCGCCTCGACGGCTTCTACCGCACGGGTAGCCGCCTGCCGCCGCCGAAGGACGGCGTGGCGCGGCGCTTCACGCTGCGCCGCTCGATAACGGTGAGCGACAGGGACGGGCGGGCGATGTACGATCCGCTTGCCGAACTGCCGCTAAGGTCGACAGTCGAGGTCGCGCCAGGGAAGGCGTTGCCGATATTCGCCGAACTTGATACGCACGGCGTCGCGCCCGGGCGCCACTATGCGCTCATGTACCTGCGGAGCGCGACGGCGGGCTTCCCGGATTCGCGCATCGCCGTGGAGGTGACGGTGACGGACGACGATCTTGACACCGTGCCGCTCGACAGGCTCGCGTCAACGCATCTTGCGACATCGTTTGGCGCCGGTTGTCCGGTGGTGCGGCCAGCGACGAACTGCGTTCGCAAGCTCATTGAACGCGGGTACAACATTGTGCGCCTCTCCCGCTTTGACGACATGTATCCGGTTTGCGACACGAACGGCGTTTGGCAACGGCCGAGCTACGCTGCGGTTGATCGCTACATAGATGCATGGCTTGCGGGTGGAATCGATCCGAAGCGGCTGAAGATCGAGCCATATATTGGCGTGGAACGCGAAACCAGACTGTGGCGTGGGCTTCGCGATGCCAATGATGAGCGTGTGCCATTCGGAACGCCGCGATATGATGAGGGACTTCGGGCTTTTGTGCGCTTTCTTGCGGAACACCTCAGGGTCCGCTACGGCATTGGACGTGACAGGATCATATGGTTCCCGGTGGATGAGGCCAGTGGAGATCCAGACGATCCGACGTTCAAGTCGTCCGCTTCGCGCGAAATGCACGCCGGAAGGGTCATCCGCGCTGAAAATCCCGCGAACATTCTGCTGTGGGATCCCTTGCCGACTTTCGTCAGCGGCGACAGTGACGCATTCCACCGTGCCATGAAGGAAGGCGCGAGCCTTTTTGACATTCTCGTTCTGTATCGTCCGGCGGTCTCGCCGAAGGTCGTCTCGCTTGTGAAGTCGCTTGGCGTTAAGAATGTGTGGGGCTATCACATATCAGTCAAGTACACGCCCGCCGAAACCTACCGCAGTGCCGTGTGGAAACACTTGCGCGACGGATTCCGCGACACGATGTCGTACTGGCATCTTGACGAGAGCGCCGCGCTTGATGCGCGTCCGCAGCATCCGTACGGCACATGCTACATCGACTGGGACGCGGACGAGCTGATGCTGTCGCGTCGCCAGCTTGCGGCGGACATGGCGGCAGAGGAGGGACGTCTCGTCAACTACCTGCGGCTGAAGTGGAAGGGCGATCCCGCGAAGCTCGCCGGGATCGAGTCCATCGTGAAGGCGGCGGCGGACGATGGGAGCATGGCGGCGATGGACGCTGCGCTCGAGCGGTTGCTGGAATTGCTGTAAGGAAGGGATGCCGAGATGAAGATGCGAGAGTTGGTTCTGGCCACGGCGGTGGCCGCGCTTGGCGTGACCCTGGCGCAGGCGGATGCCGCGGGGCCGAAAGATGAATTGACGTGGCACGATGCCGGCGCGTTCCTGTGCGGGCGCGGCTTTGCGCACACGACGCACCCCTACGGACGGCTGGATCCCGCCGACACGAACCGGCTGACGGAGGGCGTGCGCTGGCACGGACTCGACTCCGCGGGGCTTTGTCTGCGCTTTCGGACGGACTCGCGCCGCCTGGCGATCCGGTGGCGGCTGATGAAGACGTACGAAGGCGGCAACATGAACCGGTTCGGGAACGGCGGCATGGACGTCTACCGCCGCACGGCGGACGGCTGGCATTTCGTCGGCGCTAAAGGCGGTATGCCTGGGAAGACTAACGAGCTTGTGGTGGCATGGCAGCCCAACGACGAGGCACTTGTCTATTTGCCGCTTTACAACGGGGCCGTGGATGTGCGCGTGGGGACTCTGTCCGGCGCACGGGCAGAGGCGTGCGGCGAGCAGGGCAAGCCAGTGGTCTTCTACGGTACATCCATCACGCAGGGCGGTTGCGCATCTCGTCCCGGCATGGCATACACTGCCATCCTCCAGCGTCGTCTTAACGTACCCGTCGTCAACATGGGCTTTTCGGGATCGGGCTGCATGGAGGACGAAATGGCCGAGACGTTGGCGAAGATAGATGCGGCGGCCTACGTAATCGACACGATGTGGAACATCGGCATCAACACCGTCAGCAAGGGACGGTACGAGTCGTTTGTGCGCCGTCTGCGCAAGTTGCGTCCCGATGTGCCGATCCTGCTGATGAACGACTATCACTTCGCCTACCACGGGAGGCAGACGGAGAAGGGGGCGGCGGCAGAGAAACTGTTCGCGCGTCTCCGTGCGGAACCGGCGTTCGCGAAGGGCTTCGCGCTCGTGGATGGCTCTGACCTGTACGACATGGAGGGCAACGGAACGGTCGATGGTACGCATCCCGATTCCGTTGGCATGATGCGCCTTGCCGATGCCATCGGCCCTCGCCTTGCCGCCCTGTTGCAGTTGGTAGTTGGTAGATGGTAGATGGCAGTTGGTAGATGATAGTTGGTGGATGGTAGTTGGTAGATGGCAGTTGGTAGCTTTGTCCCCAGGCACTGGTGTCGTAGCGACGGCGCCCTCGCCGTCGTGAATGTACGGGAGGGCCGCACTCGGCCCCTTGCGGCCCTGCGGGTTCGCTTCGCT
>CAKULV010000066.1 GCA_934667425.1 uncultured Kiritimatiellota bacterium | reverse complement strand
GTGGACAAGACGGCGATCCTGAAGACGCTCGCCGACGGGTCGCTGGGCACACAGTTCTTCATCGCGCGTCCGCGCCGCTTCGGGAAGTCGCTCGCCGTCTCGACCCTGCAGTGCCTCTTCGAGGGGCGGCGCGACCTGTTCAGGGGTCTCGCCATCGAGCCGGGCTGGGACTGGTCGAAGACGTATCCCGTCCTCAAGCTCGACATGAGCACTTGTGCCGCAGACGATGCGCGGGAGCTCAAGGGCCTTCTGCGGTCCATGCTCCGGCGCGAGGCGGTTCGGCTTGGCCTGCCACAGCCGGAAGGAGCGACGCCGGGCGATGCGTTCCTGCAGTTCTGCACAGACCTTGCCGCAAACACGAAAGGCGGGAAGTTCGTCCTCCTCGTCGACGAGTACGACAAGCCGCTCCTCGGGCACCTCGGCAAGCCGGACGTGAACGACATCCGCGACGAACTCAAGGCGTTCTACTCCGTCATCAAGACGTGCGAGGGGCTTCAGCGCTTCGCGTTCATGACGGGCGTCAGCAAGTTCTCGAAGGCGTCGGTCTTCTCCGACCTCAACAACCTCAACGAGTTCTCGATGGATGCGCGCGTCGCGACGCTCTTCGGCTACACGCACGAGGAGGTCAAGGCGAACTTCCCCGACTCGCTCGCGGCCCTCGGCGCGAAACAGGGCCTCGACGCCGAGGCGACGTTCGCGCGGCTCGTCCAGTGGTACGACGGCTACCGCTTCGAGGAGAACGCCGCGCCCGTCTTCAACCCCGTCTCGGTCGGCAAGTGCCTCTCGTCTGGCCAGTTCGACCCGTACTGGTTCGAGACGGGGACGCCGACGTTCCTCCTGAAGCTCATGGAGAAGAACCCGGTCGTGCTGGACGAGATCGAGGTCTCGCAGACGGCGTTCTCGAACTACGAGCCGGACAGGCCGGCCCTCGTGTCGCTCCTCTACCAGACGGGGTACCTCACGATCAAGTCGGCCCGCCAGGACGGCGGCATCCGGCTCTACCGTCTCGTGCCGCCGAACTTCGAGGTGGCGACCGCGTTCAGCGAGTCGCTCTCGGCCGACTTTTCCCGCCTCGACGGCGAGGAACACGCCTCGCTCCTCACGCAGATGGTGGAGGCCCTGCGCGCGGACGATGTGGACGACATGCTCGACGCGCTCTCGTGCTTCTTCGCGAACATCCCGGCGAACATCACCGTGAAGCGCGAGAAGTACTACCAGACGCTCTTCTACGCGGTCTTCGTCCTCATCGGCGCGCGCACGCACGCGGAGTGCTGGACGAACCGGGGGCGCGTGGACGCGGTCGTGGAGACGCCGCGCGGCGTGTACGTCTTCGAGTTCAAGCTGGACGGCACGGCGGCGGCCGCGCTCGCGCAGATCAGGGAGAAGGGCTACCACGAGAAGTGGCTCCGCTGCGGCAGGAAGGTGACGCTCGTCGGGGCGGCGTTCGACGCCGAAATGCGCAACCTCTCCGACCGTCAGGTCGAGGTCGCGGCGAACGGCTGACCGTGAAATGACATTTATAGCAACAAATGAGGAGAAACATGAAAATCAAGAAGAACGCAAAGTATGCAGTCGCGTGCCTGTCCTCGATGGGCCTTCGCATCACGCCCGAGAACCGCATGGCGGTTCACAACTCCAATCGTTTTCTGCTTCAGGCGACAAGCGCCGAGACTAACGTGCTGAACGTCACGTCTTCTCTCGGCCCAGAGTGCCTGGTCCTCACCCGCTTTGTCGCCGGGAGCCCAATGGCGGCGTTCATCAAGGCGCAGCTTCGCGCCCGCAACATCGCGTACGTTGGCCCGGATGTCGCGCAGGGAGGCCCGTGGGGCTATCGCCACCAGTTCAACATAGCTGATTCCGGCTTTGGTCTCCGCGCACCGCGCGTATGGAACGACCGGGCCGGCGAGGTCGGCCGTACGCTCGATGCGAAGGACTACGATACCGCGAAGCTTTTCGGCAAGGATGGCGTTGGCATACTCCACCTTTCCGGCCTCATCGCGGCAATGAGTCCCGAGACGACGAAGTGCTGCCTCAAGCTCGCCGCCGAGGCGAAGAATCATGGCGTACTCGTCTCGTTTGATCTCAACTATCGCGCCACGTTCTGGAAGGGGCGCGAGAAGGAGCTTGCCGCCGCATTCCACAAGATCGCGTCCGTGGCCGACATCCTCGTCGGAAACGAAGAGGATTTCCAGCTCTGTCTCGGATTCAAGGGGCCGGAGGCTGGCGGCAAGGATCTTCAGGGCAAGATCGAGCGGTTCAAGGAAATGATTGTCCAGGTCACGAAGAAGTACCCGAATGCGCAGATGTACGGCACAACGCTTCGCCAGGTGATATCGGCATCCAAGCATCTTTGGGGCGCAATCCTCTACTCGAACGGCAAGTGGTTCGTCGAAGAGCCGCGTGAGATCGATGTGCTGGACCGGATCGGCGGCGGCGACGGCTTCACTGGCGGGCTCCTGTATGGGGTGCTGAAGGGATGGTCTCCTGACAAGTGTCTGCAGTTCGGATGGGCTTCCGGCGTGATGGCGGCATCGTCGCTGAACGATTACGCCGAGCCGGCGGATGAAAAGCAGGTGTGGGACGTCTACGCCGGGAATGCGCGCGTTCAGCGCTGATTTCGAGTATGCGCGAAGATTGAGCCATGGCAAGGATAAAGCTCACCAAGACAGAGCTGAAGGCCCAGACTGATGCGCTGAAGCGGTTCCAGCGCTTTCTGCCGATGTTGCAGCTGAAGAAGCAGCAGCTCCAGGCGGAAATTGCCGGGATATCGCAGAAGGCAGAGCAGGTGGTCGTGCGCGAGGAGAATTCGCGTACGGCCATCAGCTCATGGATCGGGCTTCTTGCAGATGGCGGAGAGGCACTCCTTTCAGGTTTGGTAAGGGTGAAGTCCATCAATACCGGCACGGCCAACATCGCGGGCGTGGCAATCCCGGTATTCGAGTCCATCGACACCGAAGTGGGCGAGATAGACGCATGGAGCACACCGCCGTGGACTGACGATGCAGTGAAGGCCGTGACGTCGATACTTGCGCTCCGCTGCGAACGCAAGGTCCTCGAAAGGCAGCGCGAGCTCATCACGGCAGAGCTTGAGACAACGTCGCAGCGCGTGAATCTCTTTGAGAAGGTAAAGATACCGGATTGCCGCGAGAACATACGGGTGATAAAGATCGCCATAGGCGACGAGCAGACCGCTGCGGTAACGCGCGGCAAGATAGCGAAGAGCCGCGTTCCCGAGGCACATGAGGAAGGGGGGCTGTCATGATTGTCCCGATGAAGCACCTTTTGCTGCTCTGCACGGCGGACGATTCGGAACGCACCTTGGAGCGTCTTCGCGACCTCGGCGCAGTGCACCTTGAGCTGATTGGGCAGGGTGGAGCGGCAGGTGGGGCGGCGAAGTCCAATCTCGAAAAGGCGGAACGTGCCGTTCGCATTGCGCTTAAGGCGGCGAAGTCGTGCCATTTGGTGTCCCGGGCGGCTGATGCCCCGGAAAGCGTCGATGACGTCCTCTCGCTCAATGACAGGTACGAAAGCCTCAAGGGGGAGTCCGATTCGCTCCGAGGCTCAATCCGTCGGTACATGCCGTTCGGCGACTTCGATCCGGCCATGGCCAAGAGGCTGGAGATTGCAGGCGTGAGGCTCCGGCTTTGGGATGACGGTACGTTTGACTTCCAGTACGGCGATGGCGAGGCGAAGCCGAGGCAGGGCGTCCGCGCCGTTCCGCTTCCCGAGGAAAGCCTTTGCGAAATGCAGAGGAAGCTTTCGGGAGCGGAGCGCGAGATGGCTTCGCTGTACGCCCGGATCGCATCGACGGATCTGGACGGGATTTCAAGGAGATTTCCGGAACTGCGTGATGCCGTAGCCTTTGCGGTCGCAAGGGACGAGATGGAGGCGAACCGGCTCTGCGGCGGCGATGCATGTTCCGCAGACGCTCCGCAGCTGGCCGTGGTGCGCGGCTGGGTGGCCTGCGACGGCATCGACAAGGTTCGCGCTGCGGCAAGGGACAATGGATGGGGCATAGCCGTAAGGGATCCTGCCCTAGGCGAGAATCCTCCAACGCTGATACGTCCACCAAGGCTGTTCTCTCCGGTCAAGGCTCTGTTTGACGGCCTTGGCATTGCGCCCGCATACAATGAAGCGGATGTGTCCGTGCCGTTCATGTGCTACTTTTCGCTTTTCTTCGCGATGCTTGTGGGTGATGGCGGGTATGGGGCGATAATCCTCGCCGCTTCGCTCTATGGCTGGCGCAAGGTGTTCGCGGGCGGACGCAAGCCTTCCGGACTCGTGAAGAGCTGGCTTGCCCTCATGACGGTGTTTTCGGTGTCTACGATAGCGTGGGGGGCTCTCAGCAACACATGGTTCGGCGAAGGGCTGCCGTTTGCGGCGGAGTGGCCCACGGTGAAGTGGCTGGCCGATCCTTCCTACAACAACATGATGCTGCTATGCTTCACGATCGGCGTGAGCCACCTGATGCTTGCCAGGATCTGGACTGGGCTGTGCATGCTGAACGACAGGACTTGCCTCAGCCAGTTCGGCTGGGCCGGGATAGTGCTGTTCATGTACCTTGTCACAAACTCCATCGTCGGGATATTTGACGGCATTCCGCATTGGGCTTACTGGATGTTTGGTGTATCCCTTGTCCTGGTCTTTGGCTTTACCCTGAAGGGAAGCGAACTGAAGAGCCATGGCGTCGAGTTGGGAATGCTGCCGCTGAACATCATGAGCGCCCTTGGCGACATCATAAGCTACGTGCGGCTCTTTGCCGTTGGCCTGGCTTCCGTGAAGGTCGCCCAGAACTTCAACGAGATGGCCATCGGGCTGAACCTTCCGCTTTGGCTCAAGGTGGTGCCGATGCTGGCGATCCTGCTCATCGGGCATGGTCTGAACTTCGCGATGGCGGGGCTCTCGATCCTTGTCCATGCGGTGCGCCTGAATACGCTTGAGTTCTCCAACCACAAGGGTATATCGTGGGCCGGGTACGCATTCAGGCCATTCCGCAGGGAGGGTGGTGCGTAAGCGCGTGTGTCTCAAGTCTTCTGTTTTGTAAATCATCAACTGAAAGGAATCAAATATGGATGCAATGGTCGTTTCTGGCGCGATAGCGTGTTTGGGGCTCAGCGCCGCCGGGTCTGCGTTTGGCACCGGGTTTGCCGCCACGTCGGCGGTGGGTGCGTGGAAGAAGTGCTATGCGGCGAACAAGCCGGCTCCGTTCATACTTCTCGGACTTGTCGGTGCGCCGATCACCCAGACCCTCTACGGAATGATCCTCATGTTCATCATGCTCGGCAAGACGGACGTGGCGGGCGCAGGCGTTCCGCTCGTCCTGCTCGGCATCTTTTCCGGCCTTGCGATCGGCATATCGGCCCTGTTCCAGGGACGTGCCGCCGCAGCGGCCTGCGATGCGCAGGCCGAGACGGGGCAGGGGCTCACGAACTATTTCGGCGCCTTGGGCATCGTCGAGACCGTCGCGATCTTCACGATGGTGTTCACGATCATTGCCCTCGGCAAGATCGCATAAGTGTCTGCGGTCGGCAAAAGGACAGGAGAGTTGGCAACGGCCCCGCTTGGGCCGTTGCTTTTCAGGTATTCATGGCCCGCCCTCGTGTCGATGAGCCTCAACGCGCTTTATGCCGTTGTCGACCGCTTCTACATCGGCAGGGGATGCGGCGAGGCGGCAATGGCCGGCCTTACCCTGACATTCCCTGTGATGATGCTGTTCGGGGCGTTCGGCGTGTTCGTGGGCGCCGGACATTCGGCAGTCCTTTCGCTTAGGCTTGGGGAGGGCAACCGGCAGGCATGCGAAAAGCTGCTTGGGCAGCTCGTCGCCTTCAAGCTGCTGTTCTTCGTAGTTCTCTCTCCGCTCGTGTTCCTGTTCGCCGACCGGGTGCTTGGATGGTGTGGCGGCGGCAAGGTTACGCAGGAGGCGTTCGCTTCCGCGAAGGGATATCTCCGGATCGTGGTTTTCCCGATAGTGTTCAGCCACCTTGCGTTCGGCTTTTCTGCGATGATGCGGGCGGAGGGGAATGCCGTGCGGTCGATGGTCTGCATGGTCGTGGGCTTCTTCGCGAACATACTGCTCGATCCGCTGTTCATCTTCGGGATGGACATGCCGTCGCTCGGCGTCAGGTTCCCCGCCTTGGGCATTGAGGGCGCGGCATGGGCCACCAACATTGCGATGTTCCTTAGCTTTCTGTGTGCCGCGCACTATTATCTTGGCGGACGCAGTACGGTGAAGTTCCGGTTCGGCAGGATCGGCTTTCACAAGGGGCTGATGGCCAAGCCAATCGGCATCGGCGCGGCACCGTTCCTCCAGCAGCTGATGGGGTCGCTTATCAACCTGTCTCTCGCCGCCGCGTTTGCCCATTGGGCGGCGGACGAGGCGTCGGCAACGATGCAGATAGCGTCCCTTGGCGTTTTCCAGAGCGTAATGATACTCACGATGATGCCCATATTAGGCACACAGCAGGGGATGCAACCGATAATCGGATACAACTGGGGCGCGAGGAACTTCATGCGCGTAAGGCAGGCCTTGCTTCTCGGATTCGGCATAACGACCATGCTTTGCGTCCTATCCACCGCCGTGCAGGTGGTCCCGCCGCTTCCAAGGTTGCTCGCACGGCTGTTCGTTGACGGCGACAACGCCGCGTTGCTCGGTACGGCTTCGCACGATCTCACGGTGGCGAATTGCATGATATGGACAATCTCCATAAATGTCGTGGCCACGACGTATTTCCAGTCGATAGGGCATCCTCGCACGGCGATATTCCTGTCGATGCTGCGTCAAGGGGTATGCCTTCTGCCATGCATATGGCTGATGCCGCTCCTTGCGTCTGTCACGGGATGGTTCTCGCCGATGCTTGGCGTGTGGCTGGCGTTGCCGGCCTCCGATATCCTCTGCCAGCTTGCCACACTCCCGCCGGCGCTCTCGCACCTTCGCTTCCTCGGCCGTTTCCGGGGCAAGACGCGAATGGCTTTGCCCCACCATTGACATGCACTCCGCCATGCACGGAGGTGGCGCGATGTCGCAAAATCGCGCTTGATTTGGCCTCCGCCATTTGGTATAATGCACGAACTTTTTTAGAAGGAGAAGAAAACATGAGTCAGCATCCCAGTCTTAGAGGTTCCAGCAAGATCACGTCAAAGCGCAACGTCCTGAAGCGCTTCGAGCGCGTGAACCTGTTGCAGAAGCGCGGCGAATGGAAGGAAGGCAGCCGCGGGCTCGGCCTGAAGAAGACGAAGCCAGAGGCTTAAGCCGCAGACACAGGCGGTTTCGCTTGTTGCGAGTTGGAATCTTCGCCTCTTGCAGGGTGGAGATTCCTTCGTTTTTGCAAGACCCTGGCATTCTGGGAATGCGAATGGGCTTGGACGAAGGGGTTTCAGCGGCGCGGCATTTGGAACTGTTGGCGCGGCCGCGCTTTGCTACCACACGAAATAGGGTTTTAACAGATAAAGGAGATTGAATGAATCAGGAACTGTTGTCCGAGGCGTTGCGCGCCTCGAAGGCCAAAACCATAAAGGAGCTTTTCTCGGAAGATCCGGGCCGTGCGGGCAGATACACCCTTTCCGCCGCAGGATGGACTCTCGACTACTCGAAGAACAGGATCGATTCGGCCACGATGAAGGCCCTGATCAAGATGGCGGAGACGGCCGATCTCAAGAGCGAAATCGAGCGCATGTTCACGGGCGAGAAGATCAACCGCACCGAAAACCGGGCTGTGCTGCATACCGTGTTGAGGAACTGCGACCCGGCCGCAAAGGTGTTTGTGGACGGCAGGGACGTGATGCCCGATGTGCGCGAGACTCTTGCGAAGATGGGCGAGTTCGCCGAAAAGGTGCGTTCGGGCGAGCATCGCGGATTCACAGGCAAGCGCATCAAGTATGTGGTGAACATCGGCATCGGCGGCAGCGACCTCGGTCCGGTAATGGCCAACATAGCCCTCGCCCCGTTCGGCAAGCGTTCCATACGCTGCCATTTCGTCTCGAACGTCGATGCCACGCATCTTGCGGAGACGTTGCGTGAGGTGAAGGCCGACCAGACGCTGTTCATAGTCGCATCCAAGACGTTCACCACGCAGGAGACGATGACGAATGCGCTCTCCGCGAGGGAATGGCTCCTTGGGCAGATCGAGTCCTCCACTCCGAACGCCGTCGTGGCGAAGCACTTTGTCGCCGTGTCCACGAATGCCGAGGAGGTCTCGAAGTTCGGCATCGACACCGCAAACATGTTCGGCTTCTGGGACTGGGTCGGAGGCCGCTATTCCCTGCCGTCCGCGATCGGCCTGTCGCTCATGCTCTTCATCGGCCCGCGCAACTACGCCAGGTTCCTCAAGGGGTACTGGAAGATGGACCAGCATTTCCGCACGGCGAAGCTTGACCGCAACATGCCGGTGATCCTTGCGCTTCTCGGCATCCTATATGCCAACGGATACGGCGCGGAGAGCTACTGCGTGCTGCCGTACGACCAGTACCTCAGCCGCTTCCCCGCGTACCTCCAGCAGATGGACATGGAGTCCAACGGCAAGTCGGTGACTCGCGACGGCAAGCCCGTCACCTACACGACCGGTCCAATCGAATGGGGCGAGCCGGGGACGAACGGCCAGCACAGCTTCTACCAGCTGATCCACCAGGGTACGCACCTCATACCGTGCGACTTCATCGGATTCTGCAAGACGCACAACGACATTGGCGACCACCACGACAAGCTGATGGCGAACCTCTTCGCCCAGACGGAGGCCCTGGCCTTCGGAAAGACGGCGGAGCAGTGCCGTGCAGAGGGTGATCCGGAATCTCTCGTGCCGTTCAAGACGTTCGCGGGCAACAAGCCCACGAACACGCTCCTCGCCGATGATCTCAAGCCCGAGACGCTCGGTGCGCTCATTGCGCTCTACGAGCACAAGGTGTTTGTGCAGGGCGTGATATGGAACATATATTCCTTCGACCAGTGGGGCGTCCAGCTCGGCAAGGTGCTCGCAAAGAACGTGCTGAAGGATCTCACGGCAGACAAGCCGTCGCTTGCGCACGACTCTTCGACCAATGCCCTCATAGAGCGCTATCGCAAGGTCCTCGGCAGGTCATGAAAAGGTTTACGCTGAACAGGGAATATCTCGTGCGGCATCTTGGGGTGGCTCTGCTGATGGCCGGCCTCGGATGCTGGTTCGTGTACGATGGCTCCGTCGCGTACCCGAAGATGGATGCGGTGGAGTTCTGCGAGAAGCACCACAAGAGCCTTGAGAACCCGGAGCGCGAAAGGGCCGAAGCCATCAGGCGCCAATACCAGTTCGCCTCGATCTCGTTCATTGCCGCCCTGGCCATCGCCTGCAACCTCCTCAAGGTCAGAGGGCAGACCCTTGAGTGGGATGACGAGAGGATGCTCGGGTCGCTCACCGGCGGCAAGGCCGCCTGCTTCCGGGATGTCGCCGGCGTGGATCGCCGCCATTGGCAGAAGAAGGGCATACTGGTCGTCACCATGAACGACGGGCGCAAGATCAGGCTCGACTCGTGGCACCATCCGGAAGCGAAGGATCTTGCCGCGAAATTCGGCGACTGATCTTCCCGGTGGAGGCGTCGCCGTTGGTCGGGTTCTTCGATAGCGGAATCGGGGGCATGTGCATTCTCGATGCGTTCAGGCGGCTTTGCCCGGGTGAACGGACCGTTTACGTTGCGGATACGGAGTACTGCCCGTACGGCAACAGGCCGGTGGAGGAGATAGTGGCGCGTTCGCGGGCGATATCGGCGGACTTGATCGGACAAGGCTGCGAGGTCGTGGTCGTGGCCTGCAACACGGCAACGGCGGCGGCGATCGACGTTTTGCGCAGGGAATGGCCGGGCGTGCCGTTCGTCGGCATGGAGCCGGCCATAAAGCCTGCTGCGCTTGGATCGAAGACTGGCGTGGTCGGAGTGCTTGCCACACGCGGCACGTTCAACGGAAGGCTTTACCGGAAGACGTACGCGCTGGTTTCCGGCACCGTGAAGATCATAGAGACCATCGCAGACGAGCTGGTGCTGCTTGTCGAGCATGGCGACACGGGCAGCCCGGAGGCGGAAGCTGCCGTGCGGTCGAGGATCGAGCCGCTTATCGAGTCCGGTGCGGATCGCATCGTGCTTGGATGTACGCATTTCCCCCACCTGAAAGGGCTGATGGAAAAGGTCGCCGCCGGACGTGCGGAGATAGTCGATCCTTCGGATGCCGTAGCGAGGCGTATCCGCACCGTGCTGTCGGAGGTGAGGGCTTGCGCATAGAGGTAATCAGTCCGCACGGCTTTTGCGGCGGCGTGGATAGGGCCATCAGGATTGCACTCCAGGCGCTTGACGGGAATCCGCCGCCAGTGTACTGTCTGCATGAGATAGTGCACAACGAGGCCGTCATGCGGGAGCTGTCCGCGAAGGGCATGCGCTTCGTCGGCGCCATCGACGATGTGCCGGAGTGCGCGGTCGCGGTGATAAGCGCCCATGGCGTAGCCCCTGCCGTACTGGAGGCGGCGAAAAGTCGCCGGATTCGCGTAGTGGACACTACCTGTCCGTTTGTCGCCGCCGCACACAGGAAGATACGGGAGAACTTCGCAAGGGGACGCAGGACCGTGGTCATTGGCGAACCGAATCATGCCGAGGTGCGCGGCTATCTTGGGGAGCCGGGCGCGTGCCTTCCTTCGGATGTGCGGGAGGGTGAGGATTTCGATACCGTTGTGCAGACCACCCTTGATTCGGGGGACCATCGGGGCGTGTGCACCGCGACACGGGATAGGCAGCGGGCGGTAGTCGACTTCGCGGAACGCTGCCGGGGAATGGTTGCTGCCGGGGTGCTGGTGGTGGGAAGCGCAAAAAGCTCAAACACGAGGCGTCTCGCCGAGGTGGCCGGGAGGGCAGGGGCCAAGGCGTGGCTCGTGTCCTCGGCCGAAGAGGTTTCCGCCTTGGATCTCGCAGGGGTGGATGTGCTTGGGGTGACGTCTGGCGCGTCTACGCCGGAGCCGGTCCTGCGTTCCGTGGTCGCCGCCCTGCCGGGAGGCCGTCGCATTCTGGAGGACTGGCATTGAGCAGACTGCCGAAGGGTGTTGCAGGCAAGGCGTTCCTCGCGTCATTGCCGGTACTTACCGGCTATTCGACGATGGGGTTCGCAGCCGGCGTTCTGCTGGCGCTTCATGGCGGATTGTCCCATCCGGTATTCTGGGCCGGGGCCACGAGCGGAGTTTTCGTGTCGGGTCCGCTCCAGTTCCTGCTCGTCGATTGGGTCCGCTCCGGCACTGCGCTCATCGATGTGATTGCCGTGGTGTTTTGCCTTAACGTGCGGTATTCGCTTTACGGGATATCGCTTCTTGACCGCTTCAAGACGGTGCCGCTCCTGCCCCGCCTCTATCTCATAGGGGTGATTACCGACGAGACATATGCGCTGCAGGTGCAGTGTCCGTACCCCAATGGGAAATCGGGCGCATTGCACTGCTTTCTGCTCGGGCTCTTCGACCATGTCTACTGGATCGCTGGCGTGGTCGCCGGCGCTGCGTTCGGCTCCGCGCTTCCATTTGCGGCCAAGGGCATAGATTTCGCGATGACGGCGCTTTTCCTGGTCATCCTGACGGATCTGTGCCGGGATTGCCAGAACCGTCTGCCCGCCGCCACGGGCGCAATCTCGGCCGTGTGCGCCGCGCTTCTGATGAAATTCGCCTTTGCGTCCGACAAGCTGCTTTTGCCGGCGCTTGCGCTGTCGGTCGCCATGCTGCTTGCGTTCCGGCGGCGGATGGACGCATCGACTGAAAGGTCTGCGTCATGAACGGCGACAGCGGCTGCCTGTGGCTTCTTCTCCTGGTTGGGGGAGGCTGCTCGTACGTCCTGCGGGCATTGCCGTTCATCCTCTTTGGGTCGGGGCGCCGTCCGCCGGCGGTGGTATCATATCTCGGCAAGGTGCTCGCGCCCGCGATCATCGCGCTTCTCGTGGTGTACTGCTTTGCCGGATACGTCCGAAGCGGCTGCCTGTGCGGCGAGTTCCATGGAATCGCGGAACTCGCGGCTTCCGTCCTTACAGTCGCGCTTCACCTGTGGCGGCGCAACCCTCTCCTGTCCATCGCGTCCGGAACGGCCCTTTACATGCTGTTCCAGTGATGCCGCCGGTTCGGCGCCAAAATTCCCTTTCTTAATATTCCGTTAACAAGGCCGTGATATATTTCGCGGCGTTAAGGGAAATAATACAGAAAGGAACAAGATATCATGAATGCAAAAAGCAAGTTGACTGTTGCGGCCGCAGGGGTTGCCCTTGCGACGGCTGTGTTCTGCGCCAGCGCGGTTGCGGACAAGCCGAAAGCGAAAGACATGACTTCCAAGACCGCAGAATCGTCGGTGACGACAAACGCAAACGGGAGCATATCCCGCCTGTTCACCGAATCGACGGTGACGACCAACGGGAACATGATCACCGAACGTCGCCGCGAGACCCGCACCAACATGGACATGGAGGGGAATGTGCTCGAAACCAGCACGAGCGAATACGCGCAAAGCTATCCGGCGGGGCAGAGCGGCGTGACGCCGCTTGCGGAGATGAAGTCCGGGGCGGGCGACAACCAGAAGATTGGCAACGCCGATTCATTCCTCGGCCTGAAGTTCGGCGAAGTGTTCAAGGCCGACAAGTTCGAGGAGGATGCTAACGACGCCGATTTCCTGCGGGCAGCCTTCAAGCCGAAGAAACCGCTTGACGGGTTCGACGAGTACTACGTGTACGTAACGCCGAAGACGCACAAGGTGGCGAAGATATACGCCTGCGCGAAGGAGGCGGTCGATGCGGGGGCAAACTGGCGGAGGCACTATCTTGTCGAGGCCCTTGAAAGGCGCTATGGCACGTGGGCGCGTCTCTGCAGCTGGTGGAAGCCGTGCTACCAGTTCGAGATAGGCCCATACCGCCATGTCCGGGCTTGCCTCAGCGACGCTACGCAGAGCTACGAAACCGTGGTTGTCGCCTGGGACGATGCCGTAACCTCGCAGGCCGTCCAGGAGAGGGATGAGCTTCGCGAAGAGGCCCGCAAGACGGCAGCCGAGAAGCGCGGGCAGCGCGTGAATGCGGCGGCGGATGCGTTCTGATTACATATGGCATGGCAAACAGGGCCAACATATGCCACTCCAAGGCCATGCGCGGGACGGGCGATCCATCTGGGATTGCCCGTCCTTTTCGGTCAGAGCCGCCAATCGGATCCCAGCCTATGCGAACGCCGGAACCAGTGCTGAAACCAGTGCTTTTGCCGGACACGTTTTTTTGATATAATTCCGCACAAGAATATTGAAGGGATTGTGAAGTAATGGTTACCGCTATAATTGTTGCAGCCGGGAAGTCAGAGCGCATGGGCGGAGGGGCCGACAAGGCGTTCCTCAGCCTCGGCTCCAAGCCGGTGGTCGCGTGGAGTCTTATGGCCTTTGAGAAGAATGCCGATATCGATTCCATAGTCCTCGTGGTCCGCAAGGATCAGGTCACGGCGGCAAAGGCCGTTGCGAGGATGTTCGGCATATCGAAGCTCGCCAAGATAGTGGCGGGTGGCGCACGCAGGCAGGATTCCGTGCAGGCAGGCCTTAAGGAGGTCGATTCCGATACCAGGATTGTCGCGGTGCATGACGGGGCTCGCCCCTGCGTCTCGCAGGAAGTCATATCCGACGTAATCAAGTCCGCGAAGCGCGGAGCCGCATCCGTAACCGGGTGCAGGATGCGCGATACGGTCAAGATGGTCGAGAAGGGCAGCACGGTATCGCATACGGTCGACAGGTCCAAGTACTGGGCCGTGCAGACCCCGCAGGCGTTTCCATATTCCATGCTCCGCAAGGCGTATGCGGCCGTCGAAGCCGAGCAGAAGGAAGTGCTTGACGATGCCCAGGCCGTAGAGGCCATGGGTGAGTCGGTGAAGATTTGCGAGAGCAACAAGCTCAACATCAAGATAACCACGCCCGAAGATCTGCAGATCGCGGCGGCAATCCTCAAGCTCTGATGGCTCGGATATACGGCATCCTCGGAGACATCCACGCAAACATCGACGCACTCGATGCCGTGATGCGTGATGCCGCCGAGCAGGGTGTCACCGACTGGATCTGCACCGGGGATGTCGTAGGGTACAACGCATGCCCATCCGAGTGCATCCATGTGGTGAGGGACGTGATGAAGGCTCCCGTCGTCTGCGGAAACCACGACCACTACGTGGCGTTTGAGCAGAACCTCTCCGATTTCCATCCGGCGGCCGCGCAGGCCGTGCTGTGGACGCGCGAGCACATCACGGATGCGGACATGGAGTGGCTGCGTTCCCTGCCGATGTCTAAGCCGGTGATGGGAATGATGCTCGTGCACGCGACGCT
>CAKULV010000065.1 GCA_934667425.1 uncultured Kiritimatiellota bacterium | reverse complement strand
TGTGCGCGGCGGAGGTCGTCACGTACCGGGATGCGCAGGGGCGCATTGTCCGCACGGTGACGACGGACCGGGGCGGACGGACCTCGTTTCGCGACGGGCAGGGGCGGTTGCAGGGCACGGTCGTGTGCGACGGGAAGGGCAAGACGACGTACCGCGACGGTTTGGGACGAACCCAGGGAACCGTTCAGGTCGAGCCGGGCGGCCGCACCGTCTATCGCGACGCCACTGGAGGACTGCAGGGCAGCGTGACCGTTGACCGCTCCGGCAAGGTCTCGTACCGGGACGGTTCGGGACGCCTGACGGGAACGGAGCAGACGGATGCCCACGGACGGACGACGTACCACGATTCGCTCGGACGTCTTCAGGGTTCTGCGCAGCGGTACCCGGACGGACGAATCGTCTTTCGCGACGGGGGCGGGCGGATACAGGGGACGCAATCGACGGATCGTTCCGGCAAGACAACGTACCGCGATGCCTCCGGGCGCGTCCAGCGGACATCGACGACGGACCGAAACGGCCGGACGACCTATCGCGACGGGCAAGGCCGCCTGATCGGGACCGAGACGATCCGCAGGTGAAACGCCGCGTTGCCGCCTCTTTCCTGGAGGGATCGATAGACGCCAGCCGCCGGATTCGCCACATCTCATGGTACCTATGGTATAATATTCCGCCATGAAAACGGAAATACTGCCTTCGCTTCTTGCGGCGGACTTCGGGCGGCTTGCCGATGAGATAAGGAGAGCTGAAGCGTCCGGGGCGGAGGCGTTGCATCTTGACATAATGGACGCGCATTTCGTGCCGAATCTCTCGTTCGGTCCGGATGTCGTCGCGTTGGCGAACAGGATCGCTCCGGGCTTCTACCGCAATGTGCATCTCATGATGACCCGTCCAGACCTCTACATCGAGGCATTCGCGAAAGCCGGCGCACAGACGATCCAGATACATGTGGAGGCCGACTGCGACATACACGCCCAGCTAAGGCGCATACGCGGGATGGGGCTCAGGAACGCCGTGGCCATCAACCCGGAGACGCCGGCGGAGCGCATATTCCCGTATCTTGGAGAGGTGGACGAAGTCCTGGTCATGACGGTGCATCCCGGCTATGGCGGGCAGAAGTTCATCGAGGATTGCCTGCCGAAGGTGGCTGGGTTGCGCAGGCTGAAGCCATCGCTCGACATAATGGTCGATGGAGGCATAAATGCAGAGACTGCGGTGCAGGCGGCGAAGGCGGGGGCGAACCAGTTCGTCGCCGGGTCATACCTGTTCGGGCAGGGGGACATGAAGGCGGCCGTAGAGTCGATGCGCAAGGAGACGTCGCTGTGAAGAAGCGCGGTGAGCAGAAGCCGAGAGAGGAGCGCATATCGTCGCTCGTGAAGTCGCTCCTGATGGAACTCGGCGAGGATGTGGATCGGGAAGGACTCAAGAAGACTCCCGAACGGGTCGCGAAATCCCTGATATACCTCACGCGGGGATACCGGCAGAACGTGAAGGCCGTCGTAAACGGCGCATACTTCACGAGCGGCACGAACCACATGGTGATACTGAAGGGCATCGAGCTGTATTCGATGTGCGAGCACCATATGCTTCCGTTCTACGGATCGTGTGCGATAGGGTACATCTCCAAGGGGAAGGTGCTTGGGGTATCCAAACTGGCCCGCATAGTTGACATGTACGCGAGGCGGCTTCAGATACAGGAACGCCTCACGGAGCAGATCGCGGGTGAAATCATGAGCGAGGCCAAGGCGGAAGGCGTTGGGGTGGTCATTCGCGCAAAGCACCTGTGCATGATGATGCGCGGGGTGGAGAAGCAAAACTCCGAAATGGTCACATCGGCGGTTCTCGGGTCGTTCCGCGCCGATGAGCGCGTACGCGCGGAGTTCCTGTCGCTCGTCAACGGGTAGGAGAAGCCTCCGCGGGCCGAAGATTTTCAGCAAAGAGAGAGAACAGGTTCACATGGCAAACAGATTGACGCCGCTTTTCATCGTGATAAGCGCACCTTCGGGATGCGGGAAGTCCACGCTCATCGACATGCTTCTGCAGGAGTATCACGATCTGCAGTACTCGATATCCTGCACCACCCGCCCCATCCGGGGCGAGGAGGAGGATGGAATAGACTACTATTTCATGAAGGTGGAGCGGTTCAGGGAACTTATCGCGGAAAACGCATTCCTTGAATACGCCGAAGTCCACGGCAACTACTACGGGACGCTGAAGCGTCCTGTGGAGGAGGTGCTTGCCGAGGGGAACTCCATGATCCTCGACATCGATGTGGCCGGGGCCGGGAAGGTGCGCAACTACGTGAAGGGCCTTTCCCCGACGGATCCGCTCCGCGTGGGATACATGGACATCTTCATCAACCCGCCCGACATGCAGTCGCTCCGCGAGCGCCTCGAGCATCGTGGAACCGATTCCGCCGAGGTGATAGAGCGCCGCCTCGCCAACGCAGAGGGTGAAATGGCAAGGGCGCACGAATACATGTATCAGGTGACGAACGACGATCTCGGCATGGCTTACCGCAAGCTGTGCGACCTGATAGACGTGAAGTCCGGGCGCATGTAGACGGATTGGGGGAATGCAATGAAGGTCGTATTGGGCGTTACCGGGTCGATTGCGGCATACAAGGCGTGCGAGCTCGTGAGGCTTCTCGTCAAGGACGGCTGCGACGTGCGGGTGGTGATGACGGCGGCGGCCAGGGAGTTCGTGACGCCGCTCACGTTCCAGACGCTGTCGCGCAATCCGGTAGGCATCGACCAGTTCGCGCTTCCGGAACGTTGGCAGCCGGAGCACATAGCGCTTGCGCAGGCGGATGCCGTCGTGGTCGCGCCGGCCACCGCGAACGTGATCGCGAAGATGGCTTGCGGAATCGCCGACGACCTGCTCACGTCCACCGTCCTTGCGACCAGGGCCCCTGTGATTGTGGCCCCTGCTATGAATTCGGGGATGTGGGAGAACTGCGTTACGCAGGAAAATCTCGGCAGGCTGCGGAGCCGGGGCGTGATCGTGGTGCCGCCCGCCGATGGCGAGCTCGCGTGCGGCGCTTCAGGACGTGGCCGCATGGCGGACGTTTCCGGGATATTGGCGGCCGTCCGCAATGCCGCTTCATGATATAATACCGAACCTATGGAAGAATCAGCCCTATCCAACGTACGCAACATCGGCATCGTGGCCCATATCGACGCCGGCAAGACCACGACCACGGAGCGCATCCTGTTCTACACCGGCAAGATACACAAGCATGGTGATGTGCATGACGGCAACACCACCACGGATTTCATGGTGCAGGAGCGCGAGCGGGGCATCACCATCCAGTCCGCCGCCATATCGTGCGAATGGAATGGCCATGCCATCAACATCATCGACACGCCCGGACACGTTGACTTCACGATGGAGGTGGAGCGTTCGCTCCGGGTGCTTGACGGCGCGGTGTGCGTGTTCTGCGCAGTGGGCGGAGTCCAGCCGCAGTCCGAAACGGTGTGGCGACAGGCCGACCACTATTCCGTGCCGCGCATCGCGTTCGTCAACAAGATGGATCGCATGGGCGCCAACTTCACGCGTGTCGTGGGCGAGCTGCGCGAGAAGCTGAAGGCGAATGCCGTGCCCCTTGAGCTGCCGATAGGCAAGGAGGATGGCTTCGTTGGCGTGGTAGACCTGATCGAGATGAAGGGGATCGTCTACGACGAGAAGACCGACGGCAAGCAATTCACGGTAGGGGACGTGCCTGCCGACATGAAGGACGACGCGGAGCTCGCGAGGGCGGAGCTGTGCGAAAGGGTCGCCGATCTCGACGAGGGTGTGATGGAGCCATACCTCGAGAACGGAGACCTCACGGCAGGCGAACTCAAGGGTGCGATACGCCGTCTCGTCGTGGCAAACAAGATGGTGCCCGTCCTGTGCGGAACGTCGCTCCGGGACAAGGGCATACAGCCGCTCCTTGACGCGGTGGCGTGGTACCTTCCGAGCCCTATGGACCGGCCGCCGGTGAAGGCCACCGACCTCAAGAGCGGCGAGCCCGTGACGCGGCAGCAGAAGGATGGCGAACTTCTCACGTCTCTCGTGTTCAAGATCGCGACAGACCCGTTTGTCGGCCGGCTCTTCTTCGTGCGCGTCTACGGCGGCATCCTGAAGAAGGGGGCGAACGTGTTCAATCCCCGTACGCGCAAGCGCGAGCGGGTGATGAAGATCGTGAGGCTTTTCGCCGACGACCAGATCGAGGTCGAACAGCTTTCAGCCGGCGACATAGGCGCGCTTGTCGGCCTTAAGGAGGCCACCACGGGCGACACGCTCTGCGCGGAGGTGAAGCCCTGCTACCTGGAGCGGATCACGGCCCCGCAGCCGGTGATGTTCCTCGCGATAGAGCCGAAATCAGGCGGCGACAAGGACAAGCTCGTGGAATCCATGAAGGCATTGGCCGCCGAGGACCCCACATGCCAGTTCCGAGAAGACGAGGAGACCGGGCAGACGATCCTTTCCGGCATGGGCGAACTCCACCTGGAGATTCTTGTGGATCGGCTGAAGCGCGAGTTCAAGGTCGCCGCGAACGTCGGCAAGCCGATGGTCTCGTACGCGGAGACCGTGATGCAGCCTACGGTTAGGCCGTTTACCTTCGACCGGGAGATCGGCGGCAAGCGCCACGCAGTCACGCTTACGGTGGAGGTCAAGCCGCTTGAACGCGGTGCGGGCCGCAAGGTGTCGGTATCCCGCGACGTCAAGAACGCCTTGCCGGATCGCCACTTGGAAGAGACTCTTGAACAGGGATTGATGGATGGCATAATGACGGGCGTTCTTGCCCGCTACCCGATGACGGACATAGAGGCGGCGGTCGTCGGCATCGAGATGGTCGATCCGGAGGTCTCGGACGAGATAGCGATTCGCGGCGCGGCTGTGATGGGTTTCCGCGAGACGGCGCTTGCGGCGTCGCCGGAATTCCTTGAGCCAATCATGAAGCTCGAGATAACGACCCCTCCGGAATCCGTGGGGGAGATACTGGGCGACATCAACATGCGCCGAGGAACGATCCTGGACATGACCCAGCGGGACGACATGCAGATAGTGCACGCCCGAGTTCCAATGGCACAGATGTTCGGATACGCCACCGCGATACGCTCCCTGACGAAGGGCCGGGCCTCGTATTCGATGGAGCCGAGCGACTTCGACATTGTGCCGAAGAGCGTGCACGAGCATCTGCTGGCGATGTGATTTAGTTGGTAGTTGGTAGTTGGTAGGTTTTAGTTGGTAGTTGACAGTGGGTAGTGGGGTAGAAGAGATGTTGGGGAATAAGTGGCGACGACGCCCTCGTCGTCGTGCCAAACGCGATACGATGGCGAGGGCGCCATCGCCACGTGTATGATTTACTGGCGATACGATGGCGAGGGCGCCATCGCCATATATGATTTGATGTGCGTGAAATGACATGAAAGGAGAAAAGGAATGATGAAAATCCATATGAACATGACTCTGGCGGCCATGATGCTGGCTTCGCTCGCCCAGGCCGCCTCGATGACCACGCCATGGGGCGACAAGGTCACGGCGGAGAATGCGTGGCGAGAGTATCCGCGTCCGCAGATGGTGCGGTCCGGCTGGACTTGCCTCAATGGACAGTGGGACTATGCCGTCACTTCCGTGACCAACACGCCCGGCAGGCCATCGGCGTGGGACGGAAAGATACTTGTGCCGTTCGCGCTCGAGTCGAAGCTGTCGGGCGTAGGGAAGCTCCTTGAACCAGACCAGTTCCTTTGGTATACGCGCACGATCAACTGCGCGAAGCGTCCTGGCGAGCGCATCCTCCTGCACTTCGGCGCGGTGGATTTCCGCACAATGGTGTTCATCGGGCACGACGAGGTGACCGGCGTGCCGCATGAGGGCGGACAGAATCCGTTTACGCTCGACATCACGGATTTCGTGAAGGATGGCGCAAACGAACTTACGCTTTGCGTGTGGGACCCGACGGAGGACTTCGTGAACTCGCGCGGCAAGCAGAGCTTCAAGCCGACGGGATGCTATTACACGCGCGTTTCCGGGATATGGCAGACGGTGTGGATGGAGAACGTGCCGGAAACGTACATCGGGGGCTACACGGTCGAGACCGACATCGATGCGGGTACCGCAACATTCAGGTTTGATGTCCGCAGCCCCAAGTCCAACAGGCCCGAGGTCGAGGTCTCGGTGGCGGGCGCAAAGGCGACGAGCGTCAACGGTTCGGTCACGATCAGGATGCCGGAGGGCTTTAGGCTGTGGAGCCCGGAGGAGCCGAACCTCTACGATTTTGTCGCACGGTGCGGCAATGACAGCGTGAACGGGTATTTCGGAATGCGCAAGTTCGCCAAGGGGAAGGATAAGAATGGCGTGCTTCGCTTCTTCCTCAACAACCGCCCGTACTACGTGATGGCGACGCTCGACCAGGGGTGGTGGCCGGACGGGCTCCTCACGCCTCCATCCGAGGAGGCGATGGCCTTCGACATCCAGACGCTCAAGGACTGCGGCTTCAACGCGATGCGCAAGCACATCAAGGTTGAGCCTCTCCGCTACTATCATCTCTGCGACAAGATGGGGCTTCTCGTCGTTCAGGACCTGCCGAGCGGCGCACACAACTGGAAGTCGCCAATCGAGGCGGGGACGACGGCGCGCTACCACCTGCAGCGCCGGGAGCAGAAGGAGATGATGGACACCCTTCAGGCAGTGCCTTCCATCGTGATGTGGTGTCCGTACAACGAGGGCTGGACCCAGCCCGGGGAGTTCCTGACGCACTCTATGCTTGATTTCGTGCGTCGCCACGATCCGACGCGTCTCGTGAACGGGCCGAGCGGCTACTGGGACTGGGAGGGCGGTGAGATTCTGCCGAACGGATGGAGCAAGCGCGAGCCGACGGCGCACAAGCCGGCGGGCGTCTGCGAGGCGGCGGACACCGTGGACGTGCACTACTATCGCGGGCCGGCGATGTTCCCCGTGAACGACCGGCGGATCTCATTCCTCGGCGAGTTTGGCGGATTGGGGCATCCCGTTGAAGGCCATTTGTGGAAGGTATCCCCCGACGGACGCGGCAACTGGGGGTATGGCGGCATCAAGGACACCGCAACGCGAGAGGGGCTTGAGAAGACCTATCTCGGGCTTATGGACAAGCTCGCCCCGCTCGTCGAGAAGGGCCTCGCCGGCAGCGTGTACACGCAGACGACAGACGTGGAGATCGAGATCAACGGTCTCATGACCTATGACCGCCGGGTCTTGAAGTTCAATCCTGCGGTCCTGAAGGCGGCGCACGAGAAGATCATAGGTATCGTCAAGTGAGGCAATGGCGAAGGCCATTATCATTTACGATTTACGATTTGCGATTTGCGATTGCATTTGGCCATTTGGGCATTTGGCGATTTGTGGCGACGGCGCCCTCGCCGTCGTGGGAAATGTGGCCGTGTAGCCCGCCGCCCGCGCTTCGCACGGGAATGTCAATGAGGATAACAGTAAGGCAAGTTATAGGCAAGGCTTTGCAATTGCCTCGTAGATTTGGGACCTAACAACTAAAACCTGCATTTCTACACTTCTACATGGCTAATTCCACGACGGCGAGGGCGCCGTCGCTACTGGATGCGACACGACGGCGAGGGCGCACCCCTCTTGCGACCGCATGCGCGGCTCACTTCGTTCGGGGGATATGTCGCTACTGGATGCGACACGACGGCGAGGCGCACCCCTCTTGCGACCGCTTGCGCGGCTCACTTCGTTCGGGGGATATGTCGCCACGGGTTCACAGCGTCCGAGTTTGCAGGCGCCTCAAGCGATTACGTTGCGCATAGGCGCCTTGCCGCCGCATGGCATCGGAATCTCGAAGCGTTTGCGGTATGCGGTGCGCAGGGCGTTGACTGTGCGGTAGCCGCAGGCGGCGGCGATTGCCTTCAGCGGCAGGGCGCGGTTCCGCATGAGCGTCTTCGCGCGTTCGAGCCGTACGCCGGTGATGGCGGCCTTGATCGTGGAGCCGGTCGCCTGCCGGAACCGGATCTCGGCCAGACGGCGGGAGCATCCCATCTCGGCGGCGATGTCTTCGACCGTGAGCCCGTCCGCGGCCCGGTTGTGGATGGTGTGGAGCGCCCGTTTCACCTTTATGCTGAACCCGGATGTGTCCTGCCTCGTGCGCGTAGACCCGCGATGGATTACGCCGAGAGTCCCGTAGCGGCGGCATGCCCCGTTGAGCTTTGTGGACTTGAGCCGGGCGCAAAGGAGGTCTGCGGCCTCCCATCCGCCGCGCTCGAAGTCGGTAATGATGCTCGACAGGCGTGGCCGCGATGATTCGCAAAGGCTCGCTATGTTGTCTATGCCGAGAACGGCGACGTCGCCCGGGACGTGCCAGCCGTTCAGCTCCGCGATGCTGAGGACATCGCAAGCCGTGCGGTCGTTGGCGGCGAATATGCTGACGGGACGGGGCAGCTTGCGAAGCCAGCTCTCAAGCGACCTCGTGTCGCCATTCGGTCGCCGCCGTGCCGCATAGACGTGGCAGGCGTGACCATGGAGGCGTATGGCGTTCGCGAAGGCCATCCCCCTCTCGTTCGACCACTTTGACGCAGTGCCGTCTCCGACGAATGCGTAGCCGGAGCGGTTGCCACAGATAAGCGTGTGCGCGGCGAGTCTGCCGCCCTCCGCGTAGTCCTGGATGACATCGAGGCTCTGCCCGCCGGAAGGCTTGGATCTATCCATGTATACGGTCGGGATGCGGGCGAAGTTTCGCGCAGAGAGGGAGCGGGCCCCGTTCCACGCGAAGACTATGCATCCGAGAGGCTTATAGAACGCGATCAGACGGCGGAGGGTTGACGGGTCGATCGCATAGTCAATGATCCGCTCCTGGTAGTCGTTCCCGAAGCGCCGCCGGATGCCGGCGAGGGATTCGGAGTAGAGGCGGGCGTCTTCCGGCAACAGAACTAGGATGTTGTTCATGGAGGACAGTATACCAGAAATTCCATTTCGCGTTTTTGAATACACATTGATTCGCATTCTTGCACGGCGGTGTTGTACAATATTCCGCAAATCAACATCCCTGTCAAGCTTAGGAGTGCAGATCATGTGTCAGTCGTCAATGATGCCAATCATTTCACTTGCCGCAGCGGCAATCGCGTGCATGAATGCGCACGGTGTCACCTACACCTACTGGAACGGCCCTGAATGCGGGGACTGGTGGAGCGAGGCGAACTGGACATCTGGCGTTCCGAAGGGGAGCGATATCGTGCCGAGGTTTTCCAAGGCGCAGTCGGTCGACGTAGGTTCGACGATTTCGATCACAAATGCCGCCGCCATCGATTGCCCGTATATGCTCTTTACGGATGGCGAATGGACGCTCAACCTGCGCGGGACGCTGTCGCTTCCGAATGCGAGTTCTTCTATCCGCACGGTTTTGGTTGAGTCCAACGCCAAGTTGACCGTCGTTGGAGGTGTGCTTGAAGACATGTCCTTTTGCGCGACGACAGGCACGGGCGGTGGGTGCTCTTCCGTTGAGTTAAGGAATGTCGTGACGAGAGGATGCTATACGTTCGTGCGAGGCGGCAGTGACGCGGATTCGCCGGATACGTACACGATCGACGGCGGAGTGCATGGCATTCGCACGTGGTATCCTCGCCTGCATGACAACATGGTCGTAAAGGGCGGCATCGTCCGTTTCGGCAGCATCCACGGCTACGACCGCTACAGCGAGGGCAAGGACACGCGCCGGCGGACGGCACTTGAGGTTTCTGGCGGACGTGCCGTCATAGACGGGACTGATGCGGAGATAACCAGTGGTTCGGTCGGCATCCTGGCACGTGATCGCGGTGTGGTCGATGTCACGGTCGGCGGAAACAAGATTTGGCTGGCCAATGGTTCGACGGACGGAAAGCACAGCGTTGACGTGAGCTGGAAGGTTCAGGACAAGGCGCTCTTCCGGGCAGCGGGGCCGTATGTGGTCAACGGCATGTCTACGGGGCGCGTCGAGGTCGTCGGCGGACGCTTCGTGATGACGAGTTCGTTCGCGAACTGGGCGGGTTCAAATGTCGGCCGCTATTCGAGCGTGCTGCTGGACGGCGGCACACTGGATTTCGATTTCGCCACAGCAGGTTCTCTGCAGGGCACGAAGACCGATGTCGCCGGAACGGCCCATGTGCTCGTTGCGGGGCCTCGAGGCGCACGTCTGCGCAACCGCAACAACGTGACCGTCACGATCGGCAACGCCGGCTTCGTGTCGGCGGATGGCGGTACGGGCGGCGTGACCTTCGACGGGCGAGGGCTTTTCGCGCTGACGGGCGCGAGCGCCTACGCGGGCGGCATGACCGTGCGCGGATGCGTCCAGCCCGGTGTGGCGACCGGGGCGCTCGGAGCCGGGGCGGTGACGCTGCGCGACGGCGGTACGCTGTCCGTGAGCCTCGCCTCGACGGCCCTGCCGCCGCTTGCGTTCGCGAATGGGGCGCAGATCAGGCTCGCGAACGCCGGCGCAAACCTGAAGGCCCCGTCCATCACAGGAGCAGACGCTTCCGTGATGGCGATCGTTTCGCCCGTTTCGCGCGAGATGTTTGGTACGACAGACGCGCATTTTGTCCAAAGTGACGCCGCTCCCGCGCTGGATGCGCTCGGACTGCCGACGATGCCGGTCGTGTCCGTCACGAAGGAATCCGGCAACAGCGCTGCGGAACTTCACCTGCTCACGTATGATGAGGGGACGAAACACTTCCGCGCGGCGGCTTACACGGCGGGTGTTGGCGGCGGGGCGAATGCGATTGCCTATGTCGAAAAGGAAAGCGTCGTCATGGACGGCCAGACGGTTGGCGCACTGGTTGTCAACGGCGGCCTCGTTAGCGGCACGGGGAAGATCGGTTCAGGATCGGGCAACGCCTATCTCGTTCTCCTGTCCCATTCCAACAGCGGCTATCAGGGACAGCTGACGGGCGCGGGGTCCGTCGATTTCGGCGGTGCGCGCGGCTACGTCCTGAGCGGCGCTGGCGTAAACGGCGTCATAGGATGCGGTGTGAACGGGTATCTGATCGGCTCCGGAGGCATCGCATTCTATGCGATGGACAACGGCGGAACAATCCTCCATCGTGCGCAATCCTACACGGGCGGCACCAAGGTTCTGGGCGGCACGGTCGAACTGAAGGGGAGTGGTGACCATGTTGGTGCATTTGGTCCGGGAGTTGTCGAGGTGCTTGGCGGCGAATACACGGGTGGCAGCGTCCGCTTCAATCTGGCAGGCGCGACGCATTCGCAGGATTTCAGGATCTCCGGCTTTGGGGCGAGGACTGATGCGAAGACTGGCGCACTCGATTTCAGGGCCGATACGACGCTGACGGGGCAGATCACGCTCGAGAACGATGCGATGGTTTGCGCGACCGCAGGCAATGCCGGGACCTTCGCCAAGCCAATCGGCGGTACGGGCGACCTCTACCTCGGCGGCGAAGGAACGCTCGCCGTGCCGGGCATCGACATCGCTGGCGACCTGCATATCGAAGGCAACGTCACGACGACAGGTTCGCTGCTCACGGGCGAACGTTTCCTTTTCGTGGACGGGACGCTCACGTTCAAGAACGATGATGACATCACGGTGGATGCGAAGGTGTTTGGTCCTGGGCAGATCGTGCTGGCTGGTGCAGGAAAGGTCGATTTCGCCGACCTTTCGGTCTTCGATGGCACGGTCGACATTGCTGGACGGGATGCGGCAATCGGGGAGGTCTTCGGCATTCCGACAATCACGAACTCGTCTGAAGCGGCTGCGACGCTGACGGTGGCGGGCGCGACGAATGCCGCCTACTTCGGCTCGGTTGGCGAAGGCGTCAATCTGGATATCGGCGGAACTTTCCAGCTTGGGACGACGGCGGAACTGCCGACGACGGCGGAGGTCTCCCTCTCGGGTGGCGAGCTGGCATTGTGGAGGCCGACAGCCATTGGCATGCTTTCAGGCGCTGGACGTGTCTCAGGCGATGTGCTGGCCGTGACTGGCTCGGCCACAGGCCTGCCGGTGCAGTCTGCCGAGACCGATCTGGCGATATCCTTTGACTTCTGGCCGTCGCTCACGTCAATCGCGGGGAACTGGCGCCTCAAGCCGGTGGGCGCAGGTGCGGCGCTCGTGTGGCGGCGCGGCACGATAGTCGTCGTAAGATAAGGAACAAGCCAAATGATGCGCAAGATGCTTTCCATGCTTGCCGTCGCCTGTGCGACGTGCCTGTCCGTCGCCGCGCCGCACGTCCTGAAGATGGATGTGCCGGTCTCCGAGCCGGAAGAGGGCTTTGTCCTCGGCAACGGCGACCTGTCGGTGTGCGCGTACCAGACGGCGGACACGGTCGTATTCCGCTTCGGGAAGGGGGACGTGTGGGATCGCCGCATCGAGAAGGAACGCGATCCAGGCCCTATTACGATCAGGGAATACACGGACATCGCGCTCGGACGCAAGCCGGCGGGGGACTTCACCCGACGCTCGCATGGCGTCGGCCAGGCCTATCCGATGCCGAAGCCTGTTGGCGAGTTCAAGCTGCACATTCCGTCCAACCTGCCGGGATTCCCGAAGTGGAGGCAGCGGCTCTTTCTGGAGGAAGGGAAGATTGGCATCACTGCCACTTGGTCGAACGGTGTTGAGATAGGGATCGAGGCGACGGTCGACCCAAAGAAAAACGAGTTCGCCTGCACGTGGAAGTGCTCGGGCTGGAACGAGGAAGCCCGTGTTGGACGCGGCGAACCGCCGATTTGGTATTCGCTTGAGCGTGAAGCGGATCCTGTCGCATCCGCGTTCCGCAGCGAAGTGGAGTCCGTCGGCTTCTCCAACGCGGCGGGACGCTATCCCGATGCGCAGCCGCTGCCGTCTCCCGTGGCGATCGTCGATGCGACGAATGCGCTGTACTGCATCGACCAGGAGTTCTATCCCGACCGGCTTTTCCCGGACGGATTCAAGTGCCGTCTTCAGCTCTGCGTCGGCAGGGACTGGGGGCGTGTGCTTCCGGTGGAGGCTGGGCCACGCCGAGCGATGCTGCGCTTCTTCGGCTGGAGTCGCGACGTATCCGGCTCGGCTGTCGTGAAGGTGACGACGACGCGAGACGTCATGCGCGGTGCGTCATGGCCGGCATATGCGAAGCCTGCGCCATTCAGGGAGTATCTTGTCCGCGCCAAGGCGGCAGCCGAGGCGTATTGGGCGAAAAGCTCGGTTTCGTTCCCGGATGATCCGTCCCTCGAAGACCTCTGGTATGCGACATACCACCTGCGGCGATGCTTCCTGCGGGGAGGCACGGTGCCGCCCGGACTCTTCCACCCGTGTTCGCTCAGGCACTATTCGCACTGGCACGGCGACTATCACGCGAACTACAATCTCGAGTCGATCTACTGGGGCGAATTCACCGCCAACCGCTGCGAGCAGGCGGAGGCGTTCTTCGATGCGGTGGACTGCTACCTTCCGGTCGGGCGGCTCATAGCCGAGAAATACTACGGGTGCCGTGGCGTGTTCATCCAGCTGGAGGGATTCCCCGCCCTATGCGACGACGACTACAACGGCCGCATCACGCTCGGGCGCATGGCGTACATGACAGGATGGTTCGCGAGCCGCTATTGGGAATACTACACGTTTACGCTGGATCGGGATTGGCTCGCGAGGCGCGGATATCCTTTCATCCGCGACTGTGCGCTCTTCTACCTTGACTTTCTCAAAAAGGCTCCGCATCCCGATCTGCCGCCGAACCTCAAGGACGGCAAATACCATATCTTCCCGTCCATCGCCGGCGAGTCCTCCCTCGGCAAGGATCCGATGCGGCTTTGCGACCAGTGGAGTCCGGTGGCGTACGCCCGCCATTCGCTCTACATTGCGGCGGAAGCCGCAAAGACGCTGGGCGTGGATGCCGATCTCGTCAGGGATTGGACGGATCGCTACGAGAACATGGCCGGCGCGAGCTTTGGCGCGAAGGGCTACCACAAGCACTGTCTGCTCGCATCTTCCCCAGAGTACGGAGGCGCCCCGCGACCTTATGAGAAGCCAGGCGCGTGGGACGGCAAGCCGCTCAAACATGACGACCGCGACTTCTGGTATTTCGGGCTCGCGATCCGCGACTGGCTTGGGCGTCTGCGCCAGAACCGGTTCCTGCCTGCGCGCGACTATCCGCGCTACCGTTCGCTACTGGAGAAGTGGAGGCGTCCGAACGGTTCCGTGCGGGCGATGAGCGTGGCGCACTACGGGCGCACCGGCGGATGGACCGAGACGCTGTCGTGCATGGCGCCAGTGCAGGAAATGGCCATGCAGAGCTGGGATGGCGCGATCCGCCTCTTCCCGCTTTGGCCAACGGACCGGGCCATTTCGTTCCGAGACTGGCGCGCCGTGGGGGCGTTCCTCGTCTCGGCCTCGTTTGCGGATGGAGCGATAGGCGACGTCTCGATCCGCTCGGAGAAAGGGGAGGACTGCCTTGTCCACGGCGACTGGAAGGTGTACGATGACGCCGGCAATCCCGTTCCGGCCGACCGCGACGAGTTCGGCCGTCTCCGCTTCAAGACCACGGCCGGGGCGATGTATTCGCTGAAGCATAGGTGAATGGCGAGGCGCCATTATCATTTGCGATTTACGATTTGCGATTGCATTTGGCCATTTGGGTATTTGGCGATTTGTGGCGACGGCGCCCTCGCCGTCGTGGGAAATGTGGCCGTGTAGAGATTGTAGATTCGTGTAACGTACGACGGCATCCGTACACGCACGACGGCGAGGGCGCACCCCTCTTGCGACCGCTTGCGCGGCTCACTTCGTTCGGGGGATATGTCGCTACTGGATGCGACACGACGGCGAGGGCGCACCCCTCTTGCGACCGCTTGCGCGGCTCACTTCGTTCGGGGGATATGTCGCTACTGGATGCGACACGACGGCGAGGCGCACCCCTCTTGCGACCG
>CAKULV010000064.1 GCA_934667425.1 uncultured Kiritimatiellota bacterium | reverse complement strand
TTCATATGACAAAATTTCAAATGCAATCGCAAACCGCAAATCGTAAATCGTAAACGGTCGCAACAAGCGCGACCCTCACGTACCATGCACGACGACGAGGGCGTCGTCGCTACGATACCGGTGCGCGTGGACAAAACTACCATCTACCAACTACCCACTGCCATCTACATCTCTACACTTCTACACGGCCATTCACTGCGATGGCGGGAGGGCCGCAAGGATCTCATGCGCCGCGATCTCAAGCGGCGTGCCGTCCGCGCGCAAATGCTCCATGGCGGCGTCAAGCCTTGCGGCGGCATCGGCACGAGCCTCGGCGGAATCAAGCCACGCCTCCAGCCGATCCGCAACCGCATCGGAGGTGAAGTCCTCCTGAAGCAGTTCCGGCATTGGGGGCTCAAACCCGCATTTCTCCGCGATGATGTTGGCCAGGCCAACGTGCCTTACGCCAGTTATCACGCGACGGGCAAACCACGCAAGGATCGGCGACACCGCATAGACAAGCACGGTCGGACACCGCGCAAGCGCCGCCTCCAGCGTCGCCGTGCCGCTCGCCACCGCCGCGCAATGCGCCTCGCGGAGCAGTTGCCGCGCACCGCCAAGGCGAACCTCGACGGGCGGCAGATCGGAGGCTTCACCCAGAATGCGCCGGATCTCCATCTCCGCCCCGCGATTCGCGGCCGGGATCACGGCCCTAAAAGCCGGCTCGCCTCGGCCTTTCGCGCGGGCATCTTCCGCGTGGCGTCTCGACAGGATCGCTATCGCCCCAAGGAGCCGGGGCAATATCCTTCTTATCTCGCCAATCCGCGATCCAGGCAGCAGCGCCACAATCCTGTCCCGCCCCGCCGCCTTGCCGGACATTGCCGCCGCACCATCGGCATTCTCAAGCTCAACTACCCGCACAAGCGGATGGCCGATGAACTTGACCTTGAGACCTGTGCCGTCGAACAGGCTTGGCTCGAACGGGAAGAAGCACAGCAGCTCTGAAAGCGCGGACGCAACCTTCGGTATGCGATTGCGGTGCCAGGCCCATACCTGCGGACACACAATATGCACCGCCGGGATGCCGCGTTTCTTGGCAAAGGCGGCAAGCTTGAGGTTCAGCCCCGGATAATCCACGGTGACGACCGCATCTGGCCGCCACCCGCAGATCGCCCGCTTCATCGTCCGCGCAACGCCAATAAAATAGAATATCCGGCGAAGGACGGGCCAGAAGCCCATCACCGCCAGGTCTGCGGTGTGAAATCCATAGTCCCCGTACCCGCGCACCTCGCACCCCGCCGCCCGAAGCAAAGCCCCGAGACGCTCCGCATAGAGCATCCCGGATTCCTCTCCCGCCAACAGCAGTACCTTTCGATGCATAGGCGCCGCACTCCCCGGCAACGAATCTACATGTTGCCTATCACGGCCTTTATGCGGCGGACGCCTGCGGACGAAGACTGCTCCTTCAGTATCTTGAAGCTGCCAAGCTCCCTTGTGTTCTTCACGTGCGGGCCGCAGCAGATCTCCTTGGAGATGTCGCCGATCGTGTAGAGCGTCACCTGATCGCCGTACTTCGCGCCGAAGAGCGCCATGGCCCCCTCTGCCTTGGCCTCTTCCACGGTAGTGGCCTTCTTGGTCACGTCTATGCCCTGCTGGATCCACCCGTTCACAAGCCTCTCGACTTCGGCGATCTGCCCGTCGGTCATCTTCTCCGGCCACGTGAAGTCGAACCGCAGACGCTCTGCGGTGATGTTCGACCCCTTCTGGTTCGCGGTCGGACCAAGGACCTTGTGGAGCGCGGCATGGAGGAGGTGCGTTGCGGTGTGCATCCGCGTCACCACCTCGGAATTGTCCTGGAGCCCCGCCTTGAACGAACCGGCGGATGTCGTGCGGGAAAGCTCCTGGTGCTTGCGGTTCGCCTCCTCGAAGCCCGCGACATCCACCTGGAGCCCCTGCTCCTTCGCCAGCTCAAGCGTCATCTCCAGCGGATAGCCGAACGTATCGTAAAGCTTGAAGGCGGTCTTTCCGGATATCTGCGTCTGCCCATGCAGCTTAAGCTGCTCCGCGACCTTCGCGAACATCGCCGCACCCTTGTCGAGGGTCTGGTTGAAGCGGCTTTCCTCCGCCTCGAGATCAAGCTTGCAGTTCGCGAGGTTTTCGGCGAGTTCGGGGTAGACGTGCCTGTACTTCTCGCAGATCGTCTCGGCGAGCTTGACCGTAAAGCCGGGGGCGATGCCGAGGAATCGGCTGTAGCGCACAGCCCGGCGAATCAGACGGCGCAACACGTAGTTCGCCCCGATGTTTCCGGGCTTCACCCCTCCCTTGGGATCGCAGAGGATGAACGTCGCCGTGCGCATGTGGTCCGCAATGATGCGGCGCGACCGCGTCCTCAGCTCCGCGTCTTCCGGCACAACCGTGGAAAGTTCGTCTATCTTCGCCATGATCGGGGCGAAGATCTCGGTGTCGAACACGGTCGGCAGGCCCGACAGCATGCACACCGTGCGCTCGACGCCCATGCCGGTATCGACATTGTGGCGTCCCAGCGGCTCGAACTTGCCCTCGGCGTTCTTGTTGTACTGCATGAACACGTTGTTCCAGATCTCAATGTACTTGCCGCAGTGGCAGCCCGGACGGCAATCCGGGCCGCACTTCCCCTTGCCGGTGTCGATGAACATCTCGGTATCCGGTCCGCACGGGCCTGTGGTCCCGGCCGGCCCCCACCAGTTGTCCTCGCGGGGGAGCGGGAATATGTGGTCGTCAGGGAGCCCCTGCTTTTTCCAGAGGCTTATCGCCTCGTCGTCACGCGGGATTCCGTCCTCGCCGGCGAACACCGTGACGTAGAGGTCTTTCGGATCAAAGCCCAGCTTCGTGGTCAGGAACTCGAAGCTCCACGCTATGGCCTCCGGCTTGAAGTAGTCGTTCAGCGACCAGTTGCCGAGCATTTCGAAGAACGTCAGGTGCGCGCTGTCGCCTACCGCGTCAATGTCGCCGGTGCGGACGCACTTCTGCACATCCGTAAGGCGAGTGCCTGCCGGGTGCGGCATCTGCCCCATGAGATATGGCACGAGCGGATGCATCCCAGCCGTCGTGAACAGCACGGTCGGGTCGTTCTCGGGAATCACCGACGCGCCGGGTATGCGCACATGCCCCTTCGACTCAAAGAATGATAGATACGCCTCTCTCAGTTCGTCTGCGGTAAGCTTATTCATAATTTGCCTTTCAAATCAAGAGCCTGCTATTATACCATATGGCTCAATGCCAGGACGCAATCCGGGCCATAAATCCGGCAAACCCGATGGCACACATCCTCGCGCACCGCAATTATGGTACACTTCCCGGACGTCTATTGGAAGGCAAAGGATGGGACACGAGAGAAAATGAACGTCAATATCGAAGAATCCTGGAAACAGGTGCTGGCGGACGAATTCAACAGCATCTACTTCGCCCGGCTTGCGGCATTCGTAAGGTCCGCATACGCAAGCGGCATGGTATACCCGCCGGGCAAATACATCTTCGAGGCGTTCAACCGTACGCCATTCGACAAGGTGAAGGTGGTGATCCTGGGCCAGGATCCCTACCACGAGCCGAACCAGGCCCACGGGCTCGCCTTCTCGGTAAGGAAGGGAGTGCAGACGCCGCCATCGCTCGTGAACATCTACAAGGAGCTTGAGGACGAATACGGCACATCATTCCGCGACCGCGACGGCGACCTCTCGCACTGGGCGGACCAGGGAGTGCTTCTCCTGAATGCGACGCTTACGGTATCCGAGGGGAACGCGGGCTCGCATCAGGGAAAGGGATGGGAGATGTTCACCGATGCCGTAGTGGCGAAGCTTGCGGAGAGGCGCGAACACCTCGTGTTTCTCCTTTGGGGCAGCTACGCGAGGCGCAAGGGGGCCTTCATCAGCAGGCAGCGGCATCTCGTGCTTGAGGCGCCGCACCCTTCCCCGCTTTCGGCGCACAGGGGATTCTTCGGATGCGGACACTTCAAGAAGGCAAACGAATACCTGTCAGCCAACGGGCTGTCGCCCATCGTCTGGTAGCCGGCCGACCATGGAGCGCAGCTTGGAGAGCGCCTTCCCGGAATCTATGGATTCGTACGCAAGAGCAAGACCCTCTTCAATTGTGCCGGCCTTCCCGCCGGCGAGGATCGCCGCCGCCGCATTGAGCGATGCGGCATCGCGATAGGAGCCCCGTTCCCTGCCGGCCAGGACTTCCAGCGTGATCTGCGCATTCGCCTCTGGATCTCCGCCCGCGATTGAGGATACAGGACGCACCTTGCCGAATATGCGTTCAGGGTCTATCTCGTAGTTGCGGACGATGCCGTTTCCCGAGAGTTCGACGACTCTCGACGCTCCCGATATCCCCAGTTCGTCCAGCCCGTCAGGCCCGCAGAATACCACGGCTCTCTCCGCCCCAAGCGACCTCAGCGCATCCACGTACAGCTCCATCGCCTTCGGCGAATATGCGCCAAGCGCATAACGCCTCACTCCCGCCGGGTTTGACAGCGGCCCCACGAGGTTGAAGATCGTCCTGAACGGCAATGCGCGGCGCACGGGGGCGGCATGCCTCATCGCCGGATGGCACTTGTTCGCGAAGAGGAACCCGATGCCGTTCTCGCGAACCGACCGCTCGATCTCTCCTATCGGTTTTTCAAGATCGTATCCAAGGGCCGCAAGGCAGTCTGCCGATCCGCTCTTGGACGTGGACGCCCTATTGCCGTGCTTTGCGATCATGACGCCTGCACCGGCCGCTATGATCGCCGCCGTGGTGGAGACGTTGAACGTTCCGAAGCCGTCGCCGCCAGTGCCGACGATGTCCACGGCATCCTTCGGCACATCGACGTGTACGCAAGCATTGCGCATCGCCCTGGTGGCGCCAACGACCTCTGCCGCCGTCGGCCCGTTCATCTGCATGCCGGTAAGGAGCGCGGCAAGGACGGCCTCGCCGGCGACCTCTCCCCTCATGATCTCGCCGAAAACGCAGGCGGTCTCGCCTTCCGTGAGATGCCCGCCGGCCTGAACCTTCATGAGCGATTCGATTATCATTGGCGCACCTTTCCTGCCATTTCAATGAAGTTCATTATCTGCCGCTCGCCTTCGGGCGTGCCTATTGATTCGGGGTGATACTGCACGGACTCTATCGGCATCGTCCTGTGCCGCAAACCCATGATCTCCCCGTCATCCGACTCTGCCGATATTTCAAGGCACTCTGGCAGGGTCCCGCGATCTACGGCAAGCGAGTGATACCGCATCGCCGCGAATCCCTGGGGCAATCCGGCGAACATGCCGCGTCCGTCATGGCTGATCGGGCTCGTCTTCCCGTGCATGAGTCGCCTGGCGTGCACTATCCTGCCGCCAAACGCCTGCGCGATGGACTGGTGCCCAAGGCATATCCCCAGCATGGGCACGGCCCCGGCGAAAGCCTTTACCGCCTCAAGCGTGATCCCTGCGGAATCTGGATTGCCAGGGCCCGGGGAAAGCACGATCGCCGCCGGGGCGAGCGCACGTATGCCGTCAACACCTATCTTGTCGTTGCGGACAACCTGCATATCCGCCCCAAGGCCTCGAAACGCCTGCACAAGGTTGTACGTAAACGAGTCGTAGTTGTCTATCATCAGTATCATGGCATTCCTCCTCTCTGCACGATGGGCTACAGCGTCTCGGCGAAATCCACCGCCTCAAACACAGCCATCGACTTGTTGATCGTTTCCTGGTATTCCTTGCGTGGATCGGAATCCGCCACAATCCCCGCGCCGGCGCGCATCGTTACCGAACGGCCGCATTTGACGAGCGTGCGTATCACTATCGCGAAATCCATGTCCCCGGTATTGCTGAAGTATCCCGCCGCGCCGCCATATATGCCACGCGGAGACTTCTCGTACTCGGCTATGAGCTCCATCGCGCGAATCTTCGGCGCCCCGGTCAGCGTGCCCGCGGGGAACGCGGCCCTCAGAAGGTCGAATCCGTCCTTGCCCTCGGCAAGAGTTCCCTCCACCTCAGAGACCAGGTGCATCACGTGCGAATATCGCTCGATGTGCGCGAAGGACGAGACCTTGACGCTGCCGGTCTCGGATACACGGCCAAGGTCGTTGCGGCCAAGGTCAACGAGCATCACGTGCTCCGCGTTCTCCTTTGCGTCCGAAACGAGATCGCGCTCGTTCGCGGCATCCGCATCCGGCGTCGCGCCGCGTGGACGCGTTCCGGCGATGGGGCACGTCGTGCACCTGCGCCCCTCAAGCTTCACCAGCTCCTCCGGCGACGATCCGATGAGGGTGTGGTCGCCAATCTTCATGTAGATGTTGTATGGCGAAGGGTTCACCATGCGGAGCGCACGGTACAGCGAGACCGAATCGGCATCGGTCTCCTTCGTGAACTTCTGCGACGGAACGATCTGGATGCACTCCCCGTTGAGGATATCCTGCTTGCACCTCCTCACGATATCCGCGAACTCTTCCGCGGACATCTCCGGAACGAACGCCGACTTTGTCCGCTGCACCCGCTGGCGAGGCATGGTGCGCTCACGGAGAAACAGCCTCGCATACACCTCGTCTATGCGTTCCCGCCCGCGCCTATAGGCATCAGGCTCGCCGGAATCCACGCACACTATCACCGTGACGGTGCGGCGCAGATTGTCGAAAACGAGCACGGTATCCGTGAGCATGAACGCGGCTGACGGAGCGCCGGGCTCGGGCGTCAGCCGTACGCGCGGCTCAAAGGTGCTGACGTAGTCATATGCGAGATAGCCTATCGCCCCTCCTTGCAGTGGAGGCAAAGCCGGATCGGCACGGAAATCGCGCGTGCCGAGAATCCCGCGGAGCGCCAGAAGCACATCCTCGTCTGGAAGTATCTCCATGCCTCCCCCGGCCTTCCGCGAAAACACCGCGCCATCCTTGGCGAATACCGTCTCCACGGGATCTACGCCAAGAAACGAATATCTTGATCCCGCCCCGCATCCCGCGACGCTCTCCAGCAGGAATGCGTCCCTGTCGCCGATCCGCGCAAGCACGGATACCGGCGTATCCATGTCCGCAAGGTATTCGCGGTACACTGGAACTATGCCGCCGTTTGCGGCCCGTTCCGAAAATTCCTTCTCAGTAAGTTCCTTCAGCATCCTATTGCTCCTGCTTGATGTTTGACTAATCTGGTGCTTGATTCGCTGTACGCAATCGCGATCATAAAACGAAAACGGCCTCGCTCGACTGGAGCGGGGCCGCATATCGGATAATGTGTGCCTTGTTTCAGGTCACCAGTTCCGAGCGCAAACGCACGCTCCGGCCGTAAGACCGAAGTTGCGCCACCACCAGAACTGAAATGCACCGTTCATGATACTTTCATTCGTAAAAACGGGCGGAATTATACCACAGACGCACCACGCGAATCAAGAGGGCGAGTGAAAGCGGCATGAAAGCGGGAATCACCACCAGCGCCAGTTTTCCGGGAAAAGCCTTACGTTCATTATATGGTCAACGCAAGGCGCCGCACCATCTTCCGCGCCATAGACCTCCATCACGTCAAACCTGAAATTGCCGTGCCAGCGCTTTCGCATAAGCCAATTCGCGCTCGCCCTGAGCAGATTCCGCTTCTTGCGGCGGTCGACGCCCCAGAGGCGGCCTGCAAAATCGGAATGCGCCTTGTGCGTCTTCACCTCGACGAACACCACGCCGCGTTCGCGAGGGTCGAAGGCGACTATGTCCAGCTCGCACCTCCTGTCTTTCCTGCATGGCCTCACATTCCTACCGATGATGCGCCACCCCAGACCGGCGAGATACCGAATGGCCACGTCCTCTCCCCACCGTCCACGGGCCACGCTCGCGTTCACGGCGCTTGGGCCACCATGCGATTTCTCCGCACAGCCCATCACCCCCTTAAGCAACATAAGCACTTTCCCCATCTTCACACCCCCTTCACCGACGGTCCCAAGGCGCAATCCGCATCCGCCCGCGAGGGCGCAGATGACGCGCCACAACCGCAAAGAGTCCTATCCACGCGGCATACCACACAATGCAGTCAAGCCAACTCCACGGATGTGTCTCGAACGACGCCCCCGGACACTTCGCGACAGTTTCCGACACCCATTCCATCATCCATGTGCAGCATGCCGCAAGGTTGTTGAACACGGCTCCCATCGGCCTTGCCACCACCGACGCCGCAACCCCTATCGCGCTGAACAGCACCGACATCGTCGCGAGCGGCACCACGGCGACGTTCGCGACAAGCCCGCCCATGGATATCCTCCCGAACACCCTGGCCGATATCGGCGTACTCGCTATCCATGACGCCAGCGAAACTCCCAGCATCCCCAGAACCCACATGGTGCGCCCACGCCAGCGGCACAGCAATGCGCCAAGCCGGCCTTCCGCCCCAAGCGAACGCTCTTCTGCCGCCCATTCGAACACGCGGCAAAACGGCAAGGCGAAACGCGACGACCAGCGTATCCATAGGAGTATTCCAAGCATCACGGCAAACGAGAGCCCGCAGCCGGCGTCAAACACCATCGTTGGCGAATGCGCATACACGATTATGCCGGTCACGCCCAGGGCCGCAAGCGAATCCGGCTTTCGTCCGAAGAGACCGGCCCCAAACCAGAGCGACATCATCAGAGCGGCCCGAATCGCGCTCGCCCGCGCCCCGGTGAGCATCACGTAGGCCGCAAGCAGCGGGATGCACAGGGCGGACTGCATCAACGGAGAAAAGCCAACCTTCTTCAGAAGCGCGTTCAATGCACCCGCTATGAGCATCACGTGCAAGCCCGATATGGCGAACACGTGCATGGTCCCGGCCGCGGCGAACGCGGCCCGCCTGTCCGGGCCGATCCCGCCACGGCGTCCAAGAAGCATTGCCATGTTCGTGGACGCCAGCTCATGGCTCCACCCAAGGCCAGCCTTCGCACATGCCGCCATCCGGTCGGAAACCGTGCGATACGCAGCCTGCGCCGCAAGGCCCGTCGCCGGCGCGATCCGCTCCATCCCGTCCTCGCCCAGCACCCACAGGGTGCGGCACGAGTATCGGCTCGGAGCGCCCTGCCGCAGCGACAGCCAACCTCGGCATCGCCACCTTTCGCCCGACTTTGGAACTTCGCCCCCAATGCCCATCCGGATGACGACGCGTACCGGAACGCCATCCATAGTGGAGTTGAACGCAACCATCCTGCCATCCTTTGAACGCCGCTCCCGGCACGACACCCTGCCCTCAACGTCAAGCTCGTAGGCGGGTGGACGTCCATCCGCACAGGGCGAATGGGACCTCTCCTCGACATCCATGCGCCGCGTCTCGCATCGCCATGAAAGCGCAATCCCGGCAAGCGCCGCAACAGGCCAGCGCAGGCACGCCATGTCCCAGCCAAGCCACACGAGCGCAAGCGACGTCGCGCACAGGCTCGCCCATGGCCACATCCCCGCCATGCAATGCGTCCCAAAGCCAAGGCCCTCGCCAACGACAAGCGCGAGCGCAACCGATACCAGCGAAAGCCCAGACATTCTCGCGCCGCCTTCCATGCAGACTAGTTCCAGTAGTTCCTGTCGAGAGCGCGCCAACTTGCCGCCCGATTCACGTCGTCATCCCCAACGGCATCCGCACCCCTCAAGTCGGCCACCGTCCGCGCCACCTTGAGGACCCGGTCATACGCGCGAGCCGAAAGGTCAAGCGCCTGGAGCTTCTCGCGCAGCGCCGTTTGCGCCCTGGTGTCGAGGCGGCAATACCTCGCCACATCCCTCGGACGCATATCCGCGTTGCAGAACACGTCGGGATCGTCCGCAAACCTGCGGGACTGGATATCGCGGGCGAGCATCACGCGCTCCCTTATCTTCGCGGATGGCTCCCCTGACGGCAACTGCGACAGCATGTCGTACGAGACAGGAGACACCTCGATCTGTATGTCGATCCGGTCAAGGAGCGGGCCCGAAACCCTATTGCGGTATTCGACCCTTTTGCTGCGCGAGCATCTGCATGTATGGCGTTCGTCCCCGAGATACCCGCATGGGCACGGGTTCATGGCCGCCACAAGCATGAACCGGCTTGGATAGTCGCACGTTCCCGCAACCCGCGATATCGTCACGCGCCCATCCTCAAGCGGCTGCCGCAGCACTTCCAGCGCGTTTCTGCTGAACTCAGGCATCTCGTCAAGGAACAGCACCCCGCGATGCGCGAGGGACACCTCCCCCGGCTGGGGATGCGTGCCGCCGCCGAGCAGACCCGCCGTGGATGCCGTGTGATGCGGTGCGCGGAATGGCCGGTGCAGGACAAGCGGCTCTCCGGGCTTCAGCATTCCCGCCACGGAATGGATCCGGGTGACCTCAAGCGCCTCTTCGACGGTCAGCGGCGGCAAGATGGACGGTATGCGCTTCGCGAGCATCGTCTTACCGCACCCCGGAGTGCCTATCATCATCAGGTTGTGCCCTCCCGCGACGGCAACCTCTATCGCCTGCTTCGCGAAGTCCTGCCCCTTCACGTCTATGAAATCGTCCCCCGTATCCCTCGCCGCAAGCACGAGACGGGAGAGATCGGCGAACACGGGGCGGATATCCGCCCTTCCCTCCAGAAACTCAACGGCCTCGCGGAGCGTCCTTACCGGATATACCGATATCCCATCCACCACTGCGGCCTCGTCGGCATTCTCGACAGGGACAATCACCCCGCGCTTGCCTATCCTGCGCATCTCCATGACGATCGGCAATACGCCACGAACACGCCGCACCTCGCCGGAAAGCGCAAGCTCCCCGACAAGGCCCCACTCCGCAAGATCGGCGCAAGTCATCTTGTTCGCCGCCGCAAGCAGGCATATCGCGATGGGGAGATCGTATATCGGCCCCTCCTTGCGCACGTCCGCCGGCGCGAGATTCACGGTGATGTTCGATTCCGGACGCTTGAAGCCCGAATTCGATATCGCCGTGGAGACCCGATCCTTCGCTTCCTTGACCGCAGTGTCCGGAAGCCCCACGATGGCGAACTGCGGCGAACCATTTGAGGCACACACCTCGATCTCGACAGTTCGTGCGCGGACCCCCGACACGGAACCTGAATAGCACTTCGCAAGCCTCGGCTTATTTCCCATGGCAAACCTCCACATTCATTCCCGGACATTCCGGTTCGGCCTCAAGCGCCGCGACAAGGCGGCAAGCGTCGCATCCGGGGTGCGCCGCAAGGCAATAGCCACGATATATGTGCAGCAGCCCCTGCTGCAAGACCCCGTTCCGGGAGTACAGCGCGGGATTGTGGTCACGCCCAAACAAACGATGCGCGGCAAGACGCATCACGCCATTCGTGCATTCCGGCGGAAGCCACGGCGGGGCTTCCGCCAACCTGCCTCGCGCAATGGCATACGGCACTATCACGTTGGACAGGATGGCCGCGAACGTCCCGGCGCCAAGATGCCGTGGCTTCCCTCCCGTGAAGATCGCGGCGGCATCCGCGATTCGCATCCTGGGGGAATTGCAGGGACGCACGTTTGCACGGCACCACGGATGGTCTGCCGCCACATCAAGCTCGGCCACGCAGCTAAGCGCCTCGTAGGCGGCGCACTCCGTAGACGGCAGGTCGTTCAGCGGCAGCCTTTCCGCCAACGCGCGGAACGGCGCAGAATTCTTTGCGTACCCGAAGGCATTGAACAGCTCTTCGTAGAAGACCTGCTCGGCGTCCCCGCTACGCATGATGCGGGCCGTGAGCCGCCGGGCCTTCATCTCTATGCGCCTCTTCCCGGCAGTGCGCAGCATATCCAGCCCCCGATCCACATCTTCGCCGAAATGGCGCTCGCACGGACGCGGAGAGGACGGCAGCTTCGCGTATGGATAGGCCGCGACATCTATATTGTCCGGCGAAAAGTCGCGGCTGCGCCCAACCATGCCGCCGAGGCACACGGATACGCAACCCGCAGGCAATCCCGCCGGGGGGTTGCCCCCGTACCACGTGACGTGCGCCACAACGCCGGAGTATGCCGGATCGTTTCCATGCCCATGCGCAACCCAGTCCGACGGGCGCAGGTGTATTTCCACATCGCCCTCGACCACATTGCGGCAACGCCCCACCTCGAGGACTGCATGGCGGAAATCCGGCCCGGCCTCAAGGTTCCACACGCCTGGGTCCCTTACGACCAAATCTACTCCGCGCACGGTACGGAGCGGCGATGGACGCAGGGCCGGATCATACCAGATCGCCTGCACATGCCGCTCGGTAATCGGCGAAGCGTTGCCGGCAAAAGCCTTCATGCCACTTCCTTCAGCGCCGCCGCGCCATCCTCTTTCTGAATCGGCTTCCGTTCCCGCGCCAGGACGGAAGGCACGCCAAACGCCATGTAGACCATGCTTGCCGCAAGCGCCTCGCACAGGACCAGGGCTTCGGTCATGGACAACAGGATGGACATTCGACGCAGATTCCCATCCACGGCCTTGCGCGAAACCGAGAACAGGTATCCGGGAGCCGGCTCAAGCCTGTGCTCAAGCGTAATCACGGTGCTGGCCTTGACCGTCTTGTGGAACAGGCCCTTCCCGTCGCATATGCTTTCATGGTACCCGCGAAACACCTCGAGCATCTGCGCCACCTCGTTTATCGAGAGGCGCACCGTCACACGGTTTTCCCAGTCGAACGTGGGCATAACCCTGATGCCATCCGCGTAAGACCCCACCGTCTTCTGCGAAGACATCGTCACGAACACTGAGCCCTCCACCACGTCATGCGCTGGATGGAGCTCGAATTTTGCGGATGAGCCAGTACCCTTGCCGTTCGGATGACAGCACGTGTAGCATGGCCGCACGCTTGCCGCAGGGGGATTGTCATTGCCATAGTTCATATGCGCCTCCCTTACATTTCCGCGCCGGCGGCCGATTCGGCCAGCGCACAATCCGCAGACTGCACGGTGACCGGCAGCGGCGACTCTTCGCTCATGCATTTGGACACCGCGACAAGCACGGTGCAGGACACTATGCCCGCAAGCAGATAACTGCCGACATCAAACAACTTCTCTTTCATTGCTTTGCTCCCCTTATCTGGTTCCCGCGATTTTGAGCGCCGGTCACGCAACCGAAACTCGACTATCGCCTTTACGCGGATAAAGATATCAAAGCAGCGGAAATCAATTGTCAGAAAATTGTCAAAGCAAAGTCAAAAGTATGTCAAACAAATGCCATTGAATCGTCAGACGGTAGCGACGGCGCCTCGTCGTCGTGTCCGTTTCCCCACGCTGTTTTCGGTCGAGCGGGAGCTCGACCCTCCCGGAATCAATCAATGTCAAAATCACCAAATGCAATCGCAAATCGTAAATCGCAAATCGCAAATTCTCACTACCAACTATCATCTACCAACTATCATCTACCATCTACCAAGCCTGTGCGGCGATATATTCTGGCAAGGGCATCAGCGAGCCTGATCGACCCTTTCCACAGCGGGAGCGCAACACCAGCGGCATCGCGCTTCCCGAAGCATACACCGCGCAATCGGAGCAGGAGCGACGGATCGCGAATGAGCGCATCGCCAAGAAGGTACAGCACGGCGGCAATGTGCTTGCAAGGCTTGGACCAGTCCGGGCAGCTGCACCAGAATCTGTCCACGCCCAAGGTGGGGTACGGGGAAAGCCCGGCAAGCGAGAACTGCTCGCTCACGATGGTAGGCATTTCGCCCGCCAGAATGCGGCCCACAGACATCGCGCCAAGACGCTCCATGAAATAGACGCCGTCATGCGGGATCGCCGCGAAATCAATCTTGACGTCATACGGCTCTGGCCGCCCGCCAAGCACAACCGCCTCCACGTGCGGACCATCCACGCGGATAGAGGAGACCTGCCCCTGCTCCGCATAGACCCGTCCGCGCCCCGCGCGCGGACCGAGCCGCATCGAGTCTATCGCCTGCATCCATTGCCTGGCCCACCATGCGCCACGAGGGATGTTGCGCACATCCTGCGCCCTGAACCCGTGTGCCGCGCGAGGCACTCGCGGCAGATATCGCTTCTTGCCCACGGCCGATCCCCTCAGAGGAAAGTCACGCCATGAACGGATTGGACGACACCTCTTGCCCTATGGTCGTGGAAGGACCGTGCCCCGGAATCACCTGCGTCCCGGGCGGCAGCTGGGCAAGCGACGCAAGCGATCTGCGCATCGAAGCCATGCTTCCGCCAGGGAAATCGGTGCGGCCGCACGAGCCCGCAAAAAGGGTGTCGCCCGAAAGGAGATGATCGCCCATCAACAGGCACACGCTGCCGGGGGTATGCCCCGGCGTCTCAAGCACACGGATGCCGAACTCGGCAAAATCCCCGGCAATCTCACGCACATCGCGAAGGCCGTCCGGACGAGGCACACTCGGGTAGTCGGGCGGCATCTGGTTCATGGGATGTCCAAGCATCGGCCAATCGGAGGGATGCGCATATACGGGCAGGCCCGGATATGCCGCAAGCAAACCCGGCACACCGCCTATGTGATCGAAATGCCCATGGGTAAGCACCGCCGCGATGGGCTTAAGGCCATGCTTGCCGATAACGCCTTTGATGGCATCGGCATCCTGTCCGGGATCTACAACAATGCACCGGCCGCCAAGCGAGGCCACAACGCAGTTTACGCAATACGAACCTACGGGTATTATGTTGAATGAAATCATGGCAAGGCTTCCGATATGCAAACGTTTCCGGGACTCGCGCCCCACTCACTGGCCAACCTGAAAAATGGCGGAGGAGGAGGGATTTGAACCCTCGGTACGGAGATTAGACCGTACGACGATTTAGCAAACCGCTGCCTTCAGCCACTCAGCCACTCCTCCCGCAAACGCCGCATATGATACCATAATTGCCTTGCGGATGCAAATGCCGCAATGTAGCGTCGTAATGCGTCACTGAACAGCGGGGTGTAGAAACTCCGACGGTTGGCAAAGGGGCTCCGCTACCGCTGCGCCTGATGCTGCGCACAATCCAACCGCCCGGCTCTTGGGAAGAGGAAGTCGCGCACGGCTGATTTCTTTCCCGTTGAGGCGTAGACGTCGAGGGC
>CAKULV010000063.1 GCA_934667425.1 uncultured Kiritimatiellota bacterium | reverse complement strand
AGTATTTGACGAACGGGCACGTCTGAATTCTGATCCTTGTTTCAAAAGAGTGTCCACTATTATAACGAACTGCGGAAATAAGGGCGCCCCTTCGAAACGGTTGACTGCCGGGATGGGTAAAGAGTATACTATGCTCCAATTTTTTTCATTACGGAGAGTAGTGAATCGGCAAGGCAAAGTAAGGAATGTAAAAGACATGGAAACAAAGGTTCTGCAGTTTGGCGAAGGCAATTTCTTGAGGTGCTTCATCGATTGGATGGTGCAGCGGATGAATGACAAGGCCGGCTTCAACGGGGCGGTGCAGATTATCCAGCCGATCGGCGTCGAACTCTCCACGCCTTCGCGCATATTGAACGAGCGTGGCGGCAAGTACCATACATGCCTTCGCGGACTTGTGAACAACCGCACTGTCGAGGAGATCGAGGAGATCAAGTGCGTGAAGGGGGTCGATGTCTCGCAGAACCTTGAGAAGTACGCAACTGATCCGTCGATCCGGTTCGTGGTGTCCAACACGACCGAGGCCGGCATACAGTACGTGAAGGGCGTGGATACGTTCCCTGCGAAGATAGCCCGCCTCGTCACTGCACGTTACGCTGCGAAGCTGCCGGGCTTCGTGTTCATCCCCTGCGAACTCATCGAGCATAACGGCGACAAGCTCAAGGCCTGCACGAAGAAGTACATAGAGGATCCCGCCATCCTGAAGTGGCTTGACGACGAGTGCGTGTTCTGCTCGACGCTCGTCGACCGCATCGTCGCTGGCCGTCCCGACCCTGAATCTGCCGGGCGCTACGCGGCGCAGCTTGGCGAGAAGGATGAGGTTCTCGTGTGTGGCGAACCGTTCCACTTCTTTGTGATCGAGCATCCCGCCGACTTTGACCTGGAGGCCGAACTTCCCCTCAAGGCCGCCGGCATCAACGTGGTGTATACGCAGGACATGCAGCCGTACCGCACACGCAAGGTGCGCTTCCTCAACGCGGCGCACACCACGCTCGTGTACCTCGGCCTCGAACGGGGCTTCACGGAGGTCGCACAGTGCATAGAGGACAAGGAACTGAACCTCTTCCTCCGCAAGGTAATCTTCGATGAGATATTCCCGACGATCGATCTGCCCAATACGGAGAAGATAGACTACGCGGAATCCGTTCTCGAGCGTTTCGCCAACCCGTTCGCCCACCACAAGCTTGAATCCATCGCCCTCAACACGGCGGCCAAGTGGAAGGCGCGCTGCCTCCCCGTGGTGGCGGATTACTACAGGCTGTACGGCAAGCTCCCGGAGCGCATGATGCTCGGCTACGACGCCATCGCCCGTCACTTCGACGCCGCGAAATAATAGGCAGCCAGGCATTCTGCATCCATCGAGTTGGTTGGGCGATACGGTCGCATCATGGCGGAAGTGTGGTATAATTGCGGACATGAACAGGTGGATTGTAATTTGTCTGGCGGCGATCGCGTGTGCCGGATGCTTCGACAACAAGGGCAAGCCGGAGGATGTCCCTACGGTGATTGGGCTTCGGCCCTTGGCCGAGACTAACCGGGCTGGCATCGTGCGAGTCATTCTTCGTGGCGACAGGGGCGAATTGTCGGCATCGCACTTGACGGGGCTTGATTCGATCAAGATGATAGACCTGTCGGAGCGGGGGACGAAAGAAGTGCCAGCTGCGGCCTTTGGCCTCAAGGGTCTGAAGGAGTTCTATTTCTGTCGGAACGGAATGGAACGCATCCCTGATTTCTCTTGCTGGGCAGATACGCTCGACTATCTCAACCTCGACGACAACGCGATCACGGAGATACCGGCGGGCATTTCGTCGCTCACCAGGCTCAAGTGGCTCAGGCTCAACGGCAACAGGATAAAGGCCGTGCCGCGCGAGCTATCCGCGCTTAAGGACCTGCGCCGGATCTACCTGTGCAGGAATGCGCTAGCCGCAGTGCCGGAGGTCGTGAAGGAGTGGCCGATGATAGAGGACATATCCCTTGACGGCAACCCGATATCGGAGGTGCCGGAATGGCTCGTGTCCCTGCCAAGGCTTCGTGGCGTATCGCTGTGCGGAACCCGCATATCAAGGTTGCCTTCGGATCTGTCAGGCTGGAAGAGGCTTGATTTCCTTGCATTGAGCTCTTGTCCGGTATCGAGGGAAGAGATGCAGCGCGTACGCAAGGCGCTCCCCGACGTGGCGATCGTCTTCTGAGTCGCTTCACGCACAAGGACAAAATATGGTGGAGATTTTTATGAAAACACACCCCTTGCGCAGAGAAATGGTTTATCGTATAATGCAGCACATGAGTTTTCATAGATTTACAGTTTCCGCTCTCGCGGCGTTTGCGTTTGCGGGTGTTGTCGTGGTGCGGGCGGCGGATGCCGCAGCGGAGGACGACAACAAGCCCGCCGTGGAGACTATCCCTGCGGCGGAGAAGGCCAAGATGGATGACGAGTGCGCGTTCATCAAGGCCCTGATCGAGGCCAACATGCCGGATATGGCGTCCATGGTCATCGCGAGGGCCAGGGAGAAGTGGCCCGTGATGTCAGCCCGCCTCGAGGTGCTGGAGCAGGAGGGCGATCTCCGCCTCGGCCATTTCGACAAGGTGCAGGGCGTGCTCGCCAAGAAGAAGAAGGGTTCGCCGGAATACTGGGCCTTGAGCATCGCCATGGCTAACGCCTATTATGCGAGGCAGAAGTTGCCGGAGTGTCGCAAGCTGTACAGCGAGTTCTTCAAGTCGGTGCCGGTGCCAACGAAGGAACTCATGGATTTCTACGAGGAGGCCGCGTACACGTGGATACAGATCCTGCGGCTGGAGAAGAAGTTCGACCAGGCGATCGCCGTGTATGACGGTCTGCTCAAGCTTCCGCTCAAGGATGACAGGTGGGCCACGTTCGGCGTGGAGGAGGCGGAGCTCTGCCTTCAGCTTGCCGCCACCGAGAAGGATGCAAAGAAGCGCGAGGCCTACATCAAGAAGGCATCGCTTCGGGCCGACAGAATCCTCTGGATGAGCGACTTGATCGTGCGGTTCGGCCAGGCCGTCGCTCTCAAGGCGCATTCGGAGATGGCGCGCGGAAACATTGCGAGGGCACAGGAGCTGGTCAACGAATATCTCCCCCAGCTCAAGGACATCCACGAGCAGCTGAAGTCCCTCGACCCTGACGGGACGGAGGGCATGATACGCCTCTCGCCGATGCCGAACTGCCGATATCTGCTTGCGGAGATGCTTTGGAACGCGGTCCAGAGGGAACTCAAGGAACCCAAGCCCGACGACAACAAGATCAAGGACCTCCTCTTCGGCGCGAAGAACGGTGCGAAGCGGAACGGCTCCGGCGCGTTCAACCATGCGATCAACGTGTTCGTGAAGTATCCCGAATCGAGCTGGGCGGCCACGGCGGGCGAACTTTCCGAGACGATCCGCAAGTTCGTCAAAAACCGCTACAAGAAGGAAATCAAGACGAACGTCACGGCCGCGCAGATCGACAATGTCCGCAAGATGCAGTTCAAGGCGGCGAACGCCGCATACCGCGAGGCCCGCTGGAAGGATGCAATCAAGGCTTTCCACGAAGTGCTGTCCCAGTATCCCGAGACGGAGAATTCCGTGAAGGCCGTGGCACACCTTGCCGAGTCCTACTTCGAGGCGTGGCGCGAAACCCGTGACGCAAAGGAGAAGGCGGGCCTTCGGCTGGACTGCGATGCCGTTGAAGGGTATTTCGCCGAGCGCTTTTCGGGCCTGAACCCGAAGTGGGTCAGGGCGGCGGGCGACGATGTCCTCCGTCTTGCCGGGCGCGAGATGTCCACGGGAAGCCGTGCGCAGAGCCAGCGCCTGTACGACACGTATTTCCGCCTGTACCCCACGCACTACCAGGCGGCGCAGATGGCGATGTCCCTGGGAGGCGCGGCGTTCAAGGCCGAAGACTACGATCAGGCTCTGCACTATTTCGACACGGTGATAAGCCAGTACTCCAATTCCACCTACCGGGTGCAGGCCCTTCAGATGATGTCGGCATGCTACGGCAAGGAGGGTGACGTGGCCAAGCAGATCGATTACCTCAAGCAGTACCTTGCGGCTGCGAAGATGGTGACGGATCGCGTCAACGCCCGCCTTTCCCTCGCGATGCTCGAGCGCAATCGCGGGCTGGGGCTATATCAGGATGCGGAGACGAACACTGTCGCGGAGGCTGCGGCAGAAGTGCGCAAGGACGCAGCCGTCTCCGTGCTCTCCGCCGTGAAGGATTTCCGCGGCGCCGCAAAGGAGGCGTCTGCCGGCATCGAGTCGGCCCTCACGTCTTCGGAAGACAAGAAGCGGCTCGCGATGGTGCGCGAGCAGGCCCAGTTCCTGGAAGGCGACACGTGGCAGCACCTGAAGCATCCCATTGGCAAGATGGACGAGAAGGCGTTCATGGCTCAGGCCGCGAAGTGCTACGGCTCGTACATGGAATCGTCCCCGAAGGGCAAGTACGCGCCGCGAGCCCTCGTGATGCTTGGCACGGTGTATTCCGCGTCGGGCGACATGGCGAAGTCCAAGGAGGCCTTTGCGCGACTCGCCAAGGATTTCCCGAACACCGCAGAGGCGAAAAACTCCGTGCCGCTTTTCGCGAAGGCGCTCATGGACATGGGGCGCAAGGCGGAGGCCGTGGAGCAGTATGAGCAGATGGTCAAGACCTCCGGCAACTACACGCCGAAGCAGTTCCTCGATGCCGGAGACGCGCTTGTGGACTTCAAGGCCTACGACACGGCGCAGATGATCTACCAGAAGGTCGCGGATCTCGCGAAGGGTACGCCGAACGAGGCCTACGTGAAGGCGTATGCGCAGCTTGGCGAGGCAAAGGCCCTCTTCGGCGCCGGACGCAATGCCGAGGCGCACGAGGCGCTGGACAAGTTCATAGAGGGCAACTCCCGCAACGCACTCGTTGTCGATGCGTATCTGATGCTCGCGAGGGTGGCTTCGGAGGAAGGCCGGCGCGAACGCGAGAACAATCTTCGCACCAAGTACTTCAACGCCGCCGTTGGCGCGGTCAAGAAGGTTCGCCAGTACCGCCCGGAGATGGAGGACGAGATGATGCTTGAGTCGTCTGATGTGCTTGTGCGCAAGATGGAGGCCGAGGAGGCGATGCAGCTCAAGGCCGAGGCCGAGGCCACCCTGCGTCTTGCGGTCGGCGGCTTCCAGGCGTTTCTGCAGTCGCACCAGCCGGATGACGAGCATCCCGTCTCGAAGATGACGCCGAAGCAGCTGAAGAACCTTGAGCGCTGCTACGCGACGGCGTTGCCGCTCATGGCGAAGCTCCTCCCGAAACAGGAGGACAAGAAGGAGTTCGCGCAGAGGATCGTGGAGTACGGCGAGACGTATCTGGACATCTTCCCGAATGGGAAGGCCAGGACTTCGGTGCAGAACAGCATCAACCAGGCCAAGGCTGAACTTTGATGAACTGACGGTTTTAAAGGCAAAGGAACAAGACTGATGAAAATGATTCTGGCGGCAATTGCGCTTTCGTTGTCCGCGGCGGCATTCGCTGCGGCAGGAGACATCATAGGTACGATCATTGACGCACAGGGCCCGCACAAGGGCATCGTGCGATACAGCCTCAAGTCAAAGACCTACTTTGTGACGACCAAGCAGAATGGGGCGATGCTTGAGGCGGAGATCGCCCCCGCAGACGTGACAGAGATGGAGATTGCGGAACCGGCCGGTTGGGACAAGGCCGTGGACAACGTCCAGAAGGGGCGCGCGACGGCATCCATCAAGTACTTCGAGGGGATAGTGAAGCAGTACAGCCACTTGCAGTGGGATCTACGGGCGGCGCGGTTTCTTGCCGAGGCATATCTTGCGTCCGGCGATGCGGAAAAGGCCTACGACGCCTGCAACTCGGTTGTGAGGGCCGATCCCCTGAACGCATATTCCGGGGAGCTGGCTCCAATCTACTGGAAGGTTCTTATCAAGATGGGCAAGAAGGATCAGCTCGAGAAACTTCTCGTCAGGGCCGCAGCGTCTGGCGACCGCTATTCGAGCGGCGCGGCCCTGATTGGCCGGGGCGACCTTATCCTCGCTTCGGGCGAGTCGGCGGAATCTCTGCGCTCTGCGCTTGTCGACGGCTATCTCCGTGTGGCGTTGATGTATACGGATGGCAAGATTGCGGAGCAGCTTCGCCCCGAGGCCCTTGCCAAGGCGGCGCAGTGCTTTGAGAAGATTGGCCAGGCCGGTCGCGCCGATGCGATGCGTGGCGAACTCAAGCGGCTGTACCCGAACAGCGTCTGGGCCAAGCAGTGATTACTGAACGTTTGTTTTTTTCGACAGATTGACCGGCCAAAGAGGCTGTGAATCTTAAAAAGAAAAGGAAAAATCATGAGCATGAAGAAGATGAAGAAGGCTACAATGGCGGCGATGATCCTCCTCGGGTGCGTTTGCGCTCCCGTGGCGGCCACCATTTCGTACGGGCAGCTGACGGATGACAAGGGCAATGTCGTCGAGTCGGATACGTCCAAGCAGAGCACCAATTCCGGCGGCGGCTTCTACGATATCGTCTTCGGATCGGGAATCGTGGGCATGCTCCTTTGGTTCGCGCTGTTCGCGGACGCTGGAATGGCCATCTACTTCGCGGTCGATTGCTACGTGCTCATCAAGCCCGGCAAACTGATGCCGCAGCGCCTCATCTCCAACGTCCAGCTCGCCATGGCGGAGGGCGATGTGCAGAAGGCCATCGACGCGTGCAAGAGCGAACCGAGCTGCATGAGCAACATCCTCGGGGCGGCGTTCCAGCATGTTGAGGAGGGCTTCGATGTGATCCAGGAAGCCGTGACCGCGGCTTCCGACCTTGAGCAGGAAAAGCTGATGCAGCGACTGAACTGGATCTCGGTGTGCAGCAACCTCGGTCCGTCCCTCGGCCTTCTCGGTACGGTGCAGGGAATGATCCTCACATTCCAGGCCCTGGCCTCCGGCGGCGCGGGCGACGCCTCGATGCTGGCCAACTCGATCGGGCAGGCCCTCTGGACCACCGCCGCAGGCCTGTGCGTGTCGATCCCGTCCATCACGATATTCTACGCTCTCCGCAACAAGGCGACCCAGCTGATCCTCCGCATGACGGCCGTCACGATGGAGCTTCTGAACAACCTCCGCAACGTCGAGATCGCCACCGAGTCGGAAGAGGAATCCGCTCCGGCTGAAGCCTAAGTTTTCGAAGGGAGCCAGATACAATGGCCCGCAAAGCCCAGGAGAATCCGCAGCTCGACATGACGCCGATGATCGACGTGGTGTTCGAGCTGATCATATTCTTCGTCGTCACGCTCACTCAGTGCAACGCCAAGGACGAGACGATCCGTCTCGAAGACGGCACGCACGGCATTGAGCTTACGCCGGAAGAGATGCCTCCTACGCAGATGACCGTGGATGTGGCTCGCAATGGCCGCATATCCATGGGCGACATCACCATGACGCCCGAGCAGATCGGTCAGCGCGTAAAGGAGCGCAAGCGCAAGTTCGGCGAGTTCCCGGTGCTCATACGTGCGGACAAGAATGCCCGGCACGAGGCGGTTGCCCGCGTTATGAACGCATGTACCGCCAACGGCATCTGGAAGATATCCTTCATGGCTATCCATGAACACAAGGCGAAATAACGGAGCGCATTCAGATGGCACGTAAACCGCAGGAGAATCCGCAGCTTGACATGACGCCGATGATCGACGTGGTGTTCGAGCTGATCATATTCTTCGTCGTCACGATCAAGCAGGAGGACATCTTCTCCAAGCTTAACGCAAACCGTCCGGCGCCTGCGTCATCCTCGTCTTCCGAGGAGAACGACACCCAGGTGAAGATTGACATCGGTTCCGGCGGGCTGGTGTTCAACGGGCGGCTCATGAGCCCGAAGCAGTTCGACCAGAGCATTCGCGAGATATCGAAGACGTCGAAGAGCGCGATGGTCACCATCCGCTGCTCGTTGGACTCGTATCACAAATATCTTGTGTTTGCCCTTGACACGTGCAGCAAGTACAAGATGTTCAACGTATCCGTGTTCACCATATAGCATAGTCAATGCCCTTTCCCCTCTTTCTGGCATTGAAGTACCTGAAGCCGAAACGCTCGGTGACGTCTGTCATCACGTGCGTTTCGGTTTTGGGTGTACTACTGGGGGTCTCCGCCGTCATAATCGTGCGGGCGGTGATGACCGGCTTCGGCGACATGTGGGAAAGGAAGATACTCGACTTCAAGCCCCACATATCCATCGTTCCCTATGCGTCTGGCAGGGTCATAGAGAACGAAGATGCGATAGTGGACAGGATAGAGAAGATCCCGGGGGTTGTCGCCGCCACCCCGGAGATTGACACCCGGTGTCTGCTGGAGCACGATGGCCGCGTTTCCGCGCCTATCGTGCTTGGCATCGACCAGCAAAGGTTCAGCAAGGCGTACAGGCTTGGGGCTCCGCGGTCTGGAACATATGACCTTGACGGCGATTCCATTGTACTGGGCGTAGATCTCGCGAGGCAGCTCGGCGTATGGACAGGTGATGACGTTACGGTGTATTCTCCGAAGACGCTCGTTGACCGTGACGAAATCGTCCTGCCCGTGAAATGGCGTGTGGCGGGCATATTCTCATCCGGACAGCGCGACTATGACTCCGGCTTTGCAGTCGCCTCGCTCGCCAACATGCGGGAACTCATGGGGCTGGACAAGGGTGGCGTGTTCGCCATACACGTAAAGTGCGAACAGCCGGCCGTGCCGGCCCAGTTCGACAGCGTGTGCGATGAGGTGCGCAAGGTCGCGGATGGGCGCATGATAACGTGGCGAGAGGCAGACCGCGAACTGTTCAATGCGCTTGCGGTGGAGAAGAACATGACGGCTCTGCTGCTGATGCTCATAACCGTGGTGGCCCTTTTCTGCGTGATGAACACGCTCCTCGTCCTCACCGTGCAGAAGACGGCGGAAATAGGCCTTCTGAAGGCGCTCCGCTTCCCCAAGCGTCGCATCATGGCCGTATTCATGGTGCATGGGCTGTTCCAGTGTACGGTCGGCGTGATCCTTGGGCTGCTTGCCGCATGGGGAGTGCTTGCGAACCTGCAGACGCTCGTGGAGAAACTGGCCCATTTCGGGATAGAGGTGTTTCCAAAAGCCGTGTATGGGCTCGATTCGATTCCATATAGGCTTGTCGCCTCCGATGTCGTGTGGGTGGTGGCGATCGTGTATACGTTTGGCATCCTCGCATCGCTCGTCCCGGCACTGCTTGCGGCTTGCAAACGCCCGGTCGATGCCCTCGGCAAGGCATAGCCGAGGCATTGAGTTGGAAAATCATGGCATCGCGTCCTCGACGCAAAAGTGAAATATCCGGCGTTCCTCAGTAGTAGGTTTGATATGGCATATCAGAGCGAAGCGCAGCTTGAGCACCAGCTTATCGCGCAGTTGAGCGAACAGAGGTTCGCTCCTGTCGCCATTGCCGACGAGGAGGCGTTGGAGGCCAACTTCAAGGCGCAGTTCGAGGCCTTCAACAAGGACAAACTCGCGGGGCCGCTTTCCGACAAGGAATGGGAGCGGGTGTTCAATCTTCTTAAAGGCAAGTCGGTATTCCAGGGCGCGAAGGTGCTGCGCGACAAGTTCGTCCTTGAACGCGACGACGGCACAAAGCCATACCTCTCGTTCTTCAATCCCGACGACCCCACGAAGAACATCTTTCAGGTCACGCACCAGACCACCATCATCGGCAAGTACAAGAACCGCTACGACGTGACCATCCTCGTGAACGGCCTCCCGCTCGTGCAGATCGAGCTGAAGCGGCGCGGAATCGACATCCGCGAGGCCGTCAATCAGATCATGCGCTACAAGAAGCACTCCTACGGAGGGCTGTTTCACTACGTTCAGATTTTCGTCGTGTCCAACGGCCTGGACACAAAGTATTTCGCCAACTCCGACAGGCAGCTTCTCTATGCGCTGGCGTTCTTCTGGACGGACCGGCAGAACGTCCGCCTCACGAATCTGAAGGACTTTGCCGAATCGTTCCTTGCCCGCGACCACATCGTGAAGATGCTTTCGCGCTACATGGTCCTGAACGACACGGACAGGATTCTGCTGGTGATGCGTCCGTATCAGGTCTATGCCGTGGAAGCCCTCGTGCGTCAGGCGACGCTCACCTCGAAGAACGCCTACATCTGGCACACGACCGGCGCGGGCAAGACGCTCACCTCGTTCAAGACCGCGCAGATTCTCGCCGCCCGCCCGGAGATCAAGAAGGTGATATTCCTTGTTGACCGCAAAGACCTCGATTCGCAGACCACCGAGGAGTTCAACAAGTTCGAGCAGGGCTCCGTTGACGCGACAGACAAGACGGATGTTCTCGTCGGACAGATGAAGGACAAGAGCCGGCAACTCATCGTCACGACGATGCAGAAGATGGCGATCGCCGTCAAGGGAACGCGCTACGCGAAGGTGATGGAAGCCTACAAGAACGAGAAAGTCGTGTTCATCATCGACGAATGCCACCGCAGCCAGTTCGGCGACATGCACCGCGACATCGTCCGGCACTTCGCAAACGCGCAGTTCTTCGGCTTCACCGGGACGCCCCGCTTCGAGGTGAACGGCATGACGGAGGGGCATCGAGTCCTCACCACCGAGACGCTTTTCGGCGAGTGCCTGCACAACTACCTCATCAAGGACGCCATTTTCGACAACAACGTCCTCGGCTTCCACATCGAATACATCAAGACGGTCAAGGGCAAATACGAGCAGGAGGACGGCACGCTCGTCGAGGGGATCGACACGGAGGAGGTGTACGGCGCGGACGAGCGGCTGACGCTCATCGCAAACCACATCATCAGCAACCACAAGTCCCGGACGCGCAATTGCCAGTACACGGCCATCTTCGCCGTCTCGTCCATCCCGACGCTCATCCGCTACTACGACCTCTTCAAGTCCATCGACCACAACCTTTCCGTCGGCGCGATATTCACCTACGGCGCGAACGAGGACGCCGAGGGCAGGGACGAGTTGAGCCGCGACGCCCTGGAGCGCATCATCGGCGACTACAACGCCCGCTATGGCACGAACTTCTCCACGGACACCTTCGCCGCCTACCATAAGGACGTCTCGGATCGCGTCAAGGGCAAGAAGACCCAGCAGCTCGACATCCTGCTCGTGGTGGATATGTTCCTCACGGGCTTTGATTCCAAACCGCTCTCGGTACTCTACGTGGACAAAGAGCTTCAGTACCACACGCTGCTCCAGGCGTACTCCCGCACCAACCGCGTGGAGAAGGAGACAAAGCCGTTCGGCATCGTCATCTGCTACCGAAATCTCAAGCGACGCACGGACGAGGCTCTTGCGCTTTTCTCGAAGATGCAAAAACCGTTCGATGGCGTGGTCGCGCCCGGCTTTGACTACTATGTCGCCAAGTTCAACGAGTACGCGCTCAAGCTGAAGGAGGTCGCGCTCTTCCCGGAGAATGTCGATACGATGCAGAGCGAGGAGGAGCAGCGGCGGTTCGTCGTCGTATTCCGAGAGCTGACGAAGTACCTCCAGTCGCTGAAGACCTTTGTCGAGTTCACCATCGACAAGTCGCCGCTCGTCATGTCCGAGCAGGAGTACGAGGACTACAAGAGCAAGTACCTCATGCTCTACCAGAGGAACCGCAACGCTCGCAACGTCGCGTCCGTCCTGAATGACGTCGACTTCTGCATCGAGCTGATGGAGTCCGACCGCATCAACGTCGCATACATCATGAACCTCATCCGCAACATTCGCTTTGGGAACGAGGGTGGAAAGAACGCGGACATCGAACACATCAAAGAGGAGATCGACCGCACGGACAATCCGCAGCTTCGCAAGAAGTCCGAACTCCTCAAACACTTCCTCGACAGCATCGTCGTCGGTCTCGACAACGCCGACGAAGTGGATTCTGCGTACAACGACTTCGAGAACGAGGAGAAGCGCAAAGAGATCGAGGCATTCGCCAGTGCGGAAGATCTGTCTGCCGACCTTGTCGCAGGACTTGTGGCAGAGTTCGAATTTTCCGGCACGATCAGCGTAGGTGCGATCCGTGACAAGATCGAGAAGCCGCTTCCGCTATTGAAGAAAATCGAGTTGGGCAATCGGATTGCCGATTTCATTTCCACTCTCACGGAGAAATTCCAGTAAGGAACATCTGCAATGAAAGAGACTATACAGGCACACCAGAAGGCCCTTTGCGCGAAGTTGTGGACGATGGCCAATGCGTTGCGCGGCAATATGGAGGCATACGAGTTCAAGAATTACATTCTCGGCATGATCTTCTACTACTATCTTTCCGACAGGACGGAAAAATACATGGCCAAGAACCTTAAGCACGACGGATTGACATATGAGGAGGCCTGGAAGAAAGAGGAATACTACGATGCGCTTACGCAGATTTCCATAGGCGATCTTGGATATGTTATCGAGCCGAAGTACCTCTTCCGCACGATGGTGGCGATGGTTGAAAACCGTTCCTTCGACATCGAGTTCCTTCAGGCGGCGATCAACTCTCTCATTGAATCGACGCTTGGCACGGAGTCGCAGGACGATTTCGACGGGCTCTTCTCGGATATGCAGCTCGACTCTTCGAAACTCGGTCATACGGTGAAGGAGCGGAGCAAGGTGATGGCCGAGATCATTGCCTCGCTGGACGGCATCGGCTTTTCCGTGGAAGATACGAGGATCGACATCCTCGGCAACGCCTACGAGTACCTAATCGGACAGTTTGCCGCGACAGCCGGGAAGAAGGCGGGCGAGTTCTATACGCCGTCAGGTCCGGCCGAATTGCTGTGCCGTCTCGCGTGTCTCGGTCTGACGGACGTAAAGGACGCGGCAGATCCGGCCTGCGGTTCGGGGTCGCTTCTGCTGCGCCTCAAGAAGTATGCGAACGTGCGCAATTACTACGGACAGGAACTCACCTCGACGACTTACAACCTCGCCCGCATGAACATGATCTTGCGTGGCATTGGCTACAAGCACTTTGACATCCGCAACGGCGATACGCTCGAAAACGACTTGTTCGGAGAGCGCAAGTTTCGCGTTCAGGTCGCCAATCCACCCTATTCGGCGCACTGGTCGAGTTCACCGTCTTTCATGGAAGATGAACGCTTCAACGAATACGGAAAACTCGCGCCCAAGAGCAAGGCCGACTTCGCATTCGTCCAGCACATGGTCTGGCACATGGATGACGACGGCCGCGCCGTCGTACTTCTCCCGCATGGCGTCCTTTTCAGAGGCGACGCCGAGAGCGTCATCCGCCGTCACCTCATTGAGAAGATGAACGTGCTGGACGCCGTGATCGGGCTTCCGGCAAACCTCTTCTTCGGAACCGGCATTCCCGTATGCGTACTCGTGCTGAAGCGCGACCGTGGCGCGAACGCCGGGAACATCCTCTTTATCGACGCATCAAAGGAGTTCGAGTCCGGCAAGAACCAGAACATCCTGCGCGACAAGGACATCGACAAGATCGTCGCCGCCTACGAGAAGCGCGAGGATGTGGAGAAGTTCGCCCATGTCGCCTCGATGGACGAGATCGCCGAAAACGGATTCAACCTCAACATCCCCCGGTATGTCGATACGTTCGAGCCGGAGCCGGAAATCGACCTCAACGCCGTGGCGAAGGAGATACGCGACATTCAAGGTGAGATCAAGGACATCGACGCGAAGCTGAAGCCGTACTTCAAGGAACTCGGCCTCGATTTCCCGTTTGCATAAGGAGTACCGCCATGCAAGAACTTTCAGCAGACATCATCTCGGCCGTAAAGGAAATCAAGGCGGCCATCGTAAAGGCGCAAAGCCGCGTGGCCGCGAACGCGAACGCCGAAATGCTCCCGCTCTATTTCGGCATCGGGCGGTACGTTTCGCACAAGACCAATACCGAGAAATGGGGAACTGGCGTAATCGACGCCATCAGCCGTCAGTTGCAGCAGGAGGCGCCTGGCTTGCGAGGGTTTGGCGCGCGAAATATACGAAATATGCGCCAATTCTACGAGAAATGGTCGGGAGACATAATTTGGCAGACGCCGTCTGCCAAATTGGAAATGAGTGCAGCTGATGGTAAAGAATGCTCACAGTCTGCGAGCGATTTTGGAGAGGACGAGGGCATCAAACTAATTTTGCCGCCAACGGCGGCCAAATTAAGATTGACTGACGGCATAGGCATATCACCGTCTGATTTCCTGTCTCTTAGTTTCTCGCATCACATGGAGATTCTGTCAGGGGCAAAACCATTGGAAGAACGGCTGTTTTACGTTCATGAAGCCGCACAGCGCCACTTCAATCTTGACCAGCTCCGCGACAGCATAAAGCGCGACGAGTTCCACCATCGCGGCAAGATGCCGAGTAACTTTACTGCGACGATCCCCGATGTGACATTGGCGCGAAAGACGCTTGCGATGTTCCGCGACGAGTATCTGCTGGACTTTGTGAATCTCGACGACATCGAGGCTGCGGACGACGAGGACGTGGACGAGCGCGTCGTGGGAAAGTCCATAGTGGCCAACATAAAGAAGTTCATCATGGCATTCGGGCGAGACTTCTCGTTTATCGGCAACCAGTATCGGCTTGAGGTCGAAGACCACGAACTGTTTGTCGATTTGCTGTTCTTCAACCGCGAGTTGAATGCACTCGTCGCCGTCGAACTCAAAAAAGGCGGTTTCAAGCCCGCCTATCTCGGGCAATTGCATCTGTACTTGCAGGCGTTGGAAGACAACCTCAAGAAACCGCATGAGAATCCTCCCGTCGGCATAATTATCTGCAAGTCGGCCGACAAGGCGTTTGTCGAGTATGCCGTCAGGGATTTTGACAAACCGATGGGGGTAGCGACCTACAGGACGGCCGACGAAATGCCCGAAAACCTCAGGCGCGCGCTGCCGCCAATCGACGAACTGCGGCGGCAGCTTGCCATCGCCAGCGACACCGCAACCGAAAGCGAGGACGCCTAAAATGAGGCCTACTTCCGAAAAGGCGAAATCCGCCTCAAAAGTATCCTCAAGAAGTCATCTTGGGGAGCGTGT
>CAKULV010000062.1 GCA_934667425.1 uncultured Kiritimatiellota bacterium | reverse complement strand
TCTGCGTCTATGCCAAGCTGCCGCGGGCTTTTCAGATTCCCACGCCTGTAGGCAACTATTCGCCGGACTGGGCGATCACCTTCTATGAAGGCACCGTCAAGCACATTTTCTTCGTCGCTGAAACCAAAGGCAGTATGGAAAGTCTCGAGCTGCGTCCGATCGAGCAGGCGAAAATCGCGTGCGCCAAGAAATTGTTCAGGGGAATCTCAACAAACAAGGTGGTGTATCATGAGGTGGACAGCTACCAGAATTTGTTGGCCATCATGAAATCAGTCTGAGACCTCGCTTGAACTGCGGGAGATCGAAAATATGATGCGGTGAGCGGTCTGCCTGTACCATCGGATTTATATAAATGCGAGGGTATGTTGTTCTCGGTGGTTTACGGACGGCGTGAAGGGGATTCACCACCGATTGCACAGATGCGGCGCAAGCGCCGACACGGATATCCACGGATAGGGGAAGGTATCGGTGTCCGTCGAAGACGGTATCAGTGTTATCAGTGGTTCAGAAAAACACTGTGCGATGAGGAACGTTCTGGATGCGCAAGCGTAGCGAATTAACGTTCAAGGGGCCCGAAGTGTGCCGCGATTCGGGCGGGGCCGAAACGGTCATCCAGAACGGCGTGTACAATGGCATCATCGCCCTCAACGTCATAGTAGATGGAGAACGGGAAGTGCGGCACGAACTCGGCCAGGGCGGTAAGTCGAACGCGCTTCATGTCAGCGGGCGTTACGGCGTGCGTCAAGGCGGGCTTTCACCTCTGTCCAATCATAGACGGGGACTTTACCTGCTTCATAAAGAGCTCTACGCCGTGCGAGCTCACGTGCATGCCAGGCCGGGGGCGTGTAGTCGTTTGAGGACGCCTCAAGTGCCGTCCAGAGATAGTCCATTGTCTGGATCTTCTCGGCGGAAGTCATGTTGTCGATCGCTTGCAAGACGGGCGGCATGGTCGTCATTCCTTTCAGATGGCAAAAATTATAGCATAATTCCGTATCGAAGAGAAAATGGTTTACCATGCGGCGTGGAGGGGATTCACCACCGATTGCACAGATGCGACGCAAGCGCCGACACGGATATCCACGGATTGGGGAAGGTATCGGTGTGAAACAAGCGGGCGTTTCGCGGCTCTGGCCGCGAGGCGGCGCGGACGCGCCACCGCAGAACCCGACGCGCCACTCAACACCGTGTGCGGTGGGGCAAACCGCGAGGCTCTGCAAGGCGGCGGGCAGGGTTCTGCCTGACGCGACATTGGCCGATACAATCCGCCAAGAGGCCAAATGGGGCAATGCAATCGGAAATCGCAAATAAAAAATCGGATTTAATCACTTGACGCATGGAGTGTCGAAGTGTATACTCCACCCACATTGAAGCCGCAAAAGGCGAGTGCCGAGCGCGGTTTAAAGAAAAAAACAAGGACGAATCAAGATGGATATCTACTGTGGTAACCTGGCATACGCCACTACCGATGACGGATTGAAGGCCGCTTTCGCGGCGTATGGCGATGTTACCTCCGCCCGCGTGGTGACCGATCGCATGACCGGCCGCTCCAAGGGCTTCGGCTTCGTTGAGATGCCGAACGCAGAGCAGGCGACGGCGGCAATCGCCGCCCTCAACGGACACGAGCTCGATGGACGCCCGATCCGCGTGAACGAGTCGCAGCCCAAGCCCCATGATGATCGTCGCGGCGGCGGTCGCGGCGGTCGCGGCGGTTTCGGCGGCGGTCGTGACCGCAACCGTGGCCCGCGTGACACTCGCTGGTAATGTGCCGCATGTCGGCATATAAAAAGAGCGCGGATTCGTCCGCGCTTTTTTGCTATAATTACAGGCATGAAAAACGCACTTGTTCCGCTTGCCGACGGATTCGAGGAAATTGAGGCCGTCGCGATCATAGATGTCCTTCGCCGGGGAGGCGTGGAGGTGGTCACCGCGTCGCTTGGGGCCGACAGGCGTTCCGTATCGGCCCATGGCATACGCATGGAGACGGATGCCGCCCTCACGGAAGTGATCGACAATGCGTGGGACGCGATCGTCCTGCCCGGTGGCGGGGAAGGCACGGCGAATCTCCTTGCGTGCGAGGAGCTGGCCATGCGGCTTCGGCGGCAGAAGTTTGACGATGGCGGGCTGCTTTGCGCGATATGCGCGGCGCCCACGGTGCTTGCGGCCGCAGATGTGCTCGATGACGAGGATGTCACGTGCTATCCGACCTGTGCGCAGGATATGGGGCGGCCGATCGTCGATGCGCCGGCCGTTGCGGATGGCCAGATCGTCACAGGAAGGGGGCCGGGAGCCGCGATCACCTTCGCGCTCGCGGTGCTTGCGAACCTTGTCGACGAGGAAACCGCGCACAATGTCGCAAAGGGGATGGTGACGGCGCTATGAAGCAGGCAGCAGTGGCATTTCTCGCCTTGGTCGGAGCGGCGGCGCTCGTGGCCGGCGGCGTATTGCTTTGGCGGAACAGGCCAGACCGGCCTGCGGTGGTCGTCAACGGCAGGGTGCTTACCGACCGCGAGCTCACCTGGCGGGCGCAGACGCTGATAGACGACGCCAAGCGCATGGAGAACCTGCTCATACCGGAGCGGCGCATGAAGGAGGCCCTGAGGCATTACCGCCGAATGGCCGCAAAGATGTGGATCGTGAAGGAGGTGCTTCTCGCCGCCGCAGTCGAGTCGGGGACGAAGGTTGACGCCAAGGACGAGAAGGCGTCCCTCGCGAAGCTCGAGGCGCAGCTGAAGCCACGGAACATCACCCCGGAGCAGTTCTTCAAGGAGGGGCCGATCCCCGAGGAGATGAAGCGGGCGGAGTTCAAGGAGACGGTGCTGATAGAGAAGTTCGCCGACAGGGAAATCGGCGGAAAGATCAAGTTCGGCGCGAAGGATATCGACGACAAGGCAAAGGAGATCCGCGAGCTCAACGAACTGGCGGTAAAGGCCGGGCGAAAGCCTGCGTTCAAGACAGACCGCAAGAGCGTAATCGACGCGATCCATCGCGAGCGGTACAACATGGCGTTCCGGGATCTGTTCCGCGACCGGTTCTCCAGGATGAGCGTGGAATGTCCGGCCTATCCGGACCTTGAGGCTGTAGATGGCGTTTCGCCGCCGCGCCGGGAGACGGGGCGCTGACGGTAGCGAATGCATGTCGCCTGCTCCGCGAAACGGATGGGACTCGGATGGCAGAATCGGGAGGGACAAGGGATTGGCTAATGAATTTCTCGTTTTCGATCGCGTGACCAAGCGCTTTGGTGCGCTCACGGCCGTTGACAACGTATCGATCTCCATCAAGAAGGGGGAGTTCTTCTCGCTTCTCGGTCCGTCGGGATGCGGGAAGACGACGCTCCTTCGGATGCTCGGCGGATTCGAGCGTCCAGACAGCGGGCGCATATACCTTGACGGCAAGGACATAACCGACGATCCTCCGAACAAGCGGCGAGTGCATACCGTGTTCCAGAACTACGCTCTATTCCCGACCATGACGATATGGGACAATATCGCGTTCTCGCTTCGGCTGCAGAAGAAGCCGAAGGAGGAGATCGAGGAGACCGTGGACGCGATGCTCGAGCTTATCCGCATGGGCGAACACGCATGGAAGTATCCGAGCATGCTCTCCGGCGGGCAGAAGCAGCGGGTCGCCATCGCCCGCGCCCTCGTGGACCGGCCACAGGTGCTGCTGCTTGACGAGCCGCTCGCCGCGCTCGACCTGAAGCTGCGTCAGCACATGCTGCTTGAGCTGGACACGATCCACGACCAGGTGGGCATCACGTTCATATACGTGACGCACGACCAGGGCGAGGCGATGTCCCTTTCTGACCGCATTGCGGTAATGAACAGCGGCCACGTGGAGCAGCTTGACACGGCGGCCAAGATATACGAGGCCCCGAAGTCGGCGTTTGTGGCGTCGTTCATCGGCGACACGAACTTCTTCGAGGGCACGATAGTCTCGGAAGAGGGAGACTACTGCAACATCGCGGTGTCGGGCTTTGCGAGCGTGTGCGCATTCAACGACCGCAAGCTCGCGGTCGGGCAGAGCGTCCACCTCTCGGTGAGGCCGGAGAAGATCCGCGTGACGCTTGCGCCGCCGCCGCCGGAGAAGGGCGCCCGGATCAACGTGTTCGAGTCGACCGTCAAGGATGTCATTTACCAAGGCGTTTACACAAAGTACTGGCTGGAGTCCGTAGGCAAGCGCGTGCAGGCGCTGAAGCCCCATTCCCGCTTTCTCCTCGATCAGGAGGCGATCACGTGGAATGACAAGGTCTACATGTGGTGGCATCCGGACGACGGCTACATGGTGGAGGATTCGGCAAATGAAAACGTTCTCTGATCCGCAGCGTCTCCAGAAGTGGTGTCTGGGAAGGCGCATGGCGGGCGCCAAGATAGCCCTCGTTCCGACGATGGGCGCACTGCACGAGGGGCACCTGTCCCTGATCGCCGCCGCGAAGCGTCGCGGGGCGGACGAGATTGTCGTGTCGGTCTTCGTGAACCCCACGCAATTCGGGCCGAGTGAAGACTACGCGAAGTATCCGCGTGACGCGAAGGCCGATGCCGCGAAGTGCCGCAGGGCCGGAGCCACGGCCATCTTCTTCCCGACCCCCGCGAACATGTATGCCGCAGACCACTCGGTGTGGGTGACGGAAGACGGCGCACTGTCGGGGACGCTGTGCGGCGCGCGCCGCCCGGGGCATTTCCGCGGGGTGTGCACCGTAGTCGCCAAGCTGTTCAACCTGGTGCGCCCGCACCTTGCGGTCTTCGGGCAGAAGGATTTCCAGCAGGCCGCGATAATAAGGCGAATGGAGCGCGACCTCAACTTCGGCATCGACATCGTGGTCGCGCCAATCGTCCGCGAACCCTCCGGGCTTGCCCGCTCGTCGCGCAACGCATACCTTTCCGACGCCGAGCGCGGCAACGCGCTTGCGCTGTCCAGGTCGCTCCGGGAACTTAAGCCCGGCCCATGGGCGAGCCAGAGGCGCAAGGTCGAGAAGGCCCTGGCCGACCACGGGCTTGCTGTCGATTACGTGGAGGCGGTGGATGCCGGGACGCTAAAGCCGGTCAAGTCCATCGGGAAGGGGACGGCCGTGCTTCTCGCGGTTTATGACGGCAAGACTCGCCTGATAGACAACCGCCTTTTCGCCTGAATCGCTTATTAATGGTATAATTCGAAGCTCAATACAGGAGACAACAGATGACGCTTCAAGGCACGATTACTGCGATGGTGACGCCGTTCGGCAGGGACGGGTCGGTTGACTACGGCCGTTTGGCCGAGTTCGTCGATTGGCAGTGCAGTAGCGGAGTCGAAGGGCTTTGCCCGGTGGGCACGACGGGAGAGTCGCCCACCCTTGACCACGCGGAACACCACAAGGTGATAGAGGAGACGATCAAGAGCGCCAGGGGCCGCGTAAAGATCATAGCCGGCACCGGGGCGAACTCCACGGCCGAAGCCGTATCGCTCACAAAGGCGGCGATTGCAATGGGCGGAGCCGACGCCTGCCTTCAGGTCACGCCGTACTACAACAAGCCGAACGCGGAGGGCCTGTACCGGCATTTCATGACGATCGCCGACCTTGGGTTGCCCGTGGTGCTGTACAACGTGCCGGGCCGATCCGGGCGCGAGCTGCCGCTTGACGTCGTCGCGCGCCTTTCGGCGCATCCGAACATCGTCGCCATCAAGGAGGCGGCGGGATCCGTCGAGCGCGTGAGCGCGATAAAGACACGGTGCCCCAGCCTCACGGTGCTTTCCGGGGATGACTCCCTTGCGTTGCCGATGATCTCCGTGGGGGCCTCGGGCGTGATATCGGTGGCTTCGGACGTGATGCCGAGGGAGATGGGCGATTTCGTGCGCATCGCGCTCGCCGGAGACATGGCGAAGGCCCGCGAACTGCACCTCAAATACTACAGCCTCTTCCACAGCCTCTTCATAGACACAAACCCGGTGATGGTGAAGGAGGCCCTTGCGCTGATGGGCAGGATCGACCTTGCGTACCGTTTGCCGCTGTGCGAGACCACTCCCGAAAACCGCGCGAAGATCGCGGAGGCCCTGAAGGGACTGGGGGTGCTGAAATGAAGGTCGCCATTCTTGGAGCGGCGGGGCGCATGGGACACATGCTGTGCGATCTCGTGGACCGCTCGGAGGTGCTTGAGCTTGTCGCAAAGTGCGACGTCCGGGAGGACTACCCGCGCACATGGCCTGCCGGCACGGAAGCCGTCATCGACTTCACTTTCCACGAGGCGGTCCCCGCGAACATAGCGAAGGCGGCCGAGGACGGCGTTGTCTACGTGCTTGGCACCACCGGGCTTACCGAAGACGAGCAGAAGACAGTGGTGGCCGCGTCAAAGAAGATCCCCGTTGTGCAGAGCGGCAACTTCTCGCTTGGCGTGAACCTCCTTCTCGGCCTCGTGAAGAAGGCTTCCGGGATACTTGGGCTTGAATACGACTGCGAGGTCGTGGAGATGCATCACCGCCACAAGCGCGATGCGCCGTCAGGCACTGCGCTCATGCTTGCGCGGGCTGCGGCGGACGGACGCGGGCAGGACTTCGACGATGTTGCGGTGTTCGGGCGCGAGGGAATGGTGGGCGAACGCCCCGCGGGGGAGATCGCCGTGCACGCCCTGCGCGGAGGCAGCGTGATCGGAGACCACACGGTCATGTTCGCCGGTGACGTCGAGCGCATCGAGCTGGTCCACAAGGCGCAGAGCCGGGAGGCATTCGCCGCCGGTGCGCTGAGGGCCGCGCTTTGGGCGCAGGGCAAGAAGCCCGGCATATACAGCATGCGCGACGTGCTCGGTCTCTGACAGGGGGCGGGCGAGGGCTTCCCGCGCCGTGGAGATGAAATGAAGATCGTCGCTGGACTTGGAAATCCCGGCAGGGAATACGAATCTACGCCCCATTCCATAGGGTTCGAGGTGGCGGATGCCGTGGCGCGGGATATCGGGGCCGCATTCAGGCCTGCGGCTTCGTTCAAGGGGGAGCTCGCCGATGGACGCTTCGCCGGCGGCAAGGTGATTGTCGTAAAGCCTATGACCTTCATGAACCTGTCGGGCGATTGCGTTGCGCCTGTGGTGAAGTACCACAACGCGACGCCTGCAGACCTTGTCGTGGTGTCGGACGACATCGATCTGCCTGTCGGGAAGATCCGCATACGCAGGGGCGGCAGCGCCGGCGGACACAACGGATTGAAGTCGGTGATCGAACGGCTCGGTACGCCCGATTTCACAAGGGTTCGGATCGGGGTGGGGCGGGACCGCAGCGACCGCAGCCATGTCGTTGGCCATGTGCTCGGGAAATTCCCGGCGGAAGTGCGTGCGCTGATGACGGACAGGATAATCCCAGCGGCGGTGAAGGCCATATGTCAGGTGCTGTCTGAAGGCCCGGAATCGGCCATGAACGTGTGGAACGGATGCGACCTCGCGTCCGAATGCCGGTGACAGGGCTTGAATTGGCGCAAATCCACCATAACTGCTATAATACCGCGCAATGAAATTCATCGTCGTCGACGTCGGAAACACCAGTACGGCCGTAGGACTCTGGTCCTGCGGCCGCGTGACGCGCGTTTCCCATCTCGATGGAGACGCCGAAGCGGCGATGTCGGCCGCTGCGCGGCTGGCCGGGCGCGGCGTAGATGGCGTGGCCTACCTGAGCGTCGTGCCGGATGCCGATGGCGGGTGGCGGGCCTTTGCGGCGCGAAGCCGGCTGCCGTTCCACCAGGTGTCGAGCGCGGACTTTGCGGACGGCGTTCTCGGCGTAAGGCTGGATTACCGCAGGCCGGAGACAATCGGTGCGGACAGGCTGGCCGATGCGGCAGCCGCGGTGGACAGGTACGGCGCACCGGTCCTCGTATGCGATTTCGGAACGGCGTTCACGGCGGCGGTGGTCACGGCAGACCGCAAATGGCGCGGCGGCGTGATAGCGCCCGGATTTCCGCTTATGCGCGACTACCTGTTCGAGCGCACCGCCAAGCTGCCGAGAATGGAGCTGGGCGGCAGATGCCCAAGGATAGGCGGCAGCACGGAGGAGGCGATGAGGTTCGGCGCTATCGTGGGGTATCGGGGCATGGTGCGCGAGATCGTGGCCCAGCTCAGGCGCAACTTCAGCGACGGCTTCCGCCTTGTGGCCACGGGCGGGTTCGCGCGATGGGCCCTGCGCGGGATCGGCATGGACTTCACGATTGATGCGACGCTTACGCTGCATGGAGCCGGAGTGATCGCCTCCAGTGCCGCTGAACGAAATGGAGGTCTACGATGAGGTTTTTCCACAGGCTGCTTTTCGCGGCGGCATTTTCGCTGTCGGCCCTGGTCTCCGGGTGCGGGCTGTTCTGGGACGATCCGTACGTGGCGGTGACGGTGACCCCTCTAAATTGGGTGGAGATCCACTACTACAATGCGACACGCGAGCCGATACGCCGCGTCAATGTGCGGATAACGGGATCAGGGCGCGTGGAGGTGAAGTCGGGCACGGCAAGGCGGGTTTCGGACAGCTTTGCGAAGGACATCGCGGGCGACACCGTGACAAACTACCGCGAACGCATCTACGACGTGGATGCGGAGCATGTGCAGGAGGTCTTCCAGGACCTCGTCAATGCGGGACTGTTCGACAAGGACAAGATGTTCACCAGGACGAAGTACCCGTCTAACGGCCGCTTCGTCGCTGTTCGGGCCGCAATAGACAACAAGACCTATTCGGACTCAAAGAACCTGTTTGAGGAGGATCCCGATCTCGCGGAGAGGGTATACAACGTTGTGCTGGAATTCAACAGGCCGGTTCTCGGAAGGAAGAAGAAATGAAAGAGTCTCATTTGAGGGAAAGGGCAGTCCTGAAGGACGTGCGCCGCATCGTAGTGAAGGTGGGGACGCATGCGCTGGCGAAAAAGACTGGAAGGCCGGACTATGCCGCCTTGAGGCGTGTCGTCTCCGGCATATGCGCATTGAACGATTTGGGGCACGAGGTGATATTCGTCTCGTCTGGCGCGGTCGCGGCCGGCGTGGAGTCTCTTGGGCTCAAGAGGCGCCCCACAGACGTCAATGACGTGCAGATGTGCGCGGCGGTCGGCCAGGCCCGCTACATAACCGAATACGAGGAACTGTTCGGCGAGAAGGGTGTGCAGATCGGCCAGGTGCTTCTCACCCATGCCGATTTCGACGACCGTCGCAGGGCGGCGAACGTGCGCAGGGTTCTGGATCATCTCGTCAAGAACGGGATCGTACCCGTCATCAACGAGAACGACGTAGTCGCGGACGAGGAGATCAAGGGGCTTGCATTTGGCGACAACGACCAGCTTTCGGCGCTGATAGCGAGGCTGGTGTGCGCGGACGCCCTCGTGCTGCTGACTACGGTCGACGGCCTCCTCGACGACCAGGGGCGGCGTGTGCCGGAGATATATTCGCTCCGGGATGCGCTGAAGCTCGTGAAGGCAGGGGAGAAGGGGTCCCTTTCCAAGGGGGGGATGGACTCGAAGCTGAAGGCCGTGAAGATCGCGTCTGAGGCCGGAGCGAACGTGGTCATCGCCAACGGGCGCAAGTCGGGGGTGCTTGAGGCCGTCCTTTCCGGCAGGGACATCGGAACCTTTGTGCCGGGCAAGGCCCTGTGAGGGACGCATTTTACACCGTTGTGATATAATACGGAAGCAAGGAGCATAGAGATGATAGACATCAAGAAGGTCAGGGAAGATTTCGAGGCGACTGCGGCACAGTTGGCACGTCGCGGAGTCGAGAGGGAAAAGGTAGAGAAGGCCAGGGGACTGGATGCCAAGCGCCGCGCGCTCATCGCCGAAACCGAGTCTCTGAAGGCTGAGCGCAACGCGACCTCGAAGAAGATTGGCGAGATCGCGAAGAACGGCGGCGACATCGCGGCCGCAAAGGATGCGACACGCAAGATCGGAGACCGCATCACGGAGATAGACCGCGAGCTTTCCGCCGTCGAGAAGGAACTTCGGGATACGCTCCTGTCGATCCCCAACCTGCCTGCGCCGGAGATACCGACGGGGCCCGACTCGTCCGCAAACGTCGTCGTGCGCACCGTAGGGGAATGGAAGGACCCGGCCTTCGAGATCCCCGACCACATGACGATCGGCGACAGGCTCGGGATATTCGACTTCCCGCGAGGCGTGAAGCTCACCGGAACCGGCTTCCCCATCATCCTCGGGCAGGGGGCGAAGCTCCAGCGTGCGCTTATCCAGTACATGCTTGACCTGCATTGCAACGAGCAGGGATACACGGAAATGCTGCCGCCGTTCGTCGTGAATTCCGACTCGATGACAGGCACCGGCCAGTTGCCGAAGTTCGCGGAGGATCTGTACCATTGCCAGATAGACGACTTCTGGCTGATCCCCACGGCGGAGGTGCCCGTCACGAACTACTATCGCGACGACATATTCGATGGCGTGAAGCTTCCCGCCATAACGAAGGACAAGCCCGTAAAGCTAACCGCCTACACGCCCTGCTTCCGCCGCGAGGCCGGGTCTGCCGGGAAGATGACGCGAGGCCTGCTCCGCGTCCACCAGTTCGACAAGGTGGAGATGGTCAACTTCGTGCATCCCGAGACCTCGTTCCAGCAGCTTGAGGTCCTCGTCAAGGAGGCCGAGGCGGTGCTGACGGGACTCGGGCTCTGCTTCAGGGTCCTGGAGCTCAGCTCCGGCGACATGGGATTCTCGGCGGCGAAGTGCTACGACCTTGAACTCTGGGCGCCTGGCGAGCGCCAGTGGCTTGAGGTGTCGTCCTGCTCCTGCTTCACCGACTACCAGGCCCGTCGCCTGAACTGCAGGTTCAAGGATTCCGACGGCAAGACGAAACTCGTGCACACGCTGAACGGCTCGGGCGTTGCCCTGCCGCGCCTCATGGTCGCTTTGCTGGAGCAGCACCTGAACGAGGATGGCTCCGTGACGATCCCCGAAGTCCTGCGCCCCTACATGGGCGGAAAAGAGAAGCTTGAGCCGGTGAAGTGACATGGACGAGAATCTGATTGCCGAGTGCGAGGCGTACTCGAAGGAATACATGGATTACCTCTCCGTCGCAAAGACGGAGCGTCGCGCCTACGCACAGGCGGTGGCGCTTCTTGAGCGCGCGGGATACCGGGAGATGTCGTCCTTTGAGAGGCTTCAGCCCGGCGACAAGGTCTATCGCGGCTACCATGGCAAGACGGTCATGGCGGCGATAGTCGGCAAGAGGCCCGTGGCCGACGGAATCAGGGTCGTTGGCGGGCATACCGATGCGCCTCGCCTTGATCTCAAGCCGAGGCCGATCTACGAGAAGGACGGAGTCGTCTACTTTGACACCCACATCTATGGCGGCATAAAGAAGTACCAGTGGCTCGTGCATCCGCTCGCCGTCTACGGGACGATCGTGAAGAAGTCCGGGGAGAAGGTCGATGTCGCCATCGGCGACGGGCCGGACGATCCCGTGTTCATGATTTCCGATCTCCTGCCGCATCTGGCGCATGATCTGGAGCAGAAGAAGCTTAAGGACTTCTTCCCGGCGGAGGATCTCGACGTCATTGCGTCGGTAGGCAAGAAGGACGAGCTTCTCAGGCTTGTCAAGGAGCGGTTCGGCGTTGAGGAGGATGATTTTCTCTCCGCAGAGCTTGAGGTAGTCCCGGCCGGGATGCCCCGCGAAGTCGGAATGGACCGCTCCCTCATAGCGGCCTATGGACATGATGACCGCGTGTGCGCCTATGCGGGGCTGTCTGCCCTGCTGAAGCTCGATGGGACACCGGAGGTCACGGCGTCCATTGTCATGTGCGACAAGGAGGAGATAGGCTCGATGGGGGCTACGGGGATGCAGTCGAGCTTCTTCGAGAACACCGTTGCGGAGATGCTTGTGCGGCAGGGGGTCGCAGGGGATATAGACGTGCGGCGTTGCCTCGAGAGGTCGACGATGCTCTCGGCGGATGTCACTGCCGCTGCCGACCCTCATTTTGGCGACGTGAATTCCACGGGCAACGAGGCGAAGTTGAAGGGCGGCCCGGCGCTCTCCAAGTACACGGGCGGCACGTCGAAGAGCGGCGCATCCGATGCCCGCGCGGAGTTTGTGGCGTATGTCAGGAAGTTCCTTGACGGGGATGGCGTGACATGGCAGATGGCCGAGCTCGGCAGGATGGAGAAGGGCGGCGGGGGCACGATTTCCCAGTATATGGCCCGCTTCGGCATGGATGTGATCGACTTTGGCACGCCGATCCTCAATATGCACGCGCCGTGGGAACTTGCGTCGAAAGAGGATTGCTACTGGACATATCGCGCGTACAAGGCGTACTTCCAGTCGTAGATGGCTAAGAAGTCCAAAGGCATGGCATTGGCCGAGTACTGTGCGCTGAGGGGCGCATGTGCCTTGGTCAATGCCGTTCCGTATAGGGTGGCCTGCGCCATCGCCAGGGCGCTGGCGTGGGTTCTGGTGAATGTGTTCCGCTTCAAGCGGAGACGCACTCTTGCCCGCATCCACGGCTGTTTCCCGGAGAAGACGAGACGGGAGGCGGTGCGCATAGCGGTATCGTCCCTCGCCAATGTGCTCATGAACGCGGTGGAGATGATGCGGGCCCCAAGCCTCGACCTTGCGTGGATCGAAAGCCATGTGAAGGATGTCCATCTGTATGCGGATCGGCTAAAGGGGATCGCCGACGAGGGCAAGGGCGTAGTCATAATGGTTCCCCATAGCGGCAACTGGTACATGGCGGCCTGGGCCATGGCGCGTTGCGGCGTACCATTGTTCGCGATTGCGGCCAGGCAGCGCAACCAGTACGTGGATGCCTGGATGAACCGCCAGTATGGCGAGGGGCTTGACGTGGTCTCAAGGGGCAGCGTGAGAGTGATGGCGGAGATCATAGGACGCCTCAGGCATGGAAAGTGTTTCGCCATACTCCCGGACCTTCGCGTTCCGGTCAAGGATGTGCAGGTGCCGTTCCTGAACGGCGTCGCGAACGTGTCACACGGAGGTGCGGCCTTTGCGACGTCGGTTGGCGCGCCAATCGTCGTGGCGGTCATGCGCCGCGAGAACGGCAAGCATGTGTTCGACCATCTTGCCACGCTTCGTCCGGACCCCGCGCTGAACAGGAAGGATGATTCCGTGAGGCTCACACGCGAGGTCATGCGGATTCTCGACGAAGCCATCCAGAAGACGCCAGAGTTCTGGTTCTGGTACAACAAGCGGTGGATACTGCAGCCGGTATAGGCATGGACGGCCTGCCATGATTCAAAGCATGAAGATAGATGTCATTACCGTGTTCCCCGACATGTTCCGCGGATTCTTCGGCGAAAGCATGCTGAAACGGGCGGTAGCCATGGGGGCGGCCTCCATACGCACGGTAGATCTGCGCGACTTTGCGACAGACCGGCGGCGCACCGTGGATGACAAGCCGTATTCCGGCGGGCCGGGGATGCTCATGAAGCCGGAAGTGTGGTTCCAGGCCATAGAGGCTTGCCTTGGGGATGGTTCGCGTCCCGCGCGCATTGTGATGACGACCCCGGCCGGCAGGCCATATACGCAGCGTGTTGCCGAGGAGTTCTCTGCGGAAGAGCACCTGATATTCCTGTGCGGACACTACGAAGGGATTGATGAAAGGGTGAAGACCCTTGTCACGGACGAGGTGTCCATCGGTGATTTCGTGCTGACCGGCGGGGAGATCCCCGCCGCCGCCATGGTCGATTCCGTCGTACGCCTGCTTCCGGGCGTGCTGGGAGGTGGCGTTGCCGCCACATCGCGCGAGAGCTTCGGAGCAGACGGCCTGCTTGAGGCTCCGCAATACACGCGTCCGCCGGTGTACAGGGGCCTGAAGGTGCCGGATGTGCTGCTGAACGGTGACCACGCCAAGACGGATGGTTGGCGGCGAAGGCAGGCCTTTGACCTTACGAGCAGGAACCGTCCAGACCTCATATCCTCCGGGGGGACCTATGCCGTATCGCCATGAATGCAGCCGGCATGGTGCCGTTGCCGGTGAATTTCGCGTGAGTTGGAGAATGCCGTTGCATTTAGGAACGTGTTTTGGTATACTACGCACGTTTTTTGTTTAGGGCTATTAGCTCAGTTGGTTAGAGCGCTTCCTTGACATGGAAGAGGTCAGTGGTCCGAATCCACTATAGCCCACCATTCGTTTTGAGTGCAAAGCGCAGGGTGGCGTTGCTTTTAGGGAAGAATAGGCGTAGAAATGAATGGGAATGGCAGTGAAAAGATGGTGCTGCTGTTCGAGGCATCCGTAACGACTGCGAACCGAAGGGCGTATGATGGTGTCTATCGCTATGCCGAGGCGGCAAGGTGGAACGTCCGCTCCATAGAGTATTCGCTGGCGGCGGACAAGCGGAGGCATGGGCAAGGAGCGCAGACGCTGGCGATCCCGGAACTGCTGGATCTTTGGCGCCCGGATGGTGCGATTATCGAATGTGGCGGCAGATTGCCGCAGTTGCCGCTCGCCCGGTTCGGCACGTTGCCGGTAGTGTTCATGGACTGTCATCCGTCCCTGCTTCCGGGGGCGCCCATTACGGTCTATACAGACGCCGCGTCTGTCGCCCGGGTGGTGGTACGCGAACTGCTGCCTCGCGGACTCGCCTCGTTTGCCTATCTCCCGTTCACGGAAGATACGATCTGGAGCCGTCAGCGTGGCGATGCGTTCGTCAACCTCGTGAAAGCGAACGGATTCGATGTCCGGCGGCTGTCTCTTCCGAGAGGCAAGACCGGCATCGTCCAATTGACGAAATGTCTCGTGCCACAACTCAGGAGACTGGTGCGGCCCTGCGGCCTCTTCGCGTGCAACGACGACATGGGACGCCTCGCTCTGACGGCGTGCGAACAGGCGGGGCTTGACGTGCCGAACGATGTCGCCGTCGTTGGTGTGGACAACGACGAGTCCTTCTGCGAGAACGCGGCGATCTCGCTCACGAGCGTGTGCATCGACTTCGACAGATTTGGTTTTTCCGCCGCGCAGCTGTTGGACTCTTGGATGTCCAATCGGCGGAAACGTCCGGCCTCTGTCGCGGTCGAGTCAACGGATGTGGTGCGTCGCGCCTCGTCGCGGCGGTTTCCGAATGCCGATGCGCGGGTCGTGAAGGCTCTCGAATACATCCGGCGAAACGCCTGCCTGGGCATCTCTCCGCCGGACGTCGTGCGGGAGATGGGGTGCAGTCGGCGTCTGGCAGACTTGCGCTTTGCAGAGACGATGGGGCACACGATCCTTGACGAAATCCATGTCGTTCGCCTGGCGCGGGTTCAGGAACTTCTGCAGAAACCGAATGTCTGCGTGTCCGCAATCCCCGACCTCTGTGGCTACGGCTCGTTGTCCGACCTATGCCGCGACTTCAAGAAGCGCACCGGACAGACCCTTCGCGCCTGGCGCATGGAATATGCGCACAACATGATGTATTGAACACAGTTGCCCAAACGGTAAAGTTATTTTTGCCAAATCGGTAAACTTATTGTTGAGGGTTTGTGGTTTAATATCCATTTGTCTGAAGCTAAACAGAAAGGCAAGGTTCAATGAAAACGAATTTTATGGTGTTTGCGGTTACTGTATTGTCGATGACGTATTCTTTGGCGGGAACTACGACACGAACCGCCGACCAAACAAGAGCGGCGATTCCGCTCGCGGCGAGCAAGGACACCGTGGCTTTCTATCCGATGACCGAAGGCGCGGTCGGGACGGTCTTCAAGACTCTTCGGCAGGACGGGCAGCACTTCGGCACGAACACCCAGATGCGCAGCGCCGTCGTCCGATCGGATGTCGATG
>CAKULV010000061.1 GCA_934667425.1 uncultured Kiritimatiellota bacterium | reverse complement strand
AGCGTCTGGGGCGAGGCAGTCCCGAACCTCCACGACTTCGAGTGGAAAACCTGGCCGCGCGCCTGCGCGATCGCCGAATCGCTCTGGCTCGGCGCGGCGAAACCGGGCTTTGACGATTTCCTCCATCGCATGAAAACGCACCGCGACCGGCTGGTGGCGGCGGGGGTGATGTGTGCTCCGCTGGACTGAGACCAATGATGGTCGGTCAGGCATGAGGTAATGCGTCACTGAACAGCGGGGTGTAGAAACTCCGAGGGTTGGCAAAGGGGTTGGCGCGGATTTGACAGGAAAAAATGCGTATAATACGCGCTTGACAATCAAGGAAAGGGAAGAATCCATGGCAACGGGAAAAGCGCTCGATGGAAAGCCGTATGCGGGAAATCCGCACGTACGGTTTGACGAGGGGGAAGTCGCACCGGCGGCAACGCCGAGGCGTGGGTCTCTACTCTACACAAAAAATAGTTCCTTGTTTGTGCGCATCGCCATGCTGGCGGCATGTGCGCTTTCGGGCGTCGCGCTTACGGCGTCGGCCGGGGATTACCTGCTCGTCAAGGCGCCGACGAAGGCCGCCGACTGGAAGGACCCGTCGTTCTACGACGCGTCGACGGGCGCACCCTCCGGCACGGAGGCGGATGTGGTATACATATCGAAGATGGTGCCTGAGATCGTGGTCAACGGACGTGACACGGAGACGATGGACTTCCTCGGTTCGGTTTCGCGCATCATAGTCAGCAACTCAGTGTTCGCGATCGACGTGGCGGCGGGCGAAACCGCCACGTTCGCGGGTTCGATCCATGACAAGGAAACGTTTCGAGGCCTTTTCGAGAAACGAGGCGATGGCGAGCTGAGGCTCACGGCCTACAAGAAATGGATGTGGTCGCAAAGCGACACGACTCACGACTACGATGTGGACATCCTCGTCTCCGGCGGCGTCCTGCGGCTGCCGCCGGCCGATGAAGGCACGTACAACTGCTACAAGCGGATCACCGTCGCCGAAGGGGCGAAGGTCGTCTCGCCGGACCGCGCGGCGTGGCAGGTGCGCAGTTTCGCGGGTGGCGGCACCGTCACGAACGAGTCCGGGACTGCGGTCGATATCCTCACATATGAATATTACGGACTGGTCAAGAAGGCTGACTTCACCGGATCGATCGGCGGCAAATTCAACTTCTCCATCCGCCAAAAGGGAAGGATGTCGTTTGCGACGGACTTGAACACGTTTGAGGGCCGTCTGACCCTTGGATACGAGAACGGCGAGCTGTGTGCATCGCGCTTCGGCAAGATGGCGGACGCAGCCTCTTCGCTCGGAAAGGGCGACAATCAGATTTTCCTCACCGGGCCGAACGTCAGGCTTGTCTACACGGGCGCCGGTGAAGTGTCTGACAGGAAATTCTACTGCTATAACGTCGGCCCGGCGACCATTGACGGCGGAGAGACAGGGGGGCTTGTCCTGACTGGGGATTTCCCGCTTTGGACGACGATTGCGGACACGACCAACCAGCGCAATCTCGTGCTTGCGGGGGACAATGCGAACGAGTGCGTGATCGCCGGCAGATTTGATCCGGACAACAACAGCCGTCCGGACAACAACAGCCGAAAGAAGAATCCAACCCAGTGGCACATCACGAAGCGCGGCAGCGGAACCTGGCGGTTCACCGAGGACGACCACAAGAACCTGGACGGGCTCTTTGCGGTGGAGAACGGCGTCCTTGCGTTCGACTCGATTGCGCCGCGCGGCGCAAAGTGCGCGCTGGGGACTTCCGCCCTCACGTATTCGGCCGGGGACGAGATAAGCGAGGCGACACGAACGCCCTATGCGTTCCTTTTGGGAAACGCCGCCAATGCGTCGGAAGTGGGGCTCATGGAGTATCGTGGCGCGAAGGCTGGGCGTTGCGATGACCGCCCGGTAGCGCTTGCCGGCGTGGGCGGATTCAAGTCGCGTGTCGGCGCCGGGCGCATGGCGTGGTCTGGCGTAACGACGGCCTCTTCCGCGCCGGGAACGCTTGTCCTGTCAGGCGACGACGTGGATGCCGGCAACTACGTCTGCAACGTCACGAACGGCGCGGGAGTCGTGTCTGTGCGAAAGGAGGGTTCTGGGACATGGACGATGGGAGGCCCGTTCGCCTTCACGGGCGGGCTTGAGGTCCTTGGCGGCACTTTGATCATGCGTGAGCCTGGCGATGAATACCGCTATTACCGTTTCGTCATCAAGGAGATCGGCCTCACGAACGAGTCCATCTCCAACGAATACGCATCGGTCTGGACTGGCAATACCTGGGGAAGCGTCTCGTTTGGAGACATAGGCCTGTACGACGCGGAAGGCATTCGACAGAACTTGGATCTTGTCCACGCCGCCGACAACGCCAACCTGCGGCCATGTGAAGCGGCCTATTCGTCGCAGGTGTTCGCATACAGCGGAGCGAGCTATTTCGCCCTTGAAAACGCCTTTGACGACATTCGGCAGGGGACAAACGGCGCCTGGACCGTAAGCGTATATCTCGGCAGCTCGAAGAAGCAGCCGTGCCGGACAATGCCGGAATACTGGATATCGGTGGATATGCGCCTTCCCGAATCGGCTGGGCGCATCCACCAGTACGACCTCTGCTCCGGCGGACCGTTCATCGGACCTAATGGCGGACGGACGCCGACGGCGGTCGCGCTCTACGGCAGCACGGACGGCGTCAGGTGGGATCTCCTTCGCGACGAGTTCGACGAGACGACGGCGCGGTCGTCCAACAACTACCAGTGGCTTGCGGCGAACAAGGAGTTTACTGACGGCGGTGAGCGCGGCGGCGCGAGGCACACGGGAGGGTGGATGCTGAAGAAGACTGCGCCGGAGGCAGTCCAGTACGACCTTTGCCCGGTCACGGTGGCGAACGGGGCGGCTCTGAAGTTCGAGGGCGAAACGCCGCCGAGAATCAGCCACCTGAAGCTGGATGCCGCCACGACCGGATCCATAGAGGGCTTTGCGTTTGCGGAGTCCGGCACTATCGAGATCGCAGACCTGTCGCGTGACACTGTTGGACTTGGCGTGAACCTCTCCGGTTCGTCCGGGACGGAAAATCTCTTGAGGTGGACGGTGATCGCCGACGGCAAGGTGAACGCCAAGGTTCGGGTGGCTGCGGCCGGGAACGGACTTGCCGTCGTGCGCATCGGCACGGTGGTGGTTCTGCGGTAAGGAGGGTGTTATGAGATTGCTGACGGCATTGTCATTGATTGCGGCCTGCACGGCCCTTCCTCTGCCCGGGGCGGATGGGACGGCGCATGAGCCTGTGAAGAAGGGGCTTTGGAGAACGTTCGAGTACGACAATCCTACGCTGAAGCCTATCGTGTTTTCGGGATGGAGCCGGGCGAAGAATGCCGACGCCATGGACTATTGCGTGTGGCTTGACATCCATTACAGCAACGGCAAGAAGGCGTATGGGCGCAAGGCCGTGTTCCGGCAAGGTACGCACGACTGGGAGAAGGCAAGTGGCGTATTCGTTCCGGCCCATCCCGTGAAGACCATAAAGGTACACGCCATATTCAGGTCGTATCGAGGCATATCTGCCCGTGGATCGGTAGAGTTCCGGGACTTCTCGCTTGAGCGTACTGAGGGCAAGGACGGGGTGTTCGCGCTGGCGACGCTCACCGACCGCCCGTTCTCAAACTGCGACGAGCTGACCTGCGACGTGCTGTCCGGCGACAAGGTGTGGCGGGAGCGCAGGGCCGTGCCGCGCAAGGATGCGATGACGTCGCCGATACCGTCAGGCAAGATGGTCGTCTGGACTGAGGATTCGATGCGGCTCGTGACACCGCTCACGTTCCCGGACGCTAATGCGCGAACCTCCGCCGAGGTTTCGCTCGCCAAGCGCGAGCGCGAGGCCGTGCAGGTCCTCGTCTCGTCCGCCGCCGACGTGGACTGGAGCGGCGTCTCGCTCGCGATGCCGAAGCTCATGCGCTTGGACGGAACGGCTTTTGCAGGCACGGTGACGTGGCAGCGCCAGGGCTATCTCTCGCGCGAGTTCGGAGCCAATCAACATCCGTTCTCGTTCCCGGCGAACGAAAAGTGGTTCCCCGACCCGCTCATGCCTGCGGCACCGATGCGCGTGCGCCCGGCATCCACGCAGGGAACGTGGGTGACGGTCTATGCGGACGCCGCCGCAGAGGCCGGAATCTACACAGGCGACATCATTGCAACGCATGATGGCGTGGAATTCGCCCGCGTGCCGCTCACGGTCAGGGTAGAGCCGTTTTCGCTTCCGGAGACGTTCGGCCTTGAGACGGCATATGCGGTGATGGACAGCTTCACGAAGTTCGTGTATCCTGAGGACTTCAAGGCAAAGCGGCGCGAGACGTGGGACATCATGCTCGACCACCGCCTCAACCCGGACGACATCTCCCGCACATCGCCGCCGGACATCGAGGAGCTGCTGTATGCGCGTTCGCGGGGAATGAACCGCTTCAACATCCTGAACGTCGTGCCGCCGCCAAAGGATCCGAATGCGAAGTGGGTTCTGTACTGCAAGCCGGAGGAGATCGACAACAAGGAGTTTGAGGACTATTTCTTCGGCGTCCTCACGCCGTACGTCGAGAAGCTGAAGCCCTATGGCTTGGACAGGCTCGCCTACGTATACGGCTTTGACGAGCGGAACGAGGAGTTCTATCCAGTCATCGACGCCTACTGGAGGCGGATGAGGCGAGAGGTGCCGGGAATCCCGCTGATGGTCACGGCGCACAACTTCAGGGACTACGTCAATGGCGGTACGAACATCCCGTGCGTAACGTCCGGGGACTGGTTCTGTCCAGTGACACGGGTGTACGATTTGGCTGCCGCAGAGGCGTTTCGCCGTCAGGGCAAGAAGGTGTGGTGGTACACCTGCTGCACTCCGCCATATCCGTACGCGAATTTCGCCTCGTGGGAGTATCCGCCAATCGAAGGACGCCTGTTGGGATGGATGACATATCGCTGGCGGGCGGACGGCTTTCTGTTCTGGATCGTGAACAAGTGGCATTCGCCGGAGCGCCTGCCCGAGGACGACACGTATTTCCCGAAATTCCGTACGTTCAATCCGAACGGCATGCCCGGCGACGGCATAATGATGTATCCGGGCGAGCGGAGCGTGTTTTCGTCCATCAAGCTCGCCCAGTGCCGTGACGCGGAGGAGGACTACGAGTACCTGAAGCTCGCGGCGGCGAAGGTCGGGCAGGCCAGGGTAGACGCTGTCGTGGACTCGATCATCAGCTCGCTCACGGACTTCTCGCGCGATGCAGAGAAGCTGCGCACGGCAAGGCGTATGATTGCAAAGATCATTTCAGAGTGATGCGGAGCCACGAAAGGGGCTTCTGTCGGCTTTGATTGCGAAGAATGGCCTGAAATGGTAAAATCCGGGGCCAAAACGATAAGACGCAGAGGCTGTGCATTTGACTTTAACACATGTAATTGCAAAACCTTCGCGATTGCGGACGGGACAAGCCCGTCCCTCCCGAAAAACAGCGAATCTTGGAAGTTCGCGAAGATACGGGAGGGACAAGCCCGTCCCTCCCGAAAAACAGCGAACCTTGGGAGTTCGCGAAGATACGGGAGGGACAAGCCCGTCCCTCCCGAAAAACAGCGAACCTTGGGGGTTTGCGAAGATACGGGAGGGACACGCTTGTCGTGTCCGGAGGGGGCAATGATCTCAACAACTAAAGGCAATACAAGACAAATCAGAAAGGCAATGTGATGGACAAGAGTAGACGTGATTTCCTCAAGGGTACGGCATGGATGGGCGCGGCGGCGGTGGCCGCCGGATGCATGTCGAAGGGCAATGCGCTCGGCTTCGGCGAAGGCGGATCGATGCACGGCTTCCGCGTGGCTCCGCTCAAGGTGGTGCGAGTGGGTGTTATCGGCGTGGGCAGCCGAGGGCTCCCGGCGGTTCAGCGCATAGCGCAGATCCCTGGGTGCCAGGTGACGGCGATATCCGACATCAACCCGGAGCGCCTCGACCTCACGCAGAAGTGCCTCAAGGCGCTCGGCAAGCCTCCGGCGAAGGAGTGGAGCCGCAACGGCGACGAGGACGCGTGGAAGGGCCTTTGCGACAGCGACGTGTGCGACGTGGTGTACTCCGTGACCCCGCGTCCGCTGCACTGCCCGATCAACGTCTACGCGATGGCGCACGGCAAGCACGTCCTTCAGGAGGTGCCGGGCGCGTTTTCGCTCGAAGAGTGCTGGGCGACGGTCGAGGCGGCCGAGAAGTACCGCCGCCACTGCATGATGCTCGAAAACTGCACATACGGCGAGGCTGAGATGCTGGCGTTCAACCTCATCCACAAGGGCAAGCTCGGCGAGATCGTCCAGGCTGAGGTCGGCTACACGCATGACCAGCGAGCCCTCCAGTACCGTCCGCGTGACGGACGCTTCTGGCGCATTGACCGCCACATGAAGCACCACGGCAACTACTACCCGACGCACGGGCTCGTCCCGGCCGGACGCTGCCTCGACATCAACCGTGGAGACCGCTTCGAGCAGCTTGTGTCGATGGAGACGAAGTCCGCATCGTTCGAGGCGTTCGGCCGCGAGAACTTCCCGGCAGACGATCGCGTTACCGGCGTGGACGGAAGGACGTTCAACCGCCACACGCAGAAGATGGTGAAGGGCGACATAAACATGTGCCTCCTGCACACCGCCATGGGCAAGACGCTCACGCTGAAGCACAACGTGTGCACGCCGTGCCCGTATGATCGCGGCAACCTGTATCTCGGCACGAAGGGCATCTTCAGGGGCATATACTTCCCGGCGACGCCGGAGGAGGTCTACGAGATGGGCAGCCCCTGCCAGTTCGGGTGGATAGACAAGACCGATGCTCACATCGGCAAGTTCTTCGGCTTCAAGAAGGCGATGGAGATCCGCGAGCGGTACAGGCATCCGTTCTGGAGGGTCGCGGGCGAAATGGCGAAGAAGGTGGGCGGACATGGAGGCATGGACTTCATCATGGATCTCCGCTGGGCGTACTGCCTGCAGAACGGGCTTCCTCTCGACACCGACGTATACGATCTCGCCACCTACTCGTCGATCGTCGAGCTCTCCGAGCGTTCGGTGAACGCAGGCTCGAAGATACTCGACTTCCCCGACTACACGCGGGGAGGCTGGAAGACGGCGAAGCCGTTCACCGTTGACGAGATCGACATCAGCAGGTTCGACTTCGGCAGCGGGGTCGTAAGGTCCAGGGACGCGCAGACTACATGAGGCTAATTTGCGATTTGCGATTTGCGATTGCATTTGGGCATTTAGGCATTTGAGGATTTTAGCCGTGGAGAAGTGTAGAGGTTTTAGGTTTCAGGTTTTAGGTTTTAGGTTTCAGGTTTTGGGATAGTTGATAGTTGGTAGTTGGTAGATGGTAGTTGGTAGATGGTAGTTTTGCATTCACGCGTTGGTATCGTGGCGATGGCGCCCTCGCCATCGCGCATGGCACTGGGAGGGACGCAATTCATTGCGCCCACGCTTTCGGTCGCGACAAGCGCGACCCTCCCGCAAATCAACCAATGCCTAAATGGTCCAATGCAATCGCAAATCGCAAATCGTAAATCATAAATCCCCCAATGCAATCGCAAATCGCAAATCGCAAATTTGTAACAAATGAAAGGATAGGCAGATGAACATTTCAAGGCGTGACTTTACGCAGATGATGGGGCTTGCGGCGGCAGGCGCATCGGTTGGATGCGCTACGGATATACGCAATGCGGCGGCAAAGAACGAGCATGGCTTCATGTGGGCGTACCTGATCCATCTCGGTACGAACACCATGTGCGACTGCGTGCCGAAGGAATGGGGCCGATTCCCCAAGGAGGCGCTTCCGGGGTTCGGTCCGTCGAAGAGGCTCCGCTGCGACGATGCCACCTGGCGCGAAGTGCTGGACGCGCACGTCAAGGCCGGAACGAACACGGTTGTGATCGGTTTGGCGGAGGGTGTCGTCTATCCGAGCCGCCCGGAGCTTGCCATCGAGGGCAGCTGGTCGCCCGACAAGCTCCGCACGGAGATCGCCCGTCTTCGGTCGCAGGGGCTGGAGGTCATCCCCAAGCTAAACTTCTCGGCTACGCACGACGTGTGGATGGGCGAGTACGCGCACATGCTTTCCACCCGCAGGTATTACGAGGTGTGTTCCGACCTGATCCGCGACGTGTGGGAGATGTTCGACGCTCCGCGCATGATCCACATCGGCTATGACGAGGAGAACTGGGAGAACCAGTGCCGCTACAACTACGCGGTGATCCGCCAGGGGGAACTGTGGTGGCATGATTTCCTGTGGTTTGTGGGGCAGGTGGAGAAACTCGGCATGCAGGCGTGGATCTGGACGGACTGCAACCGCAAGGATCCCGACACGTTCTACAAGAGGATGCCGAAGAGCGTAGTGCAGTCCAACTGGTACTACGGCAAGAGCTTCGGCGGCGAAGGGGAGTCCGCCGCCCAGGCGGATACGGACAAAAAGCGGCTTGGCTACTATGGAGACTTCTCCCGCGCCGGATTCCAGCAGATCCCGTGCGGCTCCAACTGGTATGTGGACGGGAATTTCCCGTTGCTTGCCCGCTATTGCCGGGAGCGTGTCTCGAAGGAATCGCTTCGCGGCATGCTGATGGCTCCGTGGTTCAAGACCATGCCGGAGAACCGCGCGAAGCTGCTCAGTGCGGCGAAAGAGGTGGCCGAGGCCATCCGCATCTGCCGTCCGCCCGCAAAGGCCCGGTGAGATGTGGCGATGGCGCCCTCGCCATCGCGCATGGCACGGGGAGGGACGCAATTCATTGCGTCCGCGTTTGCATTCGGTCGCGACAAGTGCGACCATCCTGCGCAGCGCACGACGGCGGGGCGCCGTCGCTACGGGTGCGACCCTACCGAGCAGCGCACGACGGCGGGGCGCCGTCGCTACGGGTGCGACACTACCGAGCAGCGCACGACGGCGGGGCGCACCCCTCTTGCGACCGCTTGCGCGGCTCACTGCGTTCGGGGGATATGTCGCTACGGGCACACCATCGTGGCGATGGCGCCCTCGCCATCGTTCCCGCGCCGCCACGCCTCCTTGTGTTTGTGGTATAATAGGCTGACTTATTCATGCAAGGAAAACAGAAGGAGAGCCTTATGTCACTCAGCAGACGGGATTTCGTGGCCACCGCAGGGGCGTTCGCCCTTGGGGGATGTTCATCGCTAAAGTCGGCGGCATTGCGTCCCGAACCGAAATTCATCTGGTCGTACCTTGTGCATTTCGGCGTGAACTCGTGGAAGGACGTTCCGCTGGAGACGCAGGATCCGGGCCTGGACGAGAAATGGCTTACGCGCTGCTGCGCCGACCACGTGAGGTTCGACGAGGCGTCGTGGCGCAAGTTGTCCTCCGCCCTTTCCGAAGCGGGCTGCAACCAGATCATAATCGACCTTGCCGAGTTCGTGGAGTATCCGAGCCATCCGGAACTCGCCGTGAAGGGAAGCTGGAGCGTGGAGCGCCTTCGGGATGAGCTGAACCGTCTGCGCGGAATGGGATTTGAGGTGATACCGAAGCTCAACTTCTCGACCTGCCACGACAGCTGGCTGAAGGAGTACCAGAGGATGGTCTCCACCAAGAAGTATTATCAGGTCTGCGGGGATCTTATCCGGGATGTGGCGGAGATATTCGACCATCCGCGCTACTTCCACCTCGGATATGACGAGGAGACGGCCGGCCACCAGAAGCATCACCTGCTCGCGATATGCCGCCAGGGAGAGCTTTGGTGGCACGATTTCCTGTGGTTCGTCAAGGTCACGGAGAATGCCGGATGCCGTCCATGGATATGGAGCGACTACGTGTGGAAGCACAAGGACGAATTCCTGAAGCGCATGCCGAAGAGCGTGATGCAGTCGAACTGGTACTACGGCAAGCGCTTCGACTACGCGAACATGGGCGACAGGGGCCGTTATGTGGAGGCATACGAATGGCTGGACAAGGCCGGATTCGATCAGATCCCCACCGGCTCAAACTGGAGCTGCGACGAGAACTTCCCGGAGACGGTTAAGTTCTGCGACGCGAAATGCGACAAGAGCCGCATAAGGGGATACATGATGGCCCCCTGGACGCGTACGTTCGCGATACACGAGAAGAAGTCCATGGAGGCCATATCCATCATGGCCAATACGATCAAGTCCCGCAAGGCCTGATTCTGTCCGAACGTTTTTCTTCAAGTCAACACCAATCTAACTGAATAAGCAAAGAAGTTAACAGCAATGGCAATAAATCGTAGATCGTTTCTGAAGGGAATGGCATTTTCCGCCGCTGCCGCGTCAGGCGGGTGCGCAAGTTTCTGCGGCAAGAGTGCGCGTGTGGTGGCTCCGGGGCAAAAGGTGCGCCTGGGCATCGTCGGAGTCGGTGGCAAGGGCACGTATGACTGGACGCACCTGCTCGCCGCAGGGGCGGAGATCGTAGCATTCTGCGACGTCGATCTTTTGGAGATAGAGGGTGGCCTCAAGAAATTCCAGGAACTTGGCGGCGATCCGTCGAAGATCCGGTACTACACGGATTGGCGCGAGATGCTGGAGCGCGAGGAGCGGAACATCGATGCGATAACCATATCGACGCCAGACCACATGCATGCGGCGATCGCTGTCGCCGCGATGAACCTCGGTTTGCATTGCTATGTGCAGAAGCCGCTGGTGCGGACTATCTGGGAGGCCAAGCGCTTCGAGGAGGTTGCCCGCGACAATGGAGTGGTCACGCAGATGGGGAACCAGGGGTCGTCGGGGAGCGGACATCGCCGCAACGTCGAGCTTCTCCAGCAGGGCGTAATCGGCGACATTACTGAGATACACGTGTGGACGGATCGTCCGATATGGCCGCAGGGGCTCAGCGCAAAGGGCTTCACGCAGGTCAAGGGAGAGCGGCCTCCGGTGACGCTGAATTGGGATGCCTGGCTCGGATGCGCGGCGGCGCGGCCGTTTGTGGGGGATCGCCCGGATTCCTACGTGTTCAATTTCAGGAACAGGTGGGCGGAGCGGATCAAGGGCGTATACCACAGGTTCAACTGGCGGGCGTTCTATGATTTCGGCACAGGTGCGTTCGGCGACATGGCCTGCCATACGATGAACCTGCCTTTCCGCGGAGCCGAGCTCGGAACCGTTACGAAGGCCGAGTGCAAGATGGCCATTGAGCAGAACGACGTGACGTATCCTACGCGCTCGATCGTCGAAGTAACCTATGCGCCCCGCGAGAGCCGCATACGGAAGGGGCACACCCTGCCGGAGACGAAGGTCGTGTGGTACGATGGAGACCAGCAGCCGTCCGCCGAGCTCATGCCGCAGGTAGTCGCCACGCTCACAAAGGTGCCGCTTACCGGATGCCTGCTGATCGGCACCAAGGGCATAATGTGCTCCACCAACGACTATGGGCAGGAAGCACTCATAGCCCTGAACGGCGAGGCAAAGGTGCGCAGCACCACGAAGCACCCCGCGTGCAAGGCGTTGGGTACGTATCTGCCCCGGCGCAAGGAGAAGGGCGAGACCGGCCAGTACGGGGAATTCCTTGACGCGATCAAGGGAGAGTCGCCGGTCATCGCCGAAACGCACTCCCGCTGCTATTCCGATATCGAGCACTCGATCCCGATGCTCGAGGGAATGCTTGTCGGATGCATCGCTCAGCGCGTCCCCGGCGTCCTTCGGTGGGACAGCGCGAACCAGTTGTTCGTGGGCAACGGCGTGGCCAACAAATACGTGAGGCCATATATCCGCTCTGGCTGGGAGTTCTGACGGTGTTCGGTCGCATAGCCGCGGAGGTCGGCGTAAAGGAGGCCCAGGTGGCGGCGGTTGCCCGCCTCCTGGGGGAGGGGAATACGGTGCCGTTCATTGCCCGCTACCGCAAGGAGGCGCATGGCAATCTGGACGAGGTGCAGATACTGAAGGTTCAGGAACGCATTGCCTACTACACCGAGCTCAAGGACCGCAAGGCGGCGATCCTGAAGTCGATCGAGGATCAGGGCAAGCTTACCGACGACCTGCGTACGCGCATCGAGGCCTGCATGGTGAAGAGTTCGCTCGAAGACCTCTACCAGCCGTACAAGCCAAAGCGCCGCACCCGGGCGATGATCGCCCGGGAGAAGGGTCTTGAGCCACTTGCGGACATCCTTTGGGCGCAGGGCGGTGAAAAGCCGCTGGAGGCGGCATCCGCATTCGTGGATGCCGCGAAGGGCGTGGAAGACGAGGCGGCCGCGCTGGCCGGAGCCCGCGACATATGCGCGGAGCGCATCGCGGACATGGCGGACGTTCGTGGCCTCGTGCGCCGCGCCTATGCCACAAAGGCGGTCGTGAAGTCGAGCGCAAGCCTCACAAAGCCGGATGAGCCGACGAAGTTCGAGCAGTACTACGACTTCGAGGAGCCGATATCGGAGATACCGTCCCACCGCTTCCTGGCGATAAGGCGAGGAGAGGCGGAGGGCGTGCTTTTCGTGCGGCTTGTCGTCGATTCCGCCCCTCTTGTGTCCCGGATGGAGGAGCTTGCCGGGGTCGATTCCTCAAGTCCGCTTGCTGACGAGCTGCGGGCTGCCGCAGCGGATGCCTACAAGCGACTTGTCGCGCCGTCGTGCGAACTCGATGTGATGATGGAGAAAAAGCAGGCGAGCGACCGTGCCGCCGTGGAGATATTCGCGGAGAACCTGCGCAACCTCCTGCTCGCCTCTCCGCTGGGAGAAAAGCGCGTCCTTGCCATTGACCCCGGAATCCGCACCGGATGCAAGGTGGCCATGCTGGACGCCACAGGGAAGTTTCTCGGCAACACCGTAATCTATCCGATGCAGAAGCCGGACGAGGCGCGCGAGGCCATCGCGAAGATCGTGACGCGCTACAAGCCCGAGGCTGTCGCCGTAGGCAACGGCACGGCGGGACGCGAGACGGAGGCGTTCGTGAGGACGACGCTCAAGGCGATTGGCGCGGAAAGCGTCATGGTCGTCTCTGTCTCCGAATCCGGCGCTTCGGTGTACAGCGCAAGCGAGGTCGCGCGCGATGAGTTCCCGGCGCTCGACCTGACCGTTAGGGGGGCGATCTCGATTGGACGCCGCCTCCAGGATCCGCTTGCGGAGCTGGTGAAGATAGACCCGAAGGCCATCGGGGTCGGACAATACCAGCACGACGTGTTCCAGCCGCTCCTGAGCGCAAAGCTCGACGAGGTGACGGTGAGCTGCGTGAACAAGGTTGGCGTAGAGCTCAACACGGCATCGGCTCCGCTGCTGACGAGGGTTTCCGGCATAGGGGCGTCGCTCGCGAAGCGCATAGTCGCATGGCGCGACGAGAACGGTGCGTTCAAGAGCCGCAGCGAACTCAAGAAGGTGGCTGGGCTCGGACCGAAGGCGTTCGAGCAGTCAGCCGGCTTCCTGCGCATTCGTGGCGCGGCGAATCCCCTCGATTCGTCGGGCGTCCACCCGGAGCGCTATGCGCTCGTGGAGAGGATGGCGGAAGACCTCGGCGTCAATGTGAAGGACCTTGTCCGCAACGGCGTTCTGGTGGATCGCATCGACCCGAAGAAGTATGTGTCCGACGAAGTCGGGGAACCGACATTGAAGGACATCTTCGATGAACTCAAGAAGCCGGGGCGCGATCCCCGGGCGGTGTTCGAGCGCCCTGCGTTCCGCGAGGACGTGACGACCATCGACGACGTGAAGGATGGCATGACGCTTGAGGGTGTGGTCACCAACGTCACGGCCTTTGGCGCATTCGTCGATATAGGGATACACCAGGATGGGCTTGTGCACGTCTCGGAGATTGCGGACAGGTTTGTGCGCGATCCGGCAGAGGTAGTGAAGACCGGTGACCGCATAAAGGTGCGTGTGATCGGCGTGGACAAGGCCCGCAACCGCGTGTCTCTCTCGGCCCGCACCAAGCCGCGTCCTGAGCCGGGGATGCGTCCGCAGAATGGAGGGGCCCGCTCGTCTGGTCCACACCATTCGGGCGGCGGAAGATCCTACTCAAGCGGCTTCAGCTGCAACCCGTTCGCCGACCTGTGATATAATCCAGCGCATGAAACCTGTTGTCGTAATACCGACCTACAACGAAAGGGACAATGTGGAGGCCATGGCCGAGGCGGCCCTGGCAAGCCTCCCTCCGTCAGGCGAACTTCTGTTCCTCGATGACAACTCGCCAGACGGGACAGGCGAGATCCTTGACCGCATCTGCGCCGGAGAGGGGCGCGTCCACGTGATGCACCGAAAGAAAAAGGAAGGCCTTGGGCGGGCATATGTCGCCGGGTTCGCGGAGGCCTTGCGCATGGGGGCCACGCACGTGATCGAGATGGATTGCGACTTCTCGCACGATCCTGCGGACCTTGGGCGCATGCTTGCCGAGATGGCGGGCGACAACGCCCCGGATGTCATTGTCGGATCGAGATACGTGAAGGGCGGCAGGTGCGAAGGGTGGCCTTTTAAGCGCTGGCTCATATCCAGGCTTGGAGGCCTGTTCATACGCCTTGTGCTTGGCGTTCCGGTCAAGGATCCCACAGGCGGGTTCAAGTGCTTCAACCGCAAGTCGCTCGAGATGCTTGGTGATTTCTCTTCCATAAAGTCGTTCGGGTATTCCTTCCAGATGGAGATGAATTTCCGCATGGCGCAGGCCGGGTTGAAGATAAGGGAGCTGCCCATAGTATTCAGGGAGCGAAGGGCGGGCTGCTCGAAAATCACGGGTTCGATTGCGACAGAGACGCTGAAGATGGTCTTCAAGCTCCGCTTCAGGGGCTGAATCCGTTCGGGAGGGCATTGGCGGCACATGATATCCATCTGGCTAAAGGCGCTGAGGGTTAACCAATGGACAAAGAACGCGGCGGTGATGCTCGCGTGGTTCTTCTCGGTGGCCGATGCGTCCCAGAAGGAGCTGTCCCGCGGCTTCGGCTCCTTCATGATGGCAGTCGGCATGGCCGGCGCGTTCTGTCTCGTGTCGAGCGCATTCTATCTGCTCAACGACGTATCGGACTACGAGTCCGACAGGCTGCATCCGCAGAAGCGGCTGCGTCCTATCGCCGCAAACCTGATATCACAAGTGGCTGCGGTCAAGGCGGCTCTCGTGCTTTTCGCCTGCGGGGTCACGTTCCCATCATTGGTTGTGATGGTGTATCCGTCCCGAACGATAGCATTCGGGACGATCATGCTCTACTCGGTGATACAGTGCTTCTATTCCGGGTTCCTCAAGCACATCCCGTATGTCGATGTGCTTGTGATCGCATTTGGATTCGTGCTTCGCGCCATTGCCGGTGCGGCCGTTATCGATGCGTACATATCGCGCTGGCTGCTCGTGTGCGCATTCACGCTTTCGCTCTTCCTGGCCCTGTCGAAGAGACACCATGAACTGGTGTACCATGCCGGTACGCGCAAGGCTCTTGCGGGATACAGGAAGGGGATCCTGAACGCCCTCATCTTCGTTGCGGCCGCAGCATCCGTCATCGAATATCTCTGCTACACGCTGCGTTCCGCGATGGGGCATAGGTTCCCCGGCCTTGCGTTCACGAGCCTGTTTGTGGCGATGGGGATCTGGCGCTACATATCGCTTGTCTACCGGGAAGGGGGCGGAGACCGTCCGGAGAAGGTGCTGCTCACGGATCGCCTGCTCTGGCTGGTGCTCATGGGGTACGCGGCAACGGCGGTCTTGTCTGTTGCTTGGCCGCGCATTGCTTTGCGGTTTAATGGCTAAATAGCCGCCACGCGGCATTAAAGGTGAAAGGACAAGGTAAATGCCTATAGCTTGTAGGCATTTACCTTGGGGTGGGCATTTACCCTTACCGATTTG
>CAKULV010000060.1 GCA_934667425.1 uncultured Kiritimatiellota bacterium | reverse complement strand
ATCGCGAACGCGACGGGCTGCTCGTCGATCTACGGCGGCAACCTGCCGACCACCCCGTACTGCCAGCGCAGGGACGGCAAGGGCCCGGCTTGGTCGAACTCGCTCTTCGAGGACAACGCGCAGTTCGGCATGGGCATGCGCGTCTCGGCGGACAAGCTCCACGACTACGCCATGGAACTTGTAGGCAAGGTCATCGCCTCCGAGGGCGCCCCTGCCGAGTTCAAGGCGCTCTGCGAGAAGATCAAAGCCGTTAACCAGTTCGACGAGAAGGGCCAGGGCGTCGAGGAGATGCGTGCGCTCGTGAAGGACCTCAAGGTCGCCTGCGAAGCCGGCGTCAAGGCTGGCTGTGACATCTGCAGGCAGCTGCTCACTGTCGCGGACAACCTCGTGCGCAAGTCGGTGTGGATCCTCGGCGGCGACGGCTGGGCCTACGACATCGGCTACGGCGGGCTTGACCACGTTCTCGCCTCGGGCAAGAACGTCAAGGTCCTCGTGATGGACACGGAAGTGTACTCCAACACGGGCGGGCAGGCCTCGAAGGCGACGCCGACCGGCGCGATCGCGAAGTTCGCGGCGAGCGGAAAGGTTCAGGCCAAGAAGAACCTCGGCCTCATGCAGATGCAGTACAAGAACGTCTACATCGCATACGTGTCGATGGGTGCGAACCCGGCGGCGACCGTGAAGGCGTTCAACGAGGCCGAGAACTACAACGGCCCGGCGCTCATCATCGCGTACGCGCACTGCATCGAGCAGGGGCTTCTCACGAAGACTGGCCCGGCGCACCAGAAGGTGGCGGTCGATTCCGTCCACTTCCCGCTCTGGACGTACAATCCTACGACGGGCAAGGTGAAGCTCGACTCGGCGGACAAGTCCGCGACGGTCTCGTTCGCGAAGGACGCCGTGTCGAAGGATCTCGGCGAGAACCGCTTCCGCCAGCTGGTCAAGAAGGTCGGCGAGGAGAAGGCGATGGCCATGCTCGAGAAGGCCGAGGAAGGCTTCAAGGAGAACTACGCGCTCCTGAAGAAGCTGAGCGAAATGTAAGTTTCGCTCAGCCTCCACAGCCGCCGTTAGGCGCGAAGGAGGGTTGACCGCAAACGGGGCGCGGCACTTGTTGCCGCGCCTTCGTTTTGGTATAATTGTGCCGTTAAAGCGTTATGGGAAACGAAAATGCCAGTGCTTGAGAGAATTGTCCGCCCAAAGCGGAACCGCGTGTCATTCGAGGTGCCGAAGGAGTACTCGCAATGCGTCTGCAAGGTAATAGTCTATACGGTCGCCGATGAGAAGAAGCCAAGGTATGACTTCTCGGATGTCGTCGGGAAGTTGCGCTGGAAGGGTGACGCCGTAAAAGAGCAGAGGGCGTTGCGTGATGAATGGTAACGGATACCTTCTCGATACAAACGCAATCATCCAGTTCCTTAAGGGCAATGCGGAACTGGTCTCTCTTCTTGCTGATGCTGATTTCATAGCCACGTCGATAATTTCCGAGCTGGAGTATTTCTCATTTCCGAGACTTGGGGAAGAAGATCTGCAGCTTTATCAGGCATTCAGGTCTCGCATCCATGTTTACGACGTGCCGTCTGATGACCCGATGTTCACGCAACTTGTCGTGAACGCCCGCAAGCGTAATGGAATGAAGTTGCCGGATGCAATCATTGCGGCGACAGCGCGGGCGAACGATCTGGCGATTCTGACGGCTGATGACCATTTCAAGAAACTGAAATCACCTTGGAAGGTGAGGCTCTACTCCACAGTTCAAGGCGACCCGAAATGAAAGAATCAACAATGGGGTCAGGTACGCCGAGCAAAACTCGGTTGAACTAAATGAATGAAAGGAATCATTACTGTAAAGAAGTCGACGTACAGTTAGGAAGGCGGGGCGTGCAGAGGGCGACCGATGTGCGCGAGTCTCGCCGGACGAACGGATAAGCGATAACGCAAGTGAATCTCTTTCGTAAAGTCTCGTTACTAAAGTTCCGCGTGGCCAGTGTTCTGACATCATGAAGCCAACAGGAGACTATCGAATCGACTTGGGTAGTCGAAACGCGGCGGGACATAGGAGGATCGCGTGTTCGGAAAGTTCAGATAGGGAACTCGGGAGACCTCGCGGTAGCGAAAGCGAAGCGAGGAGTCGGACGAGGCCATAGTAGCGGGGAAGCGGGTAATGACCGTGGAGCGAAGGGTCTCTGCGTGAAAAAGGGATGTTTCGAACGAAAAGGTGCAGACCAGATTGATTGAGAAATCTTATACGGACGAGGAAATCGCGGCAATCGTGCGCAAGCACGGGCTGCCGCGCTATCCGAAGATTGCGCTTTTGAGGGAGAAGCTGTCACGGAAGGCAAAGGAGGAGCCACAGTTCAAATTCTACTGCCTGTATGGGCAACTGCTGAGGGAGGACGTGCTGAAATGCGCCTACGAGACCGTGCGAGCCAATCAAGGTGCGCCTGGCGTTGACGGGGTGTCGTTTTGGCAAATCGAGCACGACGCGGAAGGCGTGAAGGTCTTCCTTGGGAACATCCTGCGGGAACTCAAGGACAAGACCTACAGGGCAAGTCCCGTGAAACGGACTTACATCGAGAAGGCGAACGGCAAACTGCGACCGCTTGGCATCCCGACCATCAAGGACAGGGTTGTGCAGGCCGCGCTGAAACTGATCGTCGAACCGATATTCGAAGCCGACTTCCACGACTGCTCGTACGGATTCAGGCCGAACAGGAACGCGAAGATGGCGGTTGAGCGAATCGCGGCGGAAATCAAGGACGGCAAGACGGAAGTCTACGATGCCGACCTGTCGAGCTACTTCGATACGATACCGCACGACAAGCTCTTCCTCGCCCTGCGCAAGCGGATCACGGACGGAAGTGTTCTGGCGCTCATACGCCAATGGCTGAAGTCCACGATTGTCGAACCGAACGGCGTGAAGAAGAATCCCAAGGGCAGGGGCACTCCGCAAGGAGGCGTCATCTCGCCTCTTCTGTCGAACATCTACCTGCATTGGTTCGAGACGTGTGCCGCGTTGGTCGCCAAGGGAACGAACCAAGTCATGTCGATTGTCCGCTACGCGGACGACTTCGTGATTCTTGCGAGGAAACTGCAGGGGGAGTTTGTGCGGAAGATTGAAAGCGAACTTGAAGGCCGGTTCGGGCTCGTGGTGAACAGGGACAAGACGAAAGTCTTGGACATGAAGGCTGACAAGACCGCTCTCGGATTCCTCGGCTACGAGTTCCGATACGTGAGAACCCATTACGGGGATGGGAGGTATCTGACCTTCGGCCCGTCGATGAAATCGGTCAAAAAGGTTTGCACGAAGGTCAAGGAACAGACACTCAGCATCATGAAGCCCGTGAAGAACGAGGAGATTGTGCAGAGGGTCAACAAAATCCTTGTCGGCTGGGACAACTACTTCCAATGCGGATATCCGGCTCGGATGTTCAACAAGGTGAACTGGTACGTGCGCAACCGCCTGTACCTTCACTTCAACAGGAAGAGCCAAAGGGGCTATGTGCTGAAATACGCACCGAACTTCTTCCAAGAACTACAGGCGATGGGGTTGCACATGCTTCGATGGAGGCGGAAGTGATATGTCAAATGTTCCACACGGTGAGCCGTATGCGGGAAAACTGCACGTACGGTTCGATGAGGGGGCGGACGTACCCTGCGGGGGCGTCTCGCTCTACTCTACGCCCCAGTGCATAAGATAGAGTGCATATGATGTTGGGTTGAGGCGAAATGGATGGACATATAGCCATGAAAATTCTTTTTCTTTGCCATGGGAACATCTGCCGCTCGCCGATGGCGGAGTTCGTCATGAAGGATCTCGTTCGCAGGGCGGGGCGCACGGACATCGAAATCGAATCCGCCGCGCTGCACACGGACGAGATCGGCAGCGACATCCATTCGGGCACACGCGCCAAGCTACGCGAAAAAGGCATCCCATTTGCGCCGCGCAAGGCGTGGCTCCTTACGGCGGCAAAGGCGCGTGGATATGACCTCCTCATAGGGATGGATGCCTACAACATCGCAGATCTGAAGCGGCTCGTCTATCCTGACGACCGTCAGAAGATACACATGCTATTGGAATTCGCCGGGAAGACGAGGGATATTGCCGATCCATGGTACACCGGCAATTTCGACGAGACCTATGACGACATTGCCGAAGGGTGTGAAGCCCTGGCATTGGCTATGGCTATGGATGGTCGTGTGTGGTATAATTCCAGACATGAAAGCCAATAGACATATCCTTGCTGGAATCTGCGCCATATCAATCTCAACTGCGTTTGCGGCAATACGCTCGGTAACGCCTACTGCCTGGGATGGCGACCCCAACTGCTGGCAGATGCGCCGCCATCATGATAAGATGGGGGTTGTCACCAATGGCGGGGCGAAGGTGGTGTTCATAGGCGACTCCATCACGCACTTCTGGGAGACGAACGGCAAAGGCCAGCTCGCAAAGTACTTTGGCGACGGCGACATGAAGATGCTCGACCTCGGCACGTCCGCCGACCGCACGGAGCATGTGCTGTGGCGTCTCAGGGATGGCCGGGAACTGGATGGGTACGAGGCGAAGTGCGTGCTGCTCATGATCGGCACGAACAATTCAGGGCATTTCCCGTTCGAGAAGGAACCTCCGGTCGATACGATCCTCGGCATCCGGGAGATATTGAACACGATCTGCGCCAAGCAGCCGAAAGCCACGGTTGTCCTTACCGCGATCTTTCCGCGCGGACGCGACATGAACGATGCGTGCCGAAAGCGCAACGAGATCGTCAACAAGGAGATACAGAAGTTCGCGGACGGCAAGCGGATATTCTGGTGCGACTTCAACGACCAGTTCCTCACGTATGACGGCATCCTCACGCAGGAGCTGTTCCCGGACCGTCTGCATCCCAATGGCGCAGGCTATGAGATCTGGTACTCGGCAGTCAAGCCGTACATCGACTATGCGCTGTCCGACGGCAAACTCCCCGCCCCCGCCAATCGCTATGCGCCTTTCGTTCGCCGGGAAAATGTGCGCATGGACCAGCCCATATCCGTCTATCCCGCTTCACGCATCAGGGCCGAGGGCTATGGCGCGAAAGACTGGTGGCTCGATCGCCTGCTGCACAACCGCAATGAGATCTGCGCATCCGGCGGGGAATTCGACATTGTCCTCTTCGGCGATTCGATAACGCATGGCTGGGACAAGTCTGGCGCCGATTCCCTTGAGGAACTGCGCAAGACCTACACGGTGCTTAACGCCGGCTATTCTGGCGACCGCACGGAGCAGCTTATCTGGCGCGGCGGGAACGGCGAGCTTGACGGGTATCGGGCGAAGTGCATCATGCTCATGATAGGCACGAACAACACCTGGCATCGCAAGGATAAGCCAGAGGCCATTGCCGCCGGCATCAAGGAGATACTTGCCATGATCGCCAGGAAACAGCCTCAGGCGAAGGTGATGCTTCTTCCGATCTTCCCGTTCGGCGACAAGGCAGACCATCCCAATCGCGTCAACAACGAGGCGGCGAACGCCATAATCAAGGGCTATGCGGATGGAGAGAATGTCATTTGGGTCGATTTCAACGCCAAGTTCCTGGACGAGAAGGGCGATAACGTAAAATGGATGCCCGATCACTGCCATCCGAACGCGGCTGGCTACAGGGAAATCTGGCTGCCGTCGGTGTTGCCGTATTTCAAGAAGATCTGCGGCAAGTGATTGAGCCGCGGCATCTATTGTCCATGCGGGGTGTATGGGGCTTCCATGAGTGACGTGAAGCATTGCTGCCTTACCATTGCGGGGAGCGATTCTGGGGGGAATGCCGGCGTCCAGGCAGATCTGCGCGCATTCCACTCATATGGAGTCCATGGCTGCACGGTGTTTGCCGCCCTTACCGCGCAGAACCCCATGGGGGTGTCGGCTGTGCATCAGGTTCCGGCTGATTTCGTGTCGGCCCAGCTTGATGCGGTTCTCGGGACCTATGCGATTTCGGCGCTCAAGACGGGCATGATCTCGGATCCCGAGGTCATCGCCGCGGTCGCCGAGAAGATAGCCCCGCACCCTGAGATAAGGAAGGTGATCGATCCTGTGATGGTGGCCACGAGCGGCGCACGGCTGATGGCGGACGAGGCTCTGGGGGCGCTAAAGGCGAAACTGTTGCCGTTGGCGACGGTCATTACGCCAAACATCCCGGAGGCGGAAGTCCTTTCAGGAATGCGGATCTCCAGCCGGGCAGATGTGCATGAGGCAGCAATGCGCATGTACGATGCGTACGGTTGCGCAGTCCTCGTGAAGGGCGGGCATGCGGTCGGCGACCTTGCCGCTGCGGAGGACACCCTTTACGACGGCAGGGAGTTCTATGCGGTGACGCTGCCTTGGATAGATCATCCCGTATCCACCCACGGAACGGGATGCTCGCTTGCGGCGGCCCTTGCGGCGGAACTGATGCTCGGGCGCGATTTGCGCACGGCGGTGGCCGGGGCAAAGGAATATGTCCACATGGCCATCGCAGGCTCGTATTATGTGGGAAGCGATTGCGGCGTGCTCGGATTCGTTGAACACGCAGGTTCGCCGGAAAGGGCGCGGCGGGATGCCCGGCCCTTGACATGAAGACCGACAGCACAGCCACGGCGCGGCGCTTCGCGCGCCACTTCGCCACCTATCCGGATGAGGCCGTAGTCCAGCGCCATACGGCAGATGCGCTTGTGGAGGCCCTGCGTGCGGAAGCCTCCGGACCATGCTTCCCGCACGTTGTTGAACTTGGGTGTGGGACGGGGTTACTCACGCGGGCGTTCCTGCGGGCATTCAAGTGCGAGGCATTGCTGTTGCTTGATATCGTCGAGACTTGTGCGGAATTCTTTGCTGATTTGCCGCAAACGATGTTCCGGTGTGCGGACCTGGATGCGCTGGAGGCGTTGCCGCCTACCGACCTTGTCCTTTCAGCCTCCTGCCTCCAGTGGCTTCGCGATCCGGAGCGACTCTTCCGCGTGGTTGCCGCGTCATTGCCGAAGTGTGGCCTCTTCGCCGCCGCGACTTTCTCTGCGGGCAACCTAGCAGAGCTGGAGCAGTGCGGCGGACAGCCGCTCACGTGTCCGGCTGCCGGACGCTGGCGTGAGATGCTTGAGGCGAGCGGGTTCGCGGTTCGGCGTTTCGAGGCCCGGACTGTGCGCCTCTCCTTCCCGTCGGCGCTTGATGCGTTGCGGCACCTCAAGCGGACAGGCGTATTGACGCCTGCGCTGGGAGGGTATCGGGATGCGAGACGCTTCCTTGCTCGCTACGAGACGTTGCGGGACTCGCATGGTGTGCCGCTCACCTACACGCCGGTGTTCTGGGTCGCCGCCAAGGCATAGTCGCGGCAGACTAGCGAAGGATACAGGTCGTCGCGGCGGTCGGAGCGGAGCGGGAATGCGGCGCGTACGTCTTTGACGAGCCGGGGATCCATGTCGCAGAAAAGGAGTTCGTCCTTCGCGGAAGGGGTGAGACGCCGTCCCGTCGGGTCGAAGGCTGCCGAGCTGGGGGTGTAGACGATGCCTCCGCCTGAACCGGCACGGTTGGTCCCGATGATGTAGCACTGCGTTTCAAGGGCGCGTGCGCGGAGAAGCGTGTACCAGTTCTCGATGCGGTCTGCCGGCCAGTTCCCGATGACGAGGATGACGTTGGCGGTGCGCGCGGCGATCTGGAACACTTCGGGGAAACGGAGGTCGTAGCAGATGAGGCCGCCGAGCGTGAAGTCCTCGAAGGCGGTCGTGAAGATATCCGAACCCCGCGAATAGTTGCGCGTCTCGCCGCCGAAGGAATAGGAGTGGATCTTCGCGTAGTCGAGGAGAATGGCTCCGTTGCGGACGACGACGAGCCTGTTTTGCGGCTCGGCGGGTTCGGCGGCGCGGATGCAGCCGAAGGCGATGCCGAGGGGAAGACGGTGGGAGAGGTCGAGGAAGAAGCCGAGCTGAGGGGCCGCTTCGGGCGTGTCGGCGAAGGTTCGCGGGCGTGGCGTGAAGCCCGTTAGCGTGAATTCGGGGAATACGATGAGCGCGGCCCCGGCCCGTGCGGCATCCTCGGCGAGCCGGGTACAGGCCCGTTCGTTTGCGGCTGGATTTTCCCAGTCGATTTCCAGTTGCGTCAAGGCGATTTTCATGAGGTGCGCATTATACCACAGCATCGAGCGATTAGGCCGTCGCATAGGGCCGCATTTGTGGTATAATCCGTAAGCAAAGGCTTCATTGAAGCCTACTTTCTACGATAAACTCTAAACGGAAAGCAATCTGATGAACTACAAATACATGTGCCTCAATCCGATAGCGGAGGTGGGGCTTGACAACCTGACAGGCGACTATGCGCGTACGGAGGATTTCTCGGCTGCGGAGGCCGTGTTCGTGCGCAGTGCCAAGATGGATGAGATGACCCCTGGCGACGGCCTGCTTGCGGTGGCCCGTGCCGGGGCTGGCGTGAACAACATCCCCCATGCCGAATATGCCAAAAAGGGAATCGTCGTCTTCAATACGCCAGGCGCAAACGCGAATGGCGTCAAGGAACTCGTGATCGCGGCGATGCTTCTCGCGTCTCGCGACATCGTTGGCGGAATCGAGTGGGTGAAGGAAAATGCCGCCGATGCGGCGATCAACAAGTCTGCCGAGAAGGCCAAGAAGGCGTTCGCCGGCACTGAAATCCAGGGCAAGAAGCTCGGCGTCATCGGTCTTGGCGCCATCGGGCAGAAAGTCGCGAACGCGGCGGTCGCCCTCGGCATGGAAGTCTATGGGTTCGACCCATACCTTTCCGTGGATGCTGCTTGGAACCTCAGCTGCGCGGTCCGGCACTGCAAGAGCGTCGAGGCGATATACCGCAACTGCGACTTCATCACGATCCACGTCCCCGCGCTCGATTCCACAAAGGGGATGATCAACGCCGAGGCTCTTGCGATGATGAAGAACGGCGTGATCATAATCAATGCCGCCCGCGACGCCCTCGTGAACGAGCGGGATATGCTCAAGGCCATCGAGACGGGGAAGGTGCGCAAGTACGTCTCCGACTTCCCGAATTCGGTGACGGCGGGAAAGAAGGGATGCATCGTGATCCCGCACCTTGGCGCATCGACCGAGGAGGCGGAGGACAACTGCGCCGTGATGGCGGTCAAGGAGATGCGCGACTACCTTGAGAACGGCAATATCGTCAACTCCGTGAACTACCCGGCGTGTTCGCTCGGGATTCCGAGCAGGGCGGGCCGCGTGGCGATCTGCCACAAGAACGAGGCGAACATGATAGGGCGCTTCACGAGCATCCTCGGCAACGCGAGGGTCAACATCGACGCCGTCGCGAACAAGAGCCGCGGCGATTTCGCGTATACGCTCATCGATACGGACAGCGTGATACAGGAGTCGGTCATAAGCGAGCTGAAGGCGTCCGAGGCGGTGATCCGCGTGCGCCTTATCAAGTAGAGGTAGCCTGATTGCGGAGGGTCGGCGGCCTTGCCGACCGTCCGCAATGTTGAACAGCGGAAAGAACATGGCCAGGACTAGATCCAGAAGGGGCGATGCCGCCAAGAGGCGGGGCAGAGAGCCTGTGATGAGGGAGACGGATGTCCTCCTCTTCACTGGCGAGCTTGCCGACCTTCTGGAGGCTGGCATGACTCTGGGGCAGGCATTGAGTGCACTGGCAAATCAGGGGGACGAGGGTTCTCCGCAGCGTCTGGTGTGCAAGGATCTGACCGATCGCATCGTAAACGGCGAGTCCTTCTCGGAGGCGGTAAAGCATCATCCTAAGACTTTCCAGCCGCTGTACGGCAACATGATCAAGGCGGGCGAATCGTCAGGCGCGATGATTGAGGTGCTGCGACGCCTCGTTGACCACTACGAGCGGAACGACGCGATCCGGAGCAAGGTGAAGGGTGCGCTGATATACCCGTGCATCGTCCTTTCCCTTGGCGTGGTCGGCGTGATCGGCGCGCTGGTCTGGATAATCCCCCTGTTCGAGAAGGTGTTCGCGTCCATGGGCGGATCCCTGCCGCTTCCTACGCGCATCCTCATCGGCATGAGCGATGCCGTGATCGGCTATGGGTGGCTGATGGCGCTGTGCGCCGTCGGGGCGGTGGTGTGGTTCCGAAAGTGGAAGTCCACCCCGCAGGGGCGGCTGAAGTTCGACGCCATGAAGCTCAAGACGCCGCTGATAAGGAACATCGTCGCGAACGGGATATACGCCTCCCTGGCATTCACGCTGAAGACTCTCCTGGCGAACGGGGTGAACGTTCTGAACGCCCTGCGCATAGCCGAGGAGACGTGCGGCAACGCGGTGATCGGTTCGGCCTTGGCCAACGCCCGCAAGCGGGTGACGGACGGCACGTCGATATCCGGCCCGCTCGCGCAGTCCGGGGCGTTCCCTCGCATGATGACCGACATGCTCGCCGTCGGCGAGCGGGCCGGGAACATGACCGCATCCCTCGAACACATAGGCATGCGGTATGAAAAGGACATGAACAGGAGCATATCGGCATTCACGACCGCGCTTGAGCCGATTCTCATAGTTGCGGTTGCGGTCGTACTCGGCTTTGTTGTGCTGGCGATTCTCATGGCGGTGTTCGGCATGGTGAACGCCATAGGTTGACGGGCTGCGAGGCCTTGTCGAGAAAGGAACTGACAAAATGAAGAAGAATGACATCGCAAAAGTTGCGCGGAAGTCTAAGCAGGGCTTTACGCTCATAGAAATCATGGTCGTGGTCGGCATCATCGGCCTTCTCGTGGCCGTGCTGATCCCTAATGTGACGGGCAAGATGAACGATGCTCGCATAGCGTCTGCCCGAGTCCAGATAAAGAACGTCGAGGAGGCTCTTGTGGCCTACAGCATGAAGCACGGCGGCAAGTATCCGGACTCGCTTGATACGCTTACGCAGGAGACGGACGACGAGGATGCGCTGCTTCAGGGCGGGACTGAGGATCCGTGGGGCACCCCCCTCCAGTTCGAGAAGCGGGGCAAGAAGCGTCCGCTCATCACGTCCGCAGGCCCTGACGGCGAGTTTGGGACCGAGGACGACATCACCAACGTCGAGAAGAAGAAATAGTCCCGTCGGTACCGTATGGTGCCTTTCGGCGAGGGTATCGCAATGCGTCGCGCAGGGTTCACGCTTATTGAGATTCTCATAGTCGTAGGCATCATCGTGATAATGCTGGCGAGCGCGGTGGTCAGCGTCGCGTCCGGACGCGGGGCCGTGCAGGCGAAGGAGGCCACACGCGGAGTCGTGCAGCTGTCGCGGTATGCCTCTGCGCTCGCGCTTCTCAGGCAGCGTCCGGTGGTGGTGACTTTCCATCACGATGGGCGCATCGACGTGCGCATATCCGGCGAAGCCACGGGGCAGGAGGATGTGGGGTCGCCATCGGATCCGATATACCGGGAGGTCGATGGCGAGAGTACCCTGACCTCCGCCGAGTATTCCGCAGACGACGAGGACGAGGCGCCGGTTGCCACGGGACGAAAGGGGAGGCGGTCTGCCGCGACAGGCGGCAAGGCCGCATCGGGAGGCTCATCGCCTTCATCGGATGCCTATGACGAGAGGAACGGGTTCTTCTACACGCGGCGCGTGCTTGATCCGGAAGTCCTTGCGAAGGAGGATGCGGATGGCAAGTACGATGGAGTGACGTTTTCGGTGGAGGTCCTTGGCGAGGATGGAGCGCCGCTTGAGCCTGCTGTCGCGGCTTCGCGTTCTCTGCGGCAGCCCAAGAGGAATGTCCGCAATGCCGACGCGGATGCTGCCGACGGGGAGTCTGCGGAAGAGGATCAGGAACCGCCGGTTTCCGTGACGTACGAGACGAACGGCAACGTGAATCCGCATCGGGTGACGGTGCGGCTTGCCGGAGAGGCGGCCGATTCCGAGGGTTTTGTGATAAACATCTCGCGAAGCGGCAAGGCAACGGTCGGAGACGCGGAAGAAGTGCCTGAAAGGAGGGGCCGTGCCAAACGCCGCCGGAGATAGTCACCGCAGAGGGTTCACACTGCTGGAGGTGATGTGTGCGACGATAATACTCTCCCTCGGGCTGGTCGCGCTCCTCACGGCGTTCATGCAGTGCCAGCGGATAATGCGCACGACGCAGGGGTTCGAGACGGCGCAGTACGTGCTGATGCTTGGCGAGACGCTCTACCCCCTGCCGTCCCCGGATCAGGTGACGGGCGACCCGTTAGACGACGAGTTGCTGAACATAGACGAGACGCCCGCCATGAAATTGGCGCAAGATCTGGATCTTGACGGCCTTTCCAGGGAGCGGCGCGACGAGCTTGAGTACTACACGTTTGAGCGTACCGTGGACAAGGTGGATGATGAGGAGCTGGAGCGTAGCGGGTATCTGTACGCGGTGCGCACCGTGATACGGTGGGGACGCGCCCGGAGGAGCAGGGACAGGAGCGAGACCACGGTGATCACCCTTTGGAGGAAGAAGAGATGAGACGTGCGTTCACCATAGTGGAGTTGATGCTCGCCGTGCTAATCCTGTCTATCCTCACGATCGTTTCCACGTGGACATTCCACACCATAATCCGCAACTGGAACCTTGCAACTGAGATGGCGGACAACGTGCAACGTGCGGACTATGCCCTCGCGCAGATAACGAGCGCCCTGCGAAGCGCATACTTCCCGACGAGCGGGGCGGCGACGGAGGCGGATGGCTTCCAGCTTGTGGACGGAAATCCTCGCAACCAGCCAGATGAGTCGGACATGATTGCGTGGACGAAGCTCGGCCCCGCGATAGTCGGGCGCAACTCGCGCTTCGCGAAGGCCGCCCACCACGTGTCGATGTATGTCGTGGAGCCGGGTAAGAGCGACGTTGAGGCCTACGCCAACGGAGGCCTCGTGTGTGACGTCATCGGCGAAACGAAGTTCCGTCCAGAGGACTTCGATGAAGACGATCTCGACAACTGGGATCACTTCGTGCTGAGCGAGAACGTGCAGGGGTTCAATTGCCGCGTCCTTGACAAGAACGAACCGTTCAAGGGCAATCAGGCCAATTGGGTTGATACGTGGGATACGTCCAACTGCATACCTCGCCGCGTGCAGCTTACGTTCTGGATGAAGCCGCTCGAGGACGGAAAGGAACCATACCCGATCGTGCGCGTGATCGAGATACCGTTGTGGGATGTCTCGCAGAATCCGCTTAAGACGGATTCGTCCGGATCGGATGGCGAGGAGCGTGGCGGACGCGGAAAGGAATCTGCGCGATGAAGTCTTCGAGAAGGGGCAGCGCCATAGTCGGTGCAATATGGATACTGGCAGTACTCTCGGTGCTGATCGCCACGTATGCCATCGACGCCCAGCTGCAGACGCGGGTAAACCTGTACCTTCAGGAAAGGGTCAGGGTTGACCACCTTACCGATGCGGGAATCGCCATCGCGGAGGTCATCATGCTCGATTACCAGAATGTGCAGGTGCCGTCCGACGATAATTCAGGCGTGTCTGCGGAGTCGGACATAGAGGAGTATCTTGACAAGAACCGCTGGTACTGGGAGATGGTGGACCTCAAGGACAACCGCGAATGCTCTACCGGCGCGGTTCCCGTGGACGCCCGCAATCCCGAAGGCGGCACCGTCACCGTGAAGATCAAGCCGATCGAGTCGCAATGGAACATCAACAGCCTCTACCCGGAGGGGGACGCGAATTATGCGAAGATATGGGAGGCTGTCCTGGCCGCCTCTGGCATCCCGGAGGAGTATTGGGACGGAATTGTGGACAGCTGGTGCGATTGGAGGGATCCGGATAGTGCGCAGACGGGAGAATACGGTGCCGAAACCGACTTCTACAGGGAGGCGTACGAGGATTTCGTGGATGGACGCGACGTCGAGAAGAACAAGAACTACCTCCCGGCTTCGCGCGATGGCGAGATATCGGACATTGACGACCTGATGCACCTGAAGGGATTAAACGAGTACGATGACGAGCCGATAAGCGCACAGGCCATACTGGATGGCGGCGTGATCAATCCCCTCGCCAAGAAAGAGGATCAGATAGAGGTGAAGGGCTTGCGCAAGTACTTCACCGTATTCGGATCCGGCAAGATAAACGCCAACATCGCCGACAAGGACATTCTTGTTACGGTGCCGGGCATCTGGCAGCCGTCGTCATCTGCATTGTCGTCGAGAGGCGGGACATCGAAAGGGCATTCGTCTTTCTCGTCGTCGTTTAACGAGAGCGATGTCTCCAATGCGACGGACATCGCGGATGCGATCGTTGAGATTCGCCAAACCGGCAACAAGCGGGAGAACGTCGGCGGATTCTCGATGGATGACGATGTGGGCACATTCAAGGACTGGAACGACCTCCAAAACCGCGTGCAGGAGGCGATAGGCGGCGGCACGTACATCCAGCAGGAGGCAGAGCAGTATCTCTCCTACGCGCCGGAGAAGTTCTTCGAGGTGTCCATCATCGGCCAGTCCCTCGGCATTACCCATGCGGTAAAGGCTGTGGCGATAGTGCAGGATTCCAAGGTTCGCTACATTCGCTGGCAGGAAGACCCGTGATTTGCCAATTTCCAAAATCAGGTCTGACCTGATTTTGGAAATCCAGGGCGATCTCATGGGGTCCCCAGTTCGACCGTCGCCGCCGCGAGCCCGTCGGCCGTCGCCGTCAGCTTCGCGGGCCGGCCGGGCTTCAGTCGCAGGTAGACGGCCGCGCGCCCGAAGGCGAGCGAATGGCCGGAGACGTCCTTGAAGCTCTCGAAGCTGCGCGGATCCGAGTTCCCGACGGCGGCGATCTCGCAGCCCTCCGCCGCGAAGGAGATGCGGCGGCTGTCGTTCGGGACGAACGTGCCGTCCCTGTCCGCGAGCGTGACGACCACCACGCAGAGGTTGCCGTAGCGCGGCTCCGGCGTCAGCACGACCTGCGTCGGCGCACCAGCAGTGCGGAGGACTTTCTCGCCGCAGACGCGGCCGTCCTTCCCGTAGGCGACGGTCTTCACCTCGCCCGGCGCATAGGGGACGTCGTTCCACATCAGGCGGTAGCGCGGCATGACGGAATAGTAGTTCGCCGGATTGTCGTCCACGACGCCCGCCGTCGGGTCCTTCTTCCGCCGGCCGAGCGAGCGGCCGTTCACGAACAGCTCCGCCTCGTCCGCGCTCGTGTAGACGAAGACGGGCACGTTCTGCCCGGCCTTCTTCGGGAAGTTCCAGTGGCCCGGCACGAGGTGCAGCGTGAAGTCCTTTCGGTTCCAGTGCGAACGGTAGAGGTAGAACCGGTCCTTCGGCAGTGCGCAGAGGTCGCAGATGCCGAAGTAGGAGCTGCGCGAGCGCGGCAGGTAGCCGTACTGCTTCTCGGCGCTCGGCTGGTACGGCGTCGGCTCGCCGAGGTAGTCGATGCCCGTCCAGACGAACTCGCCCGCGCAGAACGTGTCTCGCTCCATGCGCGCGAACTCGCGGTCGGGGATGTCCGACCACGGCGCCGCGTTCAGGTCGTAGGAGTCGACGTTCTCCGTCCGGAAGGCGAAGTCCGTCTTGTTCGTCGGCAGCGTGTCCGCATAGAAGCCGAACTCCGAGAGCGCGGACGCGCTTTCCGAGTAGAGGACGGGCTGGTCCGGGAGCTTCGCGTGCGAGCCGACGTACATCTCGCGGTAGTTCCAGCCGGAGACGTCAAGCGCCCCGTAGTCGCCGCGCGCATAAGCCGCCGGGAAGCAGCTGCCGATTCCGACTGGGCGCGTGTCGTCCTCATCCAGCACGACGCGGCGGAAGCTGGCGCAGCGCTCGGCCGTCGTGCCGAGGGCGATCGGGCCCGCCCAGTCCTCCTGCCCCGGCGGCGTCGCCTTTCCGGGCGAGATCTCGTTGCCGATCGACCAGACGAAGACGGACGGGTGGTTGCGGTCGCGGCGGACGAGCTTCACGAGCTGGCGCGGCACGAACTCCTCCAGCGGGATGTCGCCGCGCCCGCAGGTGGCGTTCCACTTGTCGAACGCCTCGTCCCAGACGAAGAGGCCCATCTCGTCGCAGAGGTCCAGCACCTGCGGCGCGGGCGGGTTGTGCGACATGCGGATCGCGTTCGCGCCCATGTCGCGCATGACGGCGAGCTGGCGGCGCG
>CAKULV010000059.1 GCA_934667425.1 uncultured Kiritimatiellota bacterium | reverse complement strand
CGCGCGGAGATCCTCGCGCGCGTCTTCTACCCGCTCCTCCTCGGGACGCGCCGCGTGAACGGCTACCTCGTCGCGAGCCTCTTCCGGCGCGACCTCATCGAGGCGCGGAAGATACGCTTCCGGCGCGGCATCACGATGTGCGAGGACGAGATGTTCCTCCTCGACTACCTCCTGTCGGTGACGGCGCTTGCGGCCGTGCGGAAGCCGCTCTACGACTATCTGCGGTTCGAGACGTCCGCCTGCACGACTTACTACCGTCGGGAAGGGGATTGGAAGCGCGAACGCAACTGGTTCCTGCGGGCCAAGGAGAAGCTTCGCATCTTCCTGGCGGGCGGCTTGGCGGACGCCGACCCCGCGACGGCGCAACGACTCGCGTTCCTCGTCTTCTACCACGAGGCCCAGGCCATCTGCTGCGATCCCGGTCTGCCGTGGGGGCAACGCCGACGCGTCCTTGCCGATCTGCGCACGCGGTTCCGTCGCGAACGGATCGCGGCGAGGGGCTTTGGCGCGAAACTGTTCGCATGGGTGCTGGCATGGGCGCGGCCGCTTCTTCCGCTTCTCCTCTGGGCCAAGCGCCGCGCGGACGAGATCAAGAGACGGGTTGAGCATGCCGGATCGCCGAATGTGCCTTAGGGGCGCGCAGTTGGATTTTTGGTATAATATCGACATCAATGGAGGTATTCGATGACTATTGCTGATGTGGTGAAGGTGCTTGACGGGAAGCTTGTAGCCGGCGACGCGGCGAGTCCGCGTGTCGTTGGCGCCGTCGTGGCGAGCGATCTGATGAGCGACGTGCTGCTGTTTGATGCGGATGACGCGCTCATCCTTACTTCGCTCGCGAGCGACCAGGCGATACGCACCGCGCATATCGTCGGAGCGATGGGCGTGGCGGTGCACAATGCCAAGCCGCTTTCGGAGACGATGGTAAAGGTGGCGAACGACCTGCACATCCCGCTGGTGTCGTCCCCGCTTTCCAAATACGATGCCTGCGTAAGGCTTCACGATGCCCTTGAGATGGAGAAGCGCACATAGCGCGACGTAGCCGGAGGCCGCAAGATGGAAGATGTGTACAATCCTACGATACTCACGGGCGAACAGCAGCAGGACGACGACATCTTCGCCCGCGTTCCTCTTGATCCATCCAGCCTTGGTGGCGACGGTTCCGTCATAATAATGGAGCTGCTTCAGCGGTTCAAGGTGCGTGACGTGATGAAGCGGAAGGTCATATCCGTCGAACGCGGCACGACGATGCGCGAGGCGCAGCGAATAATGCGCGAGAACCGCATATCGGGTTTGCCGGTATCCGAGGATGGCCGCCTCTTCGGCATCGTTTCCGTAAACGACATCATAAACGCGCTCGACAACGGATGGATCGGCGACACGTGCGACGAGCACATGGCGACGAACCTTGTGGTGCTTGAGGCCGGGATGCCGCTCGCGTACGCGCTGCGCTATTTCGGCAACTACACGTACGGACGATTCCCCGTGCTTGACTCTACGCGCAAGCTTGTGGGGATAATCTCCCAGCGCGACGTGATGCGCGCTCTCCTCTACGAGCTGTCGGTTGAGATACGGAAGCTTGAACGCAAGGCCGCGCGTGGCGCGAATGCCCCGGAGCTGCATACGGGCGTGAATTACCTGCGCAGGGAGTTCGCGGTCGTCCACAACGACCTAGGAAGCGCCGGGCGGGCCGCGAACGAGATAAAGAAGCTGCTCAAGGAGCGGAACGTCGACCGTTCGGTGTCCCGGCGGGTTGCCGTGGCCGCATACGAGCTCGAGATAAACATATGCATCCATTCGCATGGCGGCATCCTCACGTTCATCCTTGCGGACGACACGGTCACGATCAAGGCAAAGGATCGCGGGCCGGGCATCCCAGACATCGAATGGGCCTGCCGCGACGGCACGTCAACGGCCAATGACTGGATTCGTTCGCTCGGCTTCGGGGCCGGCATGGGGCTGTCGAACTCCAAGCGCGTATCCGATGAGTTTGACATACAGTCCGAGGTAGGGCGCTTCACAAAGGTCACCTGCCTGTTCCGCCTGAAGCACGATGATTCCGCCGACGCGACGAAAAGCGCATCCAAGGTCGGCGGGGTGTGACGGAGCCGTATCCCTGTCATCCCTTCGGATGGTTCCATTGTCTGTCCCGGTTTGGTATAATCCACGCCCAAATGCGGAGGATGAATGATTGCGTACCTGAATGGATTGCTGGCGGAGAAGAATCCCGCAAGCGTAATTGTCGAATGCGGCGGTGTCGGCTATGAGGCCATGATTCCGCTTTCGACTTTCGACAGGCTTCCCGCCACCGGGAGCGAGGTGAAGCTGTTCACTCGCCACGTGGTGCGTGAGGACGACGAGATGCTGTTTGCCTTTGCCACGGTGGATGAGCGCGACATGTTCGCCAAGGTTACGGCCGTTTCGGGCGTAGGCCCCAAGACGGCGCTTGCGGTGCTTTCCGGCTTCACAACAGGCGATCTCCAGCTTGCGATATCCAACGGCGACTCGAAGCGAATAGCGACCGTCAAGGGGATCGGCAAGAAGACGGCCGAGCGCATCGTCGTAGAGCTCAAGGACAAGGTGAACCCGATTGAGGCCCTTGCCAATTCCTCTGTGGCGTCGGGCGGCGAACAGCGCGCCATGCTACGGGATGCGATGCTTGCCCTAACGGCGCTTGGCTTTACGGATGACGTGGCCCGCAAGATGGTTGCGGACGTGCTTGAGGCGGATCCGCATGTGGCCGACACGGAGACGGTCATAAAGATGGCTCTTGGAGGCAGAAGATGAAGATTCTGATGTTGGGGGACGTAAACGGGTCTCCGGGGCGGCGCATGATAGCCGAACATGTCAAGAGGCTGCGCAGTGAACTGGGGCTTGCCGCCGTAATCGCGAATGCCGAGAATGCCGCCGCAGGCAACGGCTTGAACGCCGCCCTGGCCAACGAGATATTCGCCAGCGGCGTCGATGCGATCACGCTCGGCGACCATACGTGGGGGCAGAAGGAGTTCGCGTCCGAGATCGAAAGGCTGCCAAATGTCGTGCGTCCGGCAAACGGCGGAGAGGGCCAGCCAGGCAAGGGGTGGATCATGGTCGCCACGCCGATGTGCCGGTTCGCGGTGCTGAATCTGCTTGGCCGCATATTCATGAACCCTGCGGACTGTCCGTTCCGCACGGCTGACGCCTGTCTGCGCGAAATGCCCAAGGACGTGCCTGTGTTCGTCGATTTCCACGCAGAGGCCACAAGCGAGAAGATGACCTTGGGCCACTACCTTGATGGACGGGTGACCGCCGTTGTAGGCACCCATACGCATGTGCAGACCTCGGATGCCATTGTGCTTCAGAACGGTACGGCCTATCTTACGGATCTCGGCATGTGCGGGCCGTATGTCTCCTCCATTGGCCGCGACCTCAAGCCGGTTACAAGAAAGTTCCTCACCGGGATGCCGTCCCGCTTCGGGATTGCCGAAGGGCCGGCTACGCTTGAGGGGGCCGTGATAGAGTTCGACCCGAAGACAAAGGCTGCGAAATCGATAGAGACGCTGCGCATACGCGAGCCCATGGTGGCCGCAGGCCTGGCTTGATCGGCGCAGACGTTGTAGGACGCATCGGCTGAAAGGGGGATGGTAGGGAGCATGAATTGCCACAATCGGATAGGGATAATCGCGCTCGACCTTGACGGAACGCTTCTTGATTCGCAAAAGCGCCTAAGTGATGCCAACAGGCTCGCGCTTGAAAGGGCGGCGGAATCCGGGATGCACATCGTCCCGACCACGGGACGGTTCTTCGGGATGATGCCGCAGTCCGTGCGGGACTTGCCGTTCGTGCGCTACGCGATCACGGTCAATGGCGCACAGGTGTATGATCGCGAAACGGATGCCGCCATTGTCCGAGAGGAGATACCCATCGCAATGGCTGTGGACCTGATGCGTATGCTCGACCGTTACGACGTGATCTACGATTGCTACCGTTCGAATTGGGGGTGGATGACGTCGGCCCTGCAGATGAAAGCCGCCGACTATGCGACAGACGCCCACTATCTCAAGATGATACGCGAGTTCAGGAAGCCGGTGCCGGAGCTTAAGTCCCATCTGCTTGGCACAGCGCCGGAAGGGGATGTGCAGAAGGTCATGATGTTTTCGCGGAATTCTGCGGACGGAAAGCAGGTTGCGGAAGCGGTACGCGACGAGGTGGTGGCCTCGTTCCCAGGGCTGAAGATAACGTCCTCCACCTGGAACAATCTGGAATTCAACATATCCTCGGCCAACAAGGGCAATTCGCTCAGGCGCTTTGCGGAGCATCTTGGCCTGACCCTTGAGAACTGCATGGCCTTCGGCGACGGACTCAACGACCTTTCAATGATAGAAGCCGCCGGGATCGGCGTGGCGATGTCCAACGCACACCCCGATGTGCTTGCCGCCGCCGATGTCGTAGCCGCCTCAAACGACGAGGATGGCGTGGCAAAGGTGATCAGCGAACTTCTCCATAAAGTTGCGCCGATGGCTTGACGATGCATAGGTCGCGTCGTGCCGCACCATTCGCCAATATGCTATAATTGGATGCAAACCACAAGTGATGCCGAAAGGGAAGCGTGGACAGAACCGACATAGATGAAGTCGCAAGGGCAATCGTCGCCCTCAACGTCTGGAAGAAGGCGTCCAAGTATAACTGGGCATTCGTCTCGGAGCTGTTCGACAAGCCGCTGATAGCGGTGATAAACCCAGCGCCTGCAGGCCCCATACTTGCGAGGCTTCTGCTTTTCAACGGATTCAATGCATATAGGGACTTCCTGATATTCCAGCAGAACAGGGATCTGTCGTTCGCGCTTTCCATGATCGATTTCGACCATTATGAGATCATAGGCCTGAAGGATGGGTCTGCCGAGATATACGACTACCGGCCAGGCTATGTGCCAGTCCGTCCGGATGGCGAGACGCTGGCGCGTCTCGCCCCCGTGGCGTACGAATGCTACGGTACGCTTCTGCGCATAGACGAGAATCCCGAATTGCCCGCCATGTATGCGAAGGAGCAGGCTTTGTTCTCGCGCAAGGAGGGGCTGGACGGCAGGTGGCATGACGCACCACTGCTTCCGCCAAATGTTGACGGCGTTGCGTGGATGGAGCGGATCAGCCTTGACAGGGCGAAATGCGCACAGGCGGTCCGTTTCGACATGGATACGGATGTGTCATGGGAAGTGGATTTCATTCAGATTCCGATGTGCCGCACGGATGACATTCAGGCACGTACGCTCTTCATGTTCGTCGCGGTTGACGCGAAGACTGGCGAGCGGCGGCTTTGGCGGAAGATGGCCGTCGACCCGAAGTTTCCACGCAACGGCACGCTCGAATCGCTGCAGGTGCTTTGGGAATCGCTGGCCGCCCATCTTCTGGACGCTGTCATAAGGTACGGCAAGGTGCCTGGTTCCGTGCACGTCCGTTCCCAGCGCATGATGCGGATGCTTCGTCCATTGGGCATGCAGCTGCCTTTCAGGCTGGTTTTGCACCGGGAAATGCCGCGATTGACGGCAGCGGTTAACCAATCCATTCAGGATCAAACGATATGAGCATTGACACAAACATACCACTTCTGCTGTCGATAGCCTTCATTCTGGGGGGGCTCGTCGCCCTTGCCAAGAGCGCGGATGTGTTTGTGGATGCGGCAGCCGCCATAGCGCGGGGATTCGGACTTTCTCCGCTGATCGTAGGCATGGTGATAATAGGCTTTGGAACAAGTGCACCTGAACTGGTGGTCTCCGCCATCGCGGGTGCGAGCGGCCATGCCGACCTGTCGCTGGGGAACGCCTACGGCAGCAACATCTTCAACATCGGGGTGATCCTTGGCGTGACGGCGTTGATCTGGCCGATAAGGGTAAAGCCCTCCGTGAACTGGTTCGCGGTGCCGCTTCTGCTGCTGACGTCCGCCATTTCGTGGTTCGCGGTGAGCGATGGCGTATTCGAGCGAGCGAACGGCATATGGCTGCTTGTGTCGTTTGCGGTCCTTCTCCCGGTGTACTGCTGGTACGACCAGAGAACGTCAAAGCCCGCCGAAGCGGAGGGTGGAGTGAGGCAGGTCGGCCCCAGGCGTCGCGCAGGCCTTTGGGATTGGGCAAGGCTGATCGCAGGGCTTGCGGTGCTTGTGGCGTCATCGCACATCATGGTATGGGGATGCGTCGATTTTGCCAGGGACGTGCTTCATGTGAGCAATCTGCTCATTGGGCTCACCATAGTGGCCGCCGGGACGTCGCTGCCGGAGTTGGCCTCGTCGATAGCCTCCGCCCGCCGTGGCGAGAACGAGTTCGTCATCGGGAACATAGTCGGGTCGAACTTCTTCAACGCGCTTGCCGTCGTTGGCGTTGCCGGGACGATTTCGCCGTTCAGCGGCTTCAGCGAATTCATACTTTCGAGGGATTTGCCGGTCATGACGCTCTTTTCCGCGATGATTGCCCTTTTCGGTGTGAATTGCAAGAATGTCAAGGCGCAAGGCATGATCACCCGCACGGAGGGCGGCATTTGGGTCGCGCTGTATGCAGCCTACCTGCTGGTCATGTTCTTCCAGGAGACCGCCGGTTGAGCGTAGACGCAGACATACCGGTCTTTCTCTCATTCCTGTTCGTCATCGGCGGCTTGCTTGCGCTTGCGAAGAGCGCCGATGTGTTCGTGGACTCCGCCAGTGCCTTGGCGCGTCGATTCGGGATATCCCCGCTGATCGTAGGCATGGTTATAATTGGCTTTGGCACGAGTGCTCCGGAGCTGCTGGTGTCCCTGGTCGCAGGCATTGGCGGGCACTCAAACATATCGCTCGGCAATGCGTACGGCAGCGCAACGTTCAACATAGGCGTCATCCTGGGCGTGACGTCCATCATATGGCCTGTAAGGGTGAAGTCATCCGTAAGTTTCGTCGCAGTGCCGATTCTGCTGCTTGTCGCGATCCTGTCCTGGTTCCTCCTGCGTGACGGCGAGTTCGGCCGATGCGGCGGCCTTTGCCTCCTTCTGGCGTTTGCCGTCATCATGCCGCTCTATTGCTGGTATGACCAACGCTCTGGAATGGGGCGCTTCGATTCCTGCGGCAGTGGAACGGCATCGGAACGGCGTTCAATATGGCGCGAGCTTTCCTTGCTGGTGGCAGGGCTGTCGGTGCTGGTCCTGTCTTCGCACCTCATGGTATGGGGATGCGTTGATTTCGCGCGGGACGTCCTTCACGTGAGCGATCTCATGATAGGTCTTACGGTGGTGGCCGCCGGGACGTCGCTGCCGGAGCTGGCTTCGGCAATCGCATCTGCGAAGAGGGGGGAAAGCGAGCTCGTGGTCGGAAACATTGTCGGATCCAACCTCTTCAATGCGCTTGTGGTCGTAGGCCTTGCCGGAACCTTGTCCCCGTTTGACGGCTTCAGTGGACGCGTCGTGGGCCGTGACATTCCCGTAATGGTTGCGATGACCCTGTCGATCGCCGTCTTCGGCATCAACTACAGGCATCCGCGCAACTCTGGAGTGATCTCGCGCATAAAGGGCGTGACGTGGGTTTTCGCATTCATCGCCTATATGGCTCTCATGCTGATGCAGGAGGCGGCGTGACCATGGCTTGTGTTCGGAACATGGCAGGTGCCGGAATGAATCCCCGGCGCTACAGGATAACGATCGCATATGACGGAACGCACTACTCCGGCTATCAGCTGCAGTCCAACGGGATTTCCGTGCAGCAGAGGCTGGAGGAGGTGCTCGGGTACCTGAACAGGGCCCCTGTGCGCGTGTTTGGCTCGTCGCGCACGGATGCGGGGGTGCACGCGAAGGGTTTCGTGGCGCACTTCGATCTCACGAAGCCGATTCCGCCGCAGAATCTTCCAAGGGCCATGAATTCGCGTCTGCCGGAGGACATCCGCGTATTGAAGGCCTCTTTCGCGGCGCAGGACTTCGATGCCCGCAAGGATGCAACCGGAAAGGAATACCGTTATTTCCTCTACAATGCCGACATCCTGCCGCCATGCCTCGCCCCGTATTGGGCGTTCATGCACAAGGCCCTTGACGTGGACGCGATGCGGGTAGCCGCACGGTGCTTTGTGGGGCGGCACGATTTCGCGCCATTTGCCGCCAATCCGCACCGGGTTATGGAGACTACCGTGCGTACGGTATTCTCCTTTGACGTCAGGAAGGCAGGCCCTCGGATCACGTTCATCGTGAGAGGGGACGGATTCCTGTACAAGCAGGTGCGGAGCATGGTGGGCTTCCTCGTGCGCGTTGGCCTTGGAGACGAGCCGCCATCAGCCGTGACCGAGATACTTGACGGATGCCACCCGCGCACGGCACGGGTTCCCACGGCCACAGGCCGGGGCCTTTTCCTGTGGAAGGTGTTCTATGGCCACCGGGTCGCCGTTCCGGCCTCGTTGCCGCCGAAATAGGGGCGCATAGTCCAGATCCAGAGACGGTCGCGATGGCCTTGACGCTGCCTTGTGAGCCTAATTGAACGCAGTATGCCGCAAAGGGCATGATATAATATGCGGCATGAGATACGAACATCGCAGGGAAGGATCGCCGCCGAACAGGGAGGAAAGGCGGACTGTGCATGGGGCGGAGGCGCAGCGCAAGACCGCGCTTACCCATAGGCCGGTGCCGCTTGCCATTGTCGGTGGCGGCGCGGCCGGGCTGTTCGCGGCGGCTACGGCGGCAAGTCTCGGCATCGGGTGCCTCATATTCGAGCGCAAGGCGCGTATCGGGTCGAAGATGCTGATGACGGCCAACGGCAGATGCAACTTCACTAGGGACATATCCGCCGAGAGGATGCTTGCGGACATTGGCGAGCCTGTGGCGTCGTTTGTCTCGCATGCCATCAGGAACTGCCCTCCAGCAATGATCGCCGCCGGATTCAAGGCGAGGGGGCTGCGGATAAAGCGGCGCGCGGACGGGTGCCTGTTTCCGGCCAGCGAGAGGGCGGCTGACGTTGTCCATGTTTTTGGCGATCTTCTTCGCGACAACGAGGTCCCGCTCCTCTCCAATTGTCCGGTGACGGGGATCCAGCCGATGAAGAACGGATTCATAGTCGCCACGAAATCCTTCACCATATGGGCCGATAATGTGCTGATCGCGACGGGCGGCGTTTCGTTCCCGAAGACGGGAAGCGTCGGCGACGGGCAGAGATTCGCTGCGGAACTCGGTCTCCGTGTCGTGCCGCTTCGCGCCGGGCTTACGGGGTGCGAGACTTCCGACAGGCGCGTGCTCTCCCGCTCTGGCGTACGTTGCATTCAGAACGCGGCTGCTTCCGTCGCAGTTGCCGGCAAGACGCTCTTCAGGTCTGTCGGAGAGGTCGAGTTCGAGCCGTGGGGAATTACCGGGGCTGCGGTGTACAATTGCACACGCTGGGCTGCGAGGCATCTGGACCGGGCGACTCGCTGGACGCTTGACCTGGAACTCGGAGGTGAAAGGCTCCCCGTCGAGAACTTCACCGTGAGACCGGTCAAGGAGGCCATTGTCACGATGGGTGGCGTATCGCTTGACGAGATCGATCCCCGGACAATGGGATCGAAGGCCGTTCCCGGACTGTATTTCGCCGGCGAGGTGCTTGACATCGACGGCCCTACGGGCGGCTACAACATTTCGCTCGCGTTTGCCACGGCACGATTGGCGGTGGAAAGCATATGCAAGAACAGGAAAGGGGGATGCTGAGATGGACAAAAAGAGAGGGGTGGTGGTGATAGGCACGGGACTGATAGCGAAGTTCCATGCGCGGGCGGTGAACGCGTCCGAAAAGCTCAGGCTTGCGGGGTTCGTCGGCAGAACAATGGAAAAGGCCTCGGCATTGTCCGCCGAGTTCGGCGGCGAACCGTTCGATAGCCTCGATGCCGCACTGTCTTCGCCTGGCGTAGGCATGGCCGTGGTGGCGACGGCGTCCGGTGCGCACGACGAGGCGGTGCTTGCCGCTGCGCGCCATCGCGTTCCTGTGCTGGTGGAGAAGCCCATCGCGATAACGGTTGAGCGGACCGACCGCATGATCGCGGCGTGTCGCGAGACGGCAACTCCGCTTGGGTGCATATTCCAGACCAGGTGGACGGATGAGTTCAGGAACGCGAAGGCAAGGGTCGAAAGCGGCGAACTCGGAAGGATCACCTACGGGGCCGTGCGCATACCGTGGTGGAGGGCGGACGAATACTACACGGATTCCTCATGGCACGGCAAATGGGAAATGGACGGAGGCGGGGCGTTGATGAACCAGGCCATACACATGGTCGATTGGCTTGTCGCCCTAATGCCGCCGGTCGAGGACGTAAAGGCGTTTGCCGCCACGCTTGCGCATCCGATGGAGGCGGAAGACACCGTTTCGGCCTCGATACGTTTCGCGGGCGGCGCTCTCGGCAGCGTGTATGCGACGACCGCGTCGTTCCCCGGACGAGGCAAGTCCATGGAGATAACCGGAACCAGGGGTACAATCGAGTTTTCCGATGGCGGGCATGGCGTATCGCGTCCGGATGCCTTGGACTATGCCCCGCACATGGCCTGTTTCGAGGCTTTCGCAGATTCGCTTGAGCCTGGAGGAATGCCATACCCAATCCCCGGCGAAGAGGCCCGCAAATCAGTGGATCTCATTGGGCGCATATATGCGTCGGCGTATGGTAGTTGGTAGTTGGTAGTTGGTAGTTGGTTTAGTGGTGGAGAAGCGTAGAGACGGGAGGGCGATTGTCCCCCAACCGCCACCCTCGTGGCGATGGCGCCCTCGCCATCGCGCATGGCACGAGTGGAGGGGTCCAATTCATCGCGCCCACGCTTTCGGTCGCGACAAGCGCGACCCTCCCGCGCGACGTTCGACGGCGAGGCGCACCCCTCTTGCGACCGCTTGCGCGGCTCACTGCGTTCGGGGGATATGTCGCTACCAGCCTGAAACCCAACCCCTAAAACCCCATTACTGCCATCTATCAACTACCAACTACCAACTATCAACTACCTAAATGCAACGGCAAATCAAAAATCGAAAAATCGCAAATGATACTTCCATGGCTGATACGCTTCTCGTCAGGTCGTGTCGGGACGGCATGGCTTCAATCAGGGCCAACATAGTGCCTATGCTGCTTCTTTGGGCTATGGCGGTCGCCTTGGTCGCGGCATACTACATGGTGCCGTTGGTGGCGGCTGCGCTCGAGCCGTTGCAGAGATGGCAGATGTCGAGCGGGAAGCTTGCGGCGTTCCTGAACCGAGCCATATTCTGCGGATTGATCCCCGGCATTTTCATGGCTCTTGTGCCATCGGTGCGTCCTGCTCGCCCATGGCTGGCGATTGCCGCCCAGATCGCGTGGTTGGGCGTGGTAGGCATCCTTTGCGACATCATGTACAGCATGAACGCGCAGATTTTCGGCACAGGGGTCGATTTCTGTACGCTGCTCTGGAAGACGCTTGTCTCGCAATTCATCTGGACCCCCTTTGTGTTTGCGATACCGAGCGCCGCGCTCTGCCTTTGGATCGGTTGCGACTTCTCGCTCGCGCGGTTTCTGCGCGACTGGCCAAAAAGATACTTCTCGCGGATGTACCTTCCTTTCCTGATTACGAATTGGGCGGTATGGATTCCGGCGATGATGGCCGTGCACTCATTCCCTACGCCGTTGCAGATTCAGCTTTCCGGGCTTGTCGGCGCGTTTTGGAGCCTGCTCGGGCTGGAGCTTGGCCGCCGCGCTTCCTCCAGTCGGACATCGAACATCCGAAATGACGCTTGAACGTTGCCTTGAGATAGGAGTTGGACGCGAAGCCGCATAATTCCCCGATGCGGTCAATCGGGGTCATGGTCGCATTGAGCATTGCGCATACGCGCTCAAGACGATGTTCGCACAGTTCCTCGACCGGCGTCTTCCCCGCAATGTGCCTGAAATGCCGCTGAAGGAGGCGTTCCGAGCATCCGGCCGCCTTTGCTATGTCGCCGATGGTGACATCACTCGCCGAATTCCGCCTGATGAATTCACGGGCAAGCGAGACGATCCTTGCTGATCCGCTCAGATCCATGGTCGACAGCCGTTCGACTATGCCGCGTATGCCGTATGTCTGGATGCGTGGCGAAACTTCCTTGTTGCGCATGAGACTGTCGAGCATTTCCGCGAGGCGGTACCCGGCCGATTCGAAATCCAGCTGTATGCTGGACAGCGAGGGCTGAGTCCATTCGCAGATCATCTCCTCGTTGTCCACTCCGAGAACCTGAATCTGTTTCGGCACATTGATTCCGATGAGTCTGCATACATCCAGGATGTGCTTCGCCCGGCTATCGACAGCCGTGAGGATTGCGCACGGTTTTGGCAGCGACTGAAGGAAGGCCGCGAGCCGCCGTTCCTCGGAAGCCCATCCGCTTCCGTCTGGATTGCTGAACACCGAGCAGCTGAAGCCGTTTTTCTCCAGCTCATGCACGAAGCCGGCTTTCCTGTCGGCAGACCACGTCTGTGCGGTAGGCATGCCTACGAATGCGAAGTGCCTGTGCCGTTTCTTCATGAAGAACTGCGCACCTACTCTGCCGACCGCAAAGTTGTCGCAGATGATCGCCCCGAAGTTCTCGCAGCCTCGCGGCGGAATTATGTCTCGTCCGTTGGCGATTGCGTATGCGCGGGCGGACAATGCGCCTTTCATCGTGTTGGCGGTGAAAAGCTCCGGCACGGTGATGATGCCGTCCGTATGCCATCCGGAAAGGTCGTCAATCACTTCATTGTCGCTATGGGCGCCGAATATGAAAAGATCCCATTCCGGATGGGTCGCAGCGTACCGCAGTATGCCGGATATCCACTCCTGATATGGTTTTGTCCCGCGAGGTATGATCACGGCCACGTGAAACACCTTGCGCCCGTTCCTATGGAGGGAGTTTGCTTTCATTTCCGCAAATGGTAGCACATCGGATCCCTGTTCGCAATAGAGTATGTCAATAGACGGAAAAAGATATGTGCGGGAAAAACAGTTTTGATAAGATTACGGCAAAATCGGGAGGAATGGAAAAATGCTGTCATCAGAGCGGAGGGCCTTGGCCGGAATGACACTGGCCGTCGCAAGCGTATGCGCGGCGTTCGGCGATTTGCCGCCGCGTTCGGCATATTGCGACGGCTTTGGCGTCCTGCGCTGGTCCGACGACCGGTCGGAGGTCGCCGTGTTCGGCGTGAACTACTACACGCCGTTTCACGTCGAGTACGTCGAGACGGGCCGTCGGGGCTTCGACCACAAGGAGGTCATCCGGCGGGATGTCGCCAACTTCCGGCGTCTCGGCCTTACCGCACTGCGTGTGCATTGCTTCGATCGGGAGATTTCAGACAAGGACGGGCATCTTCTCGACAACCGTCATCTCGACCTGCTCGACTGCCTGATCGCCGAATGCGCCTCGAACGGGATGTGGACGGTGCTGACGCCCATCGCCGGGTGGGGGCGTACGCGCGGCGACGCGGCGAACGGCTTCGGCTGCGGCATCAGCCAAAGGCAGCTGAGTTCAGATCCCGCGCTCCTTCCCCCGCAACAGCGGTATCTTGAGGAGTTCGCCCGGCACGTGAACCGCTACACCGGGCGCCGCTATGCGGACGATCCCGCCGTCCTCGCGTTCGAGCTGGTCAACGAGCCGGACTATCCTGACGGCTTCGGCGACACGCAGATCGCCGACTACGCCAACGCCCTGCTGGACGGCATCCGCCGCTCTGGCACGCGCAAGCCCGTATTCTTCAACACGATGGTCAACCGCGCGCGCGGCATCGGCGCGCTGCCGTACCTGAACGTCGATGGCGTCACGGACGGCTGCTACTGCACCGGGCTCCGTGCGCGGCGGGCGCTCGACGTCGAGGGCAGCCAGCTTTCCACTGTCAGGAAAATCCACCTCGATCCCGCCAACCCCGCCCTGCGCCGCTTCGCGAAAATCGTCTACGAGTTCGATGCTGCCGACGTTTTCGGGGCCTACATGTACCCGGCAATGGCGAAGATGTTCCGCCATGAGGGAGTGCAGTGCGCTACGCAGTTCCAGTACGAGTCGTATCCCGTCGCCTCCGACAACCTGTGCTACATGACGCACTACCTCCACCTCGTCTACACGCCGGCGAAGGCCCTGTCGCTGGCGATAGCCGCCGAGGCGTTCCGCCGGCTGCCGCGAGGGGTTCCCTATGAGCCGGCCGAGGACGAGATCGTGTTTCCTCCTTTTCGTGTCAATGCGGCGGCAAACCTTTCCGAGATGGTCACGGAGACGGATTACCTGTATACGGCCAAGCCCTTGACATTGCCGCCGGCTCCAGAAAAGCTTCGCCGCGTATGGGGATGCGGCGCATCGTCGGTCGTGTCGTCCGATGGGACTGGCGCATACTTCCTCGACAAGGTTGACGACGGCGTCTGGCGCCTTCAGGTGTTCCCAAGCGTGATGCCGATAGCCGACCCGTTCACGGGCAAGCCCGGACCTAAGACCGTTGTCCTTTCGGATGCGCCATCAATGAAGGTGTCACTGCCCGACCTCGGCTCCGACTTCTCCGTGGAGTCGACGACGGGCCGCGTCGCGGTCGCCACGGCGAAGGGCGGGCGCTTTCGGGCCGCTCCGGGCGACTACGTACTGACGGCGACGAATCGGCCGGACGCGGCTGCGCGCGAACGCGCGCGGAAGGCGGACATCCCGCCGTACTGGGCGCCGCCGCCAGACGCCTTCGACCCTTCCTGGAAAAAGTGGAGCCCGTCATGGGAAGGGATGGTCGATGAAGCCCGGAAGACGGCGACGACCTCGGACAAGTGGAATTTCCTCGGGGAGAGGACGGGGCGGATCGGCGCGGAGAACTTCCTGGTCGAGACCTGCGTGACGCGGCGGATCCCGGCGAACGGACGCCTCTGGGCCGCGCTCTTTCCCGACACGGGCGAGGTGACGCAGGCCGTCGTCGCCGGACGGTCGCTGACGACGAACGCCGAGCCGGTGGAGATCTCGCTGCGGCTCTCCGACAGGACGTCGTGGGGCACGGTCGTGAGATTCCCGCCGAAGCGGACCGTCTTGCGCGTGCCGCTCTCCGGCTTCCGCTACTTCGGCCACGTGCCGGGTGCGCGCCCGTTCGAGCCCGGCATGAAGCTGGACGTCCGCAAGATCCGCGAGGTGTTTCTCTGCACGGGCCGCTGGCTGGACAAGACGTCCATCGGTCGCCCGCACTATTACGAACTTGAATCGCTGCATTTCACGAAAGGAGAAAAACCATGGTGCGCCAAGCAAAGCTCGGCAGAACTAACAGAATGAAAGGAGTCTGTACGGCAAAGAAAACGAAGTGCCGTTAGGAAGATTGGCTGCGCGGAGGGCGACCGACGCGCAGAAGCCCAATCCCACAAAGGAATGAGCCAAACGAAAGTGAAGTCCCGTATGTACGCCTCGAAACTCCTAACCGAAAGGTCTCCCGTGGCCAAGTGTGTCATGATAGCGGAAGCCAGCACGGACGCGCCGAAGTCGTTTTGCGACGCGCCCGGCGGGACGGGGCATAGGGACATGGCGCGTTCCGAGAGTTCTGCACGGGAACTTGGGAGGTCTGCCGCCGCGAAAGCGGGGGCAGAAGTCGGATGGAACCGCAGTAGCGTGGAGGCGGGCAACGACCGCGGAGCGAAGGGTTCCTGCATCGGGAGCGCCTCGAACAGGTCGGCGGGTGCCGATTCGCTTCGGAAGAAGCGCATGACGGAGGAGGAGATTGCGACAAAGGACAGGGTGGTGCAGATGGCGGTCAAGCTCGTCATGGAGCCGATATTCGAGGCGGACTTCCACGACTGCTCGTTCGGCTTCCGCCCCAATCGAAGCGCGCAGGACGCGGCGGAGCGGATAGCGGAGAGGGTGAAGGAAGGGGACGCGAAGGTGTACGACGCAGACCTCTCGTCGTACTTCGACACGATACCGCACGACAAGCTCCTGGCGGCGTTGGAGATGCGCATTGCGGACGGAAGCGTGCTGAAACTCATTCGGCAGTGGCTGAAAGCGTGCGCGAAGGAACCCAACGGCGTGATGAAAAGCCCCAAGGGGAGGGGGACGCCGCAGGGCGGCGTCATGTCCCCGCTTCTGTCGAACGTCTACCTTCACTGGTTCGAGACGATAGCCGGCCTCACGGCGAAAGCGATGGGGCAGGC
>CAKULV010000058.1 GCA_934667425.1 uncultured Kiritimatiellota bacterium | reverse complement strand
GGGTAGTTGCCCTCGGCGAGGTGGATCACGTCGCCCGTCTCGGCCTTTTCGAGGGCCTTCCAGAGGTTCTTGAGCGGCGCCTCCTTCGTGCCCGCGTTCTTGTTCTTTCCGGTGGAGAGGGACACGTAGATGTCCGCCGCCTGTGCGCCAAATGCAACCGCCGCAGCCGTAGCCGCCAATAGCAACCTTCTCATCTTCTGATCCTTTCGTTAAGGTGTTACGATCTCTTCTGACATAGTCTACAACATGGTTTACGCAGACATTATATCAAAAATATTCGACGTGCGCGGATAACCAGAAACGGCAATGTCCGCCGATTGGGAAGCGTCTTCTCGACGATGTACTTACGATCCGGCTCCGACAACTTGAACCGGCTGCGGGACTTCGGCGGCGCCGGCTACTTGACATTGACCCTGACCCCGCCGGAACGGGAACACTCCACGTCGTACGACTTGCCGCACAGGCGCAGGTTCGACAGGCGCATGACATCGAGGCCCTTCGGCAAATGGGGATCAAACGAAACCGACAAGCTGTCGTCGATGCGGACCCCAAACAGCCCGAAGATGACGGTCTGGGCTATGCACGCACCCTCAATGTTGCACTGGAGTGGCGTATCCCTGCGATAGTCCATCCTGTCCGCATACTGCGAGTCGCCCCAGTATGGAAGGGATGAGCCAAGCCACCTGAGCCGCATGAGTATGTCGTTCGCCTCATCGAAATGCCCGTCCCGGTAGAGCCTGTCGCAGATTGCGGGTGCAAACGATGGACAGGCCCCGGGGCCGCCATTGTCGACGTCGTCCTCGTCATAGGCGGGATCGAGCTTCGACATGGAGTGTACGCCATACTTCCCAAGGAACTCGTCCGGGTTCATGAGATGCTTCAGCAAAGCCTCCTCGACATCCCTGTCCAATACGTTCTCGCCATGGCCAAAGGCCTTGAACATCTGCATCGTGTAGCGCAAAGTAGGCTTGCCGTCCGAGCAAACCGCCCTGAACCATCCGGCGTCGGCATCCCAAAGCCTGTCGCGAACGAGCCTTTTCAGGGCCTCGGCCCGCGAAGCGAGATCCACGGACGGATCGTGGCCGGCCATGCGGCAAAGCCGATCCGCCATGCGCAGCAGCGCGATGCGCCGCAGGTTCAGATCGGGCATCACGCCGTCATACAGGCAACCCTTGCGAAGCTCAAGATGCGTCCGGCCGGCCTCGCCATAGTCCGCCAGCACGGCCGGCTTGGACAGGTCGTCATGGGCGAGCGCCATGTCGACCACCCACCCGGCGATCGTCTTCCCGCCAAACTGCTCCTTTAGGAAGGCCAGGTCGCCCGTCTCGCGCACGTAGGCATCGATCAGAAACACCACCTTCTCCTGATTTATCGGATAGTACGGCCCCTGCGGAGAACCGTCGGACGGCGCAAGCGCAAAGCACTTCTCGAGGTCGAGCCGCAAGAAGGCCTTCAGGTGGCTCTTGAGCGCCGCCGGATCGACAAGCGGCCACAGCTTGTACGGACCGCCGAAATTCCAGAGGTAGCAGCAGGTGCAACCGCCGTTCATGCCGCCGGTGGCATAATATGGGCGAAGGGAAAACGACTGCACATCCCACCGGGTCAGCAGCAGGTGAAGAAGCGAACGCCGGTAAAGCTGCACAAGGGCGGGATCGTCGCACTCGAAGTCAGGCACCTTTGCCGCAAGCCCCCGGACGCGGCCCCTCCATTCGCCAATGCTCCCCTCGATGCACCGTTGCGGATCCCCGATGCACTCGCGCACGAGCCGCGAGGCGGCATCCGGCTCCCCGATCGACAATGCCACATGGAACGTCCGGCGCCCGCCCGGCGGCACGTTCTGGAGCCTCGACTCGTTCCCCGCCCCGAGTGACCAGCGCACCGCGATGCGGGCGGGCATGCCGCCGTCTATCTCGATGTTTCCGTCGCGCCGCACCTGTTCCCCGACTGGCTTGCCGAATCCCCAGTGTTCGCGGCGGCCGACGGTGCCGGCCACGTCATAGCGCAGGGAGAGGTCCGCCGGGATCCGGTTGCCGTTCTGAACAGACACCTCGAGTACCGCTGCGCTCGCGCCGGCGACAGGAACAAGCCGGGTACGGATGCGCCAGCCATCCTTCTCGCCACGGCGCACAAGCGCCTCCGGCCTCCACGTGTAGCCGCTTGCGACGACCCTGCGCCCGTTGAAGAGAAGGGCAAGGACAAAATCGTTGCAGAAGTACGGAGGCGCGTAAAGCCCCTTCACGAGCGACACGTCCTCGATGCGTCCATTCAGGGTGATGTGCCCGTTGACGAGTCCGAGGTCATTCGGGGATATGATGCTTGCGGCGCTCTCGATCGCAAACGACGAATCAAGCCTTTCGGCAAAGGCGCACCTATCGCCGAGACAGCTGAGCGAGAGCAGCGGGAAGGCGGCCGATGCGATTATGACGCGAACTTTCATGGCGTTGCCTCACAAACCTTAAGATTCCGATTGCATTGTCGGCAAGACTACGTTAGCGGTCGTGATTCACGCGGGAAAGCCTCGCAACGGCAAAGCCGAGTCCCCGCAGTTTTACGGCAAGGAGTGACTTGCCGACCAACGACACCTCCCCGCCCAGAACGGATTGGGACTCGGAATACTCCCCGCGAACCCCAAGCTTCGCCGCCACGGGCCCATACGTCCGATTGGCCACAAGCAGCCAGTCGCACCCATCGCCCTGCCATGCGCGAACGGCGACGTCCGCAGGGATTCCGCCAACCTTCATCGGCGATGGATCGCAAAGAATCACAGGCTCCATACGGCGGACGTCTTTCAGCACATCGCAATAGCAACGCCAGTTGGACTCGCGTTCCGCAGGCTCCTGGCGCGAATGGAAGTCGTAGAAGGAATAGAGGATCAACCCGTTTGCGCCGCCGGCGATCGCCTGCCAGCACATTGAGGAGAACTCTTCCTTCGTTGGCAGACGCGCCTTCTCCCCGGCGGGAACCCCGTTCGCGAACCATTTCCAGCTGAATGCCTGAACGACCTGCCACATCGCCCTGGAGCCGAACATCCCCTCTCGACAGCTCTCCGCCCAGCGGGAAGCGATGCCTACGTCGTTCATCCCGCCAAGATTGCCTATCGGATACGGATCCATGCCGATTATGTCATATGTGGACAGGAACGCGCGTGTCTGGCTCGGCTTGTCTGTCACCGCATAGACTGGATGGTCTGGATCTATCTCATGCGTCCATTTCGTGGCCAACTGTATGTCGGGAAGGATGGATAGGGGAGCTTCGTCATTGTTGTACCAGCCAAGCGTCGCTGGATGATCCTTCCAAGCGCAGACCACATTCTCTATGGCGACGCGCCCTGCCGATTTGTCCGCCGATGGATCCGCCGTTATCACCTTGATCTCGTCACGGATGTCGATGATGACACGCAAGCCCCTGCCCCAGAACTCATCGAGGATGCGCTTGCTTATCCCATGATTGGAAAGCTTGACGCAGTTGAACGGCCCTTGCATGTAGAAGTCCAATTGGGCGGGACTCATGGAATGAGTGTATGCGCCTATCGGGAAGAAACGACGGCCTTCAACAATGGCGAACCGTTGTTCGTCTATGCTGACCCTGCGTTGTGCGGGCCTCTTTTCCCGTGTAAACACAAGCGAATCCGAGCCAAGGGTCTCGCCCCCCTGCGCCTTCAGCGAGAAATCCACAGGATGCCTGCCGGGCGCAAGGTCGGAAACCGGCAGCTCAAGCATCGCCAAGTCGGCCGAGGCCAAGCGCGTCCGGCGCAACTGACGCGTTCCGTCCGCCCCAGCGAACGCGAACTCGCCGACAAGCCCGTCAAGATCATGCCTCAACGGGTTGAAGCACACGCGCGCGAAAAAGCGCACCGTGCCGGAAACGGCTGAATCCCGGTACGCCGACGACACCAAATACTCAACTGCCCTGCTGCCTGATTTCTCTACGCTGAAATCGTCAAAGCGAATGCGTCCGGAGGCACCTGGCTTGGCGTAGACGTATATCCGAAGCGTTGCCGCGCCTGACGGCAAAGGAGGCGTGCCGCCATCATACCGCACCCACCCTTCGCTGACGGAAGGGTGGTTGTCTATCCGCCTCGACGCGCCGGAATTGTCTATCCACTTGCCGTCCGCCGTGAACCAGTCAAGGCCAAAGCTCCATTCCCCCGACCTTATCGCCTCCACGTTTACGCGGCCTGAGACCTTGTAGGAGTCCCCCGGCTCAACCGGAATCGAGAAGGAGGCCAACGTCTTCTCGCACGGCGCGGACGCCTCCCACACAAGGCAACGAGATTTCCCCACTCCGCTCCCGCCCTCTATGCGCCAAGCTCCATCATTCGGTATGCTCCACCCCTTTGACGGCGGCTCCGATTCGAAGCCTCCGTTCGTGAACAGGCTCGCAAACACGACACACACGGCAATCGCTGAGCACGACATCGCATTCCCCCTTTCGGTTCCCCTATCTCACGACAACCGCCATTCCACCGTCGAAGCGCCACTTCCACTTGAGCCTCACAGGCGCATCCCCCTCCGCATGGACATACGACGTCTCCGGCACAAGCACGGGAGGGGTCCATGCTGAATCGACAAGCCTCTCCAAAGTGTAGCCAACAGGCGTGTACGGCTCCACTCTCCCGTTGACGACCCGAACGGTTGGGGATGCGGAGAACGTCCAGCTCCCCTTCACCGTGTACGCCCCTGAGTCCGGCGTGCTTCCCAAGCCCCGCTTGTTGGCGACAACCAAGACGTTCGTCGTGGTCAACCGCCCATGGAACCTCGCTTCATCCGCCTCCCTGTTCTGAAGAAGCTCGGCGTTGGTCAGCTTGCGCGAATAGATGCGCAGCGCATGGAAATCGCCAGTCATGAAGCCGTAATCCCTCTGCCCCCCGATCGCGAAGTCCGGGTTGGCGTACTCCGCGTGAGCCGTGCGCCGCACGCTAACGGAGCAGGAGGGCGACTCCCAGTCCGTCCCGTGCGTCTCGTACACGCCGTCGGCGTCCATGGCCCCGCTCCAGTAGTCGCCCCTCCAAGGCCCGAGCGAGCGCGGCGCCGCACCCGCGAGCGCGGCCGTCGTCCAGTGGGTGTTCTGCTCCGAGCCGTAGACGAGGGCGCACTGAAGGTTCTTGGAGCCGCGAAGCGGCAGCTGCGTCACGGCGGACGGGACAGTTATCCCGGTCGCCATCTGTATCGTGAACTCGAGCCCGAGCGACGGCGCGACGTACGGCGTGTTCCACTGCGAGCCGCCGGCGAAGCGGTAGGCGTTCGCCGTCCATCCGCCCTCCATGCCCGCCCCGACCGCCGTCAGCGACAGGGTGTCGTTGCCGTTGCCGGAGACGTCCGCCCAGACAGACGCGGCCGGATCGTGCGGCCTGTCCGCGCCGGCATTGCGTATGCCGTCGTAGAACGCAACGAGCCCGTCCTGCACATAGTCCTCCAAAGAGAAATCGGAGGCTGTCATAAGCGCGTTTGTTCTCACCCATCTCCATACGAGCCGCACAGGCTTGGCATTCGAAGCCCAATCAGAGGAGCAGTCGTAGGTGTTGCCAGGATGTTCGGATAGGTCTCCCCATGCCCCCTCTGAATCATCCCATGTTTCAAGCGTATATCCAACCGCCTCGTATACGGCACGGTCACTCTCGATACGTGGCGCCGTGAATACGAAACTTCCGTCGACAGCGTATGCGCCTGGCTTTTCCGCTCCGCAAATTCCTCTTGCGTCGGAAGCTATTACGACATTAGTGACAACTCGTCCGTGAAAGCGGATATCATCCACCAAACGGTTTCGCATCAGCTCGGCGTTGGTCAGCTTGCGCGAATAGATGCGCAGCGCATGGAAATCGCCAGTCATGAAGCCGTAATCCCTCTGCCCCCCGATCGCGAAGTCCGGGTTGGCGTACTCCGCGTGAGCCGTGCGCCGCACGCTAACGGAGCAGGAGGGCGACTCCCAGTCCGTCCCGTGCGTCTCGTACACGCCGTCGGCGTCCATGGCCCCGCTCCAGTAGTCGCCCCTCCAAGGCCCGAGCGAGCGCGGCGCCGCACCCGCGAGCGCGGCCGTCGTCCAGTGGGTGTTCTGCTCCGAGCCGTAGACGAGGGCGCACTGAAGGTTCTTGGAGCCGCGAAGCGGCAGCTGCGTCACGGCGGACGGGACAGTTATCCCGGTCGCCATCTGTATCGTGAACTCGAGCCCGAGCGACGGCGCGACGTACGGCGTGTTCCACTGCGAGCCGCCGGCGAAGCGGTAGGCGTTCGCCGTCCATCCGCCCTCCATGCCCGCCCCGACCGCCGTCAGCGACAGGGTGTCGTTGCCGTTGCCGGAGACGTCCGCCCAGACAGACGCGGCCGGATCGTGCGGCCTGTCCGCGCCGGCATTGCGTATGCCGTCGTAGAACGCAACGAGCCCCGATTGGACATAATCGTCTACATCCCAAGTAGACTTAAGCGCACAATGGGCCGGAAGCGAACAGGCCGCACCCGACGCCGTCAGCAGCAACGCAACAAGATCGTTCCTCATAGACTTAGCCCCCATTTATTTAGACGCCGCGATTATAGCACATCGACCAATGTTTTACAGTCATTATCAGGCCCAAAATAATTTACATTTCAGGCACATGCCGTGATATAATCCCCCGCATGAAAGCACACGCCCCAGATGTACTCCTCGCCCTGCCGATGTTCCTGCAGGACGGCCTCGACAAATACAACGGCATCATGCGCTTCCTCTGCGAACGCAGGATAAAGTGGAACATCCGCTTCGACAGGCTCGCGCCGAACTGGGACCAGCCGAGCAATGGCGAGATCCCGGGGTTCGACGGCGTAATAGCCGACGGCCTCGCCCCCGATTCCAACAAGCGGGAATACCTCAAGTGCCGGATGCCGCTTGCCACGATCGACTGGTTTGACTGCTGCCGGTGCCCGCGCAGGCGCAAGATCGCAAGCATCAACTCCGACTCCGCCGAGATCGGCAGGACAGCCGCGAAGACTCTCCTCAAGTTTGGGGAATTCGCCTCGTATGCGTTCCTTCCGCAGCCGGACTCCCCCTGCTGGTCGACGGAACGGGGCCGCGCATTCTTGCGCTACCTCAGGGGCAGGCACATGAATCCGGAGACGATCGACACGTCGCGTCCGATAGGCCCGCAGCTGCGCGACCTGCCCAAGCCGGCCGCCGTGTTCGCCGCGCACGACACTATTGCCGCCATCGCCATAAGGGACGCTCGCAATGCGGGGATCTCGATACCGAACGACATGTCGGTGCTCGGGGTCGACAACGAGCGCCTCACCTGCCTGCACACGGATCCTCCGCTTGCGACGATACAGCCGGATTTCGAGCGGGCGGGCTATCTTGCCGCGTCAGCGCTTGACCGCATGATGAGAGGCGAGCACGCGGGCAGGACCCACCTCTACCACGTGAAGGCGACGGTGATGAGGAGTTCCCTCGGCCATGCGGGTACTGGCGGGAAGCTCGTGCAGCGGGCGATGGAGCTCATCAGGGACCACGCCCTGGAGTACAGGGGCGTCGGCACTTACGCCGCCCAGCTGAAGGTTTCGCGCAGGCTGCTTGACAGACGCTTCCGGCAGATCACGGGGCGCAGCATCCTTGATGTCGTGCAGGAAACGAGGCTTGAGAACGTCTGCTCGCTGCTAAGGTCGACCCAGCTCCCGATCTCCGAGATCTGCAAGACCGTCGCGTTCGGCTCCGGCACGTACCTGCTCCGCCTTTTCAGGGACAGGATGGGCATGACGATGCGGGCATACCGCAAGTCCCGCCAATGCGGCGGGTGACGCCTCCATTTCACCTGCGACAACCCTTCCACGCCATCGCGGGGGCATCCCCCAGAATATGCCCTCGGCCTGATCTGCCGTGGGTGAAGGCTGGGGCAAGAGACGGGGTACGATCCCGCAACCCTCAGATCCACAATCTGATGCTCTACCAATTGAGCTACTCTCGCCACTAAGGGTTCAAAAAAGTGGACATAGTATACCAAAAAACCCGATCTGCAACAATCTCATTTTTCATCATTTTTTAGTCGCGCCCGACAGCTGCCGCTCAAGGGCCTTTATCTGGTCGCGAAGGTATGCCGCCCGCTCAAACTCAAGGGCATCCGCAGCCTCCATCATCTCGCGCCTGAGGTCGTCTATCACCTCCTGCTCAATCGCCCCCGTGTCCCTGATCTTCCTGCCCTTCGGCTTATCGGGCTCTCCACTCCTGAACACATACACGGACTCGTTGATCGTGCGCTTCACAGACCTCGGAGTGATGCCATGTTCGCGATTGTAGGCCATCTGTTTTTCTCTATGGTAGCGCGTTATGTCTATCGTTTCCCGAATCGCATCCGTCTCGTGGTCCGCGTAGAGAATCACACGCCCATGTTCGTGACGCGCACAGCGCCCCGCCGTCTGCACCAACGATGTGGTGGACCGAAGGAACCCTTCCTTGTCCGCATCGAGTATGGCCACAAGCGCCACCTCAGGGAAGTCAAGCCCTTCCCGCAACAGGTTTATCCCCACGAGCACGTCAAACTCGCCCTTCCTCAACCGGCCAAGGATGGCCACCCGCTCCAGCGCATCTATGTCGCTATGGAGATATTCCACCCGGATCCCGGTCTCGTGCAGGTAGGCCGTGAGGTCTTCGGCCGAACGCTTGGTGAGGGTAGTCACCAGCACCCGGTCGCCGTTGGCCGCAACCTTCCGTATCTCTTCCATGAGGTCATCCACCTGATTCTTCAGCGGACGCACCTCTATTTCCGGATCGAGGAGTCCTGTCGGGCGTATGACCTGCTCCGCGACGGTCTTTGACACGGAGTATTCGTAGTCGCCCGGCGTAGCCGAAGTGAACACGATCTGGCGCACCTTCTGCTCGAACTCTGCGAACTTTAGAGGCCTGTTGTCCTTCGCGCTCGGAAGCCGGAAGCCGTAGTCCACAAGCTTTTGCTTGCGGGCCTGGTCCCCGTTGTACATTGCGCGGATCTGCGGGACCGCAACGTGCGATTCGTCGATGATCGTAAGGAAGTCGTCGGGGAAATAGTCGAGCAGGCATTCAGGGGGCTCGCCCGGGGCCCGGCCCGTCAAGGGACGCGAATAGTTCTCTATGCCGTTGCAGTATCCGAGCTCGCGCATCATCTCGATATCGTACTCGGTCCTTTCGCGGATACGCTGGGCCTCTATGAATTTCTTAGCCCCCTCGAAATACCTGAGACGATCGGCAAGCTCAAGCTCTATGCGCCTGTATGCAGCCTCCATCTTGTCCTTCGGCATCACGAACTGCTTTGCGGGAGTTATTACAACGGCGGGCATCGACACCCCGGCTTTTCCTGTCAGCGGATCGATCGAGCGTATGGAATCCACCTCATCGCCGAAGAACTCGATGCGTACGCCCTCCACCGCATACGCAGGGAACACGTCCACCACATCCCCGCGCACCCGGAAGTTGCCCTGCACGAAATCCATGTCGTTGCGGACATACTGGGCCTCGACGAGACGCGCGATCAGGTCGCCGCGCCCCTTCCCTTCGCCCACCTTGGCCCGTACCGCGAGATTGCGGTATTCCGTCGATTCCCCGAGTCCATAGATGCACGAAACGGATGCGACGACTACCACGTCCTTGCGCGCGATGAGGGAATTGGTGGCCGAAAGCCTGTACCGCTCTATCTCCTCGTTGATCGCCGCATCCTTCTCGATGTAGGTGTCGGTCTGCGGGATATAGGCTTCCGGCTGGTAATAGTCGTAGTAGGAGATGAAGTACTCCACGGCATTGTCCGGAAAGAACTCCTTCAGCTCCGAAAAAAGCTGCGCCGCAAGGGTCTTGTTGTGGGACAGAATGAGCGTAGGGCGGTTCCACCGCTCTATGAGGTTCGCCATGGTGAATGTCTTGCCCGACCCCGTCACTCCCTGCAGCACAAGCCTGTCTTCCCCGGACGACAGCCCCTTCAGCAGCTTCTCAACCGCGGCAGGCTGGTCGCCTGTCGGCTTGAATGGCGCATTTAACCTGAACAGTCTTTCAGCCATGACTTTCTGCCTTCATGTTCAAACTCTTGAGGTAATTACAAAACCTTCGCGATTGCGGACGGGACAAGCCCGTCCCTCCCTCGAACTGCGAATCTTTGCGTCTTTGCGGAGATGCGGGAGGGACACGCTTGTCGTGTCCGTGGTTTTCAAGTGTCTCCCTGGCATAATCGCGAACCGTAAATCCTCACATAACGAAAACGCCATGCAAACGCTTGTCATTTGCATGGCGTCCTCTTCGCCATTCCATGCGATCCAAAACGGATCACATCGCGGACTGCATGGTGCGCGGCGGCAATCGCGTCGCCGCGCGCCTCAGCAGCCGCTATGCCCGTGCATCGGCATCGGCCATGGCGGCGCGCCTGCTCAGCTTGATGCGGCCGCGGTCATCCACGCCTATGCACTTCACGAGCATCTTGTCGCCGACCCTGCAAACGTCCTCAACGGAGTTCACGCGCTTGTCGGAGAGTTCGGAGATGTGGCAAAGCCCATCCTTGCCCGGAAGTATCTCCACGAACGCACCGAACTCCTTGATGCCGGTGACCGTCCCTTCGTAGATCTTGCCGGGCTCGGCCTCCGCCGTTACGGCGTTGACCTCGGCCTTTGCGCTCTCCATCATGTCGCCGGTGGTCGCAAAGATCGACACAACGCCATAGTCGCCATCTTCCTCGATGTCGATCTGGGCGCCGGTCTTCTCGCAGATTCCGCGAATGGTCTCGCCGCCCTTTCCGATCAGCGCGCCAATCTTGTCGGCGGGGATCTTGATGACCTCCATGCGCGGAGCGTACTTGTTGAGTTCCTTGCGCGGGGCCGGGATCACGCTCTCCATGAAGTCGATGATCTTCAGGCGGGCGTCGTGCGCGGCCTTGACGGCGCCCTCAACGAGATCCCACGTAAGGCCGCGGAGCTTCAGGTCCACCTGGAAGCCAGTGATGCCCTTGCGGGTGCCGCCAACCTTGAAGTCCATGTCGCCGCAATGGTCCTCGGCGCCGAGAATGTCCGTGACAAGGACCTTCTGGCTCTGGTCGGCATTCGTGAAGAGGCCGATCGATATGCCGGCGACAGTCCGCTTGAGCGGCACGCCCGCATCCATGAGGGCGAGGCAGCCATTGCAGATGGAGGCCATCGACGACGAGCCGTTGGAACCCATGATTTCAGAGACGACGCGAATCGAATACGGAAACTCGTCGGGCAGCACCTCGGCGATCGAACGCTCCGCGAGCGCACCGTGGCCGATTTCGCGGCGGCCTGTGGAACCGAGACGGCCAACCTCGCCAGTGCAGTACGGCGGGAAGTTGTAGTGCAGCATGAACCGCTTCGAGAGCGGACCGCCCGTCACGGAATCAAGCTCCTGCGCATCCTTCTTCGTGCCGAGCGTGACCGTCGCAAAGGACTGCGTCTCGCCGCGCGAGAAGACCGCCGAGCCATGCACCCTCGGCAGAACGCCGACCTGCGCCGCAAGCGGACGGATCTCATGCTGGGCGCGGCCATCTATGCGAAGCCCCTTCTCCAGCACGTTCCTGCGAACCGTCTCGATCTCAAGCGCGTCAAAGAGATGCACAAAACCGACGGCGTCAATCTCCGGCCACTTCTCGGAGACCTTCTTCAGAAGATCGTCCTTGATGGCGCTTACCTTGCCCTGGCGCTCAAGCTTGCCCTTGATGAGCAATGCGGCCGAAAGCGCTTCACCGCCTTCCGCGCGCATGAAGTCCATCTTGTCGGCAGGCTGAGGGACATCCGCGATGACCTTATCCGGCTTGCCGAGGGCCCTGCGCATCTCGATCTGGAGATCGATGATCTTCTCGACCTCCTCATGGGCGCGCTTCAGCGCCGCCACGAAATCCTCGTCGGATATCTCGCAGGCCGAACCCTCCATCATGAGGAACTTGCCGCGAATGCCCGCATAGAGCAGGTCGATGTCGCTCTTGGCCTTCTGCTCGTGCGTAGGGTTGATTACCCATTCGCCGTCAACGCGACCGATGCGCACACACCCGATCGGCCCCATGAACGGGATCTCGCTGATGTGGAGCGCCGCAGACGCGGCATTGACGGCCAGAAAATCAGCCTCGCGCGTCCCGTCGGACTGGATGAGCATGGAGTTGACCTGCACATCGTTGTAGTAACCATCTGGGAAAAGCGGACGGATCGGACGGTCGCACATGCGGGCCGTGAGGATTTCCTTCGAGCTTGGACGCGCCTCGCGCTTGAAGAACCCGCCGGGGAACTTGCCTGCGGCGTAGAACTTCTCGCGGTATTCACACTGGAGCGGGAAGAAATCAATTCCTTCGCGCGGCGTATCCGTGTTGGTCACGGCGGTAAACACCGTGTTGTCACCGTACGATACGGTGACCGCCCCTGCCGCCTGCTGCGCCAGGAGCCCCGTCTCGATGACGAGATCCTGCCCGCCTATCGAAACCTTAAACTGTTTTGTACCTTCCATTGGAAACCATTCCCCTTAGCGGCGAAGCCCCAGCTTCTTGATGAGATCCTTGTACTTCGCCTCGTCTTCCCGCTTGAGGTAGTTGAGGAGTTTGCGGCGGTTGTTCACCTTGCGGATCAGACCATAGCGGGAGGAATGATCCTTCTTGTTCTGCTTGAGGTGCTCGGTGAGCGCCAGAATCTCCTTCGTCAACGTCGCAATCTGAACTTCGGAGGACCCCGTGTCACGGTCGTGACGTCCGAACTCGTTGCGCACCAATGCCTTGTCTATCATTTCTTATTCCTGTTCTTTTTGTCTTGGTAAGCTGTGTTTCATCGATCGCCAACACCGCAACCGCTCCCTCGCCGCGCATATTGGCAAATTTAGACCACGACAGACGAAGGCAACCCACCCGTTGGTGAGAAAACCGCGAGAGGGAACGAATCCTTAGTCGGTCGCAGATGGATGTATAAGATACCATAACGCCCGCTTCACCGCAAGCATAATGTTTACACCACTGGCCTTTAAATGAAAATGCGTCGGGCAGGGCAGTGGCGACGGCGCCTCGCCGTCGTGAACGCCGGAATACGATGGCGAGGGCGCCATCGCCACGGAAAACGCAGCAACAAGGCAGTGGCAATGTAGCGAAATATCCCCCGAACGAAGTGAGCCGCGCATGCGGTCGATAGAGGGGTGCGCCTCGCCGTCGTGAACGCCGGAATACGATGGCGAGGGCGCCATCGCCACGGAAAACGCTAACGCATAAGCACGATCATGCCGGCCCGCCAACGGAACGTCAGGGCATCGTCCCCATCGGCATTCTTCTCCTTGGCAAGGTGCCAGCGGCTGTTGTGCGTCCCATCCGCCGGACTCCAGATCGGCAATCCCTCGATGCCGCCGGCGGCAACGGCTATAACATAGTCGTTTGTACGCGGCAAAAGCGGCAAATCCTCCCAATCAAGCGTACAGCCGCCGGCAAACGCAAGCGTCCCCTCTACGGAAAGGGTGCCGCCCGCCTTGAGACGGTTCGCATCGAGTTTCCATGACTTCCCTATCTTCACGCCGCCGTTCCTGACCGCCGTCACACCCTCAAGGGTGCCTATGAATAGCGGAGTCTCGTTGCCGTCGCCAAGGTCGATGGCCGTACCGGGATTGCAGACCATGTTCGCCACAGGCCGCTCCATGGCACTGAGTTCCGCCAGCGCAGCCGGATCGAATTCGCCGACGTCCCTCGCGTCGCGCGTGAAGATGTAGCCGACGCCACCCGCGCTGACGTTCGTGTACGAGCAGAAATCCTCAAGGAACACAAAGTCGTCGCTGTTCGTGCTGGCGACCGAAGTCTTGCTCACCATCAGGCCCGGCGTACCGGCCTTCCAGTCACGGTTCTTGCTCGGCTGGGAAGTCGAGCCGGGATGGCTATAGTGGCGGGGGTTCACCTTGAACAGGAACTCATGGCAACCGGGGGCCATCATCACATTGGCAAACAATACGTTCTGATTGTCGTCGGTGACGATTACCATCTCCCCATCTATATAGAGGCGCGAATATCCGCTTATGGATGCGGCGAAACGCCACGTCTCGTTCGTCGGCGAACGGTTCCATACATATCCGCCCCATGCGACGGAGGTAAACTTCTCCCATGGCGGGTATGTGGGGGTCTTCAGCAGGTCGCAGCAGGTGACGACTTCATTTGAATAGTACGACGTATCACCAAAATTCATGAACGGGCGATGATTGGTACTCGGCTCTTCCTCGTCGCGATCATCCTGCGGAACCATGCACTTCCAGAGTCCGCCCACCGTAGAGTAGTATTTCCTCATGGGGCTGAAGCGCAGGGTCCCCTCCGCAAGCTCGAACCTTCCGGTGACGGATACGTTCGACAAAAGATCGAGAGTGCCGCCGCCATCCTTCCTCAGCGAAGCGCACGTGTTCCCGTATCCTCCGCCGCTAAAGGCGAAATTCGTGCCCGAAGACACGTTGAAGGCCACCGCAGGGAGGCAGCACCTCTCATCCGTCATGAGCCGAACCTCCGCATTCGTAAGCGTCACCCCACTCGCATTCTCGTCATACGCACCGGGCGAATACAGCGCAAGCCCAGCCGGATACCGCACACCGCCATAGACGGAGTTCCATGAATCTATGGAGATGGCTCCGAGATAGCCACTGCTCGGAGACACGAGGTTGAGCCATGCGCCATTCACATTGACCGGCCCGCTCCCCGACAATATCTGCGGGATCGTGAATCCTGCATAGTCATATCTTCCGAACAGGTCTACGCGCCCATCAATGACCACCGGACCGGACAGGTAATTGCAGACATTCGTGTGCCCGACATCGCTACGGGTTTTCTCGGTGGCTGTTCCTCCGCTCGTGAACGATGTGCCTTCGCAGAACCTGACGCTCCACGGAATGGACACGAAATTGTTGTAGAAGAGGAGCGTTGCTCGGTTTGTTATGGTGAGGGTATTGCGCTCATCGCCACGCCATACGGAGTGGCCGTCAAGACGCCCGCCCTGCACCAGCAGGCCGGTGCTGTCCACCACCACATGCCCATCGCAGACCTGCGCAGAACCGAGGCACAGGTTCCACCACGGCATTCCGTCTCCACGCTTCACCGTCATGGTATGCCCGTTCAGGTGTATGAACGGCTCGTCAGAGACATCATACCTTTGGGAACTTCTTCCGGAAAGGAGCGTATCTCCGTCAAGCGACCATGTGCCGTAGAAAAGGTACATCTGCGGATTCCCGAGCAGGTTCGCTATCGCGCCATAGCCGTCCACGCCTTCGCCGACCAGACGGAAAGCGTTCTTCAGGTGCAGGTTCGGGCCGACGGAGCCGCCAGCGGACGGGCACGTCTCATCCGTAGCCGCAAGCGCGAACGAGGCTCCGTTCGAGACGACGACCGTCGGCGCCGTCGAGAGGTCGAGCGGACCTGTCATGAGATTCGTGTTCACCATGAATGCGCCCTCCTCTATCCGGATCTCACCTGTGAACTCCGCCATCTTGGTCGATGACATCATCCACCCCTTCCCGCGCTTGCGGAAGATCGCCGGGCCCGCCCCAAAATCCGCGCAAACCTCAGAGAACGGCCTCTCCAAGGCAGGCGCGCCGACCGTCTCCACGGTTACGTTGACGGTATCGAGCGACACGGGGGAATCATACGTGCCACCGTCTACCGTCACCGTGTAATGCGTATTCGTCTCGACGGCCATGGAAACCATGGACAATGCCGTTGCGGCAACCACAAAGATGATGCGTTCCATAAGAGCCTCCTGTCTGGTGAAACTGATAGCACTTGCCTAAAGCGCCGCCAATGATACCAAAAGCATTTTTTTTTTCAAGAAGAAACATCGCCACGGAAAACGCGTCGGACAGGGCAGTGGCGACGGCGCCTCGCCGTCGTGAACGCCGGAATACGATGGCGAGGGCGCCATCGCTACGGAAAACGCGTCGGGCAGGACAGTGGCGAAATATCCCCCGAACGAAGTGAGCCGCGCATGCGGTCGCTAGAGGGGTGCGCCTCGCCGTCGTGAACGCCGGAATACGATGGCGAGGGCGCCATCGCTACGGAAAACGCGTCGGGCAGGACAGTGGCGAAATATCCCCCGAACGAAGTGAGCCGCGCATGCGGTCGCTAGAGGGGTGCGCCTCGCCGTCGTG
>CAKULV010000057.1 GCA_934667425.1 uncultured Kiritimatiellota bacterium | reverse complement strand
GAAAGTGTCCAGCTTTTGACGAACGCAATGAAAGCACCAACTACCAAAGAGTGTCCGTTCTATTTGACGAACTGGGCAAAACACAGTCGTTGGCATATTCTCAAATAGCATCCGTATGCCATGCGCCGTTTTGATATAATCCACGCCATGAAAAAGATAAAGTTCGGCCTTCTTCCGTGCATCGCAATTGCCATCATCCTCGGAATAGCGCTTGGCACAGTCGCACCGGCCCCTGCCGTAAAGTTCGTGAACACCATAGGCGCATTCTGCGACCAGTTCATAAAGTTCATGGTGCCGTTGATCATCCTTGGGCTTGTCGCCCCGGCAATAGCCGAAACCGGACATGGCGCCGGCAAGATGCTCCTCACGACCGTCTCGATTGCCTACGCATCGACACTCTTCGCGGGATTTCTCGGCTATTTCGTCTCGGCGGCTGCATTCCCGTCCCTCGTCACGGCAGGTGCCACTGCGGCGATGGAAGAGGCGACCGTAAAGTTCGCCCCCTATGTGACGATACAAATCCCCGCAATAATGGACGTGATGAGCGCACTCGTGCTGTCGTTCATCCTCGGACTTGGCATGATATTCGCGGATTCCGTGGTGCTCAAGCGCGGGTTCATAGAGTTTCGCACGGTCATCACCAAGACGATATCCGTGGCCATTGTGCCGATGCTTCCGGTGTACATATTCGGCATATTCCTCGACATGACCGCCGCCGGGAAGACAAAGGCGGTGCTTACGGCCTTCGCCGCGATCATCGCGGTGTTCACCCTGCTAACTCTGCTCGTCATACTGGCGCAATTCGTGGTCGCCGGAATCGTCGCCCGCAGAAACCCGTTCAAGGCCATGCTGACGATGCTCCCTGCCTACGTCACCGCGCTCGGCACATCCTCGTCCGCCGCGACGATCCCAGTCACGCGGGCCCAGACCATCGCCAACGGAGTACGCCCAGAGATTGCCGACTTCGTCATCCCGCTCTGCGCCACGGTGCATCTTGCCGGTTCGACGGTCAAGCTCGTCTCATGCTCCATTGCGCTCATGCTGATGAGCGGGAATGCCTCCGGCATAAACATCGGCACATTTGCCGGATTCATCTTCATGGTGGGGATCGTGATGGTAGCGGCCCCCGGCGTACCGGGCGGAGCCGTCATGGCCGCGCTCGGCATCCTGCAGTCCATGCTCGGGTTCGACCAGACGCAACTCGCGCTGATGATCACGCTGTACATGGCGACCGATTCCGTAGGCACCGCCTGCAACATAACGGGAGACGGTGCGATCGCCATCATAATGGACAAGATCACGCCACGTTCAGTTGGTAGTTGATAGTTGATAGTTGGTAGTTGGCAGTTGGTAGTTGCGATTTACGATTCTTCAATTTGCGATTGCATTTGACGATTGGGCAATTTGATGATTCAGGAGGTGGAATTGCGGATGGCAGGGAGGGGCGCACTTGTTGCGACCGATAACACGACACCCCCCGTAGCGACGGCGCCCTCGCCGTCGTGCATGCACAGGGGAGAGGTGCGCAGCTTACTGTGACCATTGCCCGCATATGGCGGATGCGGACGCGACAAGCGCGTCCCTCCCGCCGTCGGGAAATATTGGCCATGCAGAAGTGTCGAAATGCACTCCACCTCTCCACCACTTACACATCCATATCTGTCCCGCGCAGGAGCAGCCTGAGGGCGTGGTCGATGGCCGCGGCGCGAATTGCGGCGCGGTCGCCTTGAAACACCCGCCTTTCGGTTTTCACGCCATGCGCCGTCGCAAGGCCGAACCAGACGAGTCCGACAGGCTTGTCGGCGCTTCCGCCGCCAGGTCCGGCGATGCCCGTTACCGATACGGCGAGATCCGTCTTGAGCAGCCGCCTCACCCCACAGGCCATCGCCTCCGCGCATTCCGCCGAGACGGCCCCCTTGGTTTCGAGCACTTCCTGCGGCACCCCAAGCACGTTGCGCTTCACGGAGTTGTCGTAGCTTATCACTCCGCCCCAGAACGCCGCGCTGGAGCCGGCGACATCCGTTATCGCACTCCCCACCCCGCCGCCAGTGCACGACTCGGCGGTCGCGCACGTCATCTCCCTTTCGGAAAGTTCCCTGACCAAAGTCTCTGCCAGCTTCATTTGCGCATCAATCCTTGTAGACGGTTTCGGCGCCGCGCACGACAAAGGGCTTCTCCAGTCCAGCCTCAAGGAAAGCCTTGATCGTGACGTACGTGACCTCAAGAAGTTCGTCGAACGAATATGTCCTCGTGGGCCTTATATTCGCCTGCGGCTTGTCCGGGCGATCATACGAAACCGTACACTCAAGCGTAAGCGGCAACGCTCCAGACGCAAGGGCAAACACGTTGTTGAGGTTTATTCCGGGACGGGACGGCGCATCCTCCCTCGCGGGTTTCGGTGCGTATTTCCTGATACCCGCCTTGTGCAGCGCGAGGTTGCACCTGTAGCGGATGTCACGCGCTCGCTCAAGTTTCTCAGGATACTCGATGGAGCTTGGGGGCAGGACAGACGGCTCGCTCTCATACGAGTGCCCGTTCAATACCGCATCGGCGCGCCAGCGGGCGGCAAGCTTCAGCAAGGCCTTCGCCTCCTCGGTGCGGATGTCCCCCGGGGTGGCGTCGTGCATTATGTTGTAGCCATCCGCATTCGGATAGCCCCCAGGATAGCCAACCTTGTCAAGCGGCAAGGGAAACCACGCCTTGCTTCCACGCCATCCGACGAGCGAGCCATCCTTCCACACGCCCTGCGACACCTTGCGGAACGTCACCCAGTCCACGCCGCGAAGGTGGTCCGGAGAGATTGCGCGTCCATCCATGTTCACGCACGGCACTACTATGAACCTGTAGCTGCGCACAAGCTCCAGAAGCCGATCGTCAGCGCGTCCACGGAAATCCACTCCAGTCTCCAGCATCCTTATCAGGTTCATGGCTCCGGCCACCGTCTCCGGCTCCGCGCCATGCACACCGGCAATGAAAAGGAACGTCTGCGTGCCGCCCTGCCTGCGTCCGTAGTAGTTGCGGTACGTCGTGGAGCCCTGTCCGGCAGACCAGTTTGTCTGCGGCGGAGCCTCGTTGAAATCGCCATAGAATAGCGCGTGGACCGGATAACCGAGCGGCGTGTGGCAGATCACTTCCTTGCGCGAACACCTTGTGACGCTTTCGCACAGTTCGACGATTTCGGAGGGACGCACTTTCCAGAAACCGGGGCGGGGCTCAAGCCCCGGCACCTCAAACGGCTTGAACCTCGTGGGCTGCACGCCCTTCTCCGTGCGGCATCCAGCAAACGCCGCCGCGAGCGAGAGCGAACTTAAGAAACCCTTTCTCGATGTGTTCATGCGTATACCTCCTGTTGTTTACAGGCCAACGCCCGCCTGGGCCTCGACCTTGCTCGACAGTCTCCTGCTTTCGGCGGCAAGGCATTTGCCGTCTGGACTCAAAATCCTCAAATGGATATCCCCGCCCACATCGCCCGTGCGGTTGAAGTCTATCGTCGCCTCAAGCGTACCGGCGAAACCTTTGAGGCTCTGTCCCGGAATCACTATCCGCACGCCATCGCTCACCGCCCGCTTCGCATACTCGCACACGACAGGCCTGCACGCCTTGGCGTCGCCAACGTTTATGACGTGCAGAAAGCGGTCATCCACGGATGGGACGGTAGGCTTCACCTCAATGCGCCACCGTCCGAACCACGGCCCATTCCCCGTCTTTGCGCACCTGGACTCAACCCAGCGCAGGTAGTCCGCATCGAGTTCCCAGTTCTTGCCTGCGCTCCAGAACTCCTTGCCTGGCCCGCCGACCTTTTCGACCGCCGCCCGTTCCGGCAGCAGCGTGCGCGAATACATCACGCCATCCTCGGCCTGCGAACGCACAAGACCTCCATCCACCTCGGGTTCGTTCCGGGTGTGCAGGAGCCATTCTTTTGCGTAGGACGCATCCGCCGCGCCCACCCGGTCGTAGACCACAAACACGTCCGGCATCAGGTATACGAACTGGCGCACGGCCTCCCTGCATTTCTTCCCGTAGCTTCTCGTGGCATCTGCGGCGACATACGTATAGACCGGATTCGTCTCGAAGGCGAGCGGTGTTCCACACGCGCGGCCCTGTCCGCCATACGTGCGCAAACCTTCCGGCCCCTTGTACTTCAGCCCCCAATAGGACGTTATAGGCTCTTCTTCCGGTCGCTGATGTATCAGCACACAGTTGTGCGCCACCGTCTGGGCGTAGTAGTACGTGAGGTTGTAGTCCGTCTGCCTCGCGCGGCATCCGGAATCGAGCGCCTGGTACCCGTTGCGGTAGATCACGAAGTTGTTCTCGTCAAGATGGCGGTGCATGTTCACATCCCCGCCGGACGTGAACATGCAGAAGGTCGCGTCCCTGTTCCACCCGCTCCGCATCACGAACTGCCCAACACTCTCGAAATGCCTTGCCTTTAGACGACATCCGTCAAGCTCCTCGGCGGTGAACGGCGCTACGCCATCCGCCGCGGCGAAGAGGAACGGGTACATCGGCCACGTGTCGCCGAGGTTGCGGTTCGGCGCACGATCCCGCAACGCCATGGCCAGCCGCGCCGCAGCCGGGCTCGACTGGCGATAGAAGCATGCGTATTGCGTCATGTGCTCATACAGGCTTCCCAACGGCAACATGTTGTCCCAGTGCGAGGCATCGCCGAATCCATACTGCCCGGCCCCATGCCGAGTGGGAATCCAGTTCCACCATATCCAGTTCGGGAACAGCGCAAGGTTCGGGTACTGCGACGCGGCATCGACGCCGGCGGCGGAGAGCATCGTATGGAAGAAGTTGAAGTGCGCCCATGGATAGGCGCCCATGGAATATCCGACTACACCGCTCGCGAGGGCGCCGTCGTCGCCCGCTACGCTGTCGCGGTGCGCAAGCATCTCCCGACACAGTCCGTATCCCCTCTCAAGATGCCGCCGCGCCATGTCGTCGCAAAGGCCGTCCCCGCTGGCGGCCACGCCGGAATACCACAGCAGCGACGACACGCCATAGAAGCCGGACTTCGTCCCGCCACTGTTGCGGCGCACGATCTTCGGCCCGCCCTTGCGCGGCTGGACATCCTCAACGTGCTGCACGAGCGGCACTATCATAGCCCGCCGTTCGTCCTGGGTGAGCGCTTCGAACATCCAGTCGTATGCGCAGAATGCGAGAATCCGCGACGTCGAGTACCAGTTGACGGCGCGGCGGTTGCGGAACGCTTCGCCATATGCGGCAATGCTGACAGCGAGCATGCGCTTCGCCTTCTCGAGGTACCGTCCATCGCCGGTGAACCGCCACGCGAGAGCGCACATTGCCGCCTGCGGGCCCCACTCGGCGACAGGAGGCAGCGGCACGGCATCCGACCAGCCGGGGGGCACCCCTTCCGTGCGCGAACATGCCGGATCCGTGGGGAACCGGTCGCACCTCGCAAGAAGCGCAGCCATGGAGGCTTTCGCGGCGCCTTCCGCATTTGCCTTTATCGCGGGCCACGTATCCCTATTGAAGAAGAGCCTCGGATGATCCTTCCTGACAGATGGCGCTTCCACTGGCAATGCCGCGAGGGCGCCGGATGCCGCAACCGACATGACGAGCAGAATTGAAAGGATCCTCTTCATGGCATTCTCCCTATTTTTTCGGCAAAGGCCACGCCGAGAAGGCAAGCCCGGCATACGGCATATTCCGCGAAAGCGACATGAACGACGACGGATCGACCGTGCGGTTGGCCTGAAGGTCTATGACAGTCTCGCCATCAGGCTCCTCGCCGATCAGGCGGGCCGGACCTTCGGTCCAGCGCTTCGCCCACTCGTTCACGTCCATGCCCTCGTCCTCGACCAGCACCTTGTAGGTTATGGCGACTGCAGTCTCAAGACCGACAATGCCGTTCGCCGATCCTACGAATCCGCCACGCTTCGCCGCCGCAGGATGCGGCGCGTGGTCTGTCGCCAGAATCCCGAGAGTGCCGTCCTTCACTGCCGCACGGATTGCCGCACGGTCTTCCTGGTTGCCAAGCGGCGGCGCCATCTTCCAGTTGGCGTCGTTATCCGGTATGTCATCGCAGGAAAACAGGAGATGGTGCGGCGTTGCCTCGCCGGTCACCGGAAGGCCCTCCCTCCGGGCTTCGCGTATCAGGTCTACAGTCCCTGCGCACGATATGTGCTGGATGTGGAGCGAACAGCCCGTTTCGCGGCACAGGCCTATGTCACGGCGCACGGCCTCCACCTCCGCATCGGGAGGCATGACAGGCAGGCGAAACGCACGGGCCACGCGGCAATCCCTGATCACGCCGTCACGAAGCAGCGACGGCACTACGGCATGCTGCATGACGGGCCTGCCGAGCGCCGCCGCACGGCGCATCGCCTCGCGCATCACGTTCCTGTCGGAAACAAACGAACCGTCGTCGGTGAAGGCGACCGCGCCAGCCTCGGCGAGACGTTCGAGATCCGCCACCTCGCGTCCGAGCCTCCCTCGGGTGATGCATGCCGCCGGGGCAATCCTCACGGGGAGTGAATCGTCCTCAATCTGTTCGCGCAGCCATGCCACGCTGTCGCCGGCAGGCGTGGTATTCGGCATCGTGGTGACGCACACGAAACCGCCGGCGGCGGCCGCCGCCGCCCCCGTCGCCCGGGTTTCCGCCTGTGGCATGCCGGGATCGCGGAAGTGCACATGTATGTCCCGAAAGCCTTTGAATCTCAAGTATCGTTCGCTCATCACTAGATTCCATTTTAAGATGTGACGCATAGCGTTGCTAATGAGAGGTGTTTGGGGTAGCATACCCCTCCATGCAAAAAGAACAACTCTCAAAAGCAATGCGCACATTGTACACCATCATGCATCAGATTGCAACGCTCATCCCGACACGCTCATCCCGCACGAATTCGTCAGGGACGCCGCCGAAGCCCGCAATGTCAAGTGGCGCACATTTGACACCCTTATCCCGGATTTTCCGGGATAAGGGTGTACCAACCGCCAGAATTGTCGCGCTTCCGCTTTTCGGGTATAATCCGTGTGCATGGAACAACCTTACGTCAATTACAGGTCGCTGATAGCCAAACTGAACGACAAAAAGCCGTTCGGCCTCCTCTCCCAGCAGATCTCGCCCCTTTGCGACATGCTGTGGGAGAGATACCCGAAGCAGTTCAAATCGGTGTTTTCCGCAGAACATGGATACTTCGGCCTCGCCGCACCGGGCGAAAAGACAGGCTCCCTCAGGCATCCGCGCTTCCGCATACCGGTATTCTCGCTGTACGGCGATACGCGCAAGCCCACCGCCTACATGCTACATGGCATCGAACGCATCGTCATTGATATGCAGGATATCGGCGTGAGGTGCTACACGTATCTTGCCACGCTCAAGCTCGTAATGGAGGCGGCGGCAGAACGCGGAATCGAAGTGGTCGTGCTTGATCGCCCGATACCGCTCGGCGGGATCGTGGATGGCCCCATGCCATCCCCGGAGAATCTAAGCTTCGTATGCCCTGCGGAGCTTCCGCTCTGCCATGGCATGACGATAGGAGAAGAGGCCCGCTATCTTGCCGGTGCGATCTCCAAGGTAAGGCTGTCTGTCGTGAGGATGCGGGGCTGGAGCCATTCGGTACGCACGCCGTGGCCAGGATTCCTCCCGCCATCACCCGGAATAAAGAGCTGGGATGCCGCAGCCATGTACCCGCTCACCGTATTCACCGAGGCGTTTCCCGCGCTTGACACGGATCGCGGCGGCAATCTCGCGTTCCGCGTGCTAGGAGCGAAATGGATCGACCCCCAGAAGCTGATTGGCGATACGGCGTCCCAGATGCGCGAATATGGCGTGTCGATGCGCGAATACCGGTGGGCAACGGCCAACGGGGTTCTGCTGTCGGTGGAGAATGTCCGCCGATACCGCCCCGCCGCCGGAGGCATGACGCTCCTTTCGGCAATAGGAAAGCGTTGGCCGAAGCGGCTTTCAGAGGGCGCACGGAGCGAATGGCTCGCGAAGCTGATGGGCGGCAGATCGCTCGCGCCCGGCGAGTGGAAGCGTCCGCTCGCCGCATACGCCGGGAAGCGGATCAACCTCTATCCAGACGATGTGGTATAATCTGCGCCATGTCACAGGAATGGAACATAAGAAGCCGGGGACACATCTGCTCCATCTGCGGGAATCCGCTCGTGGACAGGGCCCCGGTGATAAGCGTACTTCACGAACTTGCCGATGGCTACGAACGGCTCGACTGCCATCCTGAATGCTGGAAGGCCGCCCCGCGCACATGGGAACCGTTCAGCCTGTGGGAGGGAATATACTCCGCGCCGCCTCCGACGGACAAAAAGGAGCCGCTGAAGAAGGAGACGGCGGACGAACTGCTGCGGCACCTCATATCGCTCGGCGACCCGGCAATGAAAAACGTGGTGTACGTGCTTGCCGTCATGCTCGAAAGGTCGAAGATACTCGTGGAGCGCGACGCGAAGGTGCAGAAGGACGGCACAATCATACGCATCTACGAGCATCGCCGCACGGGCGAATCATTCATCGTTCTCGACCCGCGCATACGCCTCGAGAACCTTGCGGACGTGCAGACGGAAGTGGTGGCGTTGCTTTCCGGCACGAAGACGCTCGGAGAGGTCTCTTCCGAAGAGGAAGCACAGTCCAAGGCCGCGGAGGCCCCCACTGCGTCCTCCGATGCGCAGTGAACGTATACATCCACTTCCCATTCTGCCGAAGCAAGTGCGCCTATTGCGCACTACACTCGTATGTCGGACGGAGCAACCGCGAGCGCGATACATATGTCGCGAATGTCGCCCATGAGCTTGAGGCCCTGCTGGCAAGAAAAGTCGGCGAAACCATCTCTACCCTGTATTTCGGCGGCGGCACGCCTACCCTGTGCAACCTTGAGCCGATGTTTGACGTGATCCGCCGCGCCTGCGCACATGTCAAAGGCTTTGAGTTCACGGTTGAACTGAATCCGGCGGATGCGTCGCCCGACACGCTAAGGCGGCTCATGGAAGGCGGCGTCAACCGCATATCAATGGGAGTGCAGAGCTTCGACGACTCCGTACTGCGCGGCATGGGGCGTCCACACACCGCATCGCAGGCCGTCAGCGCATGGCGCATGATACGCGAGGCCGGATTCCTCAACGCCGGCATAGACCTGATATGCGGCTGGCCCGGCAAGAGGGATGGCGGCGGCATATCCGATGCCTGGAGGCGCACCATCGAAACCGCCGCCTCTCTCGACATCGACCACTGCAGCGTCTACACGCTCATACTCGAACCGAAGACCAGGCTTGCGGCGGATTTCGAGGCTGGCCGAGTGAGATTGCCTTCCGACGATGATGCGCTTGCCGAACTCGCCGTAGCGCAAAGGGTTCTTGGACGCGCCGGACTCGAACGCTATGAGATATCAAGCTTCTCGAAGCCGGGCATGGAATGCCGCCACAACCTTGCGACATGGCGCGGCGAAGACTACATCGGAATCGGCGATGGCGCATGCAGCAGGGAAGGCAACGCCGTCTCCCGCGTGATATTCCGTCTTCGCCTCCTGAAGGAAGGCCTCAACCCCGCCATGGCAGCCGACGAGTTCCCCGAACTCGCCCCCCGTGTGCAAGGCTGGGTTTCCACGCTCGACCGATTCGCCTCCGAAGGCCTGCTCTCGTCCGAACCTTCGCACACAGGATCGCCAACATACCGGCTCACCGAACGCGGCACGGAAGTGTGCGATGCCATACTCGCCGAGCTTGTATGACATGGGAGGGACGCGCTTTGTCGAGTCCGAGTTCTGCAACTGCCTAATGGCTCAAGACGCAGAGGCAGAAGTGGTTCTTGTCGAAATCAAGAACACGCTCAGTCTTCAGTTTTGAGAGTTCGGCCGAGAGAGCACTGCGGTCTACGCACAGATAGTCCGCAAGCGCCTGCCTGTCATACGATATGTTGAACTCGTTCGTCTTGAGGCGATTCGCGACAGTCCTGAGATACAGCATCAGCCGGGCTCGGATCGTCCTTTGGGATATTATCCGCAGCTTCTGCTTTACCAGAATCGTCTTGTGGCTCATGATCGAGAGGAGATTGCGCATGAACTGCATATATGCCTCGCAGACCTCCCTGCACTTCGGACGCAATACCTTAGACGCGTCGAAAAGCACCACGTCGGCGCTTCCCACCGCGCTTGCGTTCACGTCCAGCACGCTGGAGTCGCGAAATGCGCAAGTCGTTCCGAACACATCGCCCGGGAGCACATCCTCGATCACGGTACGCCGTCCAGCCTGGTTGTGGCGATACAGACGCACCACCCCGCGAACCACAACGCCTATCTTGTTGCCCGGGCTGTCCTCGTGTAGGAACGTCTCCCTGTTCTCCAGGCGCAAAGCCCTTGCGCAAAGGCATTTGCTCACATGTACAAACTCCTTCTCGTCAATGTCCTTCACAAGTCTGCTCCCCGACGGAAATACAACCTTACAATCCTGCATACGTCCACATCCTTTCATTGGAATGCAAAAGCCCTTGCGGGCCTGCAGTACACAATACGAAGAGAAAAACAAACACACGGCACCGTGGTGTGCCGCAAGGGGATCCGGATTGCAACGGCCAGTCAGGGCGGTGGAGCAGAATGGTATAGGAGACCCTTTACTTCACGCGAGAAGCCTTTTGATGCGGCGTCGGCAGGCCCGATGTCCACTACGCAAGCGCACACACAATCCATCGCCACATGAGGCGCCGACCCCTTGGCGTTATTCCACCCGGATTTAAGACGAATGCGCGTAGTCTCCTGCGCCCAGCACTCTTCGTCCACAAACGGGATATCCTTCACGTTGTCTGGGGATGACTCTTCCGGGCAAACCGTCAGATAGCACGCATCAGCGGAAGAAGCCTGAATCCAACCCGAAATGCCGCCGTACGCCGTCGCGCAGACGGACAGGACGAATGCCGCCGTTGCGTTCAGGCACACGCCAACAGGGAACACGTATTTACGGCCTATCTGCATATAACCGAAAACCCCCTCATTGGTATGAGCGATATCCGCTTCGGCCCGAATGCGAACCTGTATCCCGCAGGCAATGTCGGAGCGGAAACGGACGGCTTCCCGTTGAACTGGCCAGCCGTGGTGACGAACGGATAGCGGGTTGCGCCATCCATGTCGTCAGGGAATGCACCCTTCACGGAAAGCGTGACCTTCGAAAGGTCGAAATCCTCCGAGAACGGTATTGCCTTGCCGGCAAGGATCTCATCGACGGACAGCTCAAACGTAACGGCCTCCGACATCTCCGCATTCTCGGATTGCACAATCGACCCGCCCCCGACCTGATACGTGACGGACGAAATGCGATGGACGCGATTTTCAAGGTCAAGCGTCGCTCCGTCCGAGAGGACTACCGCCGTATCGGCGGGTATCGCCCAGTCGCATTTGGCGACAAGCGCACCGCCACGTACGCAAGTTGCCCCAGCCCACTTGTTTGCCGCCGCAAGGAAGAGCTTGCCATCCCCTTTCTTGGTCAGCGAGCCGCCAGCGGCGTTCTCCGCGAATGTCACGTTCGCAGGATCGATCTCAACGGTACGCGACGGGGCAAACATGAGCGTCACCTTGGCATCCTCATAGCCGTTGCCGGGACTCAGGATCTCAATGCGGTCGACAGTGTGCGAACCCCAGTCGTAATGGGCAAAGGCGCTCGCCCCGCATCCCGTCTCGCTCTCGATCCTGACTATGGGCGACATGGCGTTGGTGTGCGCTATCGGCCCGCCAAGGTCGATGGACGCGATACCTTTGCCGACGGGGGACTCGATCGGCTGCGTCACCCACACGTCGTGTCCATCCGTATCGAATGTGGCGCCGCCGGAGTACACCGTAATCCGATCCGCACCATTTTCGCTCGGCCCGAAGACGCTTGCCCCAGTGGCGCACATGAAAGTGCCGCCATTGAAATTGATTAGCAGGCGATTTCCAAGGTGATGGTTTTGGTTTTTATGTTTGTAGAACACGCCGGCCCTCAGAGTTCCTCCATTCATGTTGACCGTGAACGTAGATTTCTCGGTGTTCCCGTATCCGTGGTTGAATTGCGCATCTCCAAAATCGCAGTAGCCTCCCTCTCCATCAACCGTCAGCGAGTGGCATGCGTTTTGGATGGCACCGAGTCCGACAAATATCTCACGCTTCCCATAATGGCGCAGTTCACCGCCTGAGACACGGATTGCCCCGTTGCCCTGGTTGAAGGCCCCTATCCACAACTCCCCCTGCGCCCCTGAACTCAGGTAGTTCGTCACAACAAACGTCCCGCCACGCATCCACAGCGTACCGACCCCGCCGACGCCGACCGAGAAGGCTCCGTGCGAAACGAGTTCACCGTCCAACAGCTCGTAATATCCGCCGCACGACTGCCCAACCCCAAGCCCATTCCCCTTCAGGTAATCTCCATCCGGCGAGACGGCAACAACGCTTCCGCCACGCTGGCGAACCGCGCCATACGATACGTCTTCCCAAACCGCAACACCATGCATGCCAACCTGCAGACGGTTGGAGATCACCGCCCCGGACTCGACCTCAAGGAATCCGCTCGCACCCTTGCCGACCACAAGCGAATTCGTCATCGTGGCATATGCTCCATAAACCGTGTTGAACGAATCCGCCTGAGACAGGTCCTCAGACCTTACGAGCGAATTTGTCACGACGAGGCGGCTGCCTGTGCCTCCAACGCCTACGCCCCAATAGCCATCCTTCGTAACCGTGACATCCGCGCCGTCCAGCGTGACGGATGTCGTAAAGTCGTTGAGAACGGAGTTCCTGACGTTTAGCCGCCAGAAGCGGTAAGGATCCGGTCCGGACAGGATAAGCTGCCCTTTTGTCCACACGAGGTCGGCGGGATCCTTTGCATATTCAGGTATCGCCCCTGACGAACCAAGCACATATGCGCCCGTGCCGAACGTGGTGGCTCCGGTGTAGTCGTTCGCGCCGTTGGTGATGTACGTGCATCCGTCTCCGCTAAACGTGATCGACCCCGGACCAGATATCTTGCCGGAGAGCGTCAAGCCGCAAAGATAGTACCGCACAAAGACATCAAGCGTTGACGATGGATTGTTGTCGAGGAACGTAATGGGGCCGGCCCAAACCTGATGGCCGCAAGACCGATCCTCCTCAATTCCGTTCAGGTGCTGCTCGGTATGCGTAAGCGTGTTCTTCTGCCCACGCACACGGAGCGGACGCGAGAACTCCCTGTACCTGTTGTACGTGCCGATGATCGCATTTCCGCCAAGGGTAAAGCACATGCCGTCCGTATCGGTCAGCTTCCCGGCAATGCTACTGCTGCTCCATGAACGGAACAGAAGCTGTGTCGCCTTTTGCTCAGTGCCCACAACGACAATCTCTCCCGTTTCGGATATTTCCATATCCATCACGTGCAAGGCGCCGCCGCCCGACACGGTCAGGGAGTGTCCATTGAGGTCTATCGCTCCCGCAACCAGGATTGCAAGCCCTTTCATGGATAGCGTCGCATCTTCGGCAACGTCCAAGTAGCGCAACAGCCTTCCGCTCGTGTCCACGATCGAGTCGGCGAACTCAAGCGCACCGCGCCCATCAACGCCATTGCCGCCGATAATGACCATCTTGTTGTCGAAGCCGGCAACAGAGACGCCTTCCCCGGAAACCGCGAGTGTAGCGCCGTTTGTCACGGCTATCCGGCATCCGCCTGGGCCACTGATGTTCCTCCCGAACGGATTCATGTCGGTAGAGCATTCGACAACGCCGCCGATTATCTCCCACGTGCCGGCGAACACAGTATTCTCCGCGTTCATCGTCCAGCTCACGGAGTTCGACTTGCGGATCACGCCGCTGCCTGTTATGGCCACGGACGGAGCCTCCGAAGTGTCAAGCACCAACACGCCGCCGGGCGCAACCGATATCGCGTCATACAGGCCGATTGCAGCGTCGTCGAGCGTCTTCACCTCGCCCGTTCCGACATCGAACGACGCCGCCCGGGCCGTTCCGGACAGAACCGCCGCCATGGCAATGCATTGCATCACTGCTGCTTTCATCCAAACATTTCCTTTCGTCCAATCAAGACGCCGATCACCTCTGCGACCCAAACATCAGTCCCGAAAAACTCTCCAGTTCGCCAAAGTCCATGCGCCACGTGCAGAAGACGAATCCCGTCACGGATTGCGGATAGGGCTTTACGGCTTCCAGCCAGCCCTTCTCGTTCACCTGACCGCCGTGGTCGTAGTACGCGCCCGGGCACACCTTGAATCCGTTACCATGCCAATATTCGACCTGTTGCGCCGCCTTTTCTCCCCACCACGGCACTATCACGAGATCCTGCGGTATGCATCTGGCGATCCCCGCGTAACTGCCATGCGTATTCGCGTAGCCGTCCCTGGCGTTGTGGTTGGGGTCGAGCATGTCGCCCCACACGTAGCACACCGCGTCCGGCGACACCTTGCGCACGATCTCGCGCTGACGGGCAAGGCAGTCGCCTATCAGATGCGCCATATCCATGTTCCTGGCGCGGCATGCGGCACAGCTGTTCGCGCTGCGAAGCTCGTCGAAGCAAAGGAACCACCGCTTGGGATGGATCGTGTTCCCAATCACTCGCGCAGCGTCTTCGGCGCGCCTGTACCAGGCCTCGTTCGACATGCAGGCCGCGTACTGCGCCCTCTCGCCGTACCCGAAGCGCGATGGGATATCCGCAGTCACCAAAAGGCGGGCGCCATCCTTGATTCGGCTTCCTGGCGGGATGTCGAGCTCAAGGTACGGGCCAAGAGGGTCTCCCTCGCCGCGAACCTTTATCGGCGGGACTTCGGCGTAGTCGCGCCCCTCGCGATACGCTGCGCCAGAAACGTCATCCTTTACGACGAACGGTATGCCGTCCCTGCGCGTCGCTCCGCATATGCCGCGTGCGCGAACGGTGAGATTGGAGATTTCCAGACTGCCGACCTTTCCCCAGTGCCCGAACACGAGGCTCACCTCCTCATCCGTCTTGGCCTCCATTGGAAACACGAGTTCATGCCACTTGCCGTCATGCGGATACTTGTGGCATGAATAGTACGAAGACTTCCCCTTGACGCTCGGAATGAAGCCGATGAACTGGAAGACGTCACTTTCCGGGACGCCGGTCGATTTCGCCATCGCGGAGATTACGTACCTCACTCCCTTCTTCAGCGTGAAACGCCGAGCCGGGCGCATCGGCATCTTGCCGCCGCCGTCTCCGCTGAACGACATGCGGTCGGCCGGGCCGCCCCGAATCTCCACCTTGGGAGGATCGAAGACCGCCCTTGCGCCATGGCGGACATAGGGAAGATTCTCAATCGTACGGCTCTCGAACCAGTTCGGCGGGCAATCGCCGCCATAGCCAACGTCCCACGTCATCGGAACGAGATCCAGCCCAAGCGAATCGCAGAACGCCTTTGCCTGTACTACGCGGTTGCTCAGGTAGCTGCCGTCGCCCCATTGCGCCATGAGATCGAGATGTGCCGACAGTATTACGCCGTTGTATCCTGCCCTGTGCGCACGGCTGACGATGTTCGTGAAGAATTCGTACGAATGCGGTTCGCCGGACTTGCCCCAGAAGTTGCAAGGCAGATACACGAGCCGATCTGGCAACGCCGCAATACAGACAGTGGACAGCATCAGGAAAGATGCTGCGGCAGCAAGAGATAGCTTTCCGAACCGCATTTTCATCCGAACGCTCCATCCATTTGCTCCCAATGATACCACAATCGTCGATTAATGTCACCGCGACACGTAAAAAAAACATCGTCGCTTCCGGAACTAAAAAAACATCTTGTTCCAAAAGCGTTGGGTGCCTACGACGCGTCCCTCCGCCGCCGCGTGGTTCGGGTTGTGGAAGCCGAAGGAGAGACGGTTCACATAGAGGGATGACTCCAATTCCACTTTAATTCATCTACTTGTTAATTGCCATCTTCATAATTCCGGGAGACTATTTCCCTTAATTCTGACAATCGCTGTGATGACAGTGTAAGCACCTTCTCCCACCCGTCTCTTCCACAGTAGACAACAAGGTCTCGCCCTTGATTAAAATAGGCATGGACATAGAGGAAATCTTCTTGTCCAAAGCGATGCGACATGCGTTCACACATACCGTCAATGTCAAAATTCACGGCATAAAGCGGAATCGCCTGATCTGGCTTGTCCGGGATTGAGCGAGAAATGACCAATAGCGACAAGCCCTCCTTCGTCAGGAAAAGGGCTCGGTTGAGCCAGAACACGCTCTCCGCCCACTCCCTGCCGCTTTGGGACTTGAAGGG
>CAKULV010000056.1 GCA_934667425.1 uncultured Kiritimatiellota bacterium | reverse complement strand
GCCAAATCGGTAAAGGTAAATGCCCACCCCAAGGTAAATGCCTACAAGCTATAGGCATTTACCTTGTCCTTTCACCTAAACCGATTTTGCGCCAGCCATCGGCATTGGCCTCCGCGTGAAAAATGTCTCGGCCGAAACCGATATCTTTCAGTCCCGCAAGATTGTGGCGGATCTCATTGCCTCGACAATCGCCTGGCGCGACATGGTGGTGCGCATGTACCTGCGGTTCCCCGCCGGAATCGCCACGCCGTCCCCGACCGGACGCGTCGCGACCGGCTTGCCGACGAATTCATCGAATACTGCGACCTGATCCGCCTTGACCGGGAGGGAAAGCATCCCTTCCCCATCCACATGCCAGTAGACGATCCACGTGTAGCCGTCCCGCTCGAACACGAACGAGCGAACCGGGGCCTTCGCCCCCTCGCCCACGCCTGCCGTAGCCTGCCAGTAGCGGACAAGGTCGTAGCTTCCGTCGGCAAGCCTGATCAGGTGATGCTCCTGCATGTAGTCCCGCTTAAGCTCCTCGCGCCACGAATCCTTCACGCCGCCAGAGCGGCGCACCTCCGCCCAGCGGCGCATCGTCTCGAGGATGTCGTCCGCCCGCCTGTGCTTGCGCAATTCGTTCAGCGGCATCAGTATCGAGCCGGCGCATCTCCAGGCGGTCGCCACCGAGGCGCCGTATTCCCACATGTCCGCCTGCACTCCTACGGTCTCCTTCCACCAGTCCACAGAGCCCGGCGCCCAGAATCCCCACCAGCCGAAGTCCACGCGGGACATGTCCTGCCAGGTGAACGGCGCCTGCCTGAACGGGAATTCGCGCAGTTTCTCCTTGAATATCTTCGGACTGAAGCAGTCGAACGCATTCGCCCCCGCCAGCATGTGCCAGCCGAAATGCGTCTTGGCCGCGCCCTCGCCGAACAGCGGCTCCGGCTTCAGCAGCTTCCAGAGACGGTACTGGCCGTTGGCCACGTGGTAGTTGAACGGACGGTTCACGCCTTCAGAGCCGTCAAGGTATACGTAGTCAAAGCCGCAGTTGTAGTAGACGGCGATCTTCGCCGCGACCTCGTCCTGGAGGTCGGTATTCTGGTCGAGGTAGCAGCTCATTGGCGACCCGAACTCGCTTATGTCGAGGATTCCGCCGATCTCCCCTCGAGGATGGTCCGCAGGAGTCGTATTCCAGGCGCCGCGCCTCACGCCGAGGAAGCGGTACGGCGGTTCGGACGTGTATGACTCGTATGACATCAGTTCGCCGCCGAACTGGAGCACCCGGCATGGCTCGTACATGACAGTGTCGGCAGTAGGCTCCAGCACCGCGAGCGAGGCGACCTCGTTCGTCCCGGCGGGCAGCGCCTCGGCCAAGGTGAAATGGCGCGTCTTGTTGAGGCGGATATCCGCCACAGGGGTCACATAGCGGCTCTTGAGCCCTATGTGCGAATGGAGCGTGTGCAGCCCAACCTTGATTCCGGCGGCATGGAAGCGGTCGAGTACCTGGCGGAGGTCGTTCGTTCCGTCAGGGTAGAAATCCTTGCGGAGGTCGTAGTCGCCATAGCGTCCCCAGCTTCCGATCTCGTCCGTCACATGGGACATCCCGAATGTGACGAGCCGGAATCCGCCCTTCTTCGCGTAGTCGATGGTCTCGTCCAAAGTCTTCGGGGAGAACCCGGATGAGAGGTGGAATATGAATTCCTCCAGATACGGCGAGCGGCGGCTCTGGACTCCACACGGGAGTCCGTAGTCGCGCTCAAGCGCATCCATCGCATCGAGGAACGCCTCCCTGCCCGGCGCGGCGATCAGCGCGGCGCCGGCCCCGCGCAGTTTCCTTCCCGAGAACAGCTCCCCGAAAAGGATCTTGTCACCGCCTCGCCTCTCGTGGTCGATATCGGGATACGGCGAAGTCCCGACCACGGCGACCGCCGCCATTTCGTCCCAGACCGCGTTCAGCCAGTCGCCGAAGTTCTTGCGGCTCCGCACCGGGATCTGAAGTATCCTGAATGACGCAACCGGAGGGATGTCCATCTTCAGGTAGTCGTAGGTAGATTTGCGGTCGCAGCGGAAATCCTCCAACTCGATTGCCGCATAGCCATCGCCCTTGCGGACGGCAAGGACGGCCTCGTACTGCCTATGGTCAAAGGATGCGATGAGGCGATCGCCGTCCCAGCGCAATCCGGTGGCGGGATACGTCGTGCGCTTGTTTGGCTGGATCAGCTTTATCTCATTGTTGAACGGGCGATCCTGCACGGCCGCGCAAAGCGGCACTTCCAACGCGGATGCCGCCGTCTCAACGCCAGTCGCCTTGACCAGCAGGGACTTTACGATGGCATTCGTCCCGACGGTCAGCCTGAAGTCGGACGTCTCGATCACGACATCATTTGCCGGTGCGGCAGACGCCTCGAGGCCCGGCCCTTCCGCCATAGGCAATGGCGCCGCAGACACGGCCGACAAGGACACGATGGCGGCCAGCGCCGGCAGCTTCAAGGTCGGATGCTCTGATTTTCTAATGCGCATATGGTTCTCCAGGCTTCATATCACACCATGTCCGTTTATCCAGCGTTCCCTTACTGCGCGCCAGAGGACGAGACAGAATGCGGAAAGCGGAATCGCAAGCAGAAGTCCGAGCAGGGACCCGAAGATCGCCCCCCAGAAGATGAACGAGAAGATCACGCCCGCAAACCCGAGCCCGGTGCGCTTGCCCTGTATCAGCGGGGTGATCGCGTAGCCATCCGCAAACTGTCCGGCGGCCCATACGCAGGATACGCCGACAAGACGCAGCACACTCCCGCCATCGCCAAAGAACGCGAGGAGCAGCGCTATCGGAAGGAACACCACCGTGCCGAGCAGCGGCACCAGATTCACCACGCCAAGCGCAAACCCGATCAGGAAGCCGTAAGGCAGGCCGACGAGCACAAATCCGAGACCGTACAGGCAGCCCTCGATGAGGCAGATTACCGACTGCCTCTGGAAGAACGAGACGATTATGTCGATGAATGCGTTGATCTGCGCCGCGACAAACTCGCGAGTCCCATCCTTCAGGAACGGCATCTGCCGGACGCAGTCCTCCCCGCGCAACTCCGGCTTCATGAGGAAATACACGAAGAAGATCGCCGCCACAAGCCAGCTTATGATCCCAAGAAGGTACTTTACGAGACCGAAGCTCATCTTTACCGCCTGTCCGCCATACTGTTCGCCGAGCAGGGAAAACATGTCGTGGGAGAACTTCACGGGATCAGTGAAGAAAAGGAGAGTAGAGTCCGGGGCGCCTATCCTGGCCAGCCCCTCATGCACCCCCGGATGGTTCGTCTGCACCCATGCGCTTGCACGGGTCACTATCGTCGGCGCGGCGGACATGAACGCAACGGTCTGCTCCATCAGCAGGGAACCGGCGCACCACAGCACGACGCCGGCGGGAAGCATCACCGAAAGCGACATGGCGACGAACGAAAGCGTGGGGTTGTGCAACCGCTTCAGGAACCACCCGTAATACGGCTTGAAGAACATCGCAAGGAACAGTCCCGCTATCACGGGGATCAGTGCGGGGGCGGCAAGGTGCAGTACCTTGAGCACAATCCATCCGATGCCGAGCACAAAGGACAGTACGACCATGGCGGCGAGGGACGTAATCGCCGCCGCCGCCCACACCTTCTGCCGTTCGCTGAGATCGATCATTTCACTTTCTCCTTTGCCTTGCCGTCGCCGAAGTCGAGCAGATGCCCCACAAGGGAGCGTATGCCGCGATAGTAGAACGAGAAATCGAAAAGCGTCCTCGTGGACGTGAGCCTGTGCCAAAGCGCCGCCGGCTGGAGGAAGCCGCGATAGACGTCGCGGATGGCGCGCTTGATCTCATCCTCGCTCGCGTGCGGCGTACGGGTGATTGCGCGGCGCATGTCGTACTCGTCCCAGTCGAGGGTGGCCAGTCCGCCGGACTCCTTCAGCTCCCTGAATAGCGGAGTGCCTGGATATGGGATCGTGAGCGTGCATTGCAGCGTGGAGGCCCACCCCTTGGCAAGCATCTTCCTGGCAAGGGCGACGGTGTTTGCGATCTCGGCCCTGCCCTCCCAGGCGTGTCCGAACATGAATGTGAGATGCACGTCCAAGCCGGCCTCACTCGCCCAGCGGGCGCCCTCTTCGACATCCGAGACCTTGAGCGCCTTGACGAACCTGTCGAGCGTATACTGGTTGGCGGACTCCACGCCAAACAGCACCAGACGGAACCCGGCCTTGCGCATCATGCGGTAATCATCGGCCGCAAGCCTTCCAAAGCGCATGTTGCAGTCAATGCGCACCTTCCTGTTCAGTCCGCGCCGAACCATTTCGTCACAGAACGTCTTCAGGAACCCGCCGACCGGGAATGAACCCGAATCGTCCATGATCTCCTTCACGCCAAAATCCCGCACGAGGTGTTCGATCTCGTCCACGACATCGCGAGGATCGCGTGTGCGGTACGTTGGATAGAGCGTCGTCCAGCTGCAGAATGTGCACTTCGCGTGCCAGCAGTCCCGGCCGGACATTATGTACGTTCCGGGCGTACGGCGGAAATTGCCGTTCTTCTCCGCATATAGCCGCCATTTGCACAGGTCCCGGTCTATCCAAGGCGCCTTGTTGAGGTCATGGTTGAGCTGAAACCGCCCAGTATTGCGCACGATGCCGCCCTCGGCCCTGTACCAGATGCCCGGTTCGTACATTGAAGCGTCGCCGCCGGACTCGACGAGGTTCATCAGCAGGAAATCCCAATCGCCGCCCGTAAGGATGAAATCGACCGGACATTTCTCCATCGATTCGTCTGGCATTGCGGTAACATGGTCGCCCACGAGCACATAGCGGGGCAACGTACCGTCAGAACGGGCGGCGGCCGTCTGCCTCTGCCGCTCGATCCACCGCCAATGCCGCTTCACGACCGGCGTCTTCGTCTCAACCACCACGTAGTCCGGACGGAACTCCGCGAGCCTCTTTTCGCATTCCCCGGGCGACAGCTCCTCGGCGATCCCGTCAAGCCATAGAACGTCGTGCCCGGCATTCTTGAGCATCGTGGCGGCAGTCGCCGGGACTACCGGGAATATGTACGTCGGACGGGAAAACCACTGGAACTGCCGGTTCTGGGATAGAAGCGGCACCCCCTTTTCACTCGGCAGCGGCGGATAGCAGATTGCGACTCTCATTCCATATTCCCGTTATGCGCAAGACATGGCGCGGGCCGTCCGATCACCACTTGTATCCCACGCCGAGCGAATACCGCAGGTCGGAATGCTTCGTGCCGGCGCCAACCTTGCTCTTGTAGTCCCACTCGATCCGTCCGTACAGCTGCCAATTCGCCCTGAACGCATACGTAAAGCCGACATCGCTGTCTATCAGGTAGTTGTCCTGCCACTCGCTGAGCTCGGGCAGATACACGAGGTTGTGGGTGAAATTGAAGCCGTCTATCCAACTCGGATCCCATATGAGGTGGTGGGCATAGCTGAAAGCCGCATAGCTGTCGTCAAGCGAAGACTCGAACCTCTCGTTAACCCACGTGAGACCGACCTCCTGGCTGAAGCTCCATTTGCCGAGATTGTCGAACACCCGTCCGTCAAGCCACTGGACGCCGAGGCCCGCGCCCAGACGATAGCGGTAGTCGAGGTTCATGATGCTGTCGTACTCGTAGTTGCCGCTTACGTAGCCGTACAGCATGGAAGACCAGAAATGGTCTTCCTGGGCCTGAAGCTCGAAACGGTTCGCCGTCTTCTGCTTATCCTCCCTGCTGTCGCCAGACTGCGCAAAATTGTACGAGAGGGATCCGCCAAAGCGATCCTTCTCCCACCGGCGCGAGACCGCGGCAAGTGCCGACACGGACTCCGAAACGGAGTTCCCCCTTGCCGCCGTGGCCGAAACGTTTACGCTGCCGTGCCACGTTTCGGCCTTCGGCGCTACGGATTTCACGCTGCCCATGTCCAGAGGCTTGCCGTCAAGCGTGAATCCACCCTCGCCACGCGCTATCACGCCAGTCTCGATGCGCTTGTCGGTGAACTCCACCGGCTTGGCGGCATCCGTGGCCATCGACACCACATTCGCCTGTTTTATCTTGATGTCGCCAACGTCTTCGGACGCAAAGTCGATGGTTCCGCCCTCAATGTGCTTCACGGTACCGGTGAACCTGGCTCCGGACTTCATGACGATCACATCGGCGAAAGCCGCCATCCCAATGTAAAGCGCGCCCATGAGCGCTGTGAAACGTTTCATCCTCAACTCCTTTGTTGCAAATGAAGATATTCTATCACAACGCCGCCGCAAACTCCACATACCCTTTGTAGAGCGCGGGGGCGTCAAACAGTCTGGACAGCCCCAGCGCCCCATTCCCCTTGCCCAAAGCGAGGCGGACTGCCCTGCGCATGGCTTCGGGCTCCCCGGCGGGATACGTCACGCCAGCGTCATGCCTCAAAAGCAATTCCTCCGTTTCTCCGTGGAGGGAACTTGCTACGGGAAGCCCCGCCGCCACGTAGTCCGCAAGCTTGTACGGCACACCCACGCAAGAAGCGTCGAACATCGGCACCAACCCGACATCAGCCGACTCCAGCATCGCCCTAAGCTCCACATCGTTGAGGTATCCGTGGAATCGGATGCGGTCGCACCCCGCCGCCCGTCTGCGCAAGGATTCCTCGTCCGGACCCGCCCCCGCCAAATCAAGCGACAGTCCGCAATCCGACCTTACGGCATCGACCGCAGTGGCAAGGTCGTAGCTGAGGCTCATGTTGCCTATGTAGGCAATGCGGATCGGTTTGGACGCGGCGTCGGATACGTCTGCGGCTCGCATCCGATGGCATTCGTGCGCGAGCGCGATGCCGTGGTAGAAAAGGCGCATCGGGCATTTCGCGCCATAGGATCTCGCAAGATCCACATAACGCTGCGCCACCGCCGTCACCCCGGCCGCACCGCAATAGTTTTCCCTCGCGATGCCGCGCGCCCAGCCGAGCGTCCAGCGCGGAAGCACCCTCTCGAACGTCTCTGGCCAGGCGTCCATTATGTCGACGATGTACCTTGCTCCTGTTCGGACACAGAATTTTCGCACTGCGCGACCTGTGAACAGCGGGGGGCTCGACACCACGATCAGGTCCGGGACCTCTTCGCGCAACGCCGCCGCAAGCCAATTCCCGGAGAACCGCCAGTGGCTCCATATCCGGCGCAGGCAGATGTTGCGTCCGTAGCCCGGCACGTGCACCCCCCTTACATTGAAGCCGTCTCCGGAATCCTGCCGGACAGTCCGGCGGGCCTTTTTCGCGTGGCTCCAGTCCTGCGTCCAGAACGTCACCTCATGTCCGGCCCGTGCGAACGCCTCCGACATCATCCAGTACCGCTGGGGACGGTATCCCTCATCCGGCAGATTGTCGAAAGGATTTACGATCCACACTCTCATGCATTGGGCCCAGGCGCACGTGAAGCGGGTTCCTGCGTTGGCATCGTGCGCAAACGGAGCTGTCCGCACGCCGCCTGGCTCTCCTTGCCGCGAGAGCGGCGGATCATGGTCTGCACGTGGTTCTTCATCAGCACATCGAGGAACATCATCATCGTCGATTCCGACGGCGTCCTGAAGTCCGGCCTATGGTCTACGGGGGACAGCGGGATCAGGTTCACCTTGGCCATCGGGACTTCCCGGACCCGCCGCGCAAGGGCTTCCGCGCAGGCGCGGGAATCGTTCACGCCGCTTATCACCGTGTATTCAAAAGTTATGATCCTCTTCGTCTTGAGCGTATATTCCCTGCACGCCGCCATAAGTTCGGCAAGCGGCCAGCGGCGGTTGATCGGCATGAGCTCGTTCCGGAGCTCGTCGTCTGGGGCGTGGAGCGACACCGAAAGCTCGAACTGCAAGCCCTCGTTCGCCAGACGGGAGAAGCCAGGCACCACGCCGCACGTGGAGAGCGTGATGTGGCGGGCGCCGAGGTTCGGCCCCCTTCCGGCGTTTATGATCCTGAGCGCGCGCATCGTCTCGTCATAGTTCGCGAACGGCTCGCCCATCCCCATGACTACAAGGTTGGTAAGAGTGCCGTACTTCCGGGCGGCCATCACCTCGGCGACTATCTCGTCCGAGCGCAGAGACCGCACGAGGCCCTTTGAACCGCTTGCGCAGAATGCGCACCCCATGGCGCACCCGACCTGCGTGGATACGCACTGCGTAAGGCGCACAGTCTCGCGCTCGCCGTTTCCGCCCTTGCCGAACACGGGTATGACAACCGTCTCGACAAGTTCTCCGTCCCCCATTTTCAGGAGGAGCTTCTTCGTCCCGTCCGGAGACGTGTCGCAGGCGACCTCCTCTGCGGGAATGATCGGGAACCCATCCTTCAGCGTGGCGCGGAAATCCTTCGGGAGCGTCGTGGCCTGATCCCAGTCCGTTATGTAGTCGCGATAGAGCGACTGCAGTATCTGGTCTGCGCGGAACGCCCTGAGGCCTCGCTCCTTGAGCATGGCCTTCCATTCGTCCGGGAGGACCGACCAGGCCGGCGTGACGCGGCTTGCCGATGGCTGCGAACGTTCGGCGCTATCGGTCATTCAATGCTCCAGTCCGTCCCGGAAATGCCACTACAGGCCTCAATTCATGCGGCCGGTGTAGGCGTTGGCGCCAGAGTTGTCGATCACCGTCTTGAAGAATTCGTTCTGGGCCTTGTCGCGCGCGGCATCCCACGGACGCGGACCGCCGGTCTCCTGCACCACCCAGAGCTTGAGCTGGCGCTTGTGCCAGTTGACCATGCAATTCGTCCCCCATGCGCCGCCGTGGCCGAACCACTGGTCCTCCCCATCCTTCACAGGCGCCGACAGGCCAAGCGAGTATCCGCCAAGTCCGTCAGGACGCGTAGAGACCGCGAGGATGGACTTCACCGTCTCCTCCTTCAGGATCCGCGCGCCATTGTCTCCAACGCCAAGATTCATGAGCATCTTGTAGAACTTAAGCTGGTCACGCGCAGTCGTCCAGATGCCGGCCCCGGCAGACGCGAATACGCGGTCATCGTTGTACGGACGCTGCATCGACGGGTTGTCGAGACGCCATTTGGCCTTCTTGTCGCCATTTACCTGATACATCTCTATCAGGCTGTCGAGCTGTTCGTCCGTGGGCCAGAACCCGGTGCTGTCCATGCCCAGCGGATCGATGACGCGCTCCTTGAGGAAGTCCTCCCAACGCTTCTTCGTGATGACCTCGACAACGGCAGCGCCGATATCGATGCCGACATTCGAGTAGCGGACCTTCGTGCCGGGCTCGAAATTGAGGGGGATCGCCGCCGCGACGGCCGCAACCGAACGGAGCGGCATGCGACGCGACCAGCCGCCCATCGAGGTATACGACGGCAGCTCAAAGGCAAACCCGCCTGTGTGGTTCATCGCCATGCGCACCGTAAGCACGTTCTTGGCCTTTACCACACGCCTTACTCCATTCGTATCCGATTCAAGCACCCAGAGATCCTTGAATTCAGGGAGGTACTTCGATACGGGATCGTCAAGGTTGAGCCTGCCATCCTCGACAAGCGCCGCCACCGTGACGCCGCAGAAGCCCTTGGTCTGGGAACACTGCATATACACGTCATCAAGCGAGATCTTGCGCTTCGTCTCCATGTTGGCGTATCCAATGCAGGAGGTCTCCTGGACCCCATTGTTGTACAGGATGCTGATTGCGCCCGGCAATGAGTCCTTCTCGACCCATGGGGCGATGGCATCAGCCACATAGCTCGTGCCCGACTCCTTCGGAGAATTCACGGAAACGCATCCGGCGAGCGCAAGCGCCGCCACAGACAAGATCTTAATCATTTTCATAGTGCCGTGGAGTATACCACAGTTTGACGTTCACGCTTCAAGATTTTTCGATTGCCTTTGGTGATTTTGCCACATGACATCCTTTTCCTATCCGCAAACATTAGCGCCGGTACTCTCTAAATTCATTGCCGCCACCGCATTTAGAAAATGCGGTGGCGGCAATGACAATCCCAATGCGCCAAAACGCCGAACGGAATCGCGCCAAAACGCCGAACGGAATCGCGCCAAAACGCCGAATTGCCAATATAATGCAAGGATATATGATATAATATCGCACATTATGGCAAATTACAGACCCAGAGTGGCTGACGCGATTCTTGAAGAAAAACTGGCCGGCAAAGGAGCCGTACTGATTGAAGGCGCCAAATGGTGCGGCAAAACCACAACAGCGGAGCAGGTCGCCCGTAGCGTACTTTACCTTGGCGACAAGGATCGTCAGAAGCAGAACTTGGCAATGGCAGACTTCAAGCCAAGCCGGCTGTTGGATGGACTAAAGCCTCGTTTGCTGGACGAATGGCAGATTGCACCAAAGTTGTGGGATGCAGTCCGCTTTTCAGTCGATCATTTGTCAGGCATGGGACATTATATCCTGACAGGCTCCACGCTTCCCGATGAAAAACGTGGCGAAATCGATCACAGCGGAACTGGACGGATTACGCGAATGAAGATGCGTCCGATGTCCCTCTGGGAGTCAGGCGAATCGACAGGTGAAGTATCGCTTGCCGACTTGTTCGCTGAGAAGGGATTTGAAGGCGGCACATCGCGTTTGACGCTGGAGGATGTCGCTTTCGCCTGTTGCCGCGGCGGATGGCCTGTCACTATTGGCATGCGTAATCGCATCGCATTGAACCAAGCATACGATTACGTCGATGCCGTGACTGAAAGCGACATCTCCAAGACTGACGGTGTGAGGCGCGACCCAGATACGGCGCGGCGCATCATGCGTAGCCTTGCACGTCTTCAGGGAACACAGTCGGCGAACACTGTCATCGCCGCAGACATAGCGGCCCATGAACCTAATACCTTCAACGAGGATACGGTTTATTCCTATGTCGGCTCACTGAAGAAAATCTTTGTGGCAGAAGATATGCCGGCGTGGTGTCCGAACCTTAAATGCAAGACGCCGCTTAGGACAAGCGACACGCGGTATTTCACAGACCCATCCATCGCGACGGCCTCGCTGGGGATTGGACCCGGAGATCTCATGAACGACCTGACGGCGTTCGGATTAGTCTTCGAGACGCTTGTGGCACGCGATCTGCGCGTCTATGCAGATGCGCAAAACGGATATGTTCGACACTATCTCGACAAGAGCGGACTTGAATGCGACATGGTGATCGGCTTGCGCGATGGAAGGTGTGGTCTTGTAGAAGTAAAGCTTGGCGGCGATGCACTCATCAACAAGGGGGCAAAGACGTTGAATATGCTTGCCGCCAAACTGGATCTGACAAAGATGAAACCTCCTCGATTCAAGATGATCATAGTGGCAGATGGCGATCTTGCCTATCGTCGCAGTGAAGACGACATAATTGTCTGTCCTATTGGCTGCCTCCGCACGTGATTGGACGCAACCATCTGTGACATCAGCTATCGCGATCACCGTGTAGCGTCACCACACCGCAAGGCGGTCAAGCGCAGCCAGGCGTATGTCGCGACGGTGGCGGCCACTGGAGCCACATAGATCGCCATCACTGCCATCGCCCATCCCGGGATGTGCATCGGGAGCATGGCTATGAGCGCAAGCGTCAATGCGCCGAAATAGGCGAACTGTCCGGCCATGACCGCGCTTGGCCTGCGCCTGATGGCCGCAAGGCCCTCGACCCTTCCGCGCACGGCATGGATGATGCAGATGAAGGAGTAGAGGAAGCTTACAAGGCGCACCGTCGGAAGAATGCGAGGCGGGACGTTCTGGCACCCTCCATAATACCAGTTCCCGATCAGCGGCGTGGAGAATGCCAGCGGTATGACGCCGAGAAGCGCCCCCGCCACGATCGCGAACTTCAGCAGCCGCCTGTCGCCATTCCACTCCGGCGGGAACTGAATCGAGACGGCCTGCATGCGAAGCGCCGCATACGACACCGGATTGGCGATGCCAAGCGTAACGTAGTGGATCGCAAGCATATCCGTCGCATCATGGGTGCGGCCCACAAAGGCCGCCGTGACAAACGGAGAGACGGCAAGCAGGCCGGCCCCAAGCGCAAGCGGAACGGAAAACCTGAACTGCGTCATCACGGAGGCGTTCTCGCCGCTTTCGAGCCTGCGCCTGTATTTCACCGCGAACGCCTCTGAAAGCAGCCATTCAAGCATCACAGGCACGGTGAGCGCAAACAGCCCCCAGTCCGGCCCGGTCCAGCCCAGGTGCGGAAACGTCACCGCGAACGCCAGCGTAAGCGCGATTCGCGCAATTGTGGCGGCATTCGCCTCGGCGCTCGCATAGGCGTTGTACAGCACGACCAGCGGAACGTTGCGCATGAAGAACCCCGCCTGCATCACAATCCCGAACAGCGTCGTGCGCCTCGCTATTTCCGCAAGGTGAGGGGACAGGTTCAGTAGGTGCGTGAAGCAGAACGTGTCTATCGGATGCACGCACATGAGCGCCTGCGCGGATATCAGCGCAACCATCATCATGAAGTTCAGTCTGCGGAACGAACCGAGCCCCTCCTTTGTCCTCGCAAACACCATGCCCGTCATGATGAGCCCGCCGCCAAGCGCCCCTATCATGAATTGTATGACCTGTCCGAGCGTGAATGCGGTGAGCGCATCGACGCCATCCGGCCCGTGGCTTGTTATCGATCCTACGAGCGGGTACGTGAGCGACTGGGAGAACGCCTGCAAAAGCAACGGCACGTAGAAACGTGCCGCACGACCAGGGCTGTACGCTACTGGTCTCATCCCTTCCTGCGGAGCGCACAGGCAAACGCACCGTCGTGTCCAGTGACGAACGGCACGGATTCCCGCTCCCCTATCTTCTCGAAACCGGGATTGTCTGCAAGGAACTTCGCGACCTGCTCCCGGTTCTCCTCCGGCTCGCACGAACACGTGGAGTACACGAGTATGCCGCCAGGCGCCACGTGCGATGCCGCCCTGGCAAGTATGGCCGACTGCAGCCCGGCAAGCTCTGCGAGGTGTTCGCCCGTCCACCGCCAACGCGCGTCAGGACGCCGCCGCAGGACCCCGGTGTTGCTGCACGGCACATCCGCCAGCACCCGGTCGAACATCTCGCCATCCGCAATCTCGGCGACGGTCTGCACCCAACCGAGGCGTACGCGCCTGAGGTTTTCCTCGAGACGGCGACGGCGGCCTGGGTTCACCTCCATGCAGACGAGTCTTCCGCCGTCCCTGCCACCGTCCATTCGCCACGCCGCCTGTATGGACTTGCCGCCGGGCGCGGCGCAGAAATCAAGCACCTTGAGCCCCGGGGCCACCGACAACAGTTCAACCGCGCCCGCAGTCGCCGGATCCTGCACTATGAACGCGCCTTCGGCATAGCCTTCCACATCCGCCACGCGCCTGCCCCTCGGCAGACGTTCAAACGGCGCGTCCGCGCCCGGCTTGCGCGCAAGCCACGTCTCGGCAGGCTCGTTGTGCCACCGGCAAAGGCGCTCGGCATCCGCCTCGCCGTACCTGTCCACCCACCTTCGGACAAGTCCGTTCGGGAAGCTTTCGCGTTCCGCAAGCGGAGCCGACCTCAGCCGCTCCTCAAACTCGCCGCGCCGCCTGATCAGGTTGCGCAAGACGCCGTTCACGACCTTCGCGATGCTCTTGTTCGGGCATTTCTTCGCCGCGGACACCGTCTCGTTCACGGCGGCGAAGTCCGGCACATCCGGCATATACAGCACCTGCGCCGCCCCTACGAGCAGCAGGGCCTCCATCTCGCCCTTCGGCCATTTCTGGACAAGCTGCCCCAGAACGGAACGGAGCGGACGGAACCGCCGCACCGTAGTGTACACGAGATCCTGCACAAAGGCCCGGTCAGGCCCGTCAGGCAGCATGTCGCCCAGATGTCCATGCGTCGCGATCCACCGGGCGACCGCGAACGCCGCCTCCCTTCTGCTGTTCATGCCTCGGCGATGCACTCGATCTCGACCAGCACGTCCTTCGGCAGACGCGCCACCTCCACGCAGCTCCGCGCGGGCCGCGTATCTCCGAACAGCTCCGCGTAAACCCTGTTCAGCGCGGCAAAGTCGTTCATGTCCTTGATGAACACCGTGGTCTTCACGACCTTAGAGAGCGATGAACCGGCCTTCTCCAGCACATTCTTGAGATTCGTGATGGACTGGGTCGTCTGCTCCTCGATCGTCTTGGCCTCGACAGTGCCGGATGCCGGGTTGATCGGGATCTGCCCCGAACAGTAGATCATGCCGTTGGCGCGAATCGCCTGGCTATATGGCCCCAGCGCCGCCGGAGCCTTGTCTGTCGCAATCATTTCCATTTTTCTTTCTCCTTCAATTCACTTATCGCATCCGCAACCCGTCATGCCGGATTGGGTTCAGAACAGGGCACGCACCGAATCGTCTATGCCGGAAACGTCCACCACCTCCGTCTGCGTGATCGGGGCGGTCTCGAGCGCGGCAAAGGCAGGCGGCGGAGCCGTAAGCACGTCTTCCCCGAATGCGCGCATGCACGTCTCCGGGAACTTGTACGGAGTGGCCGTCGCCGCGACAACGCATGGAACTCCATCAGACGGTAGCCCGAGCCTCCTCGCGACGGCCGTCGCCACCGCAGTGTGCGGATCAAGCACGTACCCGCACGCCTGGCGCATGCGGCGCATCTCGGCTTCCGTCTCTTCCGGCGTCGCCACGCCTCCGGAGAAATCCTTCATGAGCCTCGCCTTTGCGGAATCATTCAGCTCATACCTGCCCTTCTCCGCAAAGTCTCGCATCAACCGCGCAACCTCGGCGCTGTCGCCGTCATTCAGGAGCCAGAGGAGACGCTCGACGTTCGACGACCTCCTGATGTCCATCGAAGGCGAATTCGTCACCGTGAACCTGTCGCCCGGATCGTAGATGCCCGTCGCGACAAAACGCGCGAGCACATCGTTCACGTTCGAAGCGCACACGAACCTGCGAATCGGGGCGCCAAGCATCCTTGCGTAGTATGCCGCAAGGATGTTGCCGAAATTGCCCGACGGGACCACCACGTCGAACGCACCCTTGTCCGCAAGCCTCGCGGCGGCAAGCAGGTAATAGCCGATCTGCGGGACAAGACGCCCGGTGTTGATGGAGTTGGCGGACGAAAGGAGCGTTCCGGCCGACTCCGCCTCCGCACGGAATTTCTCGTCGGCGAATATCCGCTTGACCGCAGCCTGCGCATCGTCGAAGTTGCCGCGTATCGCGATGCCGTGCACATTCTTGGCGGCTGGCGTGGTCATCTGGAGACGCTGCACGCGGGATGTGCCCACGTTCGGGAAGAACACCGCTATCTCAACGCCGGGCACATCCGCGAAGCCGGCCATGGCCGCCGACCCCGTATCGCCGGAAGTGGCCGTCAGTATCAGCACCTTGCGGCCGCCCGCCTGCTTCCTCGCCGCCTCGGCCATCAGCACCGGCAGCACCGAAAGGGCCACATCCTTGAAAGCCCCGGTCGGCCCATGGAAAAGCTCCATGACGTGAAGCCCGTCCGCCTCGACGAGCGGTATCGGATCCGCCGCCGGGAACTTCGCGAGAAGGTTCGCTATCGCCGCTTCGCGGACATCGGCGGGGATGTCGTCGAACATCGCCCCAAGCGCGACGCGCTCGGCGTCGGCAAGATCCCGTATTGAGGAAATCGCCGAGGCGTCCAGACGCGGGACGCGTGCAGGCACGTAAAGCCCTCCATCTGCCGCCAGGCCACGGAGAACCGTGTACAGCGAATCGACCTCGACATCAGACCTTGTGCTTGTGAATTTCATCTCGCATCCCTTTGATTACTTGAGAAGTTCTGGCCAGTCGTAATGCAGAAGGCCATTGACTACTATGTACGTATAGCGGAAGCAATCCGCGTTTTCCCTTGTGATCTTTTCGGTCTCTATCATCTCCGTCCAGGACTTTGGCGCGTCCGCAACGGCAACCTTCGCGAACGCGCCCGCATTCGCGGCACGGGCATGCGCGGCGGCAATCGCGGCTGAGCCGCGGGCGGACAGCGCGGGGGCCATCCCCGTCTTGCCCTTCATCCAGTCGGCAAGAACGAGCATGTCCGTCGCCCGGCGCCCCGTGATCGACTCGCCCATCAGGTAGAGCATCACCGCGACGCCCTCCTCGGGACAATCCTCGACTCCGTAGAACATCTTGTTCGCCTTTCCTATCTCGCCATAGCCAGTCACATCCGCGACAAGCACGGACGCCCCGGACGCAAGCGCCGCCTCGGCCTCCCTCGCCCAGCCCGCGCGCCCCTTGGCCCCGACCATGAGAACCGGGGCGACGGGCTTCTTAGCAGATTCGGCCGGCTCTATCCAGCAGGCCGGAAGCGTGAGTCCATCGGGATACGCGAACGCCACGCGGGTGAGCTTCGCCCCTCCGACATTGACTGGCGCGAACTCCTTGACGACAACATTCACGTCCTTTGGATCGCGCACTCCGGCAAGCTTGCTCGCGATCACATTGCGTTCCGATGCGGTGTACGCAGGACGGTTTTTCGCCGCGTCAAGCATGCGGTCGCGAAGTATCATGTGGATGTCCCGCGCACCGGGGATATCCATCGTGCGCCCGGTCGCCGTCACCCCGCATTCACCCTCCGCGAGCCCCACATCGACATTCTTCACGCTGAAGCCGATGTCGAGAGGACGGTACTTCGTGCAGTCGAGGGGAAGGATGCCCTTCTCGCCCTTCAGCCACGCGCGCATCCAGTCCACGGACGCCGTCTCGGTCGATTCGGTCCAGCCATGCGGCCCGGGGGCGGAATTGAGCGCGTAGCTGTCCGACGTGCCCACCTTGGCCGCCAACGCCTTCACGGTGCGGAACAGGTCGAGTGTGCCGTATATGGAGAACATATCCTGGAAACGGCACGTCACCGCAACCTTCGTGTCCGGCAAGAGGACATACCCGGTATGGTTCAGCCCAAAGCGGAGCTGCCCGAAAATGTTCTGCTCGGCATCCTGCGGCCCCATGCTTTCGCAAAGATGGCGCAGCGACGTGAGGTAGCAGCTCGGAGCCGTAGCCTTGAGGCGCCAGTCCGCCGCAGTCATCAGGGCCGTCATCGTGCCGCCGCCGCTCTGGCCCATGAAGCCGATCTTGGAAGAATCGACCTCAGGACGGGATTCGGCATAATCGACCGCGCGCATTCCGTCCCAGATGCGGAGCATCGGCATCGACCAGCCGAGCAGCGACGCCTTTATCCCAATGATGTTGTGGTGCGTCGTGGAGCCTTTGCAGGCGAATTCGCGGCGTTCTCCCTGTTCGTACGGATCATACATCAACGCGACAAAGCCCTGCTTGACGGCGATGACGCAGGCCCGCAGGTAGATGTCGCAGTCCTTGCCTTCGTCCGCATGCCCGCAGCTCATCACCACGGCGGGATACGGAGCCTTGAATGCATCCGATTCGGGGATGAAGAGGTTTGCGGTCACGAACAGGCTCGGCATTGACTCGAAAACGACCTTCTCGATGCGGTAGCCGTCCCGCTTCACTGTCGCGACCGTACGCGCGTTCAGCGGAGTGCGTTCAGGGAAGCCCCCTATCGCGGAAATCATCTTCCTGTGCATTTCCGTGCGGTATGCATCGTACTCCTCCCTGCCGGAGAGCTTCAGCCATGCCTCGTCGGCATCGACATCCATCTCATGGAGCTTTTGCGAAACCGTGTTGAACGTCAGCAGATCCGAAGCGGGTGGAAGGAACCTCCTGCCAAGCTCCGAACCCACGTCGGCAAACAACGATACGGACGCGGCACAGCAAAGCGTCAAAACCAGGTTGGAACCCATTCGGGCAAAAGCGCTCATCGCAATCTCTCCATAGATACTGAGTTGAAAAGTAAACGGGAATTATATCAAATCCGCGTCAGCCAAATCCAAAAATATTGCAATTTCCAATGCGCTATGTCACGAAGAACGACAATGGAATTCGTCGGCGCCCAGAGGCGCGCCTACGCGCAGCTGAAAAGCAAGGCCAAG
>CAKULV010000055.1 GCA_934667425.1 uncultured Kiritimatiellota bacterium | reverse complement strand
CTGGATGCGACACGACGGCGAGGCGCACCCCTCTTGCGACCGCTTGCGCGGCTCACTTCGTTCGGGGGATATGTCGCTACTGGATGCGAAACGACGGCGAGGGCGCACCCCTCTTGCGACCGCATGCGCGGCTCACTTCGTTCGGGGGATATGTCGCTACTGGATGCGACACGACGGCGAGGGCGCCGTCGCCACCGCCATCTATCCACTACCAACTACCATCTACCTAAATGAATCGTAAATCGCAAATCGCAAATCCCTAAAAACCGACCGCATGGAGACGTGTTGGGAAGCGTCGTGCCCACTATGCTATAATATGCGGGTTTTGATTTGGCATATATTATGAGGTGCAGAGGCATGGAAATATCAGATGACATTGTCTACGTTGGAGTGAACGACCACGAGATCGACCTTTTCGAGGGGCAGTACGTCGTGCCGCGCGGCATGGCGTACAACAGCTACTTCATCAATGACGCGAAGACGGCGGTGATGGACACCGTCGATTCCCGCTTTGGCGGCGAATGGCTGAAGAACGTCGAGTCGGCGTCTGGCGGCAAATCCCCCGACTATCTCGTGATACACCACATGGAGCCGGACCATTCCGCATGCATAGCCATGGCTCTGGAGAAGTGGAGCGGCACGACGGTTGTGGCCTCCGCGCAGGCGTTCAGGTTCATGGAGCAGTTCTTTGGCGAAGCGATAGCCCCGAAGCGCCTTGTCGTGAAGGAAGGGGACGCGCTGGAGCTCGGGCGGCACAGGCTTGTGTTCGTAGCCGCGCCGATGGTGCATTGGCCGGAGGTGATGGTCTCGTACGACGCGGCGGACAAGGTTCTCTTCTCCGCTGACGGGTTCGGCAAGTTCGGCGCGAACGACGTCGTCGATCCCGAAGGCTGGGATTGCGAGGCGCGTCGCTACTACATCGGCATCGTTGGGAAGTATGGCGCGCAGACTCAGGCCCTTCTCAAGAAGGCGTCCGGCCTCGACATACAGGCGATCTGCCCGCTGCACGGCCCGGTGCTGAAGGGCGAGGCGATAGCCCACGCCGTGAAGCAGTATGGCATCTGGAGCTCGTACGGCGTGGAAAGCGAAGGCGTATGCATCGCATACACGAGCGTGTACGGGCACACGAAGGAGGCGGCGCTCCTCCTGAAGGACGAGCTTCTTCGGCGCGGATGCCCGAAGGTCGCCATCTCGGATCTCGCGAGGGACGACATGCCGGAGGCGGTCGAGGACGCATTCCGCTACGGCAAGCTTGTGCTTGCGACGACGACGTACAACATGGACGTGTTTCCGTTCATGCGCACGTTCGTGGAGCACCTTACGGAGCGCGGCTACCGCAACCGCACCGTAGGAATCGTTGAGAACGGCACATGGGCCCCGAATGCGGCGAAGGTCATAAGGGGAATGTTCGCAAAGTCCCAGGGCATTGCGTTCGCCGAACCGGTCGTTACGGTGAAGAGCGCATTGGACGACGGGTCGCGCGCGCAGATAGCGGCGTTGGCCGCTGCTCTTGCGTAGGGGACGCGGCATGAGGAAGCGGGGATTCTATGCGGCCATACTCTCCGGCGGAAGCGGCGAGCGCTTCTGGCCGCTGTCCACGCCGGAGCATCCCAAGCAGTTCCTCACCGTCTTTGGCGGGAAGTCTTTGCTGCGGCAGAGCGTCGATCGCCTCAAGGGACTCGTTCCGCCGGAGCGCATACTGATAGTCACCGCCAAGTCGCTTGCGAGGGCTACGTACAGGGAGTTGCCGGAAATCCCCAGGCGCAACATCCTGCTCGAGCCGTGCCGCCGGGACACTGCGGCGGCCGTGGCGACGGCCTGCACTGCGGTCGAGAGGATGGGCGGAGAGGATGCGGTCGTTGCGGTTCTCACCGCGGACCAACTGATGGGGGATGTCGGTGCGTTCCGCAGGGTGCTTTCTGTCTCCGCAGACGCGGCCGCGAAGTCGGAAGACATCGTGACCATGGGAGTGAAGCCCACATATCCGGCGACAGGCTTCGGATACATCAGGGTCGGCAGGCCTTGCGGCGATGGCGTATGCCGGGCGGAACGCTTTGTGGAAAAGCCGGATCTCGCCACGGCGAAGAGGTACGTCAGGAGCGGCAAGTACGTGTGGAATGCCGGGATGTTCGTGTGGAAGGTGTCCACGCTGAAGGGCGCACTGGCGGCACATGCGCCGCAGCTTGTCGGCATTTCGCCCAAGGATTACGGGCGGCTGCCGAAGATCTCGTTCGACTATGCCGTGATGGAGAAGGCCAGGAACGTGCTTGTCACGTCCGGAGACTTTGGGTGGGACGATGTGGGGACCTGGACTTCGGCCGGACGGCACCTGAGGCAGATGGGGTCAGGAAATGCGGCGCTGGGAGACGTGACGTTCCTGGACTGCGAAGGCACCGTTGCCGTCGCGGAGGGTGCGAAGGTCGCCGCGCTGGGGGTGAAGGATCTCGTGGTGGTGACAACGAAGGACGCGGTGCTTGTCGCCTCCAAGGATCGAGTGCAGGACTTGAAGAAACTGCTTGCGGCAGGGGTGAAGTAGCTTATGGGAGCCAGGGTATCATACAGGAAAGAGTTCTTCGACCGGGAGTATACGCGGCGCGAGGCGTACGGGCGCGTATGGAAATACGCGAAAAGGTACAAGTTCCGGCTGTTCGTGGGCATACTCGCCGGCATGTGCACGGCAGGCACGATGCTGCCGCTCTTCCAGATAGTGCGGCCTACATTGCAGCACGTAGAGTCGCACGATGGCGAAGCGCATCCCGCACGGGCCTCTGCAGCGATTGCCGAAGAGGTCGCCACGCCGGATGCCGCCGCGAGGCCCAAGGCGGAATCGCACGGCCGCAACTCGTTCGACAGGCAGATGGAGAAGAAGGCGAAACTGCCCGGCTGGTATCCGCAGGTGGAGCAGATGGCGGCAAAGGTCGGCATCCGCCTGCAGACCGAGCAGGGGGGGATGGCGGGTGCGCTGCTGCTGATCGCCGTCGTGGTCGTGCCGGTGATCGCCGCGCTCCGTCTTGGGATGATGTACCTCAACAACTACTGCCTGAGCTGGTCTGGCGCACATGCCGTGGCGGACCTCAGGCAGGAGATGCTGGAGCATGTCCAGCGGCAGGGCATGCAGTTCTTCGGTCGGGTGGACGTCGGGCAGATCATGACGCGCATCTCGGCAGACCCGCAGCAGATACAGGTGATCCTCACCACGATTCTGACAGAAGTCGCCCTTGCGCCGTTCGAGATACTCGTGGCTGTCGGATACATCGTGTGGTATGCAATAGCCAACGACATGCTGCCTACTCTTCTGCTCATATGCATCGGGTTCCCGATGTTCGTGTTCCCGGTCCACATGCTCGGGAGGGCGATAAAGAAGTGGGCCAAGAGGACGATGGAGCGCAATTCTATGATCGGCGCGAAGATTCACGAGGTGCTTACTTGCATCAAGGTCGTGAAGAGCTACAACACCGAGCAGTTCGAGAACGAGCGCTACGCCGCCACGAACAGGTATCTGCTGAAGTCCACGATGAAGGGACTGCGCGTTGGCCTCATGGTCGGGCCTAGCGTAGAGACAGTGGGGATACTTCTCATATGTGCGTTCCTCGTATGGTGCTTCGCCACCGGCGTGAAGATATCCGATGTGGTGCCCATGCTTGCGCCCCTGCTGATCATATACAAGCCCGTGAAGCAGCTGTCGAAGCTGCAGATCCAGCTTGAGACGACGATGGCCGCGCTCGCCCGAATCTTCTCTGTGCTGGATCTGCACATGGAGCTGCCGGAGCGGCAGGATGCCGCCCCCAAGGCCGAGTTCACAGACAAGGTCTCCTTCGAAGGCGTGTCGTTCCGCTACGACACCGCGGACAGGGATGCGGTGAAAGACGTTACGTTCGATCTGCCGCGAGGCCAAATGGTGGCGGTTGTCGGATCGACCGGCTCCGGGAAATCGACGCTTTCCGGTCTGCTCGCTCGCTTCTACGACCCGCGTTGCGGACGCATCACGATGGATGGCGCCGATCTTCGCGACATGCGTACGGCAGACCTCCATCGCCTTGTCGGGGCGGTTACGCAGGAAGCTCTGCTGTTCAACGACACGATCGAGGAGAATATACGCTACGGCACTCCGGGCGCGACCCATGAGCAGGTGGTCGCCGCGGCGAGGATGGCGAATGCCCACGACTTCATAGTGTCCCAGCCGGAAGGGTATGGACGCATTGTCGGCGAGAAGGGCTTTGCCCTTTCGGGCGGCGAGCGCCAGCGCATTTCCATAGCGAGGGCGATACTCCGCAATCCGCCGATTCTCATCCTCGACGAGGCGACGAGCGCTTTGGACACAGTGACGGAGAGGCTGGTGCAGGACGCACTGTCCAACCTGATGAAGAACCGCACCGTGTTCGCCATCGCGCACCGCCTCTCCACGATCCGCGACGCCGACATGATCCTGGTGATGAGGGACGGCGAGATCGTCGAGCGCGGCACGCACGATGCGCTCTATGCCGCAGACGGCGTCTACCGCAAGCTGTGCGACATGCAGCACCAGAAGTAGCGGGGGCGACGCTCCATGAAAATACTTCTCATAGAGGATGACGTAAGGACGGCGGGATTCATCTCGGCGGCGTTCAGGCACATTGGCAACGTGGTCGTCCATGAGACGGATGGACGCATCGGGTACGAGAACGGGATCGCCTCCAAGTATGACGCGGCGGTTGTGGACGTGATGCTGCCTTCGATGAACGGCGTGGACATCGTGCGCGAATGGCGCGGGGCCGGCATCACCATGCCGGTGGTCATACTTAGCGCCCGGTCCAGCGCCGAGGAGAAGATAACGGGGCTTGAGGCCGGGGCCGACGACTATCTCGGCAAGCCGTTCTCGGTCGCGGAGCTTATCGCAAGGGTGCAGACCGTGATGCGGAGGCTCAACCGTACTTCCGAGACTGTCCTGAAGGCGGGAGACCTGGAGATGAACCTGGTGACCCACCGCGTGACTCGCGGAGGGGTGAAGGTGCAGCTCCAGCCGCTCGAATACCAGCTTCTGGAATACCTTATGCGCAATCGCGGGCGGGTAGTCACCAAGGCGACCATAATGGAGAGCGTGTGGCACTATTCGTTCGATCCCGCGACAAATGTAGTGGAGACCCGCATAAGCCGTTTGCGCGAGAAGATAGATCCGGAACACGCGATCCTCAAGACGATAAGGGGCTTCGGGTATGTGCTCGTGTAAAGGCAACGACGAACGCCCGGAGGATCGCCTTCGCCGAAAGCACCGCGTCTTTCACCTGGTGACGGGGTTGGCGACCTTCGTGCTGGCGGTGGGACTGGCCCTTGCGGCGTTCTATGCCTGCCACAGGCACCTGTGGGAGCATCCCATGGAGGGGTTGTGCATCCTCCTCCTCGCCGCGCTCCTGCTGGCGATGATCGCCGTGAACGCCGCGTTCGACCGGGGGGTTGATCGCCAGTACGCCGATGCCCTGCGGGCGCTGCGGCAGCTGACGGACGACATAGCGCACGATCTCCGCACCCCGCTCACCCGCCTTTCCGCCGCCGCCGAACTCGTGGCCTCCGGCAGCGGAAAGGCCGAAGACCTGGCCGCCACGGTCGGCATGGAGACGCAGGGCCTGCTCCATCTCCTGAACACGATGCTCGACATCGCGAAGATGGAAAGGGGGCTGGACGGTACGCCGGTGGAATCCGTAGACCTTGCGGAGACAGTGCGCTCCGTCGCCGAACTGTACCATCCGATGCTGGAGGAACACAATCTCCATCTCACCGTAGACGTCGAAAGGATCCCGCCCGTAAGCGGACACTCGGTGCGTCTGTGCCAGGTTATCCAGAACCTGTTCGACAACGCCATCAAGTTCACGCCAGACGGAGGCTCCATCTCCGTGAGCCTCGAAAAGATTGATGGCTATGTCGAGCTTTGCGTCTCGGATACGGGGCCGGGCGTTCCGGAGGCGGATCGGCGGAAGATATTCGACCGCTTCTACCGCGTGGACGGCACCCGCACGAAGCCGGGCAACGGTCTCGGTCTTGCGCTTGTGAACGCGATAGTCACGTCATATGGCGGAACGGTCGCCTGCAGCGGCCGGGCATCTGGGAGCGGCGCCCGATTCACCGTAAGGCTCCCCATCGAAAGGTAGTCCAACATGGCTCGTTGCAGTAGGGAACACACGAGGATGGTCAAGGTCGGCAACGTGCCGATCGGCGGTGGAGCGCCTGTGAGTGTGCAGACCATGCTGTGCGACGACCCGCACGACGCGGCGGCGATCATAGGACATCTGCGATCATGTGCCGAGTCCGGCGCGGACATAGTGCGGCTGACGGTTCCGGACGTTGCCGCCGCAGACGTTCTCCGTCAGGTGGCCAGGCAGAGTCCGGTTCCCATTGTCGCCGACATACATTTCGACTACCGTTGCGCCCTTGCCGCGATAGAGGCCGGAACGCACGCGCTGCGCCTCAATCCGGGAAACATCGGCGGACGGGATCGCGTGCGGGCTGTCGCGCGCGCGGCGAAGGAAAGGGGAGTGCCGATCCGCATAGGAGTCAACGGCGGCAGCCTTGAGGCGGGGGAGACGCTGGTGTCATCGGCCCTCAAGCACGTGAAGCTCCTTGAGGACGAGGGATTCCGCGACATCGTCGTCTCAGTCAAGGCCTCGGACGTGGCATCCACCCTGGCCGCCTACCGGGAACTGTCCGAACGTACCGACCTTCCGCTCCATCTCGGGCTTACCGAGGCGGGTACGTTCCTTCGCGGCACAGTGCATTCCTCGGTGGCCATGGGGATACTGCTGTCGGAGGGCATAGGCGATACAATAAGGGTCTCGCTCACCGATGCGCCGGAAAGGGAGGTCGCGGTAGGGCTGGAGCTGCTAAGGGCTCTGCGGCTGCGGGAACCGGGACCTTCGGTTACGAGCTGTCCGACCTGCGGACGCACAAAATGCGATGTACGGGGCGTGGCCGAGGCTGTGGAGGCAGCCCTTGCCAGAATCGGCGCGTCGATGGGGCGGCACATCGCATTTCCTCGTGTGGCGGTCATGGGGTGCGTAGTGAACGGCCCGGGAGAGGCCAAGGGCGCCGATATCGCCCTGTGTGGCGGCGACCGCTTCTTCCTTCTCTACGAGGATGGCAGGCTGAAGGGCAGGATCCCCGAAGGCGAGGCCGTAGGGGCGGTCGTTTCCGCCGTAGAACGCAGGATGCGGTGTTGAAGCGGTCATGGAGAAAAAAAAATGGCAGTTGCTTTTGAACGCCTGAAGTGATACTATACGCACCGTTTTATGAGGAAGAGGTTTACATATGCGGCGATCTTGTCCGCGTTGTTGGCGTTTGGAGGCTGCTCGGGCCTGCTTTCCGCGCTTTCGGGCGATGCGCAGGGCGACAAGGGCGTGGATGCCGAGATGCTCGCCACGTATTTCGATGGCCCCAAGGTCCGTCCTGGCGTAGCGTTGCTGATTTCGGTCACTGCGGCCGGCCTGTCCGGCCGCGAGGCCAAGCAGTATTTCGTGGATGCCGATGGCTACATAACGATGGAGCTTGTCGGGCAGATAAAGTGCGATGGGCTTACGCTTGTAGGGCTTCAGCAGAAGATAGCGGTGGCGTACAAGGAGTATTTCCTCGATCCCCATGTGACGGCGACATTCATATATCAGCCTGGCGGCGGAATGGTTTCGCCGTGGGGAACGGTGACTGTGCTAGGGGAAGTCCAGAGACCCGGCCCCGTGGATGTCCCGGCCACCATGGACTTGCGCGTGACGAGGGCCCTTCAGCTTGCCGGCGGGGCTACGCCACTTGCCGACAAGGCAGGCATAAGGGTCACGCATTGCGACAAGGATGGCAAGCGTACGAAGACCATCGTGGATTTGGTCGAAATCGGCAAGGAGGGCCGTCCCGACAAGGATGTGCTGCTTCAGGCCGGTGATGTCGTGTGGGTTCCAATGAGTTGGTATTGATTGTGGATATTCCTGAAAGGAGATGCGCAACATGAAAAGAACATTGATGGTGGCGGTGGCGGCGTTGGTGGCAACGGCCCTTTTCGCCGAAATGCCGCGTAGCGAATGGCGTGCAAAGGTTGGGGAGTGCGCCCTTGACTCTGCCGTGCTGAAGGGTACGATGGCCCAGCTTTCGTCTGCGGACAAGACGGCCTTTCTCGCGGAGGTCAACGCCGCGATCTCGAAGATGCCGGGGAGTGCCGAGGCCAAGGCGGCGAAGTTCCTCGCGGCCAACCGGGCGGCGGTAGCGGCGGCCGGCGCGGCCGACCGTGCCGCAGTGCTTGCGGAGGTCTATGCCACGGTCCCGCCCGAATCGCTTACGATCATAAACGAGGAGTTCGCGAAGAGCGAGTTCTCTCGTCCTGCGACGATGACGGATGCCGAGTACCTGGGCATCGTGAAGACAACGATGCAGAGCATTGCCCAGCGCACGTCTTCTGTCGAGTCTGGCGCGGTCCGTGCCGGATTTGCGGGGCTGATGTTCATCAGGGCGGCTGGCGAATCCGCTGAAGCGGCAGTGACGGATGCCGTTGCCGCCTCTTTGCCGCAGGAGTCCCGCGAGGCCGCCAAGGAGTCGTGGTTCCCGTCCGCCCTTGGGCGCAATGGCGCGGCCACCTACGACCCGATGCTTGCGGGCGCACAGGCGGGCGAGGAGCCGAGCCACAACGTAGTGCTCAAAATCGCGCAGATGCAGATCATCGATTCAATGCTTGGGGATCTGCAGCGAGGGAAGCCCGTGTGGGAGACGCCAAGATTCCCTGTGTTTGGAAGCGATGCCGCCGATGCGGCCGATCCAATGAGGAACGGCAGCCTCAGCAGCATGCCTCGCGACCGCGTCCAGGATTGGCGCAGCCCGTACTACAAGGGCAAGAATCGTGAGCATACCAAGCATACCGAGCCGGGTCCGTATTGGATGCAGGGCTTGTAATCAATGTCACCGTGGAGGGTTCGCATCATGAGCATCAAATCTACCGCACTGTTGGCCACGTTGGTTTCCGTGGGATCGGTTGTGGCCCAGCAGGGGGTCACGTCTCCCCAGAAGGATACGCGGCCGACTGGTCTTCGCTTTTTCAACAACCACCTAACGATAAGGCCGTACGTCTCGCTTGACTACACGTACGACTCTAACATCGATACGACCCGCCATGCCACTGACGATTCGATCTTTGCGGTCACGCCTGGCGCCGATTTCGAATGGCATGGCGAGAAGTGGGCGTTGACGGGCGGCGTGTGGTACCGCTACCGCTACTATTGCGACTACAACAAGGATATGGGCGAGAACAGCTTCGGCGAAAACCTCTCATTCAGCTATTCCTCCTCCGCGAAGAACGAGAAGGGGTGGTCGCTCATGATCACTGAGCGCTACGGCTTCTACAACCAGTCCGACGACTTGACTTCCAATACCGGGCGCGGCATTTGGCGTGACCGCGAGAGCATTGACGTGTCAGGCGTGCTTGAGCGCCGCTTCACCGAGCGTTGGCACGCTAACGTGATGGGCCAGTACACGATGCTCGACTACAAGAACGACACGGGGCATTACATTCCGCTCTATGGCTGGTCGCAGTATTCCGCCGGCGCCCAGATCGGGTATGCCGCCACCAAGTGGACTGATCTGCTCGTCGCGGCCGGATATTCACGCTACACGCAGCAGACCCTCAGCCACGGGTATCCGTTGAGCAGGAAGTACGACAACCACTCCAACGCCTATTCCATACAGGCAGGCTTGGGGTCCCACATGACGGAGCTTATCACCTACCGTGCGTTGATGGGCGCTTCCTGGTTTGAATATGGCGATTCGGGTACAACCGACTGCGGCTGGACGTATTCGCTCACCGGAAACTGGCGCATTCATCGCCAGGTGCAGCTTTCCGTGTTGGGTTCAAGCTTCTATCAGCCTTCCGAGCGGTATGCAGGCCAGGCCTTGAAGGTCTACACGCTGGGTACGGGTGTCTCATATCTCACGCTTGGGGACCGGTTGAGGCTTACGGCAGACCTCTCTTGGCGCTACGAGGATAATGCGTTCTCCGATGACTACTACACCAGTCGCGAGGACTATGACGAGACGTGGCTGTCCGCCCGTGTTGGAGCTGATTATCTCCTCAACCGCTGGATGAGCGTGTTCGCGAACATCGTATGGGATGAGCGCTGGAGCGATGACGATAACGACGACTGGAATTACAGTCGCTTCCGCGGCACGGTTGGGGTGAGATTCCACTACTGATAGGGTATGCTCAATCAGAGTGTGTCAAAATATGGGTTAGCGACCCATTTAGCGATCGCCGCCGGCTTGCCGGTGGCGATGTCGCAATTTGTTTCAGCGCACTTGCTTGGGTGCATATCGCTTTGGCTATCCTTGTATGCCGCGCTTTGGATCGTCATGGAACCATCCGTCTTTTCTGGAGAGACCGTCTCGATTGCGAGGCGGCGTGTGTTGAACGGAATCCTGCGGGATCCGTTTGCGTGGTTTCTTTCCTTTGCCGTGCTGTTCTGCTGGGTTCGGTGGCTCAATTCCGGGCTTAAGCTCGCATTTGACGCAGAGGCGTCCGTGTGGGCCGTCCGCGGGCCGCTTCTGCCGCTTCTGCCCGCCTCTGCCGGCGATGCTGCGTTCCTTCCTTTCGCGGCGGTTGTAGTGATGTCCGTCGTCGTCATCGGCGTGAAACATTCGCTCGGCAGAAACGCAAGGGTTTGGTTCGGCGTCTTCTCTTCCGCGATAACGGCCGTAGGCGGCATGGCGGCAGCCATTTGCGCCGGGTTGGGGATGGAGCCGTTTGGAGCGGCTGCGACGGCGTCATTTGGCGCAGAATCGTTTCCAGGCACGTTGTACGCGCTGTTCCTGCTTGTCGCGATCGCGTGCGGCGTAGAGGCCGAGGAACGTGGTCTGACCAAGGCCCGACTCGTGTTTGCCTGGTCTGTCGCCGGCAACATCGTGGGAACATACGTGTTTCTGCCAGCCATCCTCTCCTTGTCCTATCTTGGCGTTGCGCTGCTTGTGGCCGTGGTTTCCTTTGCGTTCGCGAACCAGAGAACATCCACAGCCGCGATGGCGAGGGCTTTAGCGATGTTCTTCTTTGGCGTGGTCATCGCCACGTTTGCCGTGATGGTTTCGCCGAACAAGGACATACAGCGCTCAAAGGGCGAGGGGCTTTCCATTGAGAAGGCGTTTCCCGTCGCGCTTGCGGACAGAAATGCGGCGCTGCGCCGCATATCGAAGTCCATGTGGCTAACCGAACCCTGGTCGGGAGTTGGCATAGGGGGATTCCCTCTGCAGACCCCGTTTAACGTGGTCGAAGAGGAGTGGATGGTTCTGCCGCCGGAGCCGAAGGACGGCTCGAACCTCTACTTTACGCTCATTGCGGAGCGAGGGATTGTCGGAGCCTTGATGTGGGCCTTGTGGATAGGTTTCCTGCTCTGGTTCTGGGGGGCGCGTCTGATAGGGGCGATCAAGTGGCATGGGGGGCTGGATGAAGGTAGAACCGTTATGCTGGATATGCCTACTGTAGTTTGGATAGGTCCGGTTGTGCTTGCGCTTGCCGCCGTGGACGCATGGTTCTCCGTTGGGGGCCCGCTTGCGCCGCTGTTCGTATGCGTTACCGTGGCCATGTCGCTGTCGGCGGCTTCCTTTCCGAGACGTAGGCGCACGGCGGTCGACAAAGACGATAATAGGGGATGACAGATGGCATCAGACAACCTTAAGTACGGCGGAAAGCCGATATATTCGGGATCGGCGAAGAAATCGCCCATCTACTATGGCGTTTCCGGCAATGCTCCGTACTATTACGGCGGCGGAAATTATGGGCGACCTGCGTACGGCTGCGACGATCCATCGCAGGATCCCAATTCGCTTGTCGGGACGATAACGCCGGCACGTGTGCTGCGCGTCATATCGCAAAGGTGGATTACCGTCCTTGTGTTTCTTCTCGTGGGCCTGGTGGCCTCATTTGCGGTCTACCGCATCTCCCCGACAATATACGAGGCGAAGTCCGAGTTTACGATGCAGATGCGCAGCCCCAAGACATCGGCTCCTGGCGCCCTCGGGCAGATCACGGAGATAGACTACGGCAATACCTACGAAGAGGTCTTCAACACGCGGCTCTCCGATTGGCGCTCCGAAAAGCTGATAACGAAGATAATGCAGCAGTATCGGGCAAACCATCCCGCATCCACCGTTTCCGACGAGGAACTCCTGGAAACACTCGCCGAGTCGGAGCTGGAGCTTGTGCGCCGTTCAAGGCTCATCACGATTGCGGTTCGGTCTGGATCGGCCCAGCTTGCCGCCGATCTGGCGAATTCCTATGCGGAGGCGATCGAGAGCTTCACTGACGAGGAGAACAGGCTTCGCTGCGACAAGGCCGTGGCACAGATCAGCGACCAGGTGAAGAAGCAGCGCAGCGTTGACGAGAGGGTGTCGGAGGCGCTGCTCAACTTCCGCAAGACGCACAAGGTGGACAACCTGAAGAGCGAGCGCGAGATCGTGCAGCAGTCGCTCCAGAAGGTCACTGCCGATGTGCTCGAGCTTGAGTCGGAGGTGACAAGCGCGACCGAGTGGGAAAAGGTGCTTGAGGCGGCGCAGGAAACCCCGGAGGACTTCGGGGCCCTTCCGTCGGCAGTTCCGCGTTCTTCGGAAATCGGCCAGGCATACACGGATCTCCAGAAATGCAGACTGGAGCTCAATTCCCTGCTTACGTCCTTTACGACCAGCCATCCCGATGTGCGCATCAAGCAGAAGAATCTCGACATACTCAAGCAGCAGTTCACGGAGTCCGTCTCGCGCGCCCTCGCCACGGCGCACGGCAACCTGGCGTCGTTCCGCAACCAGCTTGCGGTGCACAGGAAAAGCCGCGACAGGCTCACCGCCACGCTCGCGGAGATAGACCAGAAGATAATCTCGGCGGAATCGGGCCTCGCCCAGATCGAGAGCGAGAAGGAGATATCGTCGCTTCTCCTGAAGCAGCTCCAGCAGGACGAGAACACCGCGAGGATCGCCGCCGAGGCGAACAATGAGATCGTCCGAGTAGGCCGCATCGCGGGCGTCCCGTCCAAGCCGGTGCTTCCCAACCCCATTGTGATCTTCGCCGCCGGAATCATTGGCTCCCTCGCCCTTGGGTTCCTGTTCGTGCTGGTGTTGGATCACCTTGAGGATACCGTCATCTCCATATCCGACATAGAGACCCGCCTGTCCCTGAAGGTCTTGGCCGTGTTGCCGCATGTGCGGCGCAAGAAGCGCGAAGATGTCGCGAAGTTTGTCGCCGAGAACAAGTACTCCCAGTTCGCCGAGGCTGTCGCCGGGCTCCGCAACCTGCTGGATTCTCCGAGATACGCTGAAATGAACAAGGTGTTGCTTGTGATGTCGACCCAGCCTGCCGAAGGAAAATCCATCACAAGCTGTTCCCTCGCGATATCCAATGCGCAGGCGCACCGCAAGACGCTGCTGGTCGATTTCGACTTGCGCCGCCCGCGTCTCGCCAAGGTGTTTGGACTGACGGATCTTGACGTTGGACACTCGTTTTCGCACACCTTGCAGCGGGGCGGCAAATGCAACTTCTCCGAACTCGTTAACAGGTCTGGCATCGAGAACCTCGATGTGATCGCATCGCTCAAGCCAGAAGGGGTTGATCCGGCATCGATCATGGGGTCTAGCATAGTCTCGGAATTCTTTGCATGGGCACGTGAGAATTACGACCGCGTAATCATCGACTCGCCTCCGTTCGGCATCGTGGGCGATGTTGTGACGCTTGCGTCCATGGTGGATGGCGTGATGGTCGTGTGCTGCCCTGATCGCACCCACTTCCGCCCAATCCAGTCTGCAGTGCGGAACCTCGCGGAGGCGGGCGCGACTGTCCTTGGCGTGATCGTGAACGATGTGGAGACCAACCAGATGGACGGCGCATTCTCGATGCACGGACATTACAGTTATGGCTATGGCGGGTACAGCTACGGCTACAAGCCGGAGGCTAAGGCGGCCGCCGTCTCTGCGGAGGCGTCCAAGACGGTTACGGACGAGGAATAGCCCATGCGGTATTCGAAGCGTTGCATTGTAACGGGCGGCGCCGGCTTCATCGGGTCTGCGCTCGTGAGGTGTCTTGTGCGCGACACTGATGCGACGGTGCTTGTGATAGACAAGCTCACGTATGCGGGCGGCCTTGAGTCCCTGAAGGAAGTCGGCGTACAGCCATGGGCGGCCCCTGATGCCATGTGTGACGAGATTGGCCCCACGGGCAATTTCAATCTGCCGCGATGCCAGTTCCTTCAGGCCGACATATGCGACATGGATGCCATGACTGCGGCGTTCGATGTGTTCCAGCCGGACACGGTGTTCCATCTTGCGGCGGAATCGCATGTGGACAGGTCGATTGACGGCCCCGGCGAGTTCATCCGCACGAATGTGACTGGCACGGCGACGCTCCTTCAGGTTGCGCTTGCGTATTGGAGGCGTCTGCCTGACGCTCCGGCATCCGGCGGCGAATCGTTTGCCTCCAGGGGCGGCTTCCGCTTCCAGCACATATCGACCGACGAGGTGTATGGTTCGCTCGGAGAGACCGGGTTCTTCACCGAGTCCACCCCGTATGACCCGCATTCCCCGTACTCGGCGTCCAAGGCGGCGTCAGACCATCTTGTTCGCGCCTGGCACGACACCTACGGATTGCCTACGCTCATAACCAACTGCTCGAACAATTACGGGCCATACCATTTCCCCGAGAAGCTGATTCCGCTCACGATACTGAATTGTCTTGAAGGCAGGCCCATTCCGGTTTATGGGAACGGCGCGAACGTGCGTGATTGGCTTCATGTGGATGACCATGTGTCGGCGCTTCTGCTCGTGAATGAAAAGGGCGTTCCCGGCGAAACGTACAACGTTGGCGGACACAACGAGCGCACCAACATCGAGGTCGTCAAGATGGTGTGTTCCACTTTGGACGGACTTCGTCCCCGCAGTTCCGGGAAATATGAAGAACTCATAACGCACGTTGCGGATCGGCCTGGCCATGACCGCCGCTATGCGATAGATCCGACTAAGCTGACGAGAGACCTGGGATGGTCGCCTAAGGAGACTTTCGACACGGGAATCCGGAAGACCGTGCAATGGTATCTCGACAATGAGTGGTGGTGGCGTCCAATCCGCGAGAAACGGTATAACGGCGAGCGGCTTGGCGTAGGCGCACGGACATAAAACCCGAGGCAGGTGTGGCGCCGTGTCCGAAAGGTGCGACATATTCGCGAAGGCTTTCAACGCGGGCGTTCCGGACGGGGCGCCCGCTGTCGCCTACCAGTCTTTCACCGGAAGCGCGGCGGCGTTTGCGGCGGTGGCGCTGGCCGCTCGCGACCGTGGCGTTGTGCTTGCGGTTACGGCAGGGCTTCCAGAGGCCGATACGCTGTTTGCGGACATAGAGGCGATAGCGGACGAAGCGGGAGTGCGTGTCCTGGAGTTCCCCCCTGACATGGAGGATGACAAATGCTCCACCGCTGCGCGGCTCAAGGTGTCGGCCGTTCTTGGCGCCTACATGATGCGCCCGTATCCTCTCGTGATAGTTTCGCCGGTGGTGGCTTTGGCCGGGGCCGTGGCGTCCTCGGAGGCAGTCCGCAGGGCGGAATTGGACATTTCGCTCAGTCTGAAGCCAGTGGCCAATGCGCACGTCCCCTCGTTCGCGTCAATCCAGAAGAGGCTGCTCGCGATCGGCTACGAGCGAACGGTGGAGGTCTCTTCCCCCGGCGAGTTTTCAGTGCGTGGTGGCGTGCTCGACGTATGGAGTCCGGATTCCGAGAAGCCAATACGGGCGGAATTCTTCGGCGACGAGATAGAGAGCATCCGCAATTTCGATCCAGGCACGCAGATGTCCGTCAGCAAGGTCGATTCCGCGAAGATCGCACCGGTATCCGTCCCAGTCGATGGAGTGGACGATGGAGATGGCGTGGAGAGTGCGGAAAACGATCGGATGCCATTGCTTTCGCTCCTACCTGCGAATGGGGCGGTGCTTGCGATAGACCACAATTCCTATCCGGGCGAGGCGGAAGTCATCCGGTCCAGCGGATTCAGGATGGTGTTTGTCGGCGATCCGGCACCACAGAACGTTCCGACGTGCCCGTTCGTGTCGTCGCCGCTTCCTGGATTCGCGGAGCAGCGCGTCACGGATGCGATGCTCGTTGAGCGTGTTCGTGAGGCGCTTAAGGGATATCTGGCGGCAGAGAGGCGCAAGGGGGCGCTTGTCGTTGAGGATGACAGGCTGAGCGGCGGGTTCTCATGCGACGGGCTTGTCGTTGTGGCCAAGAGCGACAGGGTGCCGGGGGTTCGCGGGCGGCTTTCGGCGGCTGGAGCGAGGGCGAAATCCGCATCGCATTCAGGCGGACGGATCTCGGCGGCGATGGATATCGAGCCGGGCGAACTGGTGGTGCATCTCGATTACGGGATAGGGCGCTTCCTCGGGTCAACGGAGGTCGAGGTAGGCGGTGTCCGCAGCGAGGTGTTCACGATAGAGTACGCCGAAGGGGCGAAGCTCCACGTCCCGGTCGCCCATGCGCATCTCCTTTCCCGCTATGTTGGCGTAAAGGGCGAGAAGGTGAAGCTGCACCGCCTTGACGGGCGCCGATGGATCCGCGAAAAGGCCGATGCGCAAAAGGCTGTCGCCGACCTTGCCGCCGCGCTCCTGGAGACGCAGGCCCGCCGTGCCGTCGTGCCTGGGTTCTCGTATGATGTCGAGGCGGATGGCATAGGTGCGTTCGAGTCTGCATTCCCATACGAGGAAACCCCCGACCAGAAGAAGGCCATTGAGGATGTCAAGCGTGACCTCGCCTCGCGAAAGCCTATGGACCGCCTTATTTGCGGCGATGCCGGATACGGGAAGACCGAGGTCGCGATGAGGGCCGCGTTCATCGCCGCCATGAACGGAAAGCAGACCGCCCTGCTTGCGCCAACGACAGTCCTCGCCCAGCAGCATTACGAGACGTTCCTTGCGAGATTCGAGGGGACGCCGGTTCGCATAGAGGCGATGAGCCGATTCCAGTCCGAAGACGAGAAAAGGGGTGCTTGCGCCCGTCTTGCGAGCGGTGCCGCCGACATAGTCATAGGCACGCATGCGCTACTGTCATCGAAGATTCAGTTCCATGACCTTGGTCTCATAATCGTAGATGAGGAGCAGCGGTTCGGCGTACGGCACAAGGAATACCTCAAGCGGCTGCGGGCGACTGCGGACGTGCTTACCATGAGCGCGACTCCCATACCGCGCACGCTGTATCTGTCGATGACCGGCGCAAGGGACATGTCCGTATTGAAGACGCCTCCACGTGAGCGCGTCGCCACAGAGACGAAGATAGTGCGCGATTCCGATGCGACCGTGAAGTCCGCCATCTCCAGGGAACTTGCGCGTGGCGGGCAGGTGTACTATCTGCACAACAGGGTGATCACCATATCGAGGGCGGAACGGCGGATCAGATCACTGTTTCCCGATGCAAGGGTGGATGTTGCCCACGGGCAGATGCCCACCTCGGTGCTTGCAGACAAGATGCGCAGTTTTTCGGAAGGACGTACCGATGTGCTCATATGCACCACCATCGTGGAGTCGGGCCTGGACATCACCCGTGCAAACACGATAATCGTAGATCGGGCCGACTGCTTTGGGATCGCGGAACTTTACCAGTTGCGCGGACGCGTTGGGCGGGGGGCTCGTCAGGGATACGCCTACTTTCTCCTGCCGTCCGAAGGCCTGATAGATACCGAGGCCAGGGAGCGCCTTGATGCCCTGCGCAAGCATTCGGGCAACGGCAGCGGGTACAACCTGTCCCTTCGCGATCTGGAGCTGCGCGGGGCCGGCAATCTGCTTGGCAGCGAACAGTCCGGGCATATAGCGGCAATAGGCTTTTCGCTGTATTGCCAGCTCCTTCGCCGCACGATAGCGAAGATGCGCGGCGAGGCTGTGCCTGATGTCATAGACGTTTCCGTCAACCTCGATTTCATAGACTTCTCGCCCGGCACTGCCGATCCGGATTCCGGCGCGTCGCTTCCGTACGACTATGTGGAGGAAGAGGCGCAGAGGATGGATTTCCATCGCCGCCTTGCGGAAGTCGCCTCCGTAAGGGATGTTGCGCGGTTGAGGCGGGAGCTTGCCGACAGGTATGGAAGGCTGCCTCCTGCCGCGGTGCGGCTTGTGCGCCTTGCGGAATTCCGGATGAGGTGTGCGGCAAAGCGCGTGGCGCGGTTGGACGTGAAGGGTGTCAAGGCGATATTCTATCTTCAAGGCAGCCGCGACCCGTCCTTTGTGGAACGATTGCATGGGCATACGCCGGACCAGAAGATATCGTCCCTCTTCAAGATCGTCGATGCCTTATCCGAATAGGCAATCCTGAACCTCTGACGCGCTTGCCGCGTCCGCAGGTGTCTCCACTGCTTTGTAGGAGGTTATGGAGAGCTGTCGGAGTATTTGAGGCAAAAAAAAAGGCCGCACAGATGCGCGGCTTGCGAATGGTTGCCTCATAAGGATTCGAACCTTAACAAGCAGATTCAGAATCTGCGGTGCTACCATTACACCATGAGGCAATTGGCTCAAAAACGGGCGGAATTATATCACAACGCGGATTGCCCCGCAAGCGTAAAAATAACTGTGTCGCGCGGCGCAGTTCGTTATAATAGTGGACACTCTTTTGAAACAAGGATCAGAATTCAGACGTGCCCGTTCGTCAAATACTG
>CAKULV010000054.1 GCA_934667425.1 uncultured Kiritimatiellota bacterium | reverse complement strand
TTCGGCAAGAACTACCGCCAGCTGCCGCCCGCCGACTTCAAGAAGGCGATGACGTGCGTCGCCGCCGTGAAGGGCGCGACGGAGGGCAAGGCCGAAATCCTCATCGAGTGCCACGGCCGCTTCGACGTGCCGACGGCGCTGCGCATCTGCCACGCGCTGGAGGAGTTCGACCCCTACTGGGTGGAGGAGCCGGTCATCCCCGACACGATGCGGGCCTTGGCGGACGTGCGCAGCCGCGTGCGTGTGCCGATTGCCTGCGGCGAGCGCCTCTACACGACGCAGCAGATCCTCGACGCTATCGAGCTCAACTGCTGCGACTACCTGCAGCCCGATTCTTCGCACGCGGGCGGCATCACGGCGATGAAGGGCATCGCGGCGATCTGCGACGCGCACCACGTGCCGTTCTGCGCGCACAACCCGAGCGGCCCCGTGGCGAACGCCGTCACGTTGGCGCTCGGCGTCTCGACGCCCGGCTACTGCATCCACGAGACGCTGTTCGACGACGTGCCGTGGCGCCGGGACGTCATCGACGAGGACGTGAAGTTCGTCGATGGCCTGATGTACCCCTCGGATCGTCCGGGGCTTGGCATCGCGCTGAACGAGGAAGCCGCCGCCGCGCACCCGAAGCAGGACCACTGGCTGCGCCACTACGTCGGCACGCTCACGAACGTGCGCCCGCCTGACGCGACGGCCTACTATCACGGTTGACGGGAAAACGGTATATCACATGTAGACATCCCAGTTGCAAAATGTCTACAGAGAACGGCAAAGAGTGCAATTGAAATGGAAGGAGCGTAAGTGTACAATTGCGGGCGTTAAAAGAAGAGGAGGCATACCATGGCAACGGGGAAAGAAGGGATCCGGAAGACAGTCGTATTGGCGCTTGCGTTCCTGATGGCGGCGTCCGCAATGGCGGATGTGGTCGTGGAGACGCCCGCGTTCAGGTTGACGATCTCCGACGAGGCCGTTGCGAAATCGCTTGTCGTGAAGGCGACGGGCGAGGAGATGCTTGAGCCGCGCGAGGGGATGCCCGTCTTCGCCTCCACGCAGGTCCGTCCGTTCAACAACGAGATCCGCCTCGTCCAGCAGGCGAAGCGCACGACGTATCCCGCGAATCGCATTCGGCGCGAAGGCGATTTCCTCACGGTAGGCTTCGAGACGGCTCCTTACGAGGTAGTCGTGCGCGTTACCGAGTCGCCGGCGGGGTATGCGACGTTCCAGGCCGTCCGTCTCGTCTCCAACACGACCGACGAGCATCAGTATTTCAACTGGAACCTCGACGTCCCGCCGATCGAGTCGTTCCGCCTCCTGCAGCTGCCGGTGAAGAACCGCGCGAACTTCGGCGACTGGCTGAACGTGATGTGGGACGAGGACGCTTTCGTCGGCGTGCTCGGCGGAACGCCCTACATGGACGTCGACAACGAGAGGCGGGACGGTTTCCGGAGACTGACCGCCGAGTCTCTCAAGGCCTACGGCGTCACTAACGGCGTCGCCGTGCTGGCCGTGGAGTCCGGGAAGACGCGCTTCCTTGACCAGGTTGACGCGATCGAGCGGGACCTCGGCCTGCCTCGCGGCGTGCAGAGCCGCCGCGACAGCCGGCTCAACGCCTCGATCTTCTGGATAGGCGGCGAGTTCAGGCCGGAGAACATCGATGAGATCATCGCCCGGATGAAGCAGGGCGGATTCCGGATGCTGCTCGTCTACTACACGGGGCTCGTCAAGGCGAAGGGATACAGCACACTGCCCGACTATTCGTGGGACAACGGCTGGGACGACGAAAGGCTGACGGCGGCGCTCGGCAGGCTTCGCGCGGAGGGCTTCTCGGTAGGCCTGCACACGCTGCAGACGTTCATCGGCGTAAAGAGCCCGTACGTGACGCCCGAGGCCGACCATCGTCTGGCCCTTTTGCGCCACTTCACGCTGGCGCGTCCGCTGCCGGCCAGCGAAGAGCCGTGCGAGATATATGTCGAGGAGAATCCCGTCGCGGCGCCGCAGCACGTCAACTGCCGCTTCCTGAAGTTCGGCACCGAGATATTCCACTACGACGGCTTCACGACGAAGCGGCCATACAGGTTCACGGGCGTCACCCGCCGCCATCTCGTTACCGGAAGCGGCGGGCGGCGGACAACGTTCGAATCCACCCCGAAGGCGCATCCGGTCGGGGAGATCGGCGGCGTGCTCGGGATCAGCGAGGCCGGGGCGGTATCTACGTACATCGACCAGAACTCTTCGCTTCAGGATGAGATCGCCGAGAAGATAGCCCGCATCTACAGGTGCGGATTGGACTTCCTCTACTTTGACGGATCGGAGAACGCCAACGAGCCATCGACCGTGAACATCTCGCTTTCGCAGCTCAGGTGCGTCGAGGCGTGCGCGCGGGCGAGCGGACGGCATCCTCTCTTCACGGAGGGCTGCGCGAAGAGCCATTTCGGCTGGCATGTCCAGTCCGGGGCCAACGCCTTCGACGTGTTCGGCCCGGAGATATTCAAGGACAAGATCGTGGAGTATCCGATGAAGGCGGCAGTGCGGCTCGCGAAGGACTTCACCCGCGTCGACTTCGGCTGGTGGGGGTTCCACTCGCCGAGGATGACCGGGCCGGAAGCGGCGAAGGAGGGCCTCTTCAGGCGCGGCTGCCGCACGGTCGGGACGCAGGCTGACATGTGGGAATACGGCACGAGCAAGGCGGCGGCGTTCGACTGCCCCTCGACCATGCAGATGAACCTAGGCTCATTGCGCGCGAACCAGCGCACCGGGGACATCCTTGAGACGGTGCGCAAGTGGGAAGACGTGCGCTTCCGCAAGCTGCTGACGCCTGCGCAGAAGGAGATGATCAGGGATCCGGGCCGCGAGTTCCACCTGGTAGACGACGGCAGGGGCGGATACGATCTCGTGGAGTGGAGGCAGCTCGCGGTCGCCGGCGGCCTGTGGACGCCAGTGCGCGCATTTGTCCACGAGAAGGACGGCCGTCGCGTAGTCACATACTGGCACATCGCCGGCAAGGCCCGCCTTGTCCTGCCCGGCGCACTGCCGCCGCTTGAGGCGGAGAACATGAAGACGTGGATGACCGACCTCACGGAGGATGAGGTCCGCGCCGCCTTTTCCGAGGCGGAGATCGAAAGCTTGTAGTGGTTGTGTCCAAACGAACGTAAAACGTCGATAAAAAGGAGAAAAAACCATGAAAACGGGCAAAAAAAAAATGGTTCATCGTGATGCAGTCCGTCATGCTGTCCCTCGCTGAGACGGGTCTCGGCGGCGTGTGCATGTGGACTGGCGCGGCAGGGGATGGCAAGTGGAGCTCCGAGAGCAACTGGGACGCCGTCCCGGTCGCCGGCGACACGATAATCCTCGCCGCCGCCAATTGTCCGGAGGGAGCGGACGGAGTCCCCGAGATTGAGGTTGACGTCGTGGATTTCCGGACGGGGAAATTGCAGATCCCGGAAGGCGCGCCTTCGTTTCGCCTGAAGGGGAACCGGCTGAATCTCGGCGGATACGTGGAGCCGCATGCGGTATCGGCCGACCTGGCCTACGACGCCGCGTCGTTCGCCTGTGCGGCCGCCGGCGCAAAGGTAGAGATCGCCACCGACATCCATCTTGTCGGGAGGCGCGGCTTCTACCTCGGCGATGGCACGGATGTCACGTTCTCCGGGGTGTTTACGGAGGACTCCCCGCACAGCGCCTACGTCTACAAGCAGGGCGCGGCGTCCAGCCGCTTTGCCTTGACGGGCCGGATCGACTACGCCGGCTACGTGGACGAGAAGAACGGATTCACCAACGTGGTGTTCCATGCGCGCGGCGGCACGAACGCCTTTCCCGTGGCGGCGCTTGGGCCGGCCGGCGCAGAGTTTCGGATCAGCGGCGTGTCCGGCTCGGCTTTTGCGTTCGGGGAAGGCCGTGGCGCCGCGAACGTCCAGCTGCGCGAGACGGATCCATTTGGCCGGTATTCCTGCTCCTTCGCGGGGAACTGCACGCTTGACGGGACGTTCACGGTGGCGGCCCAGATGTCTCGCCTCGCGCTGTCGGCGGATGGGGAGACGGTGTTTGGCGGCGCGTTCAGGATGCCGCGCTACATCGGCACGCTCGGGCTGTTCGGCGAGAACTCCGGCTTCGCGTTCAGCCATGGCATTGAGGCCAGGACAGTAGAGACCCTTCTCGTGCGCCTGAACGGCGGCGGAGTGGCTTTTGACGGGCCGGTTACGGGAGTGCAGTCGGTGAGGGATGATGTGTCCGGCACTGCGGATAGCGGGGCCGTCAATCCGGCGACCATACTGATCGGGGGACGGCTTGACGCCCCCAAGTCCATAATCCTCCGCTGGGCAAACGTCGTTTGCGGCGTCGCCGACGCCTTCAACCCGAACACTGAATTGACGTGGGGGTGGTCGACGTCTTCTGATAAGAGAAGCGTCTATGACCTGAACGGATGCGACCAGACGATCCGGTCGTTCGGCGTCAACGCGGCGGGCAACCTGAACGACCTCCGCTTCATCAGGTCTGCGATGCCGGCGACGCTGACGGTCTGCCCGACGAACGACATCGTGATCGGCAAGGCCGTCCGCATGACAGGCGCACTGACCTTTCGCTACGCGCCTGCCGAGGCGGTCTCCTACGAACTGACCAATTTCGTCTCCACGGCAACCGGGGACCTGATCGTGCAGAACGGCACGCTGAGGATGTCGGGCGATAGGTCGACGTGTGCCGCCGTAGCGTCAATCCATGTGGCGGAGAACGCGACCCTTGAGATGTGCTCGACCCTCGAGGGCGGAGGTGCGCTTAAGAAGGTCAAGTCGATCCGTGTCGCCTCTGGCGGCTCGTTCCGGGTCGGGCCGGATGCGACGGATCCGTTCGCCGGGTCGGACGCGTTGCGCATGGACGTCGCGTCGGACGCGACCGTTGTCCTGCCGGGATCCCTTCATGTCGCGCTTCTGCGCGTGGACGGCTCCCGCCTGCCGGCGGGGCGGTACCAGGCTAAGGACGGCACGGACGCGACGGCGGAGAGGCTTCCCTGGCTGTCGGGCGGCGCTGTGATAGACGTGGACGTCGGATATGTCTGGAAGCATTCGGTAGCGTCCGGCTCGTGGATGGACGCGGCGAACTGGGATGGTGGCGTGCCGACGGCTTCAGGGACAGCGTTCGTCCTCAATGAGGGCCGCGACTACGACATCCGCGTTACGGATGCGACCGAGTTCGGCGACATTCTGATCCGCAACGACGGCACGCACACCTCTCGGATCTCGATCTCCAACGGGTGCGTCCTGGCCTCCGCCTCGGGCGTAGCCATTGAAAGGGGCGGACGGCTTGAGGTCGGAGCCGGCGGCGGCCTCGCGTTCTTCCAGAGGGATTCCCTCGGGTCCAACGGCATAAAGGTGCGCGAAGGCGGCCAGTTCACCATTTCCGGCGACGGGAGCGCATCGGTTTTCGTTGAGGCCGGCAGATGGGTGAATCCGCTTGAGATGGACGGCGGACTGATCTCGGTGCGGGACGATGGACGGCTCTGGATCTGCGGAAGCGCCGTGAACTGCAGGTACTTCGGGACCGGGGCGACGACGTTCTCGGACTCGGCGAGGCTCGTCGTCTCCTGCAAAGTCAACGAGCATCCCGTCGTCTTTCTCAGCCCTAATGGCACGGGTGAGACCCTTGAGATGAACTTCACCGGGGCGTCAGGCATTGAAATGGGCGATGACGGGATGCTGGACGGCCTTGTGCTTGGGCACAAAAAGAGGGATTCCCTCTCGATCATGAGGCGTTCCGGGACGGGCGTGTGCGACCTTGGCAGGTCCCTGCACATCGGCTGGACCCTTGGCTCCGCTGCGCTCTATGTAAGCGGCGGGACCGTTCGGACGAATCCCGCCGGCGGATATGGAATCAAAGTCGGCAGTGCCAATAGTGATGACGGCAATGGCGCTCCGGACGTGGTGGGACGCATGGAAGTAAGCGGCGGAACGGTTGAGGTCAATACGGTGCCGTGGGCCTTTGACGGCGTAAATGAGCTGCGGGGACTCTGCGTCGGCGCCGATTTGCGTCAAGGTGCGGCGGCGGGCCGTGTAGAGGGGCATGTCGTGCAGTCCGGCGGGCTTATCACCAATGTCACTGGCTGCGTGACGATAGGGGCCGGTTGCGCCGAGGGGCGGTTCGTGCAGACGGGCGGCGCCTTCGGATCCTCATCCGCCTACGCTCGCGCAGCGATGCTGATCGGATTCCTTGGCGGCACGGGCGAGTACGTCATGTCAAACGGCGTGGCGACGGTCGGTACGGACGTCTATGTCGGCGGCGTTCTTACGAATCGCGTCGGATTCTGCCCGGGCGTGGAATACCCTGGCGGACATGATGCTGTTGGACGCCTTGAGGTGGTCTCGGGCACGTTTTCGACAGAGAAGGACATCGTCCTTTCGGCGGACGGCGCAGGCACCCTTGAGATCGGCCATGCCGGCCGCGTTTTCGCGTCCAATGTCGTCCTTTCGAACGGCACTTTCTCCGCGAAGACTTCGACGGTGCGGTTCGTGTTTGGGGCGGACGGTGTCGGACGGGTGGAGGCCTCCGGCCGCATGGACATCGCGCCCGGCTCCAGGATGGAAGTGGATCTGTCGGGCTATCGGGGCGAGCCAAAGTGCTTTGCGCTCATCCGCTGCACGTCGCGAGCCGGCTCATTTGCGGATGCCGACATTGCGGTGAGCGGCTGGGACCATCCGCAATACCCGATCTCTGTGCGGCAGTCGGATACGGGGGTGCGCCTTGCCATGAGCCATGGGATGGTTCTCGTTGTCCGCTGAGGCTGTGTTTCTGATAGAGGAGAGGGAAGATGAGAAATGCACTTGTCGCGGCGGCCATGCTGCCATGGTTTCTGGGTGCGGAGGCCGCCCCGGTTCTCGAGAACGTGTACGTGCGTCTCGCCTTTGACGGGCGCGGGCGCGTGGAGTCCATGCGGGAGAAGGTGTCAGGGCGCGAGCTCGTGAAGACGCCCGTCCCCTTCGTGTCGATCGATGCCGGGCGCGGAGCTGCGCTCGTCCCCACGGCATGTGCGCAGGAGACCGGGACCAACCTCGTGTTCACGTTCGCCGGCGCCGGCGAGGTCGTCCTGTCCGTCGCGCCGTTTGACGGCGGATGGACGTTCTCGGTGGCGCGGACGACCGTTGGCGGCGCCCGCGAGTACCGTCTCGGCTCGTTCCGCCCGTCGTGCCTCGCGTACCGAGGGGACATGGTGAACGCCTGGTCGGACGAGGACTCGTTCGTCTGCACGCGCATCTACGACGAGGGCGGCTCGTTCCGCTGTGCGGACGGGCTGGTCGAGGTCCGCGCCCGTCCGTCGGTCCTTCCGCCGGTGGGCGTGCGGTTCGGCATCGCGGCGGGCCCCCGCCCGGCGGCGATCCCGGCCCTGCGCGCGATGACGCTTGCCGCTGGAGTGCCGCATTCCGGACTGGGCGGCGCCTGGGCGCTCGGAGCCCCGGACAACCGCCGTTCGTACTGGATGGCGTGGGGCATCGGGGAGTTCACGGCGGACGACGAGATCGAGCTCTGCCGCCGCGGCGGGTTCAAGACGCTCCACTTCGACCGCATCGCCCGCTACGGCGACTACACGTTCAAGACGAACTCGCTCGCGAAATACTTCTTCCCGAACCGATACGACGGCCTCCAGGCCGTACTGGACAAGGCCCACGCCGCCGGACTCTGGGCAGACTTCCATTCGCTGACCGCCTGCGTCGCCCGCGACAGCCCGTGGGTTACGCCGGAGTGCCGGGACGGGCTCATGACGCTCGCCACGTACACGCTCGCCAGGCCGCTTGCGGCCGACATCAACGACGCGACCGTGGTCGTGAACGAGAGGCCCATCAGGGAGCACGAGATCGTAGACTCCAACATGGGCCGCGCGAACTTCCTCAAGATCGGCACGGAGGTTATGCAGTACACCGGCATGAGCGACAAGGCCCCGTGGACTTTCACGGGCGTTAGGCGCGGCGCCTGCCGGACGACCGTGAAGGCCCATGCGCAGGGGGCCAAGGCCGACTACCTCTTCAACAGCTTCACCTGCTTCCAGGTGGACGCCGACAGCGAGCTTGCGAAGGAGTGCTGGGAGGTGCAGGGCAAGATGTTCGAGCGCGGCTTCGACTCCATATACCTTGACGGCGTGGATTGCATCAACGTCGATCCGCGCAAGCGCGACAAGTTCGTTCGGGGCATCTACGCGGCTGCGCTCGCGAAGGGCCGCGCGCCACAGTACGAGGACAGCCAGTGGACGCCGTCCGCCTGGTGGTTCCACTCTCGCATAGGCGCGTGCGACCACGTGCATTGGGACGCGAAGCGCTCGTTGGACGTCCGCTTCGACGTCATCGTCAAGCGGGCGCGCAAGGCCAACTTCCTTGAGCCGGAGATGGGATGGTGGGCGATACAGCACCACGTCGGCGACGGCCTCCCCTACCGCATCGACGACCACGAGTACATGGGCGTTCGCGGCGCGGCGGCGGACGCCGCGATGTCCGTGCTGCCTGACTGGGGCTGCGCGACCTTCGACGACCCCCGTTTCGAGGTGCACCGCTACCTCACCGTCCTCGGCTGGTACGAGCGGTTCCGCTACGCCCGCGCCTTCTCGGACGCCGCGATCGCGGACTTCCGGATCCCGCGTTCGGAGTACCGCCTGCGCCAGGACCCGGACGGCATCTGGCGCTACCGCCCCGTCGAGGTGTTCTCGCACCGCATAGGCGGCGACAGGCGCGCTTGGCGGTTGAAGTCGTCGGAGGAGCGCCCCGCGACGATCCGCGTCGAGGCGCTGCAGAAGTCCTGCGCCTTTGACGCGCCTGAGGCGGCGACGCTCGTCGATCCGGCGAAGGATGCGTTCGAGAAGGCATCCAACAAGGGCGTAAAGGTCGATTTCGGGAAGGGGCTTGACCCGGTGCACGGCGAGACGCTGAAGATCGCCGCCGAGAACGTCTCCGCCGGGAGGAAGGGCTCCTGGAGCAGAGTCTCCCGCGTGTGGCCGCGTAATGGCTGGGCGGACGTCAACGGCAGGTCCGCTCTCGGCGTGTGGGTGAAGGGCGACGGTTCGGGCGCGCTCCTGAACGTGCAGTTGGAGGCGCCAAGGGTCTATTCGCGCGGGATTGCCGAGCATTACGTGCGGTTGGACTTCAGCGGCTGGAGATACTTCGAGCTCAGCCGTCTCGAACGCGACGCGACGCCGTTTCACGACTACGAATGGCCGTACGGCCTCAGGGGATTCCACATCAGCTATTCGCTCGAGCGCGTCGCCGTCAAGTTCGTCCAAGCCGTCAACTTCTACCTGAACGACATCCCTGCCGGAGGGAAGGCGCAGGTCGAGATCGGCGAGGTAAGGACTCTCGTGGAGCGGAAGGGCGTCCGCTACCGTGACATGGCCGTGACCCTCAACGGCGGGCGGCTGCCCGTGCCGTTCGGGCTGGACGTATTCGAGTTCGCCGAGCTTGAGGACGGCTGGTGGACGCGGTTCTCCGCGACGGGCGTGCCGCTCGAGCGCAAGCCCGGCCCGTGCGTGAACCTCTCCTCAGGCGCGAACGAGCTGTCATTCGATGGGGAGTCGGGCGCCGAGGGCTCGCCGGTGCGAGCCCAGGTGAGCGTGCTGGCCATTGGCGGAGCGAAGCCCGCCCTCGGCGAGGCGTTCACGGAAGAGACGCGCCGTGAGATCACGTACGAGGCGGCGGAGCCCGAGCGGTGGGCCCCGGCGAAGGGGTTCTCGTCCCTGCGGGACATCGTGACGCGTCCTGGCGAGCGCGCGGGCGTATCCTTTGCGGTGTACGGCCCGATCCCGCCGTTCTCCCTGTCGGTCAACGGCGAACGGCGGCAGTTCCCGCAGCTCGGCAGGCGCGAGTACCTGGCGTGCCACGATGGAGAGAACTGGGAGATCCGCCGCCGGGGCGCGGACGCCGGCGTGGCGTCCAAGGGCAGGATCGCGCCGTTCCCTCCCGTGGCGGGGTGCGCGCCGGTGGCCCTGGAATGCGAAAGGCCGGGCGAGGCCTTCGCGTGGATCGAGCTTGCCAAGCACTATCGCGACTGGCGGGAGACGCCGCGTGAGGATTGCCGGGCCAAGGCCGGGCCGGACGAGGACGCCACGCAGGTCCTCGCACTCTCCCGGGCGACGAACGGTTTGGTGGCGATCTCCTCGCTCCCCATGGCGTGCCGCCCTGTGGAGACCTTCCCGGGACGGGCTCCGTCCCTGCTGCCCGAAGGGAAGGAGTTCAGGTACGTATGGGGGGATGAATTCGACGGCACGGCGCTCGACGAGTCGAAGTGGGGCTACCGCACGAACTTCTGGGGGCGCCCCGCGCATTGGTTTGCCAAGCCCTCGGACGGGTGCGTAGAGGTGAGGGACGGCCTCCTCAGGCTAAAGGTCAAGAAGCGCGCGGACGGCCAGTTCGTCTCTCCGCAGCTGCAGACGGGGGAATTGATGTGGGACGTGCCGCCCATCAAGGAGCCGAAGGGCTTTTGGTGGCTCAGCAAGCGCGAGAAGCCCAGGTTCACGCACCGCTACGGCTACTACGAATGCCGATGCCGCCTGCAGAGGAAGCCCGGCTGGTGGTCGGCCTTCTGGATGCAGAGCGAGATGCAGGGCGCGTGCCTTGACCCAGGGCTTGCCGGCATCGAGCATGACGTCATGGAGTCGTTCGATCCGGGCGAAATCATCGTCTCCGCCTTCCACATGAACGGCTATGGGCCCGACTACCGGAGTTTCCACATCCCGGCGGAGTTCGACAAGTCGCCGCGATACACGAGCAGGTTCAATATGGCCGTAGACACGGAGACGTTCCACACGTTCGGCCTGCTGTGGGAGCCGGACGGCTATTCGGTATACGTCGACGGCCGTCTCCGGGGCAGGAACGGCGCTGCCGTGTCGCACATCCCGGAGTTCATCCTGCTGTCGACGGAATGCAAGTGGTACCGCAACGACCGCATGACGGGGAAGGGCGTGCCGGAACTCGAGGAGGCCGTCGCGGCCGGGGACGATTTCGTGGTCGACTACGTGCGCGTCTACGAGGTGACTTCCCAAAGTAAATGCGACTAAATCTATGCCTTGATGGCACATTGTCGCATTTAGTTGTTCCGAATGTGCATTTAGTTATTGCCAAAATCGCCTCCCGCACTCCATCCTGATGCGACTACCCCAGTCGCATTGAGTTTGGGAAGAAACGATTTGCCGTGCCTCATGCCCCATTGCCAAATGAGAGGCATCGTTTGTGGTATAATGTACACTTGATTTTCACGTTGAAGACCAAGGATGGAAAGATAAAATGCAGAGGAGATCCCTTTTGGAGCCTGGAGCGGCCATGTCGGTCGCCATGCCGTCAATCACCGGTTGCGACAAGGCCGGTGAACTGCTCCACTACGGCTACCGCAACGGGGATGGGCTTGGTTGAACACAAGGCAACTTACGGGAATAGGCAAGAGTGTATCTGAAACAACTTGATATCGTCGGCTTCAAGAGTTTCGCCGACAAGACGCGACTCACATTCGAACCGGGAATGATAGCCATTGTCGGCCCAAACGGGTGCGGCAAGTCAAACGTGTCCGACGCAATCCGCTGGGTGCTCGGCGAGCAGCGTCCTACGGCTCTGCGCTGCACAAAGCTTGCCGACGTGGTGTTCAACGGCACGGACACGCGCAAGCCGCTCGGCCTGTGCGAAGTGTCCATCATGTTCGCGGACTGCGAGAAGGAGCTCGGCACGGAGTACGACGAGGTGACCGTCACTCGTCGCGTATACCGGGACGGCAGCGGCGAGTATTTCATAAACAAGGTGCGGTGCGGCCTCAAGGACGTGAAGCGCCTGTTCATGGGCACCGGCATAGGCACCACCTCGTATTCGGTAATGGCGCAGGGCCAGATAGACCAGATCCTGTCCTCGAAGCCCGAAGACCGTCGCGCCGTGTTCGAGGAGGCCGCCGGCATAACGAAGTTCAAGGCAGACCGCAAGGAGGCGATCCGCAAGATAGAGCAGACGGAGCAGAACCTGCTTCGCGAGGCGGATGTCCTGCGCGAGATGAAGCGACAGATCGGCTCCCTGCAGCGGCAGGTCGGCAAGGCGCAGAAGTACAAGGAGCTTCGCGACGAGGTGCGCGGTCTCGACATCTACGTGTCGCGGAACAAGATACGCACGTTTGACCTGGCCCTTGAGCTGAACGCTTCGAAGCGCGTGGAGACGGATGCGCTCATAGAGGAGGCGCTTCGGGCCGTTGCCGATGCCGAAGAGATGGGACGCAAGCTCCATCAGGATATCCATGCCGCAGAGGAGCGTCTGGGCGCGTTGGCTACGGAAGCAGCAGCGGCAGAGGCCGGCTACCGTCGGGCTCAGGAGATGATAGCCGTCAATACGCAGCGCATCTCCGAGTACCGGGCGTTTTCCGACCGGGACGGGCGGGAGATCGCGGATGCGAAACGGCTGCTTGGTGAGGCCGACATGCAGCTTGAGTCGCTTGAGCAGAAGGCGACCTTGCTCGAGGCGGGAGTCGAACGCGCACAGGCGGAGTTGGATGAGGCCCAAGAGGCGTTTGACGCTTCGCAAAAGGCGATAGATGCGCTGAGGTTCGAGCTTCAGGGGGCCAGGGCGGAATCCGCCTCGTGCGACAGGCGTGCGACGGAGGTGCGCGATGCCATTGCAAAGCTGGAATACGAGGCGCGGGAGGCGATCCTCAAGAAGGAGCGGCTTTCCTCCGAGGCGGAGCAGTTGAACGAGGCGGTGGCCAATTCGCAGAAGAACCTTGAGGATGTTTCGGCGAGGCTGGAGGCGGCGCAGTCAATGGAGACTGAACTCGCAGCGGCCGTCAGCGGGAAATCGGCAGAGCTTGACGCCTTCAGGCGAAACGTCGATGACCTCCGCGCGAATTTCGGGAAGATGCAGACCGAGGCCGCCGCGAAGGAGGCCGAGCTGAATTACCTGAACGATACGCAGGATGCCGCCGCGGCGTTCTCGGCCGGAGCCCAGGCTTTGCTTGAGGGCGGGCTTGGCTTGCCGGAGGGATCTGTGGTCGGATCGCTTGCGGATCGCTTTGACGCCCCCGCCGAATACAGGATTCCGCTGGAGGCTTCGCTTCGCAGCTGGCTTGACGCGGTAGTCGTGAAGGACATTGCCGCAGCCTCTGCGGCGGTGGATGCCCTGATAAGGGGCGAGGCGGGCAGCGCGAGGATCGTGTGCCTTGAGAACGGCAAGGATGCTGGGCGGCACGCTGCGCAAGATGGCGCAGACATGCGCCTTCTCGATGCCGTGCAGGTGGATGAGCCGTTCAGGCAGGCCGCAGAGTGCCTTATCGGGAACGTGTACGTGGTGGATGACCTGACGAGGTGGCCTGAAGCCGGTATCGCATACGTTTCCCGGAACGGGGTCGTGCGCCGCCCCGACGGCACTTGCGAGGTTTGGCAGCCCGGAACGGCGGCGGCATCGCCGCTTTCGCGCAGGATGCTCGTTTCGGAAACGCAAAACGCCCTGGACCAGCTTCGTCGCAGGATTGCCGAGGGAGAGGCGACCCTTTCCACGGCGTCCGAGAAGTCCGCTCGCCTTGCCGACGAGCTGAATGGCCTGCAGGAACGCCTTTCGGAGGCGCGCCGCGCCGCAGCCCAGGCTCAAGGCGAATACGTTTCGCTTGAACGCGACGCCAGCCAGCTGAAGTCGCGGCGGGATGTCGTGGCCGCTTCCCTTGGCGAGGTGCTTGCCGCCAATGCCGACAGCGACTCGAGGCGGGAAGGTCTTGCGGCGGAGCTTGACGCGGTTGTCGCGAAGCGGGATGCATTGCTTGACGCGACGACGCAAAAGCAGGATGAGCTTGTGGAGCTTGAGACCTCCAACGCGGAGAAGAGCAGGCTTCTTACGGAAAAGCGCGTGGCGGCGGGGCAGATGGAAAGCGAATTGGCGTTCACGAGCCGGCAGCGAGAGGATGTCGATAGGCGCAAGGGCGAACTGCAGAGAACCGTAGCCGGGCGCGAAAGCGGCATAAAGGGGTACGAGGAGTCCATATCGCGGCTTACGGACGAGACGCTCGAGCTGAAGGAATCGCTGCAGCCGCTGCAGGAGAAGTTCGCGGAAGTGCGCGTCCGCACCGACGAGGAGCGGGCAAGGCGAGAGGAACTCAATGCCCAGCTTCAGAAATCGGATGCGGAGATCGGCGCGAAGCGCACCGCTCTCGATGAGGCAAGGGATGCGAAGTCGAAGCTGGAGGTGTCGGCCACGGAATCCACGATGCTGCGGCAGAACCTTTACGACCATCTGAGCCAGGAGTACGGCCTTGACGCCCAGCAGGTCATGCGCGAACCCGATCCGGAATTCAAGGGAGAGCCGCCCGCGCCGGAGCAGCTCGAGGCGAAGGTCAATGACATAAACGCCAGGATTGCGGCATTGGGTCCCGTGAACATGGTCGCCATCGACGAGTTCCGCGAGCTGGAGGAACGCTACGCGAAGGAGAAGGCGCAGGAGGCCGATCTCCTCGCCGCCAAGGCGCAGATACTCGAGCTGATCACGGATCTCAACGGAAAGTCCGGGGAGCTGTTCAAGTCTACGTTCGAGAAGGCCAACGACAATTTCCAGAAGATGTTCACCAAGCTGTTCAACGGCGGCGAGGCGAGGCTGGTGCTGCTTGAGAACGAAGAGGATCCGCTTGAGTGCGGCATCGACATAATCGCCCGCCCCCCGGGGAAGCGTCCGCAAAGCGTGACGCTGCTTTCGGGCGGAGAGCGCACGATGACGGCTGTTGCGCTCCTCTTTGCCATCTTCAGGATCAAACCCGCCCCGTTCACGATGCTGGACGAACTTGATGCGGCCCTTGACGATGCGAACATCGGACGCTTCGTGGATGCCCTCAAGGAGTTCCTTGACAGGTCGCAGTTCCTGATCATCACCCACAACCAGCATACGATAGCCGGTTCTGATCTCGTCTATGGCGTGAGCCAGCAGGAGAAGGGCGTATCCCGCGTAATCTCCATGAAGCTCTCCGACATCGGCGTGAAGAAAGTCCAGGACTGAACGCCATGTTTACCGGTCTCGTTGAAAAAACTGGTGTCGTCAAAAGGGTCAGCAGAGGCAAGGGGCTGGTGTTGGAGATATCCTTTGAACCCTGGCCCGATCCGCTTGAGCCGGGAGAGTCCGTTGCCGTCAACGGGGTGTGCCTTACCGTCGCGAGGTGCGATGAGACCCGGTTCACGGCAGACGTGCTCCGAGAGACGGAGGAACGCTCGTTCCTCGGCTCCCTGTGCCCGGGCAACCGGGTCAATCTCGAACGTGCGCTGAAGGCCGGCGCAAGGCTTGGCGGACACATTGTCCAGGGACACGTTGACGGGAAGGGGACGTTCCTGTCAAGGCGGGAAAAGGGGCGCGACTTCGCCATGCGCTTCCGCTGCGGGCGCATCGTCGCCGCCTCATGCGTCATGAAGGGATCCATCGCCATAAACGGCGTGTCGCTTACCGTCAGCGGTCTTGGCGAGGACTGGCTTCAGGTGGATGCGATCCCGACCACGCTCCGCGAAACGAACCTTGGGATGCTCTCCGCAGGCGATGGCGTGAACCTTGAGACGGATGTCCTTGGCAAGTACGCCAGGACGTATGCAAGGGTCTCGCAGGTCATTCCGGAAGATGCCGAAGGATCCGGATCCGGCATAACGCTTGAGAAGTTGGCGGAGAATGGTTTCCTGTGATCCGGAAGGCCTCCATCCTTGTCGCGCTGCTGGCTCTTGGCGGAACCGCATGGTACTGCCAGCGCGGATTCGGCTCGAGATCGACCGAGGCGGACATGATAATCGCCGGGCTTGGGGGCTTTCGCGGCATATTGGCGGAAGTCGTGTGGTTTAGGGCCGACCGTCTCCAGGACGAGGGCCGCTATTCCGAGATGGCCCAGCTGGCGAACGTTCTGACGTCGCTTGAGCCGTATACGCCCGAGGTGTGGGCCTATGCCGCCTGGAACCTCGCCTACAACATTTCCGTGATGATGCCAACGCCGGAAGACCGCTGGCGCTGGGTGGATGCCGGGCTTAAGCTCCTGCGGGACGACGGATTGCGGCTGAATCCGTCGAGTCCTGAGCTTCACCGGGAACTCGCCTGGCTATTCCTGTCTAAGATAGGGGGTGCGATCGACGATGCGTCGTCTTTGTATGCCGGAAAGTGGCGCGAGACAGTGGAATCCGCCGGCGGCGAATGGGAAAGGCTGAAGATGGATCCGTCGCTTGTGGCCTACATTGACCGCGAGTATGGACGGCAGGATTGGCGCAGCCCAAAGGCTTCGGCTCTTTATTGGGCGCATCGAGGGCTTGCGCAAAGGCCCAAAGGGGCTGTCCGGGCCGAATTGCGTCAGGTGCTCTATCAAACACTGATGCTTGAGTCGCTGGACGATCCGCGCTTTGCCCCCCGTGCGCTGCGGGCCATGAAGGATGCCTACATCGAGGCTCCGTCGCTCATGCTGAAAGACATGATACTGCGGTATCGGGCGAAGTTCTCTCTGTAGTTACGGCAAATGGTTGCACTTGATTCGACAGCATCGGTTTTGGTACATTACCGCAAGTGATGAGGAGTCTACTTAAGATAGTGGCCTTGGCCATGGTCTTGGCGCATGCGTGTGCATCCCATGCGTTTGAAGTCAATGTCGGCCCGTTCTTCGAATACGATTCCGAAATGGATTTCGTCGCCGTGCGCCCTCTGTGGTCCACCACGCCGTGCACGGAGGATTTCGTGTGGCCGCTTGGCACATGGCACACTAACGGGGATTCGTTCTGGTACAGATTCCTGTTTCTGGTCCATGGACACGAAAGGAGCTTCAATGTCTTTCCTTTGTGGAGCTCCGGTCGAGACCGGGCGACGGATGAATTCTACTGGGCGGCATTCCCGTTCTATGGCGAGCATCCCCACATCCTGTTCATGGATGACATCCATTTTGCGCTCTGGCCGATATACATGGACTATTCCGTCAAGGATGTAAGGTCTCGCGCAATACTTTGGCCGATATTCTCCTGGAAGGATTCGCCCCGCCAGGCGGTAGGTGTATGGCCATTCTGGGGCTGGTCGCGGCTTAGGGAGTCCGTCCACTACTATATGCTCTGGCCATTCATAACGTGCGCCGACTACGCCAAGGATCGGGACACATCGGGCGCCGGAAGCAGTTTCATGTTCTGGCCGCTCTATGGAACGGTCGAGAGGGAGAGGGAGCGCCAGACGCTCATCCTGCCGCCGTTCTTCTCGCGGACGGAGACGCCCGGGACGTGGCGGCTTCGCTGTCCATGGCCGCTTGTCGATGTGGAGAGGGGTGTGCGCAGGGATCGCTGGAGCGTCTGGCCGCTTGTCGAGCATAGCGTGCAGAAGCGGTATTCAGACGGTGGCGTTGACGATGACATATGGCGCTTTGGATGGCAGCTGGTCGAAAAGACGCGCGATAGGTTCAGCGTGTTCCCGTTCTTCACGAAAGAGCCGGGCTTTCTGCGAATATGGCCGTTCTGGAGCAGAGGCAGCGAGGGCGGGCGTGAGAGGGTGAAGGTGCTGGATATCCTGCCGATCAGGCACAAGGGAGGTTTCGCGAGAAACTGGGAGCCGTTCTGGACTCTCTATTCGTCCGAAGACCTGCCGGACGGAAGGGTTCGCCGCAAGTTCCTGTTCAACCTGTTCTGGTGGACATCCAATCCTGCGGAGTGAGGTGTAGTCCGAATGAGATTCGACCTGCACATACATTCGTGTCTCTCTCCATGCGCGAGTCTGGAGATGTCGCCATCCGAGATTGTGTGCAGGGCTGCCGCTGCGGGCATGGACTGCATCGCCATCACCGACCACCAGTCCGCCATGAATGCGCCGGCGATGGCGGAATGCGCGAAACGCGCAGGGATGAAATGTCTCTTTGGCATCGAGGTATGCACGGCTGAAGAGGTGCACACCCTCGCCATATTCGATACCGTGCCCCAGGCCATTGCCATGACGGAATGGGTGTATGCCTCCATGCCGAAGCGGGTGAACGATCCGGATGTGTTCGGCGACCAGCCGATAGTCACGGGTGACGATGAGATAGTGGACATGGAGTGGCGCATACTTGCAATGGGGTGCAGGAGGTCGATACAGGAGACTTCATGCAAGTGCCGTGAAATAGGTGGGCTGTACATTGCCGCCCACATAGACAGACCGAACTTCAGCGTCTACTCGCAGCTGGGCGCAATACCGGAAGGGTGCTTTGACGCCGTGGAGTTCAGCCGGACCGCAGACGAGTCGCTGTGGATGCCGAAGTCTGGCGGGCTTGCGGCGATCCGCTCTTCCGATGCGCACAACCTTGACGATGTCGCAAAGGTATGGACGGAAGCCGATGTGCCGGTTGCCACCGTCGCAACGCTTAAGTCGGCATTTGACGCCCGGCGCACAAGGCTCTCCCCGCAGCTAAGGTCGTTCCATTGAGAGGTCGGGCGATGGTGGGTGGATGGCCGACATCGAGGTGAATGGATCATGTCCAAAACAGAAGCCGTTTGACAAGAACTGGGTATGCTGTTGACTCAACCAAACACAACGGGTTGCGCTGGGGCGGTATTTGCCGCTGCAAAAGATTGTGATAGGGTGTGCCATGCGCGGACCCTGTCGACAATATTTCCGCATGAAGGGATCGCCTCGCATGATTGACCGGAACACATCGAACGCCGAGAAGATCCGGTTCTTCCGCTCGCTCTTTGTCGGACGCGAGGATGTCTTCGCGCGCCGCTACGAG
>CAKULV010000053.1 GCA_934667425.1 uncultured Kiritimatiellota bacterium | reverse complement strand
GCCAAATCGGTAAAGGTAAATGCCCACCCCAAGGTAAATGCCTACAAGCTATAGGCATTTACCTTGTCCTTTCACCTCCAGAGGAAAGGCGCACAGAAAAAGGGGCTTTATTTTTTCCCTGAAAAAGTTTCCGCCATTGCCTTTGGCTGTGGTATACTGCGCAACAAAGGAGGGGCGTATGAATGTATGGTATGGGTCTGTCTGTCGTTTTCTTTTCGCTTCCGCAAGGAAGGGCGTCTGTCTTGCCGCGCCGATATTGGCTGTCGTGTGCAATGTCCCTGCGCATGCCGGAGGGCCTGTCGAGAGGTCCGATGAGTTCCCAGGGGGTGCATTGCCGCCGGGGTGGACGGCCGTAGATAACGGGTATCTTTCCCCAACATACCCCGGTCCCATCATTGGGATCGACTTGTCGTATTCCGTCCCAGGCCGGGATCGACAAGGGGAGGCGCAGATATTTGCGATAGGGAGTGAATCGCAGAGCGAGACGCAAATCGCGACATTGGGCGCCGCGACGGCCGGTGCGGCGCTTCGCTTCCCTGAAGATGCCGACTACCGTGCGTTCCGCATAGGGTTGGACGGGCTTGCGCTGAACGCCTTCAGGGCGACGTGGTTCGACAGGCGTCTGGACGCGCCTTCCAATGTTGCCGCCACTGCGCTCGGCGCCGATTCGATGGAGGTCTCGTGGGCTCCGGTCGATGGCGCGACTTCATACCGCGTATGCGTATGGACAAACAACATCATCGGGGCGTCGGCGGGGACGGAGGCGTGGATCGACGACTTCTCGAGTGCGGCAGCCGGCGCCGCGAGCGCAGCCGCAATTGATTCGGACAAGTTCAACGATTCCTATGCGGATACGCAGCATTGGGAATGCAATCGGTACATTTATCCGTACACAAGCGAAGGGGCGATTCGCATTGGCGGCGCGGATAAACTTAAGGGCGGCGCACTCTTGTCGCCCGTTCTCCCGGCGGGAGACTGGCATCTCCGCATTCGCGCATGGCGGTACAAGGGGGAGGATGGCACTGATATGCCGATCATGCGGGTGTCAGGAGGCACGACAAGCCTTGTGTCGGTGGCTACCGTCTCTACGGAACCGGGCGTCCCCGAAGAAATCGTAGTAAAGCTTCCCGTTTTGGACGATGGAGACCGGTTGCTTCTCTGTTCCTTCACAAACAAGCTTCCGCGCGTGATTCTTGACCGGGTTGCGCTTGTATCTGGGTATTCGGAAGGCACGCTCTCGCCGGAGGTGATCTGCGAGACAACCGTTGATGGTGGCGTGTCGTGCGTCATCGGCGGCTTGCCGCAGTCCATGCTCGTCAATGTCGGCATAACGGCGACTGGCGCGTACGGATCCTCGTCGGAACAGACGGATGGCATCCCCGTGGATCTCTCCAATCCCCCGCCGCACGCCATCCTGAATGCCGTTCCGGTCTCTTCGTTGCCCTCACTGCGGTATCGGCAGGATTTCGAGTCCATCAACGGAATCAAGTCGGGGACGAACTGGTACAATGGCGTCACACTCCCGTATTGGCAGGCGTTCGCGGACGGCGTGTGCGTCGATCGCATATACATTTCTAAAGGTGCATCTACGATCGGCCGCATGTATGTCCTTTCCTCCGAAGCGAATCCTTCCGACTGTGCATTTGGCGCACTTGTCCCATCGGGCGCGTCATACGTATGGGGCGTGGCGTTCTCGAATGATACGGCCAACGTGATAGACCTGACGGACATTTCGTTTGCCGCAGAGCAGTGGGGCTTCAAGAACACTGTTACGCAGTCCGTCAATTTCGCATACCTTGTGACGAACGAACTTGTTGACGTTGTGTGCGAAAGCGGCCGGTGGATTTCAGACGAGTCGTGGCGATTCGAGACTCCGCATGCCGATGGGGTCAATCGGGATCCTCCGCAGATTGGAGACCGGGCGATGCCGATCGTGGTCGACTGCCATGGCGTCGCGATTCAGCCAGGAGAAGTGCTGATCCTGAGGTGGGATTTCTCAAGGCCCAGGAACCAGTCCGGTTCGTCCGCCATGCTTGGCATAGACGATGTCGAGGTGGGCTTCTCGAGGCACAAGGCAAACTTTGTCATAAGCATAGTGAAGTCCATGCGCTGACCCGTTGCCTCGGTTAGGCGGGGCGGAGGCGCTATCGCCTGGTTGCTGCTATCCGTTTGCGGATGACCGTCGCGAATGCCTGTCCAGAAGGGGACAGAGGAATGCCCTTCCTGTGGATCATGCCAACGCATATGGTGTCGTCAAGCTTCAGTGGCACCGATATCATCGCCGGATTGTATGAGCGACTGTGGGCGCCTGATGCGACCGTGAACCCGTCGAGGCCGAGAAGCAGGTTGGTCATCGTGGCCCGGTCCCGCACCCGGATGCTCTTCTTGCGGTCTATGGCGGGCATCACCTCTTCGGAGAAGTACAGCGCATTCTCCACGCCCTGCTCGTATGTGAGGTATGGGTATGGATCCAGTTCGTGCGGCTTGATGATCCTCTTCTTTGCGAGCGGGTGCTCCTTGCCGAGGAACACGTGGGGCTTTGCGGAGAACAGCTCGTCGAAGTCGAGCTCCTCCTTGCGAAGTATCTTCGTGATCGCGGCTTCGTTGCGTCTGGACAGATACAGTATCCCGATTTCGCTCCTGTGCCTGGCGACGTCATCTATGATTTCGCTCGTGACAGTCTCGCGCAAGGTGAAGTCATAGGAAGCCGCTCCATTCGCGTTGACCACGTCCCTGAATGCATCCACCGCGAAGGCATAGTGCTGGCAGGAAACCGCAAACTGCGGACGGCGCACCGCCTTTCCGGTGTACTTCTCCTGGATTCTCGCGGCGTCATCGAGGATCTGCCTTGCCGAGGCGAGGAACTCCTCGCCCTCTCGCGTCAGGGAAACGCCCTTGCTCGATCGCGTGAAGATGGCGACGCGCAATTCCTCCTCGAGGGCGCGTATCGATTCGGTCAGCGTCGGCTGCGTCACGAACACCTGCCTTGCCGCCTCGCTGAGGCTGCCGCACTCGGCTACCGCATCCACGTACTTCAGTTGCTGAAGAGTCATCCTGCATCCTTTTACGTTTCCGAAGTACGGCGAATCCCGTCTTCGTGTGCCGCACATTTTACCATATCGGGCGATGCGGAGGGAGGCTTGAGCGCACGTCGCTACCCAAAAAACCCTTGTTTTGCGGTGTCTTCACGATTATGCTATAATTTGCGACCCGTTGGCAGTCAGAAGCGAGGAATACAGGATGAAGGTTTGCAAATTCGGCGGTTCAAGTCTTGCGGATGCGGGACAGATCACCAAGGTTCTAAACATAGTGCTGGCGGATCCCACGCGCCGCATGGTCGTGGTCAGTGCGCCCGGGAAGCGCAGCAAGTCGGACACCAAGGTTACGGATCTGCTCATTGCTCTCGCCGATGCCGCGCTCAAGAAGGATGATGTCGCGAAGCCGCTGAAGGCGGTTGTGGATCGCTATGCGTCCATAGCAGGCGACCTTAAGCTCGGTGGCGATATCGTAAAGGACATCGAGAAGGACCTGAAGGCGCGGCTTGCCCTGCCGAAGAAGGATGCTGGCGTGTTCATGGATACGCTCAAGGCGGCGGGCGAGGACAACTCCGCCAAGATAGTTGCGGCGGCGTTCGTGAAGCGGGGCGTAAAGGCCCGCTATGCGAGTCCGCGTGACACCGGGATGATCCTCGAAGGGGAGTCCGGCAACGCCACGCTCAATCCCGAATCGTACAGGAAGCTCGCCAAGGCCTTCTCCGACTTCGAGGGCATCGTGATATATCCCGGGTTCTTCGGCTACCGCAAGGACGGCACGGTGGCGACCTTCCCGCGCGGCGGATCGGACATAACCGGCTCCATTCTCGCGGCCGCGATACGCGCGGACGTCTACGAGAACTTTACGGACGTGGACAATGTCTACCCCGTGGACCCCCGCATAGTGCCGGAGGTCAAGGAGGGGATCGACACTATGACCTATCGGGAGATGCGCGAACTCGCGTACGCCGGATTCGGCGTGTTCAACGACGAGGCCATATTCCCGGCGGTTCAGGCGCGCATCCCGATAAACGTGCGCAACACAAACCACCCGAACGAGCCGGGCACGATGATCGTGCAGTCCCGCCGGGTGATCCCCGGCACCGTGACCGGTATCGCCGCCGCAGACGGGTTCTGCAACATCATAATAGACAAGTACTGCATGAACCGCGAGGTGGGCTTCACCCATCGCCTGCTCGACATCCTCCAGGAGGAGCACGTCGCGTACGAGCACATACCGAGCGGCATAGACTCGATATCCGTGGTGATCCGCAGCGACAAGTTCACGAAGCCCACCGAGAACAGGGTGGTGTCGCGCATCAAGCGCGAACTCTCGCCCGACTCCGTGCTTGTCGCCCGCGACTACGCCATACTCATGGTCGTCGGCGAGGGCATGGCGTTCTCTACGGGAATGCTCGCCAAGGCCACGGCCGCGCTCGCCGAACATGGAATCAACATTTCGATGGTAAACCAGGGCGCCAGCGAATACTCGTTCATGATAGGGATCAAGAGCGAAGATCGGGTGAAGGCCGTCCGCGCCCTGTACCAGGCGTATTTCGGCTGATCCACGGTTCCTTCTGGCATAAGCAACGTTCATTTTGGCTATAGAGGCTCCCCCAATCAAGTTTGTCATGGCAGTCATGGCGATCGCGTTGGCCGCAGTGTCGGCCATCGCGGACTTCTCTGCCGCCCCGAGATCCGCGACGAGCTCGGATGGATTCATCAGGGTTGTGGCGAACGACAACCCACGGGACGAGGTTGGGTTCCGCTTGCCAATACTTGCGTTTGCCGGCAAAACCATCGATTCCCTGTCCAAGGCATTCGACGTCAGGCGCGAGCGCGTCGCCGAGCCGGGGCTGGTGATCTATGCCATGGACGGGCGCACGAACGACACGCGGGTGATAGTTCGGGAAGAGGTCAGGAAGAGCGGTTCGAGGGTGTTCAAGATATTCCTGCCGAGTCCAGGCTACTCTGATCTCGACGAGCTTCGATTCGGGATAGCGAAATCCTTTCTGGGCCCGGATATGCCCGACTGGCTGGTGCAGGGCGTCATCCGCTGCGAGGACGATGCGACGCGCCGTGAGGACGAAAGGCTGGTTCTGCGCCTGTGGAGCGAGGCCCGGCTGCCGTTCTTCCCCGCATTGTGCACTGACATGCGTGTCGGCAAGGACCGGGCGGCCGCCCTTCCCGGGTACATGGCCGGATGGATAATGGAGAAGAAGCTCCTTGGGCGACTCAGGAAGGAGAAATGGGACGGACGTAGGCTTGCGGAGCTTCTGACCGGTGAAAGGGAGCCGATGGCGCAGGACCGCGTTTCGGACGAGCGCCTCGCCCGTCTCGCCAGATCCGTGCTTGAGCCGGGTGCGTGCGGGAAGTGGGAACTCGATTTCTTTTCCTCGCGGCTGTTCCTCTACTCGCCGGTGTTCGGCGTCAAGTTGGCAAGGGGCGGCTTTGCGTGTTCGTTCCGGGATGCCATTGCCGAGAACGGCACCAACCTGCTGCTTCGCGCGGCCGCGTTCCTCAAGACTCGCGAGCTTCCGATCTATTCACTTGGGCGTGGCGATGAGATGCAGGATGTCTCGAAGGCCTACATAAGGTTCCTGCTTTCGCTTGCCGCCGGTGAAGACGGGGAAAAGCTTGTCGGGCTTCTTAACGATGCAGACGGAAGATTGGAGGGCATATATGAAAAACGTAGAAAAGACCATAACGGGGAGCGTTGATCCGGACATTCTGGACTATACCGTGGGCGAAGACCCGGTGCTTGACCGGGAGCTCGTGAAATGGGATGCCGCAGGCACCGCCGCGCACGTGACCATGCTTTCGCGGATGAGGCTCCCAAAGGGGACGCCGCCGATCGTGACCCCGGCAGAGGCCGCGAAGGTGCGTCGCGAGCTCGCGGCCGTCGTGGACGAGTTCCGCACGGGCAAGTTCGAGATACGCGAGTCCGACCAGGATGTCCACATGGCCGTGGAGCGCAGGCTCACCGAGACGCTTGGCGACCTCGGCAAGAAGATCCATACCGGACGCAGCCGCAACGACCAGGTGGCGGTTGACGTGCGCCTCCACATCAAGGATCAGCTGCTTGCGACCGAAGGAGAGGTGGCGGCGCTCGCCTCGTCCCTCCTTGCATTCGGCAAGCGGCATTCGCTCCTGCCGCTTGTCGGGCGTACGCATCTCCAGCCAGCCATGCCGAGCTCGGTCGGCGTGTGGGCGAGCGGACACGCGGAGATGGTTCTAGACCAGGTGGTGAACCTTGAGGCAGCATATGGCATCAACGATCTGTGTCCGCTCGGCAGCGCCGCCGGATACGGGGTGCCGCTCCCGCTCGACCGCAAGCTCACGAGCGGACTTCTCGGATTCGCCCGTCCCCTGCACAATGTCTTCGGCGCCTCGATGGCGCGTGGCGAGGACGAGGCCGCGCTCCTTTCCGCCTTGGCGCAGCTGATGGTGGCGCTCTCGCGCCTTGCAGAGGATCTCATCATATTCTCGATGCCGGAGTTCGCGTACTTCAGGCTGCCGCGTGAATACTGCACAGGCTCGTCCATCATGCCGCAGAAGTACAATCCTGACGTGCTTGAGCTTGTGCGCTCAAAGGCCGCGATCGTAGTAGGGCTCCAGACGGCCGCGCTGACGCAGCTCCATGCGATGCCGGGAGGGTACAACCGCGACCTTCAGGATTCCAAGGGGCTTTACATGAAGGGGATCTCGATCGCGAGGACTACGCTGCGCATCCTCGCGAAGGTCGTAGACGGCGTTTCCGTGGACGAGGCGAAGCTCCGTGCAGGGTTCATCCCCGGCGTGTTCGCGACGGATGCCGCGCTTCGGCAGGTCGCGGCGGGCGTTCCGTGGAGGGAGGCGTACCATGACGTGCGCGACCACCTTGAGCGGCTTGAGACGGAAGATGCCGACAGCGCGGTGCTTGCGAAACGCCATCTCGGCGCGACAAACGGCCTCGACTGGCGCATGTACGCGCAGCGCGTCTCCGCGCTGAAGCGCGACGTCGCGAAGCGCAGGCGCGCATTTGACGCGAAGATATCGGCTCTGCTCGGCTGAACATGTTCCGAAGGCTCTCCATAAGCTCCTGGAAGTTCTTCCTTTCCGGCAACGGGATGACAATCCGCACGGGGCGGTATTTCGGAAGGGCGGCGCTGCTTGGCGCGATCGTCGGATTGACGACCGTCGCGTTTGAGCGCATGATAGAGTTCGGCGACGCCTTCTTTGGCGTGGCTCGCCTTGCGGAATCTCATCGCTGGGCGCTGCTGTTCCTCCCTGCCGCCGGAGCCGTCGCGGGTTCCCTGCTCATCAAACGGTTCGCGTCGCTGCGCCATGCGCGCGGGACGGATTCGGCGGTATATGCGTACCATCACGGCGATGGCGTGGTACCGCCCGCAGTCGTGCCCGTAAAGTCCGTGGCGTCCGTGCTGACCGTAGCGAGCGGCGGGTCTGCGGGCTACGAGGGCCCCATCACGCTCGTCGGGGCAGCCTGCGGGTCGTTCCTGTCGGCAATGCTTCGCCTGGATGGACGCGCCCGGCGCATCCTGATGGCGGCGGGCCTTGCCGCCGGGATCGGGGCTCTCTTCCGCGCCCCGCTTGCGGGGGCTCTTTTTGCGGCCGAGATATTCTATTCTTCGAGCGACATGGAATACGATGTGCTGCTGCCGTCCTTCGTCGCAAGCGCGGTGTCCTATACGGTTTTTGCCTGCTTCCTGGGATGGGATCCTCTTTTTGAGATGCCAAGCTACTCTTTCGAGAACGGGATGCGGCTGTTTCCGTACATTGCGCTCGCATTGGTGGTGGCGCTAGGCGCCCGTTTCTACATCAGTTTCTTCAGGGGGACGGAGGCGTTCTTCACCCGCATGGACATGCCGTCGTGGCTGAAGGTGGCGATCGGTGGACTCGCGACCGGCGTGATCGGGTTTGCCATGCCAGACATCATGGGGCCGGGGTACGGCGTGATCTCTCACCTGTTCTCCACGCCTGATTCGGCGGTGCTTTCCGAGACGGTCACGCGCCACTGGCCTTTGCACGGCTTTCTGCTTTTCTTCTTCCTCAAGGTCATCGCGACGGCGTGCACCGTGGGATCCGGCGGATCCGGCGGCGTGTTCGCCCCTGCGCTTGTCTGCGGCGGATCGCTCGGCGCGGCGGTCGGCATTGCGTTTGAGATGGTCCTGCCAAGCAGCATGGGCATCCATCCGGCCGCGTTCGCGCTTGTAGGGATGGCAGGTTTTGTCGCGGCGGCGGTGAGGTGTCCGCTCACGGCGATAGTGATGGTTGCGGAGATATCCGGCAACCATGAGCTGCTTCTCCCTACGATGTGGGTTTGCGGCATAGCGTTCTGGTTGAACAACGGATGGTCGCTCTATCGGAGCCAGGTGCATGATCGGGAGTCCTCTCCCGTGTACACATGACACCCTTTTAAATTTACGATTTGCGATTTGCGATTGCATTTGTGGATTTAGGCATTGTTTGATTTGTGGGAGGGTGGTTCTCCCCAGCCGCCGGGCACCACACGGGAGGGATGCAATTCATTGCGTCCGAGTCCACCATGCATAGGCAATGGTCGCAACAAGTGCGACCCTCCCGCCTGTCGCAAATGGCAATGGGTTGGTGGACTGCGCGTCGCAAACGCCCATTGCCGCTGTCGGATTGATGTCGGGTTGTGGTATAATACGGCCATTATGTCAGGTAGTGGATGCAGAGAAATCAAGTCAAGGGCGAGGGCGGCGCTTTTTGCCGGGCAGTATCTTCGCTATGCCGTAGCGTACTTCCTGCTGGCGCTTGTGTTTTCGTTCGCGATTGTTCCGCTGACGGGGCTTTTGTCCGTCGGTGTCGCTGCATCAGGCATCATGCCGTTCCTTCAGCCGGGTGGCCAGCCTGAAATTGGTCTTTTCCTTGATCCCGAGGTGATGTTGCCGCTGCTTGGCTCTGTACTGATATTCTCGCTTTTGGTGATATATCCCATAGGTTTTGTTGCCTGGGGGCAGGCGGCCATGGCGATTGCCGCCATGCGTAGGGGGCTTACTGTCGGTCACGCCTTTTCGGGGTGGGGCCATGGCTGGAGGATGGGATGGCTCGCAATGGTGAAGATGACCTACCTGTCGCTGTGGTCGTTGCTTTTCTTCGTTCCGGGCGTTGTGAAGAGCCTTTCGTATGCCATGGCGGATTTTGTGGCGGTTGACCATCCGGATTGGGGGGCCAATCGCTGCATTGCGGAGTCGTGCCGCCTGATGAAGGGCAACAGGTGGCGGTATTTCGTCCTGAACCTCAGCCTGCTTGGCTGGATCCTGCTGATGATGGTCGTGTCGTGGGTGCCTTTGTGCGGCAACATCCTGCCGTTGTTCATCGTACCTTACATTGACGCCGCAAGGGCTTCATTCTACGAGGATTTGCTGGATTGCGACGACGGGAGCGCCAGTGGCGAGGCCGGTCCCGGAGAGGTGACCGACTATGCAAGCGTATTTGAGGACAGGGATTTGAAGGATCTACACGTTAAAGGAGAATGAAATGACACTTGAAGAACAGGTGAAGGCGATGCTTGATGCGCTTCGTCCGATGCTACAGCAGGATGGCGGCGATCTGGAGTTCGTGAAGATGGATGGCAAGGTGGTGACGCTGAAGCTCACCGGGCATTGCGGCAGCTGCCCATATGCCATGATGACCCTGAAGCAGGGCATAGAGGCCAAGCTCAAGGAGCTTGATCCTGAATTGACCGTGGAGCGGGCTGCGGATTGATTCGCCCGAATACGCTGGCAGGGTAGGAATTATGGATACATTCAACGTTTCATTGGTTGGCGTTGGCGGGCAGGGCATCCTGTTGACCGCCAATCTGCTTGGTCGCGTGGCGGCTCTCGCCGGGCTTGACGTAAAGAAGTCCGAGATTCACGGCATGGCGCAGCGTGGCGGCTCCGTCGCTTCGAGCGTCCGCTTCGGAAAGAAGGTGTTCTCCCCGATAATCCCAAATGGGGAGAGCGACCTGCTTGTCGCGTTTGACAGGCTTGAGGCCCTGCGCTGTGCGCCGCAGCTCAAGAAGGGCGGGCGCGCCGTCGTCAACGACGTGTACCTGACCCCGGTCACGGTATCTTCCGGGCAGCAGCCCGAGCTTCAGGATCTTTCCGGGTCCCTCAAGGCGGCGTTGCCGGATGCGGTATTCGTGGATGCTCCCGGCATAGCGGCCAAGGTGGGCAACGAGCGCACCGCCAACATGGTGCTTGCCGGCGCGGTGTCGGCCCTCACCCCCTTTGCGGAGGAGCTTTGGCTCAAGGCGATGGCCGAGACGTTTACCGGGCCGAAGGCGAAGCTCCTTGAGATAAACGAGCGGGCTTTTGCGCTTGGGCGCGAAGCCGTGAATGCTGGATCGTGACATTTTCGATTGGCGTATGGCTGACTTGTTCGAGGTTGACGGTTCCAGGTGTGTCAAGTGCGGCGCATGTGTGCGCGACTGCTCGTTTCGCGCGTTGCGCACAGGGGATGACGGCCTGCCGAGGCTTGCGTCGCCGGAGCGGTGCATGCGTTGCCAGCACTGCCTGGCGATATGTCCGGCAGGTGCGGTGTCGCTTGACGGGAAACGTCCGGAAGATTCTGTGCCGACGAAAGGCCTGGCGCTGCCGGGCGCGGATGCCGTGGCGAACTGGATGGTGACGCGCCGCTCCGTAAGGAACTTCAAGGCGGAGGACGTTGACCGCACCGTGCTTGACCGTGTGCTCAGGGTCTTGGGCAATACGCCCACCGGGTGCAATGCCCGTGCGCTTACGTTCACGTGCATGCCTGACCGCGAGTCGATGGATCGCTTCCGCAGGGAATTCATACACGTGATAGAGCGGCATCGCGACGGCACGAAGCTGCTGCCGCGATGGCTCGCGATAGCGGCGATAAAGCTGCGCAGGGGCGGGGAAGACGTGTTTTTCCGCAACGCTCCGGGAATGCTGATAGTGTCTTCGGACGAGTCGGCCCCAAGCGTGACTACGCCGCGCGAGGATGCGACGATCGCCTGCTCGAATTTCGAGCTCATTGCGAACGCGAACGGAATCGCCACCTGCTGGTGCGGCTTTCTCTCGCTTGTGCAGAGGGAAGTCCCGGAGATACTGGAGAATACCATCGGCATCAGGCGCACGAATCCGTTCTACGCGATGCTTTTCGGGAATGCCGCCGTTCGGTATGCCCGTGGGGTGCAGCGGGAAGGCTACGCCAACGTCGTGTACAGATAGGATAACAGACAGGATATCTTTGTCGGCTTGGCAGCATTTTGATACAATACGGGAACTTTGATGGATGGTTCAGTCCAGTCAAGATGAAGGAGGAACGCTAACATGAAGAAATTGATGGCGATGCTTGTGGCGGCTGTATTGGCCGTCGGCGCGTTTGCGAAGGAGGCGACGCTTGTCCATGAAAGGGGGCTTCCGCGCGAGGGCGCGATGTCGGACTGGACGCCGTTTGCGCTTACGATCGCGGGCCCTGTCGGATTGCCGTGGGGCAGCTGGAACATTAAGGGGCTGCAGATCGGCATATGGAACGATGTGCATGAGTTCTCCGGCCTCCAGATAGGCGGCATCAACGTCGCCGACCGCGCCTACGGGATCCAGATCGGATTCATCAACGTCATCGCAGGCGACGACATCCCGTTCCTGCCTGTCTTGAACTGGAGCTTCTGAAATCGCCAGAGACCGGCAACGGTGCTTTTTAGTGATTGTACGACAAGGAGGAGACTGACTGTATGAAGAAAGTGATGCTGCTTTCAATGCTGATGGCGCTTGCCGCCGGATGCGTGGAAACGCGTGGAACGCGGGTGACGGTGGATACGGAGTCGGGCGAGGCTTCCGTACTCGAGAACTCATATCGGCTCTCGAACAGGATCAAGGTCCGCAAGGTGACATACGGCGATGCGTCCGAAGGAATCCGCCGGGCGACGGTTACGCTTGAGTCCGTCACCAAACGCCGCCAGCGCCTCCAGGCAAGGATGGTGTGGATGGATGCCGAAGGCACGGAGATCGATGCGGACGCGAAACCGTACCGGGCAATCGTCATCGACGGCAATGACATCCAGACCTTTACGGGGATAGCTCCGAATTCGCGTGCCGTCAAGGCGCGTCTGCAGGTGCGCGAGATCGAGACCGTAGAATAAAAGGAATTTGCGGCTTTGCCGTACAATAGCTAATTTGGTGTAGGGAGGTTCAAATGAAGAAGTTCATGATCATGCTGATGTCCGTCGCCACAGTGTGCGGCTTTGGCGCAGACAAGAAAATCGCCGTGTTCGTGCAGAACAAGAGCGGCATTCCGGCGCTTGATGCGCAGACGGACGGCATTCGGGAACGCATTGCCGCCGCGTTCGCCGAGGTCGAAGGATTCCAGATAGTGGATTCGACGCTCGCGGCGGATGCGTTCAAGTCCTCTCCGAACATAGCCAAGGCCGTCGGCTGCGACTATGCGGCCGTGGCGACGATCCTGCGGGCGGGCGCGACGCGACGCAACTTGAACGGACGGATGAACACGGTCTTCTCGCTGAGGATGGCGTTCAAGGTGATGGATGCAAATGGCGTCTCCGTTGACGGCATGCCCACCTGGACGCAGAAGTTCCCGGTCCTGGACGCCGACCCGGACGCTACGGAATACTACGACATGCTCCTTGACCAGTGGGAGTCCGACATGACCGTCGCCGTCGCGACCAAGGCGGCGAGGTGGCGGAATCCTGCGGCGGCAGACGCCGCCCTTGTGACATTCCACGTGCAGACATCCATCGACCGCACCATCACGGAACTTGAATCCCAGACGAGGGGCACTACGGGCGAACAGCTGCAGGAGCTTCGCAGGGTGGTCGGAGGCGCTTCCGTTGAGCTGGATGGCGTGGTGATTGGCTCTGCGCCGGGAGACTTCTCGGCTACGCCCGGGCTGCATAGGCTGCGCATCCTTCGCACATGGATGGATCCATACGAGGCCACGGTAAACATCCAGGCCGGGATGAATCTCGACATCGCGCTGGAGATGTCCGACGAGGGCGTGAGGAAATGGGGGACGGTAGAGGCCCTTCGCGCCGACCTCGCCCGCAGATACGCGCAGGCGGCGGCAGAGCGCAATGTCAAGGTCAACATCGACACGTCGAAATGGCGCGATGTCGGAGGCGGCGCATCCACGATCAAGGTTGAACACCAGTGATGCGCGCATCCCTCCCACTCATTCTCTTGGCGACGTTCGCAGGATGCGTTTCGTTGGATGAGAATGTGCGCGTGGCGCGGGAGGCGGTTCTTGCCGGGATGCCTGCGACGGCTGTTGGCTGGGGCGAAAATGTCGCGACGGATTCCGTCTACTCAAAGAACCTCGGAAAGGTCGAGGCGGGACGCCTTGCACTGCTATCCGGCGATTCATCAAGGGCGGAGTTCTGGTTCAGGGCGGCGGTTGACTCGGCCGTAGACCGCAAGGAGAAGGATCCGGACATCAAGCTTGGCGATGTGGGCAATACGGCGCTTGCATCGACCGTTACCGATGACCGTACCCGCGAATACTACCTTGCTCCGTATGAGATAAACCTTGCGCTCACATACGGCATTCTCGCCGAATTGATGAACGGCAAGCGCGAGGACGCCCTTGTCGATGCGCGGCTTTCGGTGTATATCCAGGACAGCCTCGCCAAGACCTACGGCGAGGACATGAAGAAGGCGGCGGCGACGGACGATGCCAAGGCGACCTCCGCCGGCGAAGACATCTGCGAAGGCCAGTCCGCGGCGCTCCGGGAGATGATGGCGTCCACGCGGAACTCGTGGGAGAATCCTGTCCTGTGGTGGCTCACCGGGGCATTGTTCGAGGCCGACGGGGATCTTGAGATGGCGTGGCAGTCGTACCGCAAGGCGGCGGCATGCCGTCCTGACAATCCGGTTTTCGCATTGGACGCCGCACGTGCGGACAAGGGAAAGGGGCTGGCCACTCCGGCTCCGGGCAAGGCGAAGCTGCTTGTCGTCTACGAGGAGGGCCTTGTTCCCCAGCGCCAGTCGCTGAAGATCCCGGTGCCGATCTACACGGCGATGTCCATAGACATTCCCACGTATGGGGACAAGTCGGCCTATAGTCCCAGCGCCGTCGCGATTTCGGGACTCACGAATCTCGTCGCCGCCGCGCCCGCCCTTGATATCCGGGCGCTTGCGGCGAGGGATCTCAATGAACGGCTGCCCGGGGTGATCATCCGCAACATCACGCGGGCGGCGGTTCAGGCCGGTGCGCAGGCCGCCGTCAATGCATCCGGGAACGAATACGCGCAGATTGCGGTCTTGGCGGTAAATGCAGTCGCCTCGGCAATCCGCCGGGCCGATACTCGCAGTTGGGCGACGTTGCCGGATGGGCAGCAGGTGTGGTCCGAGGGCGCGATGGCGCCGGGGGACTATAGGATAGGCGTTTCGGTGAATGGGCGCACGGTACCCGTGCCAGTCACGCTAAAGTCTGGTGACGTGAAACTTTTGTGGGTCGTAGATTCCGGACAGATATTCAGGGCTGACGTCGTTTCGTTGAAATGATGGCGGGGGAGCGATTCGTGGAACTGGTGGCTGATCGATGTAGGCAAATCGAAAGGATGCAAAACGAATGGCACGGTCGTCACGCCATCTGATATCGCTGCGATCCGTATCGCTTGCGTTCGGCGGCGATGCCATACTGGATGGCGTGTCCCTCAACGTGGAAAGCGGAATGAGGGCCTGTGTCACCGGACGAAACGGAGAGGGGAAGTCTACCCTTCTCAAGGTCATCGCCGGCAGACTGGAACCCGATACTGGCGAGATCATACGCACGCCTGGACTCAAGGTGGCGTTCCTTGAGCAGGAGGTGCCGAGCGACAGGCCCGGCACCGTCCTTGAGATCGCGCATTCGGAGAAGTACGTGTCTCAGATGGGACTATCCCCCGATGCGCCGTTCAATGCGCTTTCCGGCGGGATGCGCCGCAGGGCGCTGCTTGCGCAGGCGCTGGCCGAGGAGCCGGATCTTGTGCTTCTGGACGAACCGACGAACCATCTTGACGTCGCCTCCATAGAATGGCTGGAATCGTTCATTCGCAGGCAGGTCGATACGGCGTTCCTGTTCGTGACTCACGACAGGGCCTTCCTAAAGGATGTCGCCACGTACGTGTACGACCTGGATCGTGGACAGCTTTCCGGGTGGAACTGCGACTACCGCACGTTTCTCCAGCGCAAGGCCGACCTGCAGGCGGACGAGGCCGTGCTTTGGGAGCGGAAGGCCAAGAAGCTTGCGCAGGAGGAGGCGTGGATACGTCAGGGCGTCAAGGCGCGCAGGCGGCGCAACCAGGGCCGCGTGGAGGCGTTGCGCCAGCTGCGTCTCCAGTTCGCGAACAGGCGCAGCGCACAGGGAGTGGCCGCGATCAGGCTTGATACGGCAGTTGCGTCGGGCGACCGGGTGGTAAAGATCGAGAACCTCTCGTTTTCGTATGGCGGACATCAGGTGATACGGGACTTCACCTCGGATATCCTAAAGGGCGAACGGATCGGGATCGTCGGCGACAATGGCACGGGCAAGACTACTCTGCTGAAGCTGCTTACGGGGAAGCTCGCCCCGACTGGAGGGGCGGTGACGCTTGGTACCCGCGTCGAGATGTCGTTCTTCGACCAGTTGCGGTCGCAGCTCGATCCGGAGGTCTCCGTGAAGGAGGCTGTGGCGGCCGATTGCGATGTGGTGACTGTCGGCGGAGTGACAAAGCACGCCTATGCGTATCTTGCGGATTTCCTCTTTACGCCCGACCGCTGCAGGACGCCGGTAAAGGCCCTTTCCGGCGGAGAGCGGGCCCGTCTTCTGCTCGCGAGGCTGTTCCTGAAGCCATCGAACCTGCTTGTGATGGATGAGCCTACGAACGATCTTGACGTTGAGACCCTTGAGCTTCTTGAGGAGCAGCTTCTGAACTATCGCGGAACGTTGCTTGTGGTCTCGCATGATCGTGAATTCCTCGACAACGTGGTGACTTCCACGTACGTCCTTTCCGGCGATGGGGAGGTGCGCGTGTGCGCCGGGGGATATGCCGAGGCGGCCCGTCTGCTCAAGCGCATCGGCAAAGACGGGAAGCCTGTCGCGGCTGGCGCCTGCGTGGCAGAGCCAGTTAAGGCAGTGGAGACGGCGCGGCGCAAGCTTTCATACAAGGAGCGGCGCGAATACGACGCGCTTCCCGACAGGATTGCGTCGCTGGAGGCGGAAATCGCAGATATCGAGTCGGCGCTTTCCGATCCTTCGGTATACTCCAAAGACGGCGCACGGGCGGCACAGCTCGCCGAACGGCTCCCGCAGGCCCGCGCCGAACTTGACGATGCCGAAACGCGCTGGCTGGAGCTGTCCGAGCGGGCGTGACAATCTGCAGACGCACGGAGCGTCTACTGCGCCTACGTCCTGCCGCTGCTGGTCATCTTCGTCCTCGGCCTCGTGGACAAGTTCGCGCCTTAGTTCAGATGTCGGCGGTGGCGTTGACGTATGGGCGAGGGTATGCCATAATACGCCCATTATGTTCGATTTGATGTCAATTAACGGCCCCGCCGACGTGAAAGCCGTTCCGGCGGAGAAAGTCAACGACCTCTGCGACGCGATGCGCCAGGCGCTCGTCGTCCGCGCCTCGAGGCACACGGGCCACGTCGGCCCCAACCTAGGCTTCGTAGAGGCGGCCGTCGCCCTGCACCGCGTGTTCGATTCGCCGACGGACAAGATCGTCTTCGACGTATCGCACCAGTGCTATCCGCACAAGATGCTCACGGGGCGAATGCGGGCGTACGTCGATGAGGCGCACTATGACGACGTATCCGGCTATACCGAGCCGTCCGAATCGCCTCACGACCACTTCATCGTTGGCCATACATCTACGAGCGTGTCGCTCGCGACGGGGCTCGCCAAGGCGCGCGACCTCAAGGGCGAGACGTTCAACGTGATCGCCGTCATCGGCGATGGCTCACTTTCGGGCGGCGAGGCGTTCGAGGGCCTCGACAACGCCGCCGAGCAGGGCACTAACCTCATCGTCGTCTTCAACGACAACCAAATGTCCATCGCAGAGCCGCACGGCGGCCTCTACGCCTCCCTCGCCCGCCTGCGCGCGACGAACGGCGAGGATCCCTGCAACTTCTTCAAGGCGATGGGCTTCGACTACGTATATGTCGCGGACGGCAACGACGAGGCCGCCGTCGAGGCGGCGTTTCGCCGGGTAAAGGATGCGCCGCGCCCGGTCGTCGTGCACCTCAACACCGAGAAGGGACATGGCTGGCAGCCCGCCGTAGCGGACAAGGAGGCGTGGCATTGGGGCGTGGCGCCGTTCGACCCCGTGACGGGCGCGCCGCTCGACCCGTCGCCCTCAGGGGACGGCTGGATCGGCAGCCGCTTCGCCGACCACATGCTCGCGAAGATGGCCGCCGACCCGAAGGTCGTCGTCGTCAACGCCGCCGTGCCCGCGATGCTCGGCTTCACGAAGGCGAACCGCAAGAAGGCCGGCCGGCAGTTCGTGGACGTCGGCATTTGCGAGGAGCATGCCGTCGCGTTCGTGAGCGCGCTCGCCAAGGGCGGCGCCAAGCCGGTCTTCAGCGTCGTATCGTCCTTCGTCCAGCGCACCTACGACCAGATGAGCCAGGATCTCTGCATCAACGACAGTCCCGCCACGATCATCGTCACGACGGGCGGCGTCGCCACGATGAACGACGTCACGCACCTTTGCTGGTTCGACATCCCGCTGCTCGCGAACATCCCGAACCTCGTCTACCTCTGCCCGACGAGCGAGAAGGAATACTTCGCGATGCTCGACTGGTCCATCGACCACACGGCGCACCCGGTCGCGATCCGCGAGCCGTCGAACGGCGTGCGGGAGAACGACGTCACTATCCTGTCGGACTATTCGGGGCCGGTGCGCTGCGACACCACGCGGCGCGGCCGGGACGTTGCGATCCTCGGCCTCGGCAACTTCTACAGGCTGGGCACGGAACTCGCGGATGCATTGGCGGCGAAAGACGTCTCGGCGACGCTGATCAACCCGCGCACCGCCTCGGAACTCGATGTCGAGGCGCTGGACGCGCTCAAGGTCGGCCACCGCCTCGTCGTCACGCTGGAGGACGGCGCAGTCGACGGCGGTTTCGGCGAGAAGGTTGCGCGTCATTATGGCACAAGCGGCATGAAGGTTCTCGTGCGCGGCGTGGCGAAGGGATTCGCCGACCGCTATGACGTCGCCGACCTCCTCGCGGCGAACCGCCTCACCGTGCCGCAGCTCGTCCAGGACTGCGAGGCCGCGCTCTAGGAACATCATTCCAGCCCGCCAGCCATCCTCCCATATCTACGCAGCCCCATCCCGCATGGACGCCTGCTGCCCGCGATAGAGCGCGTCGAACGTGGCGCGGTCCATCGCCGTGTCCCAGCCGCCGATGGTTTCGTCGCCGACGTGCGGGTCGATGCCCGTGTAGGAGATGCTGCCGTCCTCGTAGCGCTTGAACTTGAACACTGCATCGTTCATGAGCGGCCCGTTGAAGACGTTCAGCCCGACCAGAAGCTCGAAGTCCTTCACGTCCAGCCCCGTCACCGCCCGGAAGAGGCCGGGCTCCAGCTGCGAGACGACGTCCTTCAGGCTCCGCTCGCGGTAGTCCGAGAGGTACATGAAGATCGGCACGCGCGTCGCGAACTTGATGAGCTTTTCCTGGATCTCCCTGCGCTTGGACTTCATCTCCTTCTCCTTCTCGGTCAGCGACTTGGCCTCCGCCTTCGTCGGCTTCGCATCTTCCGCCTTTGCCTTCTTGAGTTCCTTCGCGTTGCTGATGATCGTCGCGATGTCCTTGTTGAGCGAGCGGAAGCCCTCGATCGACTCCAAGGCCCGCATCGCTGACTCGACCAGCTCGACGCAGTAGGGCATTGTGCCGTCCGGCAGCTTGGTCGGATAATGCTCGGCCATGCGTGTCTCGACCGTGCGATCCGTATAGCCGACCTTCAGGAGGCCCGCGAGTTCTGCGCGCGTCTCGGAATAGGCGTAGATCGTCGGATGTGCCGCCGACTTCGGCGGAAACAGGGATTCGGTGTTTGTCATCGCTTAGCTCTCCTCCGCCTTGCAAACTCGGCGGCTTTATCGTAAACTACACGTGTTGTTGGGCTGGAAATC
>CAKULV010000052.1 GCA_934667425.1 uncultured Kiritimatiellota bacterium | reverse complement strand
AGCGTCTGGGGCGAGGCAGTCCCGAACCTCCACGACTTCGAGTGGAAAACCTGGCCGCGCGCCTGCGCGATCGCCGAGTCGCTCTGGCTCGGCGCGGCGAAACCTGGCTTTGACGATTTCCTCCATCGCATGAAAACGCACCGCGACCGGCTGGTGGCGGCGGAGGTGATGTGTGCTCCGCTGGACTGAGACCAATGATGGTCGGTCAGGCATGCGGTTTGGAGGCTTCCACAGCCCCATCCGATTTTGCTATAATTCGCAGCCAAATGGCACAGACCCTCGACAACATACGCAACTTCTGCATAATCGCACACGTGGACCACGGAAAGACGACGCTGTCCGACCGCATACTCGAATTGACCCATGCCGTCAGCGCACGGGAGCTGAAGGAACAGACCCTTGACGCCATGGATCTCGAGCGCGAACGCGGGATAACGATCAAGAGCCATCCGGTATCGATGGAGTATGTGGCGAAGGACGGCAAGACGTATCTCTTCAACCTGCTCGATACGCCTGGACACGTGGACTTCGCCTATGAGGTATCCCGCTCGATGGGGGCGTGCGAGGGGGCTCTTCTCGTCGTAGACGCGGCGCAGGGGGTAGAGGCGCAGACCGTCGCCAACACATACTTCGCCCAGGACGCAAAGCTTGAGATAGTGCCGGTGCTGAACAAGGTGGATCTTCCCGGCGCGAACGTCCCCGAGGTCTGCCGCGAGGTGGAGGACATACTTGCGATCCCGATGGACGAGCCTCTTCTGGTGTCGGCAAAGACCGGCGTCGGGTGTCCTGAAGTGCTCGAGGCGATCGTGAAGCGCATTCCGCCGCCGGTCACAGAGGGGAGCGATGCGCCGCTGCGCGCGCTTGTGTTCGATTCCGTGTTCGACGAGTTCCGGGGCGTGATCACGTATGTGCGCGTCGTAGACGGCACGGTAAGGGCGGGGCAGAGCGTCACGTTCATGGCGTCCGGCGTCACCACCACGATCCACGAGACAGGCATATTCTCGCCCACGAAGAAGCCGGTGGCGCAGCTTTCCGCCGGGCAGGTCGGGTATCTCGTGGGGACTGTGAAGGACCCGAGCGAGATCAAGATCGGCGATACCGTCACGACGTCGCGGCTTGGCGCGACGGAGCCGCTGCCCGGATTCCACGACATACATCCTACGGTGTTCTGCGGGATATATCCGATGTCCACGGACGAGTTCCCGAAGGTGGAGCAGGGGCTGGAGAAGCTGCACCTGAACGACTCCGCGTTCACGTTCCACCACGAATCGTCGCTTGCCCTCGGATTCGGCTTCCGCTGCGGATTCCTCGGCCTCCTGCACATGGAGATCGTGCAGGAGCGTCTGCGCCGCGAGTTCGGGCTGGACATAATATCGACAAGCCCCGGGGTCGTCTACAAGCTGAAGCTGCGCGACGGCACCGTCAAGGATCTCGACAATCCGCTCCAGATGCCCGATCCAAGCGCGTACGACACGATATCGGAGCCGATATTGAAGGCCCGCATAATCACGCCGTCCGAATCCATAGGGGACGTGATGCGCATAGTCATGGACCGGCGCGGCATGGTCGAGGGGACGGAGACGATGGACGCCAAGCGCGTGATGCTGCACTGCATGCTGCCGCTGAACGAGATACTGATCGACTTCCACGACACGCTCAAGAGCGTCTCGCACGGGTATGCCTCCATGGACTACGAGCCGGCCGGGTACCAGGAAAGCGACATAGTGAAAATGGATATCCTGCTCAACGGCGAGACGGTTGACGCATTCGCGACGATGGTTCACAGGGGCAAGGCGAGGGCCCGCGGCGCGCAGATGTGCAAGGCCCTTGCGGACACGATACCCCCGCACCAGTTCAAGATCCCCGTGCAGGCCGCGATCGGCAAGGAGATCATCGCCCGCGAGGACATACGCCCGTTCCGCAAGGACGTGCTCGCGAAGCTCTACGGCGGCGACGTGACGCGCAAGATGAAGGTGCTCGAGAAGCAGAAGCGCGGCAAGGCCAGGATGAAGGAGTTTGGACACGTCAACGTTCCGCAGAGCGCCTTCATAGCGGTCCTCAAGGGGACCGTGAAGGAATCCTGAACGGTGCGGCGATGCGCGGTGCCACCAGCTCTGTCCGCAAAGGCGTAGCCTGCATTCTCCTCAGCGCGTTCGGCTTTGCGCTGATGGCGATGTTCGTCCGCCTTGCGGACGGGTGCGGCGGCAGTCCGCTGCCGGCTCCGCAAAAGGCGTTCTTCAGGAATATCGTGGCGGCGGCCATTGCGGCATGGGTGTTCTTCAGGCGCAGGGACGCGGTGGATCCAAGGAAGGCGATGCCCTGCCGGGGCAGGGACTGGTTTGACCTGTCCATGAGGGCATTGTCTGGGACGTGCGGCATATTCGCGAACTTCTACGCGATTTCCCACATCCCGGTCGGGGACGCGATGGCGCTCAACAAGACCGCGCCATTCTTCACGCTGCTTCTGAGCTGGGCGCTCATCGGCGAACGCATCACGCTGCGCCAGTCGCTTTGCGTGGCCGGGGCGTTCGCCGGCGCCATGCTTGTGGTGAAGCCCGGCGCGGAAGGCGCATTTTCCGGCGCGGCCTTCATAGGGCTGGCGAGCGGGTTCTTCGCCGGCGCCGCCTATGCCTTCCTGCACAAGCTGGGCAGGGCGGGCGTTGACGGCGCATTCATAATACTCTTCTTTTCCGTATTCTCCTGCGTGGCCTGCCTGCCGTTCTTCGTCTTGAACCATACTCCGATGACCCCGATGCAGCTGGCCGCGCTGCTTGGGGCCGGCGCAGGCGCCGCCATGGGGCAGTTTGGCATAACGTGGGCATACCGCTTCGCGGAGCCGCGGCAGATCGCGGTATACGACTATGTGGGCATAATATTCGCGGCGGCGCTTGGCTTCATCGCGTTCGGGCAGGTGCCGGACGCCTTGAGCTTCCTCGGATTCGCTGCGATCATATCCATGGGAGCGGTGCTGCATAGGTTATAGGTTTTAGCAGTTGGTAGTTGGTAGTTGGTAGTTGGTAGATGGTAGTGGGTAGTTTTAAGTGGAAAGGAGGTTGAGGCCGTGAAGGGGATGGCGTTATTCTGCGCGATGGCGGTTCTGGGAGTTGCGAATGCCGGGGATGGCGGGCCAGTCGGCGGCTCGTTCGTCCAGAGGAAGATATTGAAGGATGTGGACGTCACCTTGACGAGCGAAGGGACGTGGTCGTTCGAGAAGGGGCGGTCATTCGTCTGGAACACGCTTCGCCCATTGCCATCCGTGTTCGTGGCGACTCCCACGAACTACACGTTCACGGTCGGGGGCAGGACGGCCCGGCACGAGCTTAAGATGCGCATCGAGGACGTGTCGCAGATATTCAGGATCAAGGAGATGGAGGAATTCGTTGAGAGGGTCGACGTATCCAAGGAAAGCCCGCTGGCCTCTTCTTGCGGCATCGACATCCCCCGGTCGCTGACCGTGCTTTTCAGGAATGGCGACAGGCTGGAGATCGAGCTTAAGCTGTGAGCGCCATGTCCATGCGAATCCTTAGGACGGTGTTTGCCGCCGCCGTGATCGCGGCGGGAGGAAGCCTGCTGTTCACGGCCCGCAACGGCGTGGAGAGCGACCTCCTTGCGCTTGCCGGATCTCCGTCAGGCGGGCTGATGGCGGCCTCGTCCGCGATGTCGTCGATCGGACGTTTACTCGTAAAGGCAGATTCGGAGGATTCCGCGCGAGCGCGCCTCGAGTCGCTTGGGCTGTCGGAACTGCTCCGTCCGTCCGGGCAGGCAGCAGGCCTTTCAGAAGCGCTGAAGGCCATCGCCCCGTATGCGCCGGGATTCCTGTCGCCTCCGACGAAGGCGCTTCTTGAGGATGGGAAGTACGCGGCGGTTCGCGATGCGGCGGTGGCCCGTCTCTTCTCGCCGATGCCGCCCGTTCTCCCTCTTGCCGCCGATCCGTTCCTCCTTTTCACCGACTACGTAATGGAGACGGGTGGGCGGAACGGCGAATGGGTGGCGGTGAACGTGCGCCTCTCGCCGGCGCAGGCCAGTCGCGCCCTCAAGGCGGTGAAAGGCTGCGGTGACGTTCGGTGCGCCGGCGCCCCGTTCCATGCCGCCATGGCCTCGGAGCGGTCGAAGCGCGAGGTGAACGCGCTGTCGGTGATATCGCTCGTGTGCGTCGCGGTGTTCGGATGGGCGCTTACGCGCTCCTTCAGGTTCGCCCCTGCGCTCCTGTGCATTCTGTTCGCGTCTTTTTGCGTGGCCACCGCAATGCTGTTTGCGGTGTTTGGCAGGCCGCACGTGGTCACGTTTGTGTTTGGAACAACGCTGATAGGGTTGAGCGTGGATTACGTGTACCATTCGCTTGTCGCGCAGGGATCGATAGCGAAGCCCCTCGCCATCTCGTTCTTCAGCACGGCGGCGTGCTTTGTGCCGCTGATGCTTTCCGACGTGGGGGCGATGAGGCAGATGGCGCTGTTCACGGTGGCGGGGCTGGCGACGGCATACGTGGCCGCAAACCTGTTTCTCCGTCCGGCGGGCATTTGCGGGCCCGGTCGCGTCCACGGTTCCCCGGAATGTCGCGGCAAGGCGCACTCGCGTGGCCGCGCATTTGCCGGGCTTGCAGTCGTGGCGTCCATGGCTCTGCTGCCGCATGCCGTGGGGATCGTCGGCGTCAGGTGCGGATTCATCAGGGAGTCCGGCCCGGTGGACATATCGAGATTCTACCGTCCGGGCAAGTACATGGCCGAGGGGGAGCGGATCGCCTCCGGCATGGCGGGGGGCGTAGGATTCATCCCGGGCGGCGGCGAACAGCGCGAGAACGCAAGGCTCGTGGCGAAGCTGTACGAGGCGGAAGGGGCGGGATACTGCGCCATGACAGGCCTTCCGAAGTCGCTGGTCAGGCCGCCGGATGCCAGTTCCGTCTTTGATCCGAAGGGGGCGATAGAGACGCTTTTCGGACAGTGGCTGGGCGAGACGAACCGTCTTCTCTGGCTGTCGCTTGCGCTCCTTTCCGTGACGCTGCTTTTCGTGTTCGGGAAGGGGTGCATCGATTTCGTCATTCCGATTGCGGCCGCATATCTCGCTACCGACGGGCTGCTCCGCTGCATGGGAGAGTCGTCCAATTTCTTCGCGCGGATATGCTTCTTCCTGTTTGTCGGATTGGGGATTGACTATTCCGTGTTCAGGTGGCACGGCGCCGACGGGCGGACGGCCAGCGCGATACGCTATTCGTTCCTCACGAGCCTCGTGGGGTTCGGACTGCTCGGGTTCACCGATTTCGCGGTGACGCGGCTGATGGGTATCACGCTCGCCTTTGGCCTTGCGGCATCGTATTTCGCGTCCAAGATGTGCGCCGGGTTGTCCGGCGCCATGTTCCGTTCAGACGGACGAGGTGGCGCTGGATGGCGCAGTCCGGCGATGGCCGACGGGTGCGCCGGAGGCGCATCGTCTGGCGCGCAGGCGTGGCATGAGCAGCGCGAGCAGTGCGCATCCCGGTTCTGGATGCGGTTCATGTGGCAGTCCTACGCCTGTTTCGGGAAGACCTTCCAGAAGCTCATATTCCTTTTCGCGATGCCCGTGATATTCCTGTGCGCCAGGCCGGCCCGGGTGGCGCTGAAGCGCTTCTACGCCGTGCTGTCCGAACATACGGGCAGGCGGGTGCGTCCCACGCCCTGGCGCCTCTTCCGCCACATCCTTGGCTTCGCCTGGGGGCTGATGGACAAGACGGACGCCAGTACGCTGAAGAAGAGCCTGCCCAGGATGTCGGTACGGGACGACGAGGGGTGGCGCGCCTTCCGCGAAGTCATTGATTCAGGGAAGGGGGCGTTTGTGCTATGCTCGCACCTTGGCGTAATCGGGGTGCTCCCCGCATTGCCGGAGACGCTTGCCCGCCGGCAAAGGCGCAAGGCCTCCGAATGCGATGAGGCCTTGCCAATGCGCGTGCCCAAAGTCCACGCCTTCCAGCAGATGGGGCACGACGCCGTCTTCATGGATGTCTTCATGAGGCACTTCGACCGTTCCAGGATCGAACTCCACGCCGTGGAGGACATCGGCGTGGAGACGGCGGTGTCGATGCAGGAGGCGATCGCGAGGGGCGAGCTGGTGATAATGGCCGGAGACCGCACGAGCGCCGGGTCGAGAAGCGTCTTGCGCCACAGGTTCCTTGGGCGCGAATGCCTCTGGCCCAAGGGGGCGTTCCGGTTCGCGGAGCTGATGGAGGCGCCGATATTCGGGATAACCTGCGTGCGCACCGGATGGAACGGCTACGAGGTGCATGTGGCCAGGCTCGGATGCCCGTCCTCCGCGCGAAATCCAGGATGTACCGCGGCTTTGCTCGACGGCTACATTGGTTTCCTCGAGGCGGAAGTCAAGGCGCATCCGGAGCAGTGGTACCAGTTCTACGACTTCTTCGAGGACGGTGCGCACAAGTAGGATTGCGCCGCCACCTTGGCTCCAAAGGGGAGGCATTGGGAAACCTCGGACGCGACAAGCGCGTCCCTCCCGTGCCATGCACGACGGCGGGGCGCCGTCGCCACGGTGAAGCGCAGATCGCCATGCACGACGGCGGGGCGCCGTCGCCACGGGGAAGCGCAAATCGCCATGCACGACAGCGAGGCGCCGTCGCCACGGGGCGGGGCGCAAATCGCCATGCACGACGGCGAGGCGCCGTCGCCACGGGGAAGCGCAGATCGCCATGCACGACGGCGGGGCTCCGTCGCCACGGGGAGGGGCGCAATTGCGAAGGTTTCGCAAGCGCCTCAAAGGATTCAGAACCTCATGATTCCGGGAATCAAAGTATGGTATAATCCAAGCTCAGAATGATTTTCCATGGAGGGATTGACATGAGACATCTGCTTGCAGGCCTGATGGCCGTGGCGGCATCTGCCGCCTCATGCGCGACGTTCCCGCTTGAATGGAACGCTTCATACCGCACCGATGTGCCGTATGAGGTGGAGATGTTCCCTTCGAGAGTCGGGGCGGAGTCGTTCAGGGTGAAAGCCGACGGGAAATACCTGAAGGCGGATCAGTTCGCCGGCAAGGCGCCCGGGTCGGTCGCGCTCCGCTTCAACGTCCCTCGCGGCACGAAATCGCTCGTCTGCGAAACGGCGAAGCGCGGCAGTCCGCCGTGCGATTCTTCAAAGATCGACAACCTCTTCGCCGGGGCCTTGGACCCTTCGAACATTGGGAGATGGCGTCTTGGCGGCGGCATTCGCGCCTCTGTGATCGATGGCGGCATATGCTTCCGCGGGACGGACGTCAAACCCGGCGGCCGGTATGCCACGTACACCGTGGATGTGCCGGAGGGCCTTGCCGGGATGCCGGTCATTCAGGAGATGGATCTCAGGAGCACCGCGAAACTGGTGTGGGGCGGCAAGGCGCACATACGGCAGCTTGACGCGAAAGGGAACGCATTGCCGGAGTCTGTTGCGGATGTGCGCTGGACTTCCCATATGCGCCCGCCTCGGAAGCTTGCCGCGTATCGTGATGAGGGGCACATACACCCGGAGGCGAAGAAGCTGATGGTCGAACTTGAACTCCGGACGCTCGGGGCGACGTACGACGACTACGGGCAGAAGATATCGGACAGATCCGTATGCCTTCCGTCGCTTGAGGTCACGCGCCTTGCGGTACGCCCGGCGGAACGTCTGCCGTTCCCGAAATGGAACGACTCGTTCTTCGGAGGCGGGGTCAGCGGCAAGCCGGGGGACGCGTCCATGCGCTTGGGCGGGCAGGACGGGAATGCGATGTTCTACCAGCTTACGTCGCGAGGCTCCTGGACGGAATCGGTACAGTTCCGCGAGGAGTCTTCCAGATACTTCCCCGCCGGAGCCGGCACCGTGGAGGCGTGGTTCAGGCCTGATTGGGCGGCGGTCGAATCCCGCAGGAAAGCAAAGGATTGGGCTGTCCGTCCCGTGGTGCTGTTCGAGGCGTATCAGGGATACCGGGCGGCGCAGCTGCTTCAGGGTCAGGGCGCAATGATGCAGCTGCGGTATCGTCATGACGAGAAATCGCTTTCGTTGGACATGAAGGACTGGAACGGGCACTCGTACAGCAAGACATGGAAGGGAACGGAATTCGGGATCCCCGATGCGGCCTGGTCGCACGTCGCACTGCAGTGGACTCCAAAAGGCGTGGCGCAGGTGTTCATAAACGGTTCGCTCAAGGCCACGCTGCCCATACCTGAATACGAGGCGATCCCGATAGGCGACGAAAGCATTAAGAACGTAAACGACCTTTGGGCGATGGAGTTCTATCTGGGGTCCTCGTGCGTCTCGACGCGCAAGCGCAGCGAGGTGTCGAAGGATTGGCCGCTGTTCGAGGGATGCGCAGACAACCTCAGGGTGTCTTCCGGATGCCGGTACGGCGGCGACTTCATTCCCTCCATGGAATTCAAGGTGGATTCCGACACGCGGGCCCTGTTTACGTTCGACCGCGCCTTCGATGGCGTCTCTGGCGGAGGGTTCGGATTCATCCCCGCATCGATTCTCTCCCTCGCGGATCGCGTGGACCACAGGCTCATGGTTGACGGCAAGCCGGTGCAGTACTATCCGGCCGAGAACCTGCCGGAGAACGACCCCGCAAAGGTGCTGAACATAGTAAACTATCCGGTCATGCCCAAGGTTTCGGAGTACCGTTCGTCAAGGAAGCTGCTCGTCAAGACCGCCACGCTTGCGGCGGGGGACAAGATGCGGCTCTCGTGCGGGAATACGGCCTACCCCGAATGGGTGGAGTTCGAGAACACGTCCAAGTCGGACCAGGTGCTGTACCCGATACTCGTCGGCAAGGGCAGGCTCGACCCCCGGTCGTTCGGGGATCTTGCGGACTCGCTGGCGATAGGCGACATGTCAGACAAGGACAAGGCGAACAGGGTGTTCCAGTACGTGCTTTCGGCTTCGGACTACTTCATGAACCACCAGCTTTGCTTCTCGGCCGGAGCGGATGCGCCGCATTCCGCGTGCTATGAGGCGATGATAATGCTGAACAGCTACTGCGGATTCGAGTGCGGGCCGCTGAACAACCTCACCGCAAACCTGTTCGCGACTGTCGCGATGTGCCCTGCGGCGCAGACCGGCGGATACGGGCACAGCTTCGAGGAGGTGTTCTTCGACGGCAAGAACCACATCTACGACCTTTCCGCGCAGAAGTTCTTCCCCGCAATGGACAATGAAACCGCATCGTACCTCAAGGAGGCGGGCGACCAGCCCGGGATATTCAACCGGATCGGCTCGGACTCCGACAGCTTCATACGCAAGTCCACTCGCGGACACAGGGCGCAGGATCCTTCGTATCAGGAACGTGTCGCGATGGTGCTCAACCCGGGGGAGCGTTTCCGGGTGTGGTATTCCAACAACGGCAGGATGAACAACCTCCAGACCTGGCGCAAGTCGGGCGTGTACGGCAGTACGGGGCTCAGTCTTGACGAATACAACTTTGCGGCGGTGGCCGGCGCGGACGAGGGCAAGAGCTGGATCAAGCGAATGGACCGCATATTCCCGCACTACTCTACCGGCGTGATAACCTTTGACGGGGCGCCGCCGGAGAAGAGCCCTGCGCTTGAGCGCGTAGAACCCGATTCGTTCTGCTACAGGGTGCGCTGCTGCTATCCGATCGTGTGGGGCGAATATGCGGCCTGGCGCAGGGATGGAAGCTCCATCGGCCTTGAGCTGTCCACCGATTTCGGGAAGACGTTCCGTCCAATGCCCATGGGCAAGGATGGCGTGAGCCGCCTCGAGTATCGCGTGAAGGGCAGGCACGACTATCTGCTCAGGGTAAAGGCGCCCCTTGCCGACGTGGCGCGGCTCCTTGCCCGCACGGACGGGGAGGTGAATCCCCGCACATATCCAGGCTGGGTCGAGCCCGGGGAGAATGAGCTGACGTTCAAGGCGGAGCGTGGGGTGAACGCGAAGGTGACGGTCGCGTGGTCGGAGCCTTCCAAGGAGATCGTCATATCGGGCGGCGCGTATTCGGGGACCATACCCGGCAGGGAACGGCAGCTGGCGCTCGTCGATCCGGCCGTGCCGTTGACGCTCGGCGTGTCTGGCGTTTCGGAGGGCGCGAAGGTGAAGTGCTTCGGCAGGTTGAGGGCGACGCTGTCGGGCGGCAGACTGACGCTTGCGTACGATGCCGACAGTCCGCTTGCAATGAGGCGCGGCGACGACCTTGAGGCCTGGTATGCGAGCGGCGATCCCGCGGCGCCGAAGCGTTCCGAATTCCCGACTGTCGCCGGAGTGGAGATATCCGACTGCGGGTCGGTGAAGCGGCTTACCGTGATCGTCTCGCCGAATGCCCGCCTTCTGACGCCCGGGGATGCCGTGCTGAAGCCGGGCGCCGAGCTCAAGGCTGCCGATGCCGATTCCGTCCAGGATCGCATATGGTTCACGTCGGGATCTGGCATCGCGACGTTCCCGTTCCCGAAGCTTCCGGCGGGGAAGTATGCCGTATTCGCCCTGGCGCGCTTCGCGAGCCATCCGGACAGCAGGCAATGCACCGTGGACATCGTGAACCCGGATCCAGGCGGGAATGGAGGCGAGAAGTCGTTCACGGTGGCGAGATACATCAACGGGAACGAGGATTATCTCAAGGCCAACTATGCTCGCAAGGGCGAACGGGCGAGATGGAAGTGGGATACGGTCAACCTCATCGGAAAGCAGTATGGGCAGACCACGTATTCGGGATGGATTATCAGGGCGCTTGATTTCCCGGAAACAGACCACGTTGACATGAGGATTCCGTGGAACAGCAGTGAGGGCGTAGAGCTGGCCGCAGTGCTTCTGCTTCCCGATCCGGACCTTGAGTGCCGGGCAGACTTGCGTAAGGTGCTTTTCGGGTTGAATTGCGACCCATTCCTTGTGCGGTGAACATCATGGCTGATATTGGTGGCGATGCCGGATTCAAGGTGCTTCGGCGGGTTGAGTGGAGATCGGGTCCCGATGGCGAGCGCCCGGACGTCTCGTTCCTTCCCATGCTTGAGCGGCGCAGGCTCACTGCGGTTGAGCGTGCGGCCCTGCATGCGGCGTGGAAGGTGTTCCATGGGGAGGAGGGGGATGGCGAAGGCCTTCCTCCCGCCGGCGAGGTGCCTGTCGTGTTCTCGTCCCGCTGGGGCGAAACCGGCATAACGTACAAGCTCATGCGGCAGATGCATTTCGAGGGGGAGATGTCCCCGGCCGGCTTCTCCTCGTCGGTGCACAATGCCGCACCGGGCGCATGGTCCCTGTTTACGGGGAACAAGGCCCCGTACACTGCGATATCGGCGCGGGACAGATCCTATGAAATGGGGCTTCTCGAGGCCAGGGCCCAGCTTGCGGCAGGTGCGCCGCACGTATTGTACGTATATGCCGAAGAGGCTACGCCCGAAGACTACCTGCCGGCATTCGGGAAACCTGTCGAGGCCCATTCGATAGCGATGCTGCTTTCAGGGCCGCCCAAGACGGAAGGCTTGCGGTGAGATTCCTGCGAACGCTTCTGTGCTCCGCCTTCTTCTTGGTGTTCGGCATCGGCGGCCTCCTGTTTTCGGCGGTGCTGTGCCTTCCTCTGCCGAAGCCGGCGATGCGGGCCATGCTCAGGGCGCAGTTCCGGTTCTTCGTATGGGCGGCCAGGGTGACGCGCCTTTTCGTGGTGGATGTCTCCGATGGGGACCGGGCGGCGTTCCGGTCTTTCCGCGGCTCGGTGATAGTCGCGAACCACATCTCGCTCATCGACATCGTTATCCTCGTCTCGCTTGCCGGGGATTCGGTGTGCGTGACGAAAGGCGCCGTTGGCGGCAACCCGTTCCTCCGCATGATCGCCCGCAAGACGCTCATCGTCAATGAAGGGCCTGTCGAGGTGCTTAGGAAGGCAAGCCGGTATCTTGCCGAGGGGGTCAATGTGATTGTATTCCCGGAGGGCACCCGCACACCGGCGGACGCGCAGCTGCACAGGTTCCAGAGGGGGGCGGCACATCTCGCGCTGCGCACAGGAGCTCCCGTGGAGACGGTCTTCATAGAAAGCGATCCCCCGGTCCTCGGCAAGCACCAGCCTTGGTGGGACGTGGGCGCGATGACGATTCGGTATTCGTTTCGCCATCGCGGACGGATCGGCGTCGAGGCGTTCCACGGGACGGATTACATTGAAGCGAGAAAGGCCTCCTGCGAACTGACGGAGACAATGCGGAGGATGGTGTTCGGGACATGACTGCGCCCAAGGCAAGCGTGATCGTGCCGTGCAGGAATGCGGCGGATACGGTGGAAGAAGCCGTCTCCGGGGCGCTTGCGTCGTCCTTGCGGGAAATAGAGGTGCTGGCCGTTGATGACGGATCGAGCGACGGCACGGCGGAAGTCATAGAAAGGCTGTCGAGGCGCGATCCGCGAGTCAGGCTGCTCAAGAACGGCGGAAGCGGCGTTTCGTCCGCGCGCAACGCCGGGCTTGACGCGGCGCGAGGGGAATTCATCTTCTTCGTGGACGCCGACGACACGGTGGATCCGGAATTCTTCCCGCTCGCCGTGGCGGCGATGGATGGAGAAGGGGCCGACTACTGCAGGGCTGCGCATGTCCAGACGTTTGAAGGCCGCCGGTCGGTTGTGCCGCTGAAGACGGATTTCAGGGTGGACGGGCAGGAGGCGATACGCAGGGCCTTGCTGCCGTGCTTCTTCGGCTATTCGTTCGATCAGGTGCGGGCGTGGTATCGAGGCGAGCCGCTTAACTCCAGGCGGGTGATGGGTGGAGTGTGGGGAGGCTGTTTCAGGGCCGGACTCATACGCAGGAACGGGATCCGGTTTGACGAGGCGGTGTCGCTCTTCGAGGACGCGATGTTCCTTTCCGAGTATCTGCTCGCCTGCCGCCGCACGACGATGCTCGATCCTGAACGGCCTTTCTACGAGTACCGGCTTTCGGCTTCCGGGTCGATGATCTCGAAGATGCATGGCGTTGAGTTCTTCGGCAACAAGCTTCGCCTCCTTGCCAAGCGCAAGGAGTTGGATGCCAAGGCCGGCGGGCGGCTCGCCGGACAGTATGCCGCCTCGTGCGTATTCTCGCTGCTGGAGATACTAAGGGCGTCGTTTCTCGTGAAGGGATGCCTGCGCAAAGGCTTGGGTACGTTCTTCGCGTACGGCGGCGACCCCGTCGTCAGGGCGGCGCTTCGCGGCTTCCCCGTAACGTGGCGGAAGCCGGCGCTTGCGGCGGCCGTGCTGCTCTGCCGCCTTGCGGCGAGGCGGCGGAATCGCCTCGCGTGACACGGTTGCGCCAGTTCGCTGTGCCATATTGGCGCAAATCCCGCCGGGTTTGGGCTTTCCCGGATGTTGGCACGCCCATTGCTTGTGATGGTCAGATAAGGAGAAAAAGCTATGAATGAACAAGTCAATCCGATAGAAGAGGATACGAAGAACCCGCTTCAGAAGTTCGGTGACGACCTTACGGCGAGGGCGCGTACTGGTAAGCTTGATCCCGTGATAGGCCGCGATACCGAAATCCGCGACGTTATAAGGATTTTGTCCCGCAAGACGAAGAACAACCCGGTCCTGATAGGCGAACCGGGCGTAGGCAAGACGGCAATCGTCGAAGGCCTTGCCCAGCGTATAGTCAGGGGCGATGTCCCGGATGGGCTGAAGGATCGCACCGTGTTCTCGCTTGACATGACGGCGCTGATGGCCGGCGCAATGTACCGAGGGCAGTTCGAGGAGCGTCTGAAGGCGGTCTTGAAGACGATAAAGGAGTCTGAAGGAAAGATAATCCTTTTCATAGACGAGATACATACCATCGTAGGCGCGGGCAAGACGGAAGGCAGCTCAGACGCCGGCAACATGCTCAAGCCCATGCTGGCCCGCGGCGAGCTTCACTGCGTTGGCGCGACCACGCTCGACGAGTACCGCAAGTACATGGAGAAGGACGCGGCGCTCGAGCGTCGTTTCCAGCCTGTGCAGGTGGATCCCCCGAGCGAGGAGGATTCGATCTCGATACTCCGTGGTTTGAAGGATAGGTTCGAGAAGTACCATAACGTCCACATCCAGGACGCGGCGATTGTAAGCTCGGTGGTGCTGTCCGCCAGATACATCCAGGATCGGTTCCTGCCGGACAAGGCGATAGACCTGCTTGACGAGGCCTGCGCATCGATACGTACGGAGATGGACTCGTGCCCTGCCGAACTCGATGAGATATCCCGCCACGTTCGCCGTCTCGAAATTGAGGCGATCGCCCTCAAGAAAGAGAAGGACGAAGCCTCCAAGAAGCGGCTCGACGAGCTTCAGAAGGAGCTGTCGACGCTCAAGGTGAAGGCCGATGCTATGACGGCCCAGTGGAATAAGGAGAAGGCTGCGCTCGAGGAGGTGCGCAAGATACGTGCGGATCTCGACAGCGCAAAGGTCAGGTACACGCAGGCCCTCTCCCGCGGCGACAACGAGAATGCGGCCCGGCTGAAATACGGCGTTCTTCCCGAACTCGAGAAGAAGCTGAAGGAGCACGAGCGCGAGATACATGAGGCCGGCGGCAACGCCATGCTCAAGGAGGAGGTCACGGCGGACGAGATCGCCGAGGTCGTTTCGCGCTGGAGCGGCATACCCGTGACGAAGCTTCTCGAGGGCGAGCGCGAAAAGCTGCTGAAGCTGCCTGAAGTGCTGCATGAGCGCGTGATCGGCCAGGATGCGGCGGTGGACGCCGTTGCCGATGCGGTGCTGAGGTCAAGGGCAGGCATAAAGAACCGGCAGCGTCCGGTCGGCGCGTTCCTGTTCCTGGGGCCTACCGGCGTAGGCAAGACGGAACTCGCGAAGGCGCTTGCCGCAGAGCTGTTCGACGACGAGTCCGCTTTCGTGCGCATAGACATGAGCGAGTACATGGAGAAGTTCGCCGTGAGCCGTCTTGTCGGTGCGCCGCCGGGATACGTGGGATACGACGAGGGTGGCCAGCTTACGGAGGCCGTGCGCCGCAAGCCGTATTCGGTTGTGCTGCTTGACGAGATCGAGAAGGCGCATCCGGACGTGTTCAACCTCCTGCTGCAGGTTCTCGACGATGGACGCCTTACCGACAGCCATGGCCGCACCGTGAGCTTCAAGAACACGGTGATAATCATGACGTCGAACGCATCCCGCGATGCGCTGAAGGGGCTGTTCCGTCCGGAGTTCCTCAACAGGCTCGACGAGATACTGGAGTTCAAGGAGCTTACGGCGGACCAGATCAAGAAGATCGTGTCCCTGCAGCTCAAGGATTTCTCGAAGCGCCTTGCGGAGCAGGAGCTTCAGTTCGAGATAGACGAGGCGGGGCTTGACCAGCTCGCGAAGGACGGGTACGATCCCGCGTATGGCGCTCGTCCGGTGAAAAGGGCGATACAGCGCGAGATCGAGACGCCGGTCGCGAAGGCGATAATCGCGGGCAAGTATCCGCCCGGCTCGACCGTGAAGGTCACGGCGAAGAAGGGCGTGATCACGCTCGCCTAAAGAGGAGCCTGAAAAGCCTCCGCGATTGCGGACGCGACAAGCGCGTCCCTCCCGAAAACGGCGAATCTTTGCGGTTTGCGAAAATACGGGAGGGACGCGCTTGTTGCGTCCGAACACCCCGTTGCGGGAGGGTCGCGCTTGTCGCGACCGAACACCCCGTCGCCACGGGGAAGCGCAGATCGCCATGCACGACGGCGAGGCGCCGTCGCCACGGGGAAGCGCAGATCGCCATGCACGACGGCGAGGCGCCGTCGCCACGGGGAAGCGCAGATCGCCAAAGGGGGTGGCATTGGAAACCCCCCGGACGCGACAAGCGCGTCCCTCCCGTGCCATGCACGACGGCGGGGCGCCGTCGCCACGGGGAAGCGCAAATCGAGATTTACTTGTAGTGGCGTTTTGCGGGCGGGGCTTTCGGCAGAGCGGGGGATTTTGTGGTACAATAGCGGCAAATGGACGGAACAGACAGAAAGTCCGCGCCGCACGATGCCGCGTTTCGGGCGGCGCGGAAGAAGGCGATCGCGCGGGAATACGAGCTTAAGCGCCGTGAGCTTGGGCTTGGTGCGCCTATGATGAAGCGTGGGATCGGCTTCTACCTTCTGCTGCTTGGCGGCATGGTGATCATATCTGCCTTCGTGCTCAAGCAGGCCGGCTTCGTCGAAAAGCGCACGGCCGTGAACACGAAGATGCTTTTCGCACAGCGCAGCGTGGACGCCCTTGCGGAGGCTCTGGGCAGGTACAGGTTCCATTGCGGATGCTATCCGACGGCCGAGGATGGCGGCCTGGAGGCGCTGTCCGCAAAGACCTCGAGGCATCCAGGATGGCTCGGGCCGTACGCCAGTTCGTGGGGGCACATGATCCCCGATCCGTGGAAGCGGCCATACGTGTACGAGCCGCAGACGAACGGGCACCCGGTTGTGCTTTCCCTCGGTCCGGACGGGAAGCGGGGCACGGCGGACGACGTAGTCCCGCGTGACGAGCTTTTCGAGAAGCCTTTCAGGGACACTTCGTGGACGAACGACTGGGTCCACTTCTCGAAGAGGGGGATAATCGTGGTCCCCCGCAAAAGATAGGGGAGAAACCGCATGAGGCGCCTCAGATATGCGATGGTCGGAGGGGGGAGTGGTTCTTTCATAGGTCCCGTGCACCGAGCCGCGATAAGGATGGATGATCTCGCCGATCTGGTGGCCGGATGCTTTTCGCGCGATCAGGCCGGCAATGCCGCGACGGGCGCGGAGCTTGGGATCGAGCCGGGGCGGACGTACCGGGACTGGCGCAGCCTTATCGACGGCGAAAGGGATCGAGTAGACTTCCTTGCGGTCTGCACGCCGAACAGCTCGCACTATCCGATCGCGAAGGCTGCGCTGGAGGCTGGGCTGAACGTGATGTGCGAGAAGCCTTTGGCGGTGTCTTCATCGGAGGCGCAGGAGCTTGAGGGGCTTGCCCGCAGGAAGCGCAGGCTGCTCGGAGTGCCTTTCACGTATTCCGGATATCCCATGGTCAAGCTTGCGCGGGACCTGGTGGCGAGAGGCGACCTTGGTGCCGTCTGCAAGGTGGTGGTGGAGTATCAGCAGGGAAGCTTCCGCAAGATAGACTTCACGAAGCCTCTCGACAAGCGCAACGCATGGAAGATGGATCCCGGGCAGTCCGGCAGAAGCTGCGTGGTCGCCGACATAGGCGTGCACGGGGCGCATCTCATAGAGTACGTTACCGGGCTTCGCATAAAGGCCGTTGCCGCCGACCTGTCGTCGTTCGCGCCCGGCAACCGGCTCGACGACGACGCATCGATCCTGATGCGCCTCGAAAAGGGGGCGAAAGCCGCGATGGTGGCATCGAAGATCGCGACCGGGGAGGAGAACGGGCTCCGCTTGCGCGTCTATGGCGATAAGGCGTCCCTTTCATGGAATGTCGAGGAGGGGAACTATCTCCATGTGCGGGAGGCATTCGGCCCGGAGCGCATATACAAGCGCAACGCCCCGTACATCGCCGGACTGTCCAAAGTGTCGAAGCGCTGCTCCAGGACGCCGGCCGGACACCACGAGGGTTTCATAGAGGCGTTCGCGAACCACTACCGCGAGTTCTGCTCGGCGCTGCGCGGCGGGAAGGGGTGCGATTTCCCGCAGGCGAAGGATGGCCTTCGCACGATCCGCTTCGTCGATGCCGCCCTCGCTTCGAGCCGCGACGACTCGAGGTGGGTTTCGCTTACGGGCGATTCCGTCCGCCCGCCGGGATGCGCGGCTTCAGATGGGATGCAGTCCGAAGCAACTGCAAAACTTCGGACGCGACAAGCGCGTCCATCCCGTGCCACGCACGACGACGAGGGCGTCGTCGCCACTGGGAGGGACACACTTCATTGCGTCCGAGATGGACGGCTACAGCGAGGCGGCGCAGATGTCGTCGCCACGGGGAGGGACGCAATTCATTGCGTCCGCAATCGCGAAGGTCTTGCAATTACCTCACCCAGCAAAAAGGAGAAGAGAAGATGATAGACATGTTGTTTGCCGCAGCGCTTTCGGTGATACCGCAGCCGGCGGATGTGCAGCTGTGCGACCGGCACACGGTGTCGGCCGATGCCAAGGTTGTCGTGGAGAAGGATGGGACGATAGCCGCAGAGGGCTATCGGCTGCGCGTGAATCCAGAGGAGGGAATCAGGATCGCCTGCTCGGATGCGGCCGGCGAGTTCTACGCCCGCCAGACGCTGAAACAGCTTGTCGGCACAAACGGGTATCCGTGCGTCTCCATAATCGACCGCCCCGCATATCCGTGGCGGGGGATGCTCATCGACGACTGCCGCCATTTCTTCGGGAAGGACGTGCTGAAGAACGTGATAGACCAGATGGCCCAGTACAAGATGAACGTCCTGCACTGGCATTTGACGGAAGACCAGGCCTGGCGCATCGACATCCCCGGCTATCCGGAGCTGGTCAAGTACGGGGCTGTGCGCCCCGCAAGCCCCAAGTTCGGGGCAAGGCTGAAGAGAGAGGCGAACGGCGAATATTCGGCAGAGACGAACGGGCAGACCTACGGGCCATTCTACTACACTGAGGCGGACGTCAGGGAGATAATCGCATATGCCGCCGAACGGCATGTGAAGGTCGTGCCGGAAATCGAGCTTCCAGGGCACGTCTATGCCGCCCTGGCCGCATATCCTGAATTCGCCTGCAAGCCGGAGAACCTTGCCAACCGCACGCCCCGCTCGATCTGGGGGATCGAGAAGGATGTCCTTTGCATCGGCAACGACAAGGCCATCAAGTTCATGGAGGATGTGGTAGACTACGTGTGCCGACTGTTCCCTTCGGACGTGGTGCATATCGGCGGCGACGAATGTCCCCAGGTCCGCTGGAAGGATTGCCCGAAATGCCAGAAGCGCATCAGGGATGAGGGACTTGGCGACGAGAAGGGACTTCAGCCGTGGATCACAAGGCATTTCGTCAAGTTCCTGGAGGCTCGCGGCAAACGCGCCCTCGGCTGGGACGAGTATCTGCTCGGCGAAGGCATCCCGAAGTCCGCAATGGGCATGAGCTGGCGTCTCGGGAAGCAGGGCGCCGGCCATGCGTGGCTCTCGCCTTCGGATCTCGCGGCGAAAGGGCACGATGTGGTGATGACGCCGAACAGCTACTGCTATCTTGACTATGGGCAGGGGCTGGAGGATGATCCGTTCCAGTACATAGGCGGACGCATTACGCTTGAGAAGTGCCATTCCATGGATCTCTGCGAAGGAGTGCCGGAAAACCTGCGCAGCCACATAATCGGCGGGCAGGGCAACAACTGGTCGGAGTACACCTGGAACAAGTTCGACCTGGAATGGAAGATGTGGCCTCGCGGCTGTGCGCTCGCGGAGGTGTTCTGGTCCGGCAACGGCAAGCCTCCCTTCGACGACTTCCTGCGCCGCATGAAGGTGCACAGGAAGAGGCTCATAGGGCAGGGAGTGAACTGCGCGCCGCTTGAATGACCGCAGGGTCTGCGTCCCATATCCGCCGTTGAGGTAGGCATACCGAAGGACCGTTAGATATTGCGAAAGGAAAGATGAATGAGAATGCCAGCTTTGGTTGCGTACGTATGTTCGACCGCATTCGCGACGGCTGTGGCAGCGCCGGACGCCCTCGTGCGCTATCCTGACTACCCGGCGGCTATCGAGCGCGACGATGCCTATGCGGTGTGTGTCCGCCAGGGGGACGAGACGCGCCGTCTCGTCGTCTGGAACCATTG
>CAKULV010000051.1 GCA_934667425.1 uncultured Kiritimatiellota bacterium | reverse complement strand
GCGGAATGCCGCGCACCGGAGGTGAATACCGTCTTCAGCGCATGGGGCAGCTACGGCTGGCTCGACCAGCACCGCCGTTTCGGGACGCGCGGCGTCATCTCGGAACGCGCCGCCTACGCAGACTTCCTGATGTCCATCTGGTCGGCGCTGGAGGCCGGGGACGCGGCGCGTGCGGACGACCTTTTCGCGAAGTACCTGCTGATGATGAACCTGAGCGAGACGATTCCCGGCGGACACCTGCGCGGGTTCAACCTCTACGTGCTGAAGAGGCGCGGCATCTTCAGGAACCTCGTCTCGCGCGACTACGTGACGCCGGGCGACACGTCGGGGAAGTGGAAGCTGGATACGCGCGTCTTCTCGCCCGACGAGATCGCCGCGATCGAAGACCGCCTCTCGCGCCTCGCGCCGTGAGGCGCGGCACACGGTTATCACGTTACCGCCGTCACGTTGTTGACGTGACGGCGGTAACGTGATACACTACGCCCATGAAATTGAGCAATCCATTCGTGATTTCCGGCTATAGGGGGCCGGAATATTTCTGCGACCGTGTGACGGAGACGGAGCGGCTTTGCACAATCGTGCGCAATGAGGGCCATGTGACGCTCTTGGCACCGCGCCGCTATGGAAAGACGGGGCTGATTCACAACGCCTTTGCGCGGCTGCGGCAAGAAGATGGCTACGAGACTTTTTACGTGGACGTGTTCGGCACACAGAATCTGGCGGAGTTCACATCTGCCTTGGCGCATGCGGTTATCGGTCGACTGGATACGCCGCTTGAGAAGGTGACGGGCGCGGCAAAACGTCTAATGCAGGGGCTGCGCCCCACGCTTTCGTATGACGAGACGAGCGGGAAACCGACGCTCAGCTTCGAGATCAGCGCCGAGGCGGCGAACCAGACCCTTGAGAGGGTTTTCGCCTATCTGGCCGAGCACGACCGTCGCATGGTCATCGCGATCGACGAGTTCCAGCAGGTTGCGGACTATCCGGAGAAGGGCGTGGAGGCCCAGTTGCGCAGCCTCGTCCAGTTCTCGCCGGCGCAGTTCGTTTTCGCCGGGTCGAAGCAGCACCTGATGCGCGAGATGTTCACTTCGCCAAAGAAGCCGTTCTTCCAGTCCACGACACTTCTGCCGCTTGATGTCATCGGCGAGGACGTCTATTGTGAATTTGCCCAGCGGTTCTTTGCTGCGGCTGGACGTCGCCTGTCGCGTGCGGTATTCGAGGCGATCTATCGCCGATTTGACGGCATCACCTGGTATGTGCAGGCCCTGCTGTGGGATTTCTACGCACGTGGCGGCGATGCCGTCGAGGTGTCGGAGGTCGATGAGATGGTACGGGCGCGTGTGGAGGACAACGAATACGACAGCCAGCGGCTGCTGGCGCTGTTGCCGGACGGGGCTCGCCGTCTCCTGAAGGCGATTGCGTGCGAAGGCGTGGTGAAGGCGCCGCAGTCCGGCGCATTCATCGCCGCCTATGGCCTACGTGCCGCGAGTAGCGTCAAGGTTTCCCTTGATATGCTGATTGACAAGGAGCTGGTCTATCCGGGCAAGGCGGGATATGTGGTCTACGACCGGCTGATGGCCGAGTACCTGCGCCGCATGAGGGACTGATGAATCCTGGGCGGCGAGTGCTGCGCCTGGTCCGAGGAGATCGATTCGGGCGCGGAGCTTGACTACAAGATCCGCCAGCGCCTTGAGCTGTTCGGCGACGCGCTGTATTACGGCGTCGAGGCACGTTGAGATCCCCTCACTTTTTGCAAAAAGTGAGGGGATCTCACAGGGGGACTTCGCCGCCCGTGACGGATTTCGGGAATGATAAGGAGCGAATATACTGCCGCCACTGTTTGTGGTATAATTCACGCCAAATACCGAAACGACAGGATTTTATCGTACATGAAACCTATTTTGCTTTTGGGTTCGGAGGCGTTCTCTCCGTTCCGTCTTGATGCGTTGAAAAAGGCCATGGGGAAGCTGGTCCCCGGAATGGAGCGTGTTGGGCTTCGTGCGCGCTGGGTGTATGCGCTTGAGGCCGAAGGCGAGGGCGGAGTGCCGCCGGAGAGCCTTGAACGCGCAGGCGCTCTTCTGAATGTCGGTTCCGGTATCGGGAAATCCGGTTCGCTGGATGTGGTATCCTGCTGCGAGACGAGCTTCTACGTGTCGCCGCGCAAGGGTACCATCTCTCCCTGGTCAACGAAGGCCACGGACATATTCAGGAACTGCGGGGTAAAGGGGGTTAAGCGCGTCGAACGCGCCGTCCGCTTTTCGGTGTCCAGTTCCGGCGGATGCGCTTCGTTTCCGTCAAACTTCGACGAGCTGAAGCCTGCTTTGCCGGCCCTGTTCGACAGGATGACGGAGGGCGTATACCTTTCCCTCGACGACCTTTTCGACGAATTGCCGCCGCAGCCGGGCCGCACATTCGACGTGCTTGGGCGCGGCATCGATGCGATCCGCGAGGCAAACGTTGATCTCGGTCTCGCGATTTCGGAGCCGGAGATGAAGTATCTTGCGGACTCGTTCAAGGCGGCCGGGCGCAATCCAACCGACACGGAGCTTGTGATGTTCGGCCAGGTCAACTCCGAGCATTGCCGCCACAAGATATTCGGCGCGGAGTTCATCATTGACGGCAAGGTGCAGAAGGATTCTCTGTTCGGCATGATCAAGAACACCCACAGGAAGAACGGGAAGGGCACCCTTGTGGCGTACAAGGACAACTCATCCGTCGTGGAGGGATTCGAGACCGAGATGTTCCAGCCTGCGACGCCGGGAAAGTCCAAGAATCCAGGCGCGTACTCCTTCAGGAAAGTCCAGCTCGACCAGTTGATGAAGGTCGAGACGCACAACCATCCAACGGCGATCTCGCCGTATCCGGGGGCCGCGACCGGCGTGGGCGGCGAAATACGCGACGAGTCCGCCACCGGAACGGGTTCGCGCTCCACCGCCGGCATCTGCGGGTTCATGGTTTCGGATCTCCACCTGCCGGATGCGGCGCAGCCCTGGGAGAAGGATTACGGCGAACGTCCGTCGCGCCTCGCCACGCCTCTCCAGATAATGACGGAAGGCCCCATCGGCGGCGCGGCGTTCGGAAACGAGTTTGGGCGTCCGCAGCTTACGGGCTTCTTCCGCACGTATGAGCATGAGGAAAACGGCCGGCACCGAGGCTATTTCAAGCCAATAATGCTTGCGGGCGGCCATGGCGTGATAATCCGCGACCAGGTGACGAAGAAGCCGGTCGCGGAAGGGGCGTACATAGTCCAGATCGGCGGCCCGGCGATGCGCATCGGGCTTGGCGGCGGCGCGGCATCCTCGATGATGACAGGGACCAACTCCGAGGCCCTCGACTTCAATTCCGTTCAGCGCGGCAATGCCGAGATGCAGCGCCGCTGCCAGGGCGTGATCAACGCGTGTGCCGCCATGGGCGGCAGGAACCCCGTGCTGTCGATACACGACATCGGCGCGGGCGGACTCTCCAACGGATGCCCTGAGCTTGTGGAGGCCACGGGCGGCAAGTTCGAGCTCCGCGAGGTGCACAACGAAGAGCCGTCGATGAGTCCGATGGAGATCTGGTGCTGCGAGGCGCAGGAGCGCTACGTCCTCGCCCTGCGCCGCGAGGCTCGCGGGTTCTTCGAGGATCTGTGTCGGCGCGAGCGGTGTCCGGTGGCGTTCATCGGCGAGGCTACAGGCGATGGCAGGCTCGTGCTTACCGACCGCCATTTCGGAGACCGTCCGATAGACATGGACGTGAAGGTGCTCCTCGGCAAGCCACCGCGCATGATCCGCAAGGCCAGGCACGTGAAGGCTTCGCACAGGCCGCTCGCGCTTGCCGGGGTCAAGCCTTCCGAAGCGTTCTCGCGGCTGCTTGCCCTGCCGACGATCGCGGACAAGACGTTTCTCGTGACGATCGCCGACAGGTCGGTGACGGGCCTTGTCGCCCGCGACCAGATGGTGGGGCCGTTCCAGCTTCCGGCTGCGGACTGCGCCGTCACGATGATGGGGTACAAGACGCTGAACGGGCAGGCCATGTCCACTGGCGAACGCACCCCGGTCGCGTTGCTCGACGCCCCCGCCTCGGGCCGGATGGCGGTCGCCGAGGCGCTTACAAACCTTGCGGCGGCCGATTGCGGCAACATCAGGAACGTCCGCCTTTCCGCGAACTGGATGGCTCCATGCGGCGAGCCTGGCGAGGACGCGAACCTCTACGACACTGTGAGGGAGGTCGGCATCAATTTCTGTCCTGCGCTCGGCATCTCGATCCCGGTCGGCAAGGATTCCTGCTCCATGCACACCACCTGGCGGGATTCCAAGGGGGTAGACCATCGCCAGGTCGCGCCGCTGTCGCTCGTCGTATCGGCATTCGCGCCGGTGGAGGATGTGACGCTGACGCTCACCCCAGACCTCAAGAAGGGCGCGTCAAGCCTCGTGTACGTGGATCTCGGACACGGACGGAATCGCCTTGGGGGCAGTTGCCTCGCCCAGGTGTACAACCAGCTCGGATGCGAGAATGCGGATGCCGACGCAGCGAGCGTGAAGGGCTTCTTCAACGCCATGCAGAAGATCGTGAAGGGCCGCCTTGCGCTTGCGTACCATGACCGGAGCGATGGCGGAGTGGCCGTCACGCTTGCCGAGATGGCGATAACGGGTGGACGCGGCGTGAGCGCAAGGCTTCCGGACGGCGACCCGCTTGCGGCGCTGTTCTCCGAGGAGCCGGGCGCCGTGCTACAGGTTGCGGACGAGAACCTCAAGGAGGTGCTGTCGATCTTCTCCCGTGCCGGACTCGCGGACGATGTGCACGTTGTGGGAGCTCCGACGGATGACCGCTGCTTTGACGTGTACGTGGGAATGCGCCACGCCCTCTCGACGGATCTCACTAGAATCAGGCGCGAGTGGTCGTCCACAACCTTCAGGATGCAGTCGCTTCGCGACAACCCGGTGACGGCCCGCGAGGAGTACGACAACGGACTTGACGAGCACGACCCCGGATTGACGTACCGCCTGACGTTCAATCCGGACGGCAAGGTTGCGTCTGCAAAGGGACGCGCCGGCGGAAAGCCGCGTGTCGCGTGCCTGCGCGAACAGGGCGTGAACGGCCACATCGAGATGGCTGCCGCGTTTGCGCTCGCGGGCTTCGAGAGCGTGGACGTCCACATGACGGACGTCATGTCCGGGCGCATCGATCTCAAGGACTTCAACGGCCTTGTTGCCTGCGGCGGGTTCTCCTACGGCGATGTGCTTGGCGCCGGGTCGGGATGGGCGCGGTCCGTCCTCTACAACGACCGCCTCAAGGGAATGTTCGCGAAATTCTTTGCTCGTCCCGACACGTTCGCGCTTGGGGTGTGCAACGGCTGCCAGATGCTTTCCCAGCTGAAGGACATCATTCCCGGCGCAGAGGCGTGGCCACGCTTCGTGAGGAACGTCTCGGAGCAGTTCGAGGCCCGCGTGTGTACGCTTGAGGTTATGGATTCGCCATCGATATTCTTCAGGGGCATGGAAGGGTCGATCCTTCCTGTCGCGGTAGCCCATGGCGAGGGCCGTGCGCTGTGGGATCGGCCGCAGGCCCAGGCGGATGCGCGCAAGTCGCTGCGCTTTGTCGATGGACGCGGGAACGCCACGGAGCGTTATCCGTTCAACCCGAACGGCACGAAGGGCGGCCTGACCGGCTTCACGACAACCGACGGGCGCGTGACGATAATGATGCCGCATCCGGAGCGTGGGTTCAGGGCCGCGCAGCTTTCGTACAACCCGGGCGTGTTCAGGAAGGACGGTCCGTGGATGCGCATGTTCCGCAATGCCTACGCATTTGCGACTGGACGGTAGCGGAAAGGTCGGTCTATGGCGGAAAAGGATGGAGAGAAGTTCGAGGAAAAGCTTGGACGCCTCGAAAAGATTGTCGCGTCAATGGAGGGCGGAGACCTTTCACTTGACGAGATGATGAAGGGCTTCGACGAGGGGAAGCGGCTCGCGACCGAGTGCACGGCGGAGCTGGAGACGATTCGCCAGCGGATTGAGAAGGTCGTATCGGCTTCGTCCGAGCCGCCCAAGGTCGAGCCGATGGACATAGTGTAACCGTAGCGGAAAGACTTATGGCAAAGGACATCAGGGTTCTCGCAAAGGCCGATTACATCGCATCGCTGTCGCGCGCATCGCCGCTTGCGGCGATAGAGGAGCTTGTCTGGAACGCTCTCGACGCCGATGCCCACGAGGTCCGGATAGACATAATCCAGAACGCCCTCGGGGCGGTGGAGGCCATCCGCATATCCGACGATGGGGCGGGCATCGACGTGGACAGGATAGACTCCACTTTCGGCGGCCTCGGCGGGAGCTGGAAGAGGGGGCGCTCCGCCACGACGGGACTGCATCGCCGTCTGCACGGGCGGCATGGTCGCGGGCGCTTCAAGGCGTTCGCCCTCGGTACGCACGTCGAGTGGCGCACCACAAGGGCGGTGGTGTCGGGCGGAACGGGAATGGCGTCGCCGGTCAGGTCGTACGTGATCTCCGGGGATCTCCAGGAGCCGGGCCTGTTCCGCCTCGAAGAGACGACTCCGGGCTTCGCGACGGGCACGGAGGTGTACGTGACCAACGTGCGCCCCACATCCGATTCCCTTACCGATGCAGGGTCTGCAGTGTCGTCGCTGGCGGCGAAGTTCGCCCTTTACCTCAAGGCATACCCAAACGTGCACGTGTACTTTTCGGGGATCCCCGTGACGCCCGTGATAGTCCGCAAGGCCGTGACCGACTACCGGCTCACGCTTCCCTCCGGCGCAGAGGCGCGCATGGAGGTCATCGAATGGCGCCGTCGGTTCGTTGGCTCCGGCAGGCTGGTGTTCTGCGGCAAGGATGGGTTTGCCCTGCACGAGCAGCCCGCCGGAGTGCGTCCCGGCGCGGCGTTCAGCTTCACCGCGTATGTCGTGTCGCCCAGGTTCTCCGAGCTGAACGCGGAGAACATGCTCGTGATGGACGAGCTGAACGTGGAGACGCGGGCCTACCTTGACGCCGCGAGGAAGACGCTGCGCGACCATTTCAGGGTCAGGGCGGCAGAGGCGGATTCCTCCCGCGTCGACGAATGGATACGTGAGGGAAGCTATCCGTTCGCGAAGGATGACGAGAGCGAAGAGCGCAAGCGCTTCGACTCCGCAGTCGAGGACATGCGCGCGCACCTCGATGGGTTCGATGCATATCCGGCGAGGGAGAGAAGGTATCTCTTCGGGCTTCTCCGGTCGATGAAGTGATTGTCTGCAATGTTGACCTTCGCCACAATCCTGTTCCTTCCGCGAATGTTTGCCCTTTCGAGCAACATATGGGAGGAGCTTTCCGATGCGGCCGGTCTCATAATCGCGTCGCTCTTCATAGTCGCCGGGGCTCTTATAGGCTATGTCCTGCGCTGGCTGGTGGGCAGGTGGCAGGCCGATTCGATGGAGAAGTCCGCAAGGCTGAACGCCGAGGCCATGAGGGCGGAGGCCGAGTCGATGCGCAAGGAGGCCGAGGTCTCGGCCCGCGCAGAGGTGGTTCGCGCCCGCGAGGAATTCGAGGCTTCGATCGCGTCGCGTCGTGCCGATCAGGAGCAGGCGGAGGCGAGGCTTGCGGCTCGAGAGGATGCCCTGGACGGCAAGTCGCTGAGGCTTGATGCGCGGGAGGCCGTCCTAAAGGCGAAGGCAGAGGAGGCGGAGAAGGCTTCCGTCGTGGCCGCGCAGAAGATGGCCAACGCGGACGAGCGTTTGCAGCGGATTTCCAAGATGACGTACGCCGAGGCTCGCCGCGAGGTGCTGAAAGCCACGCATGCGGCATTGAGGGATGATGCGGAATCCATGAGCAGACGCATCCAGGAGGCGGCCAGGGAACAGGGCGTGGATCTGGCGCGCAGCATCGTTGCCGATGCGATAGGAAGGTGCGCGGTGGCGCACGTTGGCGTGGCTGCGGTATCGACGGTGGCCCTGCCAAACGCCGAGATGAAAGGGCGCATCATCGGCCGCGAGGGCCGTAACATCCGCTCTTTCGAGGCGGCAACCGGGGTTTCTCTGCTGCTTGACGATTCTCCCGATTCCGTTGTGCTTTCGTCATTCGATCCGGTGCGCAGGGAGGTCGCAAGGCTGGCTCTGGAGTCGCTTGTCGAGGATGGCCGCATACATCCGTCGTCGATCGAGGCCGCCGTGGAGGCTGCCGGGGAACAGGTGCGCACCTCGAACGTCAAGGCGGGGGAGGCCGCCGCCGCAGAGGCGGGCGTCGCCGGACTTCCCGTAGAGACGCTTGGGCTCATGGGTGCGCTCAAGTACCGAACGTCATTCTCCCAGAACGTGCTGTGCCATTCGGTGGAGGTTGCGCTTCTTGAGGGGACGATGGCCGCCGAACTTGGCCTCGACGCCGCCAAGGCCCGGCGGATCGGCTTCCTCCACGATATAGGAAAGGCGATAACGAGCGAACGGAAAGGCTCCCATGCCGCCCTTGGGGCGGAGTTCCTGCGTGTGCGCGGGGAGGATGCGGACGTGTGTGCGGCCGTTGCCGCGCACCATGGCGAATCGGATGTGCCTGGCGGGATATACGGCGTTCTCTGCTCTGCGGCGGACGCGATATCCGCAGCCCGGCCGGGGGCGCGGCATGAATCCGCCGCCGACTATGTGCAGCGTCTCGAGAATGTCGAGCAGATCGCGCGGCGGCACGATGGCGTGGTGAGCGCGATGGCGGTGCAGGCGGGGAGGGACCTTCGCGTAATGGTCGATCCCGAGAAGATGCAGGATGACGAGGCTCGCGCCCTTGCCCGCGACATATGCAGGGAGATATCGTCCGCAATGAGGTTCCCCGGACAGATCAGGGTCACCGTAATCAGGGAGAAGCGCTGTGTTGAATATGCGAGATAGACTGCGCGTTTGCGTGGCCTTCGTCTGCGTCTCCATGGCCATGTTGCCGGCCTTGTGCGCGACGAACCCGTGGGTAGTCGAGCTTCGCTCGTTCGATGCGTTCCAGTCGCGCCAGCAATTCATAGGGAATGCGGTTGGCAACGCGATGCTTCCCATGATGATAGTGTCGTTCGCGCAGAACCGCATTGCGAAGATGTACGGCAAGATGCGCGTGGCCGATGCCGTTCGATGGGTGGGGTATCCTGATGGCAAGGGAGGCGTAGACGTGGCGATGGTGTATCCCACCGTGGACAAGGTGGCCAAGATGACGCTCAACCATCCAGGCGCGGAGAAGGTGTCTGCCGATACGGTTCTGCTTCCGGCGGACGAGGGCCGGAAGATGCCCACGTACGCCGTATTCTCGAAGGATTTCTCATGGTGTGCGTTCGCCGCCACGGAGGCGCTTGCCCGAAGGGCGCTCGCGGAGAAGGGGGAAGATGCCGGAGACGACCTGGTCGCAATATCCTCCGGCGGAGCCGCCGGGGCGTTCGACTTCGACGAGAAGGGGTTTAGGTTCACGGCACGTTCCCTGACCCCTAAAACCGCAAAAAGGCTGAGGGGCATCCCTTTCCTCGGAGAGCTTGCGCAGGGGGGCGTGACGCGCTACATCACATTTGAGGACATCAAGCGTCTCGTCGCTTCGCTGATGAAGGAAATGATGGCTGTAAATGGCGGAAACTGAGTTTCTGGCCTTTCAGATGCGACGGTGTGGAAGTCGTCACCACTTGTGAGGCCACAGGCCTCACAAGTATGGTATAATTCTTACACTTGACATGGACATTGCAGAGAGACTACTACAGGACAGATGGCAAGCTTTGAATCGAGGCCTTGCGCCGCCCCCTCCATTGCTGCTCGGCGCAAAGCGGATGGACGAACTCAAAAACCGTCTTGCCGTTCTTTCGGTTGAGGTCTCCAAAGCGTCCAAGGCCATATATGACTTCACTGAGAAAAAGATGGTGCGATGAGATGGGTAAATGGATGTCTTGAACCTCGTAGCGGATGTATCGCCATCGATTATGTGTTGGCACTCTACGGCACATCGGTATCGGAAATGGAACAGTGACAGCACGAATTCTTTGCGCGTAGAGACTAATTCAGAGTAAGGAGCAGAAAGTGATTACTGTTAGCAACTTTAAGACAGTTCTTTCTTCATGTCTTGGCTTTTCACAGACAGACATGTTGAAACCGAATATATGGACACGCGTGTTTCGACATGGTAAAGACGGGAAGTCGGATTGTGTTTTATCAGTTGATTTTGAGAAACAAAAATTCGGCTATGAGGATGCTGGCATAGACATTGGCGGCGGCACAACGGTAAGTTTCGCTCCTGATGCGAACGGCAAGGTGCAAAACGAGAATTTTGTGGTGTTTGAATGCGTAGTCCGACTTCTCTCCAAAGGCTATAAGGCATCAGACATATTCCTTGAAAAACGTCATACACTTGGACACAGCCAAAAGTCTGGACGCCTTGACATTGCCGTCGCAAAGGACGGGAACGCCTACCTCATCATTGAATGTAAAACCGCAGGAACAGAATACAAAAAGGCCCGTAAGGAACTTTTTGGCGATTCAGAAGGAAAGCAACTTTTCAGTTACTGGGCGCAGGCACGTTCAACAAAGTGGTTGCAATTGTACGCCGCTGATTACGATGCCGCAAGCGATACAATCACAGTCGAAGAAGAAATCATACGTTCCCACGATGACCGAAATATCGAATTGCTCGCCTCCAAAGATACGACTATTGCGCTTTACAAATCGGCATCGGAGGCAACTGATGCGTGGAGGGCCTGGGACGAGACCTATCACAAAGAAACATACAGGAACCTCGTTTTCGGAGAGAAATGCCTTGCGTACAATATCGGGCTACAGCCGCTTGTAAAAAAAGATTTGCGCCGGTTCACGCAAGAAGACGGGTTCACGAACACGTTTCGCGAGATACTGCGGCACAATGCGATAAGCGACAAGGAGAATGCATTCAACAAGTTGCTTTCGCTTTTCATTTGCAAATTCGTGGATGAGGCTCGTTGCAGCGACAACGAGATAGTTGCATTCCAGTATAAGGACGGTCAGGACGATTATTATTCTCTCTATGAACGGTTGCTCGCCCTCTTCCAGATTGGCATGAAGGACTATCTCAAGGAAGATGTCTTCTATCTTGAGAACGACTACATAACAAAGACACTCGACACATTTACTGGTAAAAAGCGCAAAGCCCTTGAAGCGGAACTTAAGGAAAAGTTCCAGAAGACGAAGATGCTTTCATGCCAGGTGTTTGCTTTCCGCGAAGTTTACAACGAAACGCTGTTCCTTCAGAACGGCAAGGTTCTGGTGGAGATTGTGAAGCTGATGCAACAGTATCAGTTTGCCTATTCATCCAAGGAACAGTTGCTGGGTGATCTTTTCGAAAATCTTCTAAGCCAGGGCTTCAAGCAGGAAGCGGGGCAATTCTTCACGCCTACGCCTATAACGCGCTTTGTGTGGAATGCATTGCCATACGAACGATTCCTCAATTGCGCAAAGAAGTCGGTGCCGCGCGTCATAGACTTCGCCTGCGGATCGGGGCATTTCCTGACCGAGGGCATCGCGGCGATTTCTGACTTCTATCGTACCGCTGGGATTTCCAAGGAAAAGTTTCCCGATTCAGCAATCTCGCGCATGTTTTTCGGAATCGAAAAGGACAATCGCCTTGCAAAGGTCTCAAAGATTGCAATGATTCTGAATGGTGCCCTTGAAGGTCGTGTAAAAGCTGACGACGGACTTGAACATGACGGGGAGTTTCTTGGCAAGAAGCACTCCTTTGATATCCTTGTTGCGAATCCGCCATATTCTGTTGACTCTTTCAAGACGCACGAGTCTGTCACGGTGCAGAAAGCGTATGAGACGATTTCCTTGATGACATTGTCCTCTGATCGCATCCAAAACGTATTTGTTGAGCGGATGGAGCACCTGTTGAAGTCTGGTGGCATTTCAGCGATTGTTCTTCCATCCCCATTCCTTACAAATGATGAAAGCGACACTAACAAGGCGCGCGAAATACTGCTCCGCAATTTCACAATTCGAGCAATTGCAGAATTCAGTGATAAGGCATTCGCCGAAACAGGGACAAATACCGTCATTCTCTTTTTGGAGCATTTCGAATTTCCTCCACGCAAGGCGACATTGCTGAACGATACGGTCGATGCGATTCTTTCCGGCGGGGAACTGTCCGATTGGGAGGATAGGGAAATATTCTCTGCGTATCTTGCCAAGATTGCCGTAGCGGAAAAAGACTATCTCAACGCAATGTCTGAAATGATTGCGCCAGACGCTTTGAGTACAGACTATTTCAAAGCCTATGCCGCCGCATTGCTTTCCAAAGGAGCCTTTGCGAAAGACGTGGAAAAAGCGGACAGGGAAAAAGATCCGACGAAGAAAGCAGAAATCCAAAAGAGGATAAAAGAACGATTCTATGACGCTCTCAAGGAAATTGAACGGACAAAAATTATCGCTTTTGCTTTGACGCGCAAACAGAAAACAGTACTGGTCAAGTCTCCTACCGAGAAAGATGAACAGAGAAAGTTTCTTGGATATAAATTTTTTGGGGGGCGCGGTAAGGAAGGCTTGAAAGAACTCGGCGGGGCACTCACCAATCGTGAAGACCGAGCCGACAAGACGAAAATCGCATACGCAATCAAAAACGCCTTTGCTGACGACTATGTAATTCCAGAAGGCATGGAGCATGTCTCTGTAATCAATACGGCGGATATGCTTGACTTCTCGCGCCCTTATTTCGACTGGGCCATATCCATTGCTTCAAAGTCTGCAAGCAAGGTAAGTAGCAAATTCGATTGGGTCCCCCTTGGTACGGTTTGCGACGTCAAGATAGGCGGCACACCCGACAGAAATAATCCATCGTATTTTGGCGGAAATAATCTCTGGGTTTCCATTGCAGAGATGAAAGGACAGACTATAACTGACACGAAAGAGAAACTGACGGATGAGGGAGTCAAACACTCGAATGTCAAACTTATCAAGAAAGGCACAACGCTTCTAAGTTTCAAGTTGAGCATTGGCAAAACTGCAATTGCTGGTGCAGACCTCTACACCAATGAGGCTATTGCTGCGCTAATTCCCTTGAGCAACGAAATTACAGACGCCTACCTTTTCCATCTTTTTGGTTCACGGTTGATTGATTTACAGAATGTTGGGAACAAGGCATTTGGCAAGAGTCTAAACAGTAAATATCTACGTGAAGAAGTGCGCATCCCGAAACCTGATGTAGAAACACAGAAAAAGGTAGTCGCGGAGTGCGAGAAAGTGGATAAAGAATACAATACGTCACGCATGGCTATAGAAGAATATCGTGCCAAAATCGCTAAGATCTTTGCCGACCTTGAGGTTATAATCGCCAAAAATGGGGGGGGGTATAAATTGAAAGATATAGCGTCATACGCCTCCTCGCGGATTCCCTATTCTGGAATCTTGCCAGACAGTTATGTTTCGACAGATAACATGATACAGCAGTGTGGGGGAGTTGTGCCTTATGAAGGGACGCCCAATGTTGACAGCGTCATAAGGTATGTTGTTGGCGATATACTTGTCTCCAATATCCGTCCGTATCTTAAGAAATCTTGGCTTGCAGACAGGGATGGAGGATGTTCGCCGGATGTTCTGGTATTTCATGTGACGAAGCCGAAAGTCGTTGACTCGACCTATCTTTCATATTGCCTCAAGCAAGACGCATTCTTTGATTTTATGATGCAAGGGACGAAAGGAATGAAGATGCCGAGAGGCGACAAGAATCTGATACCCAATTACATTGTCCCCGTTCCTACGCTCGACGAGCAGAAGAAGATTGTCGCGGAAGTCTTGGAATACGAATCAGAAATATCAACGGCGAAGGCTGTCATGGAGTCTGCTTCTGTCCGTAAACAGGCGATTCTGCGAAAATACGGAGTGATTACATGATTAAGCCGATGGGCCAAGTCAAATATGGAGGTAACTAATGTCTGTGGCAGATAAGTTTCAAAAGTTTTACACTGCGTTGCGAATGGACTCTAATACTGTTTCGACAGTATCCTATCGTTACCATAGGATTACGCAACAACTCAACGAGTCGTTTCGCGGGTATTCAAATGAAACTGCTAATAGCTTGTATGTAGGTTCGTATGGTCGTGGCACCGCAATACATGTGAGTGATGTTGACATCCTTTATATGTTGCCATATGACGATTATTTACGATTTAATGCCTATAGCAGGAATGGACAATCAGCAATGTTGCAAGAAGTTCGCAGCTCTATAGCTCAAACTTATCCGCAGACATTTCTTAAGGGTGATGGACAGGTCGTTGTCGTTGAGTTTTCAGATGGAATAAGCTTTGAAATAGTCCCTTGTTTCTTAAATGATGACGATAGTTTTACCTATCCTGATTCAAATGGAGGTGGGCGGTGGAGAAAAACTGATCCAAGGCCGGAAATTGCCGCAGTCAAAAATATGGATGAACGGACGAATAAGAATCTTCGACGATTGTGCCGAATGGTACGCGCGTGGAAAGATCAATGGAATGTTCCTATGGGCGGTCTGTTGATTGATACATTGGCACATAACTTTTTGAGAAATTGGGAATATCAAGATAAGTCTTTTATGTGGTATGATTGGTTGACGCGCGATTTCTTTGAGTATTTATCCAATGTAGATGACCAACAAAGTTATTGGTATGCTGTTGGCAGTAATCAACTGATATTCCCTCGCGGTAATTTTTCATACAAAGCCAAGCGGGCATATAATCTGTCACTGGAAGCCATTGCGTTTGAGGAGAAAGAATATGAGTGGAGCGCAAACCAAAAGTGGAGAGAAATCTATGGAACGCGATTCTCCTGTTGAAATTCTGGAATCGCAGATTCGTGAGTGTTTTGGTCGTGTTGTCTGGACGCACAAAACACAAGAGAAATGTGCGGACATCCTTTTTTCACGTAATTCCATGTACAAGTGGACGCAGATAATCTTGTCTGCGATTACCACTACCGGCATTCTTTCTTCGTTGTTTGCAGATACTCCCTGGATAAAAATGGCATCGGCGGTCATATCGTTTACGCTTGTTTGCATCAATGCATACTTGAAGCAATACGATTTGGGAGAACTATCTCAAAGGCATGCGGAAACCGCAGTCGGGCTATGGGATATACGTGAGTCGTACTTTTCGTTGTTGACAGACCTGCGGCTTGATAGCAACGTCAATATAGAAGAAATCAAGAAACGTCGTGATGATTTGCAGAACCGATTGAAAAGACTGTACAAATGTTCTCCCAGAACAATCTCAAAGGCATATACAGATGCAACGCGGGCATTAAAAGAATGTGAAGAAATGACATTTACGGATGAAGAGATCGATAAGTTCCTGCCAAAAGAACTTAGAAGAGTTCATATTCCAGTTGTTGATGTGGATAAAGAATCTGGTGATACGATGTCCACACCGCGATGAAAATTTGATTTGGTACAATCCCATGTAACGCATCTAGAGGGGAACGACATGACATTGCTTGAAGAGATACAGAACGGCGAGAACGACGTTCTGGAGTTCAAGGAGGCGAGGCCGAAGGACTCGTTGAAGTTCACGAAGACCGTTGTCGCGTTCGCGAACGGTAAAGGTGGGCGCATCCTCTTCGGCGTGGAGGACAAGACCGGGCGACTTGTGGGCATACCTCGCGGCAAGGTCGCGGCAGAAATGGATGCCATTGCGGACACGGTCGTGAACACCTGTACGCCTACGGTTGCCATCGACATCAAACCGACGACGCTTGACGGTAAGGTCCTTATCGCCCTTGACGTAAAGAGCGGGGACAAGACGCCTTATTACGTCAAGTCCCTCGGAATTCACAGGGGAACGTTCATCCGCATTGGCGCGACATCGCGAGGTGTCGAGGAACATAAATTGAAAAGCCTTATTCTGTCCGGTGAGAACCTCAGCTTTGACAAGCAGCCCGTCAAAGGCTGGCGTGTGACAAAGAAAGAAGTTGAAGCACTCTGCCACATGATGACGAAAGCCGCAGAGCAGAACTGCCGCACGGAAGAAGAGCGTAAAAACGTCAAGGCAATGACGGAGAAGCGTCTTGTGTCGATGGGGCTTTTATTCAAGAAGTCGGGCAAATTGATTCCATCCTACGGCTTCTATATCGTATCGGGTGAACCCGCTCCGGGAATCATGCATCCGAAAATCAAGTGTGGGTTCTTCAGGGGAGTGCAGAAGAGCGATTTCGTTGATCGCCGCACGTGCGAGGGGAGCGTCATCGCGCAGATAGAGGAGGCATACGCATTCCTGTTGCGGAATATCCGGGTAGGCTCGGAGATTGTCGGTACACAGAGGCGGGATGTGTATGAACTTCCGCTTGATTCAATCCGAGAAGCGATATGCAATGCGGTGTTTCATCGGGACTATCTTGAGCCATCCAGCATATACGTGGCTCTTTACGATAATAGGCTTGAAATACTGTCGCCTGGCGGCTTGGTGAAAGACTTCACGCTTGAAGATGCGATGAACGGATTTTCCAAATTGCGCAACAACGCCCTTGGCGACGCGCTCGAATACATGAAAGAGGTAGAGGCGTGGGGTGGCGGCGTATCGCGTTATTTCACCGCATGTGCAGCATCGGGATTGCCGCCGCCGACCGTCTCGGAAGAAGCAGGTTTCTTCAAGGTTGTGTTCTGGCGGCGGACCAAGGACGCGAAAGCAATTGACGGCACTTCGGTTCCAACTATCGAAACTGCCGCAAAGACTACCACAAAGACTGCCGTAAAAACTGCCGCAAGAACTACCGGAAAGACGGCCGTGCTGGAATCGCAGGGGCGTGCGGGGCTCTCAATCTGGAGTATGATTTGCAAGAACCCGACAATAGCCATCTCCGCGCTTGCATCCGCAACAGGGCTGACATGCGATGGTGTTAGGTATCATATTCGCAAACTAAAGACTGCCGGCAGACTAAAACGCATTGGCGGTACTAATGGTGGAAGATGGGAGGTCTTGAAGTGACGATGTCGTTATGTGATGAGTTTCTTTGCTGTCCGCATCGCATGGAATGAATGTGTTGCAGTTTTGTCCGTGAGGCAGTGAAGTCACGCCAAACAGGAATTATGGAGCGCAAATCAATCGGCCAAATGAGCAGCCGCTGCCGTGTCTGCGGAGGGGCATCTGAAATGAGGGTGCCATGAATGTCCAAGCTGCGGCCTGGGCCATCTGCGCGTTTCCGGCCATCGGCGCCCTGGTGGCCGTGTGGCTCGCGTGCCTCCTGCGCGAGCGCGGCATCCGTCCGCTCCGCGCACTCGCCCGGCCCATGCGCCGTTCGCACTGGGAGGCCCTTGCCGCGCTCATGTGCGTGGGAGGACTTGTGCACCACGGCGCGACAAAGCACGTCGCCGCATCCCCGTCGTCCAGGCCCGACTTCGCCATGGCGGCACCCGACACGCCGCTTGCGGCACAGGCCGAGGCGGATCCCGGCGGAGCGTCCCCCGGCTGGACGAACGCCGCCGCCGGCGTCTGCGCCACGGGAATCCTCCCCGGCGGGACGTCCATCCTCATCCGGGCGCATTGGCCGTCGCCGCCCGCCGACGGGGCGACCGGCGTAGAGGTCTATGCGCGTCCGAGGCTTGACGCCGGCGGCTGGTCGGTGGTGGGGACCGCGGCCATCCCCGCAGGCGCGGACGGCATGGCCATCGAGATACCACGCTCCATCCTGCCGGGAGGAAAGGACGAGGCGACGTTCTTCACGCTCGGCCTCGACTCCGACGCGGACGGGGACGGCCTCTCGGACGCCTTCGAGCGGCTGGTGTCCAAGACAGACCCGCTCCTCGCCGACACTGACGGCGACGGTCTTCCCGACGGCTGGGAATGCCGGCACGGCCTCAACCCCCTCTCCGCCCCCGGCACGGGGGATGCGGATGCCGACGCGGACGGGGACGGGCTTCCGAACATCCAGGAGCAGCGGAGGGGCACGGATCCGCTGAACGCCGACACTGACGGGGACGGGCTTTCGGACGGAGAGGAGGCGAATGCGTACGGGACCGACCCTACCAATGCCGACACGGACGGCGACGGGCTGACGGACGGCGAGGAAGTGAATGTGTATGGGACAAGTCCAACCAGCACCGACACGGACGGCGATGGGCTTCCCGACGGCTGGGAGGTTGACAACGGGCTAGATCCGCAAAGCCCGGCGGGGGGCGATGGCGCGTCTGGCGACATGGACGGCGACGGCCTCTGCAATTCGGACGAGCTGTCCCTGGGGACGGACCCTCGCGCATCGGACACCGACGGCGACGGCGTTTCCGACTTTCAGGAGATATGCAACGGCTCCGACCCGGCAGACGGAACCGATGGGGGAATGCCATCGGCGAAGTTCCCGAACCGGGGAATGCTGCTTGGCATTGGCGGCGACTACGCCGCCTGGAGCATGACCGTCGCAGGGCTTGGCCCGCTTGACGGCCAGTCGGACACCTTCTCCATGGCGTCGCCGGGGAATGCCTTGGAGAGGCTGGCGGTCCTGAAGAAGGGGCATTCCTATCGCCTCACGGTGCAGTGGCTGAATTCCGACGGGCACACGGCTAACTGGTACTGCTGGCATGCGAAGGTGAACAGGCTGCCGACCGGGCCGTCCTACGAAAGCTACAAGGCGACGCGGCTTCCAGGAAACGAGGTCGTCTGCGGCCTCGGCTGGATGGCCGAGAACGCCGACGGCCTCCTGACGTCGCACGTCCACATGTGCGATGGCAGGGGCGGGAACGTGGCCGAGGGGCTGGAGGCGACCCTGCACGTATACCGGTGCGAAGTCTCGGTATGCGACCCGGACAACGCGCACTGGCCCGAACTTGAGGCGTCGCGCGTGCTGCTGGACGACGAGAGTCTCCGGATCCGGGTGAACGTAATTCCGGCCATCGGGGACTTCGACCTCTTCCGGCGCGTGATGGGGAGCAATGTCGTGGTGTCTACGTCTGGCACCTGTCCGGCAGGCGTCGAAATCCCCATCGACGCCTCCGAGTTCATCTGCGGCGGCACGAATTCCGAGATCCGGATGACCAGGACGCGCGCGCAGCTGGCCGAACTGGGGCTGCTGCCGCCGCAGGGCGAGGACGGCGTGGACGAGATGGCGTGGATCGACATGGCGAACCTTGCGGCGGGTTCCGGGCAGGACCTCTCGGACAGCGAGGCGTTCTCCTCGCTGGGGCATGAGTTTCGCGGAAAGGCGACTCTCGAATCGGCGAAGGGGCTTGACTCGCAACCGCCGAACTCGATTCCATCGGAGTCTTTCTTCAGGGCGGCGGGGTGCGAGGTCGTGTCTGTCGAGTACGGCGGCGTGCGGAGTCCCAAGCGCCAGATCATGAATCAGGCCGACTACTTCTACTTTTCGGGGCATGGCAACCATGACGGCAACGCCCTTCAGGGAGGACTCAAGCCTTCCATGCTGCAAGGAAGCTGGAGGGGAGACCTCGACTGTGCGATCCTCGCGGGATGCTCGGTGCTGGACATCAACGACTACAACGGGCATTTCCCCGGAGACTCGCATTTCGTCTCGCCCGGGAAGGCATGGGAACGGGTTGGACCGAAGACCATGCTTGGCTATGCCTACAAGGCGCCCGGCGACAAGGGAGGCGCCCCGACGAGGATCATCCGGTCGTGGATTGCGAACCGCGCGGCGCTGGGCGACACGGAAGCGTGGATGAAGGCCAACGCGGACAACAGGGCTTGGAATGCCTGTGCAATTGTTAAAGGTGAAAAATATATATACTTCAAGTCGTGGTTAGGGCTTCGGCGAAAGAAGGAAGTAATGAAAGGAGAGTGGTGAACATGTCAAGAAATCTAGTTTTAGTCTCGTTTTGGTTGGCTCTTAATTCGGGAGTGTCGATTCTCGCGGAAGATTTCGAGACGGTGGTGGTGAATGCATTGAGTCACAAGGCTAACCTGATCGAAACGAACTTTACAAACTACGTGAGCCAATGCCAGAACCAGACGACAAACGCGGAGTTGTCGTTGTCCGCGCGTGTGGTTCTCGGCCGTGCGCAACTAGAAATGTTCGGGGCGACAATGAACGAGGCTTCTCTTGCGGCCGCTTGCCAAACAGTGACGAATGCGCTTGCGCATCCTTTGCTGACAACTGACAAATGGCAGTACTGGCATCTACAGCTGCTACGTGTCGCTTGTATGAATACGAATAATGATCGGCAAGGGGCCTACGTGGCATCAGCAAGGGCATGGCAGAAGATTCGAGATGTGGGCTTTGTTGATTCTACGAATGTCGTGTCTCGCGCTTTGCTTCGCTTTGAGGATTTTGGCGATGATGCTACGATTAAGGAGGCCATTGCAGTCGCCAAGATACTTTCTTCGGATGAGGTGGGCAAAGCATCTGAAGCAGAGGATGCCATGTCGTTTCTGTCTATCCGCTTGAAGCGAAAAGTTGAAGAGTTTCTGGAGAAATGACCGAACGGAACGTGGCAATCAAGCGAAACACGAAGGACTAAGTCGAGGGGCGTATTCGGTTTGATGATGCCTCGGCGGAGGAGGTTTCGGAGCTTGTCTACCTCGCCTATCTCGTCGATGGCGGCGACGCCAATGGGTATGAGGCGGCCGTATTTGGCAAGCGGTTGCGGCAAGCGTTGCTGAACTGAGATAATATTTCCTTAAACATAAAGTGGTGAAAGGACAAGGTAAATGCCTATAGCTTGTAGGCATTTACCTTGGGGTGGGCATTTACCCTTACCGATTTGGCA
>CAKULV010000050.1 GCA_934667425.1 uncultured Kiritimatiellota bacterium | reverse complement strand
AACACAAAAACACGACCGCACCCCTGATTCTATTGGGTGCGGTCGATTTTAGGGGTCAAAAACCGGGGATAATCCAGGGCGCCACCCTATTGCATTGAATGCCGATTTATGCTACAATGTGCGTTCCTTTTTAGGGGAAATAGCAGCGATACGGTCAGGAAAGGCCTGAAAACAGGCCACTTGACGCGTCCGGATGAAAGAGGCAAACGCCTGTGGAAAGCCGGGGAAGGCGCCGCAGGCGTTTTCTTTTTGCCCTGTTTTGCCTAAACGGGAACTGCGCGGAGACCAATCCGGAAGACGCCTTGAGAGGGCGGGTCGGGGACGGGCCTAACGGCTTGACCGGTTCAGATTCCGGAAGTTGAAGGGCAGGCAAACGAAAACAAGAAACAAGAGAGAGAAACAGAGATGCAACAGCAAAGAGTACGCATCCGCCTGCAGGCATACGACCATCGTGTGCTGGATCAGGCTGTCGGTGGGATCATCGACACCGCGAGGGGCACGGGTGCGCAGGTGGTGGGGCCGATCCCGCTCCCCACGCGCGTCGAACGTTTCACGGTGAACCGTTCACCGAACGTCGACAAGAAGTCAATGGATCAGTTCGAGATGCGGACGCACAAGCGTCTGCTCGACATCGTCAACCCCACGGCGAAGACGATCGACGAACTGAAGAAGCTCAACCTGCCTGCGGGCGTGGACATCACAATCCGGGTGTAAGGAGGGGCCATGGAAGGTTTGATCGGAAAGAAAGTCGGCATGACCCAGGTGTTCACCGAGGATGGCAAGCGCGTATGCGTCACGGTCATCGAGGTGGGTCCCTGCCCGGTCGTGCAGGTTAAGACCCTTGAGAAGGATGGCTACGTTGCGGCGCAGCTCGGATTCGGCGACCAGAAGCTCTGGAAGGACCCCGAGGCCGACAAGGACGCCCACGAGGGGCGCAAGGCCCGCAACCGCATGAGCAAGGCGGAGAGCGGCCACCTCACGAAGACGGGCGGTCTGTCGAAGGGCGTTCGCGTACTCAAGGAGTTTGCGCTTGACGAAGGCGAAGAGGTGAAGGTCGGCGATACGCTCACCGTCGAGAACTTCAAGGGCGTGAAGTACGTTGACGTGACTGGCGTGACGAAGGGGCGCGGCTTTGCCGGTGTGCTTCGCCGCTACAAGTTCGCGGGCGGCAACATGACGCACGGCGGCCACTCCAAGCGCCGCACGGGCGGTCTGGCGGCGCGCGACCTCCCCGGCTGGATCGAGAAGGGCAAGAAGATGCCCGGCCACATGGGTGACGTCAACCGCAAGAACATCAATCTCGAGGTCGTCCAGATCCGTCCGGAGGACAACGCGATTCTCGTCAAGGGTTCCATCCCGGGCGCCCGCGATGGTTTCGTCTTCGTCCGCAAGTCGCTGAAAAATGCGGCCCTTGCGTTCAAGGCGGCGAAGAAGGGAGCGAAGTAAGCAATGGCAACGATTAAGGCATTTACGTCTGCCGGTGTGGCAGGGGCCGACATTGCGTTCGACGATGCCCAGCTCACGCTTGAAAAGGGCGAGCAGGCCGTCAAGGACGCGGTTACGGCGATACGCAACTCCATGCGGGCCGGAACGGCCTGCACGAAGGGCAAGGGCGAGGTTGCCGGCTCCAACAAGAAGCCGTGGAAGCAGAAGGGTACGGGCAATGCCCGCGCCGGATTCCGTCAGTCGCCGGTTTGGCGCGGCGGTGGCGTGGCGCACGGTCCGAAGCCGCGCGACTTCTCGCAGAAGATCAACCGCAAGGTCATGCAGCTGGCGTTTGCGCGCGCGTTCTCCGAGAAGATTGCCGCTGGCGACGTCGTTGTCGTCTCCGAGTTCAAGTTCGAGGAGCCGAAGACCAAGCTGATGGCGGCGCTTCTCAAGAAGGCCGGCGTCGAGCGCAGCGCTCTTGTCGTGACCGAGAAGTTCGACGAGACGGTTGCCCGCGTTACGGCAAACCTCGCGAGGGCCGCGTTCCTTACGGCGTCGGAGGCGGACGTCTACTCCATCCTGAAGTTCAGGACGATCGTGTGCGACAAGGCCGGCTTTGACGCCCTGGTCAAGCGCATGGCCGCCGTCAAGAAGGAGGCGAAGTAATGGCAAAGGAAATCGTCAAGCGCATACTGATCACCGAGAAGGGGTCAGCGATGAGCGCTTTGAATCGTTACTGCCTTGAGGTGGACCGGTCGGCGTCCAAGCCGGAGATCCGCCAGGCGGTGGAGAAGAAGTACGGCGTGCATGTGCTCGCCGTCAACACCCAGAACATGAAGGGCGGTCTCCGCACGATTCGTGGCACGCGCCGTCAGGTGAAGGAATCCACCTGGAAGCGCGCGATCGTCACGGTCAAGGCCGGTGAGCGCATCGAACAGGTGTAAGGAGCCCATAGATCATGGCACTTAAGACATTCAAGGCTCGTTCGCAGGGTATGCGCTTCCGCGTTGCTCCCACGTTCGAGGAGATCACCGAGAAAAAGCCGGTGAAGTCGTTGACGCGTCCCCTGCGCAAGAAGGCGGGCCGCAACAACACGGGCGTCATCACCACGCGCCACAAGGGCGGCGGCGTGAAGCGCCGCTACCGCATCGTTGACTTCATGCGCAAGAAAGACGGCATGCCGGCGACGGTCGAGGCTATTGCCTACGATCCGAACCGCAGCGCCAACCTCGCGCTCCTGAAGTACGAGGACGGAACGCTGTCGTACATCCTCGCGGCCGAAGGCGTGAAGCCCGGCATGACGCTCATGAGCGGCGAGAAGGCCGAAGCCACGCCCGGCAACAGCCTGCCGCTGTCGCTCATCCCGCTCGGGCTCATGGTCCACTGCGTCGAGCTCGTTCCCGGCCAGGGCGCAAAGGTTGCGCGTTCGGCCGGCACCGAGGCGCAGCTCATGGCCCGCGACGGCGATACGGTTACGCTCAAGATGTCGTCTGGCGAAGTCCGCATCTTCAGCGGACGCTGCAGGGCGACGGTCGGAACTGTCGGCAACAAGGATTGGGGTTCCATCCAGCTCGGCAAGGCTGGCCGCAAGCGCTACCTCGGCATTCGCCCGACGGTGCGCGGTGTGGCGATGAACCCTGTGGATCACCCGATGGGCGGCGGCGAGGGCCGTACGTCCGGCGGCAGCCACCCGCGTTCGCCGTGGGGCCAGCTTGCGAAGGGCGGCAAGACCCGCAATCCGCACAAGGCCTCGAACAAGGTCATCGTCAAACGGAGGAAATAATCCATGGCGCGTTCACTTAAGAAGGGACCTTATGTGGAGGAGAGCCTCCTGAGGAAGGTCGAGAAGATGCAGGCCGCTGGCAAGAAGCAGCCCATCAAGACGTGGAGCCGCCGTTCCATGGTGCTCCCTGAGTTTGTGGGACTGACGTTCGCCGTGCACAACGGCCGTCAGCATACCCCTGTGTTCGTCACAGAGAACATGGTCGGCCACCGTCTCGGCGAATTCGCCCCGACCCGTACGTTCAAGTCGCACGGCGCCCATGTCGAAAAGGCCGAAAGGTAAGGTAAGAGATGGAAGTGATAGCAATCACCCGTAACGCGCGCATGTCGGCGGCCAAGGGCCGTCCGCTTGCCCGCGAGTGCCGGGGGCTCCCGGTTTCGGCGGCGTTGAAGGTCGTCGAGTTCAGCCCGAAGAAAGCCGCGCTCATCCTGAAGAAGACTTTGCTTTCTGCGGCTGCAAACGCCAAGAACAACAACGGCCTCGACACGGCCACGCTCACCGTGAAGGAGTGCGTGTTCGACGAGTCCGTGCGTATCCGCAGGTTCTGGCCGACGGCGCGTGGTTCGGCGCATCCGATCGCCCGCCGTCTCTGCCACTGCAAAGTTGTCCTTACGGACTCCAAGGAGGCAAAATAATGGGACAGAAAGTCAATCCGGTCGGGTTTCGTCTGCCCGTGAGCCGTGCATGGCGTTCCAAGTGGTTCGCGCAGAAGAAGAACTTCGGTGCGTTCCTGGTCGAGGACAACGCCATCCGCGAATTCGTCAAGAGCCGCCTTTCCGAGGCCGGCCTCTCCAAGATCATCGTCGAGCGCTACGCCAACCGTGTGCGCGTCACTCTCATGAGTGCGCGTCCAGGCGTCATCATCGGGCGCAAGGGGCAGGACGTGGACAAGATCCGCGACGAGCTCTCCAAGATGACCAAGAAGGAGGTCTATCTTGAGATCAAGGAGGTGCGCGACGCCGATGCCGATGCCCAGCTCGTTGCCGAGTCGATCGCGCAGCAGCTCGAGCGCCGCATCGCCCTCAAGCGCGCGATGAAGCGCGCCGAGAAGGTCGCGATGGACATGGGCGTAGACGGCATCAAGATACACGCCAGCGGACGAATCAACGGCGCAGAGATCGCGCGCGTCGAATGGTTCCGCCAGGGCAAGGTGCCGCTGCACACGCTCCGTGAGAACATTGACTATGGGTTTGCGGAAGCCAACACCACGGCCGGAAAGATCGGCATCAAGGTGTGGATCTGCAAGAAAGAGGATTTCCAGCCTCGCACGACCGGCGGCAACCGCCGCGAGCGCGGAGAGCGGAAGGAGAGGAAGTAAGCCATGCCCTTGATGCCAAAGAGAGTCAAGTACCGTAAGGTATCGAAAGGCAATCGTGCCGGCTACGCGACATCCGGAACCGAGCTCGCCTACGGCGAATTCGGTCTCAAGGCGATGACGCGCGGCGATCTTACGGCCACGCAGATCGAGGCCTGCCGTGTTGCGATCAATCGTGAGATGAAGCGCAAGGGCAAGCTGTGGATTCGCGTGTTCCCCGACAAGCCTGTCACAAGGAAGCCAATCGAAGTGCGTATGGGTGGAGGAAAGGGCAACCCCGAATTCTGGGCTGCCGTGATCCTTCCCGGCAAGGTGCTGTTCGAGGTGGGCGGCGTTTCAGAGGAGGTCGCTCGCGAGTGTCTCCGTCTGGCGGCCACCAAGATCGGCATCCACACGAAATTCATCACCCGTGCAGGAGTGAAAATCTGATGAACACGAATGAAACGAAGCGCGGCGCCCGCAAGGTCCGCAAAGGGACGGTCACGTCCAAGATGGGCGCGAAGTCCATCGTCGTGAAAGTCGAATACCGCGAACTTCACCCGCTGTACGGCAAGGTGGTCGTTCGCGCCAAGAAGTACCACGTGCACGACGAGGCCGACACGGCCCAGGTCGGCGACATCGTGACAATCATGGAAACCCGCCCGCTGAGCGCTACAAAGCGCTGGCGCGTGGTGGAGGGCAAGTAACCATGTTGCAAGAACTGTCAAATCTGGTTGTTGCGGACAACACCGGCGCCAAGCGCGCGATGTGCTTCCGCATCCTCAAGCAGCGCAAGGAGTACGCCCACCTTGGCGACATCATCCGCGTCGCCATCAAGGAGGCCTCCCCGACCGGCTCGATCAAGAAGGGTCAGGTCGCGACGGCGGTGATCATCCGCACGGGTGCGCCGATAGTCCGCGAGGACGGTCAGCGTGTGCACTTTGACCAGAACGCCTGCGTGCTGGTGGATTCCAAGCTGAATCCGATCGGCAGCCGCGTGTTCGGCCCGGTTCCGCGCGAGCTGCGCGAGAAGAACTACATGAAGATCCTGTCTATGGCCCCGGAAGTGGTCTAAGGAGACGAATCATGAGTATCGCACGAATCAAGAAGAACGACACCGTGATCGTCACTCACGGCAATGACGCCGGCCGCACGGGCACGGTGAAGAGCGTGAATCCCAAGAAGGGCACGGCAATTGTAGAGGGGCTGAACAAGCACAAGAAGGCGATGCGCCGCACGCAGCAGTCCGCTGGCGGTCTCATCGACATCGAGATGCCAATCCGTCTCTGCAAGCTCATGCCTTACGATGCCGATGCAAAGAAGGGTTCGCGGGTGGCGGCCGCCGAGAAGGACGGCAAGAAGGCCCGCAAGCTCAAAGCATCCGGAAAGGTTATCTAAGCCATGTCGAACCTCAAAGATAAATACAACAAGGAAGTGGTTCCTGCTCTTGAGCAGAAGCTCGAGACAAAGAACCGCATGCTCGTGCCCCGCCTTCTCAAGGTGGTGCTGAACATGGGCTTCGGCATCGTCTCAAAGGACGAGCAGAAGAACCTAATGGGCGATCTGGCCACAATCACGGGCCAGAAGCCGAAGGTCTGCAAGGCCAAGAAGTCGATCTCGAACTTCAAGCTGCGCGAAGGCATGGTCATCGGCGCGAAGGTCACGCTACGCGGAGAGCGCATGTGGGAATTCGTGGAGCGCCTGATCTCGGCTGCGCTTCCGCGCATTCGCGACTTCCACGGCATCTCGAACCGCGGCTTTGACGGGCGCGGCAACTACACGCTCGGAGTCAAGGACCACTCGATCTTCCCGGAACTCGTGGAAGCATCTGCTGGCCATTCCGGCATGGACATCACGTTTGTGACGTCCAGCAACGACAACAAGGCGGCGAAGGCGCTTCTTGAAGCGCTTGGCATGCCGTTCGCGGGGAGGGCGTAATCATGGCTAAGAAGTGTCTGATGGAGAAGGCTGCGCGTCTCAAGGCCGAGAAGGCCAAGGACGCAAAGCGTGTCGAGGCTGGCAAGAAGCCTCTTACGAAGTCCAATGTCCGTGCGTACAACCGTTGCCAGATCTGCGGGCGCCGTCATGCGTTCATGCGCAAGTTCAGCGTGTGCCGTCTGTGCTTCAGGGAGCTTGCGGTCAATGGCATGATCCCTGGCGTCACGAAGGCATCGTGGTAACGGAAAGGAACTCAAGAAATGATTACTGATCCCATTTCCGACATGCTCGCGACCGTTCGCAACGGCCTCAAGGCCCGTCTTGTGAAGGTTGCGACCCCGGCATCGAAGCTGAAGGCTGAGATTGCCCGTGTGATGAAGGCCGCCGGCTACATCGAGGATGCGTTCGTCACGAACGAGTTCCCGCCCAAGCTGGTCATCAGGCTTAAGTACACCGACAGGGCCGTTCCGGCCATTGCCGGAGTGCGCCGCATTTCCAAGCCCGGTCTCCGTCGCTATGTGACTTGCGCAAACATTCCGTCCGTCCTTGATGGCATGGGCCTCGCGGTCGTCTCCACGTCGAAGGGCGTGATGAGCGGCAAGGAGGCCAAGGAGGCCAAACTCGGCGGCGAACTGATCTGCACCGTCTGGTAAGGAGTTGTAAAATGTCTCGTATCGGAAAAGAACCCGTGATCCTGGCCGAAGGGGTGACCTGTGCGGTCGATGGCCAGAAGGTCACAGTGAAGGGGAAGCTCGGAGAGCTTTCCTATGAAATGCATGAGGGCATCTCGGCGAAGGTCGAGGATGGCAAGGTGGTAGTCTCCCGCAAGGACGACAGCTACAAGGCCCTCCATGGCCTGGCGCGCGCGCTGATCCACAATATGGTGGTTGGCGTTTCCGCAGGCTACAAGAAGCAGCTCGCCATTGAAGGCACCGGCTTCAAGGCCGTCCTTCAGGGGAAGTCCCTTGCGCTTTCGCTGGGCTTCGCCTCGCCTAAGATCTACAGCATCCCTGAAGGTCTTACGGTGACGGTCGAGAACGATGGCCTCCAGGTCACCGTGAGCGGTTGCTCGAAGGAGCTGGTTGGAGAGGCGGCTGCGCGAATCCGCAGCTTCTATCCGGCTGAACCCTACAAGGGCAAGGGCATCAAGTACGTCGGCGAACACATTCGCCGCAAGCAGGGCAAGAAGGTGGCATAACCATGTTCAACCGAAAGACACAGCGTGCGAAGCGCCATCTTCGCCTCCGTCAGCGAGTAATCGGCACCGCAGAGAAACCGCGCATGTCGATCTGCGTGACGAACAAGCACATGTACGTCCAGTTCATCGACGATTCGGAGGGCAGGACCCTCGCTTCGGCTTCCACGATAAAGGAGAAGAAGGCGAATCTCGAGACTGCGAAGGCACTTGGCTCTGCGGCAGCGGAGGCAGCCAAGGCGAAGAACATCACGAATGTGGTGGTCGATCGTGGCGGCCGCAAGTTCACAGGTCGCATCGCGGCTATCGTCGATGCCTGTGTTGCCGGCGGCGTATCCATCTCCAGCAAAACCGACAAGGAGGCTGAATAATGGCTATGAACCGTGATAAGCGCCGCGAGAACGCCGCGACGGACGACCTCGACGAGCACGTGGTGTTCGTCAACCGTTGCGCGAAGACCGTCAAGGGCGGCCGTCGCATGAGCTTCTCCGCCGTGATCGTCGTGGGCGACCACGAGGGCAAGGTGGGGGTCGGCTTCGGCAAGGCGAATGAAGTCGGCGATGCCGTCCGCAAGGGTGGCGAGGCCGCGCGCAAGGCGATGAAGAAGGTGTGCATGAAGGGCAAGACCATCCCGCACGACGTCGAAGGCGTCTGTGACGGTGGCCGCGTGATCCTCAAGCCTGCGCCGGATGGCAAGGGCCTGATCGTCGGCGGCGGAATGCGTCCTGTCCTTGAGGCATGCGGCATTCGCGACTGCGTCGGCAAGTCGCTTGGTTCCAAGAATAAACTCAACGTGGTGAAGGCGACGCTTAACGCCCTCTTGAAGCTCCGCTCCGCAGAGGAAATCGCCGCCGTCCGTGCGTAAGGGGGAAAGGAAGCAAACAATGGATCTCTCTAATCTTACGAACACGCCTGGAGCCCGCGAACGCCGCAAGCGCGTCGGTCGCGGATGCGGTTCGGGCATGGGCAAGACTTCTACGCGTGGCCACAAGGGCCAGAACGCCCGCAAGGGTCACAAGCAGAAGCTCGGCTTCGAGGGTGGCCAGATGCCGCTCGTCCGCCGTCTGCCCAAGCGTGGCTTCAACAACGCCCGCTTCAACGCCAAGGCTCTCGGCATCAACCTTGTCGATCTCGAGAAGAAGTTCGAGGCCGGCGCCGAGATCACCGTCGAGGCGCTCGTCAAGGCCGGATTCTCGGACAACAAGCGTCCGAAGGTCAAGATTCTCGCGACCGGCGAGGTCACGAAGAAGTTCACGGTCAAGGTTCCCTGCAGCGCGGCTGCAAAGGCCAAGATCGAGGCCGCCGGCGGCACGGTTGCATAACCCGTAGCGCCAATGCGTTAAACGAGACCACCGAATGATCGGTGGCCTTGTTTTTTTTTGTTTGGACTGAACCTTGTGCCAGGAAACCGCATATTACCTAGGGAGTGAATATCGGTTCGTCGGCATTGTGTAGATGGAAATCTGGCAGCAGATAAGGAAAGACAAGGAGCAGGGCGCGGAAAGGCTTGTTTCCGAATATGGAGGCAGGATCTATGCCGCAGCCGTGCTTCTCTGCGCGAACGATCATGATGCGGAAGAGCTTGCGTTCCGCACGCTCGATCAGGCGGTCAAGAAGATACGCCTCTACAATCCGCAGTGGCGCTTCTTCACGTGGCTCTACACGATCATGCTGAATTTCCACAGGATGTCGCATCGCCGCCGCCAGGTTGAGCTTGTGCCCATGGGCGGCGCGGCGGATTTGCCCGAAAGGCCGTGCGAGGACTTTGCCGATATGCTTTCCCAAACGGCGGACGACGAAGTGGAGGGTGCAGTGCGCACGCTGTCCGAACCTCTAAGGGAGGTGGTCATGCTCCGATACTTCGGGGACAGGACTGTGGATGAGATTTCCATGCTTCTGGCCATTCCCGTTGGAACGGTGAAATCACGCCTCCATCATGCCCGTGAGGCTTTGTTCAACAAGTTGTCGCACAGAATGTCAAGGAAGGGAGACATTAATGGGAAATCCTGAATTGGACGCAGTCTTGTCTGCACGTGTAAAGGCGTGTGTCGCATCAAGGCATCCGTCAACCGATCTGGCGGATCGCCTGCGGTGTTCCATCCACCAGTCGCAACGCGCGTTTCGGCTTCGGTTGGCGGCGCTTGTCGTACTGGTCGTGACGGCTGCGATGCTTATGGTGGGGTTGGTCAACCGCGATGAGGCTTGTACGGAGAAGGAGGCTGCGCTGATTGCCGCCGATGGCCATTCTGACGAGGAAAAGGCGTCAGGATGGATGTTCCTTGGTCTTTTCCGCGATATTTTCAAGAAGAACAACAAAAGAAAGGAAGAAAATGCTCGTTAAGGTACTGGTCATAGTCGGGGTTGTGGTTGCCATCTGCGTGGGGATGGTTGTCATGGGCAAGGTTTGCGATTCCAGGAAAGGACAAGAAGATTCTTCCAGATAACATCATATGGCCCACCGCCCACGCCTCACGGAGTGGTGCAAGTTGCGGTAGCGCCATAAGAAGCCATGGGCAAATTCCGTCCATGGCCTCTTGTTTTTTTTTGATTACTTTTATAACTTCCAAAAGTCAATGGGGGGGGGTGATTATCGTAGATACATTTGGTTTTTAGTTGATTTTGAACACCAGGTTTGATACCATACAGGGCAATTTAAAGGAAATCAGCCCATATGTGGGATGGTAGATTGTCAGGTCATTATGATGAAGGAATTGCCAATGGATAGGCAGAGGAACTTGATAGAGATGCCGTATGGTATTCTGTCTGGTAGGCTTGATTTGGTGGATGGCTTCAGTGTGCTGATGTTGATGGTGATTGCCGGTTGCCAGATGATTTCATTGGGCTTTTGCTTGCTTGCGCTTTCTGTTTTTTCCGTTTTGACACTTTACCTGTCGATCCGGCTATCGCTTCCGCTTATGTTGAATGTGCGGGTCATGGACGCATTGCGGTATCGATTGGCGTTGTCCCTTGTTGCTGTGGCGAGTGTTGTCTTTGTATTGGGCTCAAGTGCGTTTAGGCACACCTTTTCATCGATTTCCCTGCATTCTGTCTGCATTGCGGTTTGCTTTGGTACGGTATTCTTCGCGATGCTATCCATTTGGTATGGCTGGCGAGCGCTATTCTTGCTATCGTTGCTTGCAATGGGTGGCTTATGCTCGGTTAACATTGTCGATGGCATCATATCGGTCGTTGTGGTGTCTTTGCTGTCATATACCGCAATGCAATCAGCCCAGAATCAGGAAGCGGAAGGCCTTTCCTCGATGTTGGATCGCATGTCGGGAACTCTTTTGGTTAGAATGCCGCGATTTTTAGTTGGTGCGACGTTCCTGATTGGTTTTGCGTCTGTACTGGCGATTAGCCAGAGAATGAATGTCTCGGATGGAATCCGCGCAGTTGTACACTCATTTGATATGAGCTTGCGGATGGTGAAGGGTTTTGCTGTCGCTGACGTTGTACTCTTGTTTTGTCTGGCGATTGTTGCAATGGCGGCGCTCTTTCAGGTACGCAGGGCGACAGATGTCTTTAGGCCATTGTCCGGATGGCGTGCATCTGCATATGCGCTGGCGTTTTTGGCGGCGATAGGATGGTTCGGCGGTGCTTCCGACATGATATTGGGGTGGGCAAAGGTCTCATCCAATGCACCGAGGCTACTGTACGATATCTTGCAGGCGATAACAATCCTGACGGCCTCAAGTGTCTTTATGGTCGAGATTGGATGCCGTAGTGACGCACTGCCTCGCGAACGCGAAGATGGCATGGAGCCATATCCGTTGGTACCCAAGCGCAATCGCGTCTTTTTCGTTACGGCATTGGTGTCGCTTCTACTTGCACTGGCGCTGATGATGGCCTTTGTGCATTGATTCTTGGTGGAATAAAGGCCGCATTTCGTCATGCGTATTTCTGTGTTCGGTAGTCATTGCATTGCCGATGTATTGCTGGGCTAAGGATGATACGAAAATAGATGCTCTGTCTAATTTGTGAGGAACCGCGATCAAGATCCATTCTCACTTTTAATTAAAAGTGAGAATGGATGCGCATCACATTGTCGATTGAAAAAGTAAGTGGTCAGGGGCGATGGACGGGCGGTACTTCGCGGCGGCGTTCGCCGGACTGTTCACGCACGACGGGCTTGTGCGACGACGAGGGCGTCGTCGCTACGAAATCCTCGAATCGCAAATCGAAAAATCGTAGGTTCCTAAATCCCTGCTTTTCCGTATTCGGCAGGCGCTCGCAAACTTGGATGGGATTTTGCTATAATGTCTGGCGCAATGTATAATGCGGTGAATACTGTCACAACGGAAAGCGAAATGAATACAATTACCATGATGGCTTCAATAGTCCACTGCTATGTCGGCTGCAACACCGGATCGGGAGACCAGCAGGCGCTTCATGTCCTTGAATGCGATACGGAAACCGGTGCGGCGAAGATCGTCCAGTCGGTGAAGGGCATCCAGGGCACGACATATTTCCAGTTTGACCGTGACGGCAAGTTCCTCTACTCCGCGATTGAGGAGATGAATGCTGGCCGCAAGGTGGGTGCGATCGTCCGCTTTCGCATGGACGGCTGGAGAATAGGGGCGATGGAGCGCCTTGTGGATCTTCCGTGCGAGAAGCCGTGCCATGTTGCGCTGACGCCGGACGGGAAGCGCGTCGCGTTTGCGGCCTACAGTTCGGCGACGGCCGGCACCGTCGGCATCGACGGAACCGATCTCAGGACTTTCGTGTTCCCCAATGACGCGATGGGGCCGAACGCGAAGCGTCAGCAGAAGGCCTATGCGCACCAGACCTTCAGCCTGCCGGACGGCAGGCTCGGGGTTGTCGATCTCGGCTGTGACAGGATCTGGTTCTTCGATCCGATGACGATGAAGCGAGACCCTGCCCTTGCGATAAAGTCGGATCCCGGCGACGGGCCGCGCCACTGCATCGTGTCGAAGGACGGCAGGTTCCTCTTCGGGTTGAACGAGCTTGGCAGTTCGGTCGTATCCTACGCGCTCCCCTCGCTCACCCGCATAGGCAAGTGGTCGATGATACCGGAAGGATTGGACCAAAGGGAGTCAGATGGCGCGTCGCCTTCAACCAAGGCGGCGGCGATCAAGCTCACCGCAGACGGAAAGATCCTTATGGCGTCGAACCGGGGACATGACTCGATAGCCTTCTATTCGGTTGGCGACGATGGGCGGCTCACCCTGCGGAACATCGCCAAGCTTACGGGCAAGTTCCCCCGCGACTTCGAACTCATGCCGGGCGAGAGGTTCATGGTCGTTGGGCACAAGATGTCTGATGAGATACAGGTCTACCGCTTTGACCGCGAGGCGTGCTCACTGACTCCGGTAGGCGCCCCGATTCAGGCATGGCGTCCGCTCTGCTTCGTGTTCGGCCGCTTCTGATGTGTGACAGTATCGCTATGTGAGTTCCTTGCGGAAGCTGCGCATGGTAAGGCCGAAGCGTTTCTTGAACAGGTTCTTGAGGTAGTTCGGATTCCCGTATCCGCAGTCAATGGCGATCTTGTCTATCGGATCGCGAGTGGTCTTCAGCAGATGCTTGACTTCCTCGAGGCGGAACGAAATGATCGTCTCGCCGATGCTTGCCCCCTGCAGTTCGCGGAAGCGGAGATCGGCCAGACGGCGGGAACAGCCGAGATGGCGCACGACATCTTCGACGGATATTCCCCGAAGGGCGTTCTTCCTGATGAAGGCGATGGCCTTTTGGACGAGTTTCCCGGCCTGGGACACTTCGGCCGTCGAGGATCGTCTCACGATTGTCTTGACGCCTACGAAGCATGTTGGCGGGACGGCGGAAATGTGGCGAGCATGGACGGATGAGGCCGCCGCCATCAGTTCAGCAAGCGTCTTTGCCGCAAGGAAGCCTTCCTGCTCGAAGTCGGGCTGGATGGAGGTGAGCGCAGGGCGGCAGTTCTCGCAGATGAGCGTGTCGTTGTCGGTGCCTATGACCAGCGCATCCTCTGGGACGCGCATGCGGTGCCGCCTGCAGTATTCCAGCACGTCGTATCCCCGGTCGTCGTTCGCGGCAAATATGCCGATCGGGCGTTCCAGCTTCGCCAGATCTTTCAAGGCCGCAAGCTCGTGGCACCATAGGCCATGATCCAGAAGCGTCGCCTTGAACGACTTGAATCGCCCTGTACTCCACGCGGTTGCGACAGGGCTGTGCGCGAATGCATAGGAGCGGCATCTGCCTGTGGAAAGCAGGAAGTCCGCCGCCGCGCGCCCGATCTCCTTCGGCGAATTGCGTATGAAGACGATGTTCGCCGTGCGGGCCGAGAGGGCAGGATCGTGGATGTCCATGACAATGGTCGGTATGTCTGTTGCGGCAAGGATGGCGGCGGTATCTTCCGTGTCGGGAATGGAGACGATGAATCCATCGTAGTTTCCGGCAAGCGCCTCGCGCATGCGGTTGGGCGTGAATTCGGCAGCTGTGCGGACGAGCGTGATGTCCCAGTCGGCATGGGCGTGGGGAGCGTCGGCCTGGCGGGCGTCATGGAGAAAGCGGAAAATCCCGGAGAGCTTTTCCTGCCCGGCGATGCTCGCCATTTTCAGGGCGATGAATATGCGCTTCATGTCTTTTGAATGCAGAGTATACCAGTATTTTATTTGCAATACAATGCGCATTGTATTGGTAACACCATGCGGTGGGTTTCGTTGTAGACGCGACAAAGGAGAGTCAGTTGCAAACCTCGAAAAAGTTGCCGAAAAGATGAGTTTATCTTGCCTGAAAGTGGATTCTTTTTTGCACGGGCATTTGATATCATGTGGGGCGTTGCGCGGGGTGTGTACGGTTTTGTGGCAATGTGACGCCCGCGCCAAGCCAGAAAGGAATGCAAAATGAAGCGATTGACAATTGGCCTGTTTGCGGCGGCTTCCCTCGCGAGCCTGTCCGTGCATGCAAAGACCATGACCTGGATCGGCGGCGCGACGACAAGCGGCAACTGGAACACGACGAACAACTGGGATGCGGGCGCCGTGCCGACGACGGGCGACGTGGCCGTCTTCAACGATGCCGTGACATTGACGGACAAGGTTGACCTTGGGGCGGGGCTGACCATCTCGAATACGGCAACCGTGAGGATTGGCACTGCGATGAAGGGATCTGGCGACCTCGTCAAGATGGGCGCTGGCACAATAAACTTCGCCGCCCTCACTTATGGCGAGTTCAAGGGCGGCGTACAGGTGAAGGAAGGCCAGTTCACCGTATTGATGAGCGGGAAGACGGGGTGGGGAAAACCTCTCGACGGCAAGGATTCGCAGACGATGCTTGGCGCAGGGACGGTTACCGTCTCTGGCACGGGCGTTTTGCGCCTCTATGGGACACCGGGCACATTCAACAACCCCGTCGTGATTACGAACCATGCGACAGGAAAGGCTCTTTCAATTGGAGGAACGTCGTCCCCGAAATGGACGGGATCCGTCACAAGCGACAGTGACTTCTCTTGGGATATCGAATACTACGAAGGGACGATCACCCTCGGCAAGATTTCCGCGCCCGGCAAGACAGTCTCGCTGACGAGTGCGCGGAGCGAATGGAACACGGTCTTCCTGAACGACGAGGTGGATGCAAACCTGATCGTCGACACGGCGCAGCTATGCGTCCAGCTCAAGGGCGTCTCGCGCAATCCGTGCAATACGCTGACGTTTCGGAGCAAGCGGCTTTTGGAGATGGCGGGCGATGCCGTGTGGGGCGGTCGCCTCGTGATCGAGAATACGGGCGCGAAGGTCGACCTGCTCGGAAGCGGCAACCTGCAGCCGACGTCGTTCGTGAGCATTGACGATGGCGGGGCTGGCGACAAGGTGCGGCTGAACATCGACAAATATGACTACACGATTCGTGGCTTCGCCTACAACGGCGCCATTACGGCGAGTGGTGATGTGAGTACGGCGAATGTTGGCAACGCTATTTCAGGCTTGAAGAAAATGACGGTCGATTCGTCGATAAAGATGTGGACGGGCGGGGCGACGGGCCAGTGGAGCGCGGCGGCGAACTGGGAAACGAAGGAAGCCCCGGCGAGCGGCGACACCGCGATCATCCCAAATGACGTCGCGTTCGCCGCCGAGACGGTGGATATCGGCGAAGGCGGACTGACGGCGGACTGCTACGGCGCCGTGACGGGCCCGCTCGTCCTTTCGGGATCGGGCAAGTTCGTGAAACGGGGCGCGAAGGCCTGGACGACGGGCGGCAAGTACCTGCTCACGGGCGGCGTGCGGATCGAGGCGGGGCAGCTCGTGGAGAAGATGACGGGTGAGGGTCTCAACTACATGACGGACGGCCTTGGCGCGGGAACGATCGAGATCACGGGCAGCGGGTGCTGGTTCCCGCAGGCCTACTGCTCTACGAACACGCAGCCTGTCGTAATCTATGGACACGATGCAACCCATCCCATCCGCACAAGCGGGTCGTTCGTCAACCTGGGAACGGTGACGGCCGATGCGGACTTCACGATCTACAGCCAGTGGGAGTGGCCGTGCTTCAAGGGCGTAATCCACGCGCCCGGCAAGACGGTCACTTATCTGACCTCCGACTGGAACAAGCCGGAATGGACGCCGTTTGACGCCGAGTTCGCGGACGTCAATGCGAATCTCGTGGTCAATTCGCCCACCAAGAAGGTTGTTCGCCTGTCGGGCATGGCCGATCGTCGCGACTGCGGGCTGACGGTGAACGCGGGCAAGGTGGCGTGTCCGTCGTCGCAGGGCTGGGGTGCGCTGACGTTCGCGAAGAATACGTCGGTCGAGATTCCGAAGGGGATCGTCCTGCGCGGCGAGTCTCTGGCGCTGGGAGGCACGTCTCTCGTGCGCGGACGCTACACGTCCACGAAGCTTGCGCGCATGGGTATGGGCGGCTATGTTGACGGCGAGGGGAAGATACAGGTCGGAAATCTGTACGGTGGCGTTATGAGCATAAGGTAGGACATGGGAATCCTTGGCTTCTTGTTTGCGGCGGCGCGGCTGCTGTTCCCTGGCGAGGCGTTCGTTGTCGCGCCTACGGCGGCGGATCATCCGTGGCCGGGCCAACACGTCAATGCGGCGCATGGTTCCGTGGATCTCACGGACGCGGGCGAACTCGCCGTCGAGGTCTCCAACCGGCTCGACCGTGTGCTTCATGTCACGCTGAGCGTGAAGAGCCGCGCCCTCCAGGGACGTTCGCCCGGCGGCGGCATCGCGCTCGCGCCACGCGCTGCGGGCGTGATCCGCTGCGACCTGCGGCCAGAGCCATGGCGGCTGGACGCGCCTCTAAAGTTCGTTGGTATGAACGGCTACCCGATCGCGCCCGGAATCGGCTCAAACCTTTTCGATCTGCGCGAGGTGACGAGTCTGCACGTCTTTGTCGCGAAGGGGACGGCGCCAGATTCGTTCGATGTGCGCCGCGTCACAGTTCAGGATGCTGTTCCGCGCGATGTGGTTACATACGAGGCCAAGACGTTCTTCCCGTTCGTCGACCGATACGGACAGTTCGCGCACGGCGATTGGCCGGGCAAGGCTCACGGCGATGCCGACTTGGCTGCCGCGCGAGAGGCGGAGGCGGCCTGGCTTGCGGCGAACGCGGGTGGTCCGGCGGCGGATCGCGACCGTTGGGGCGGCTGGGCGAACGGTCCTCAACTTGCGGCTACCGGGTTCTTCCGGACTGAGAAGGTCGGCGGCGTCTGGTGGCTCGTTGATCCGGAGGGACGTCTCTTCTGGTCGCACGGAGTAGATTGCGTCGAGCCGGGCTGGAGCGCGACGGGCGTAGGATTCCGCGAGAACTACTTTGAATCGATACCACCGCGGGACGATCCAACGTTCGTCCGTTTCTGGGGAGTGCGGAAAAGCAAGGCCGCGCACGGCTTCTACGCCGATACGAACCATGTGCCGTATGCGACATACGATTTCGTGGCGGCGAATGTGCTCCGAAAGTATGGTGCGGACGGGATGATGCACTCCGCCGGTCTCGCCCATCGTCGCCTGCGCGCCTGGGGGCTCAACACGATCGCGAACTGGTCGAGTCCGCTCGTCTGGAAGCTCCGCCGCACACCCTACACGGTCACGCTCAATACGCACGGGGCGCCGCGCCGGGCCGGCTCGAAGGGATGGTGGGGGCCTCTGCCCGATCCGGAGAATCCGGAGTTCGAGAGGATTCTCAGGACGCGGGCGCGTGAGCTTGCGAAGGTGATGCGGAACGATCCGTGGTGCATTGGCGTGTTCGTGGACAACGAGCTTTCGTGGAACGGTCTGCCCGATCTCGCGCAGGTCGCAGAGACCTACTTCGCCACCGTCGCGCGGATCGTACACGAGGAGCTGCCCAACCACCTCTATCTCGGCGGCCGCATAGCATGGGGGACGGAGGACGTATACCGTGCGGCGGCGAGGCACTGCGACGTGGTGTCCGTGAACGTCTACGCCCGGCAATTCGATCGCGACCTGCCGGATGGGGCGGTTGACCGTCCGATGATAATCGGCGAGTTCCATTTCGGGGCGCTCGACCGAGGGCTTTTCCATACCGGGCTTGTCGCGACGCGCGACCAGGCCGCCCGGGCCAGAGCCTACCGGGAGTACGTGGAGAGCTGCCTTGACCATCCGCGCGTCGTCGGGGCGCACTGGTTCCAGTGGCGCGACCAGCCGCTCACCGGACGCGCGGACGGCGAGAACTACCAGATCGGCTTCCTGACCGGCACGGACGCTCCGTATCCGGAACTCGTCGAGTCCGCTCGGGCCGTCGCCCGCGAGATGTATCAGCGAAGGAAAAGCCAAGAGAAAGGCGGAAGGGATCCGGCAAGATGACGGGAAGACGAACATTTCTGGGTGAATGCGCCGCGTTCGCGGTTGCGGGGTGCGCATCGGCGCGATGCGCCAGGCGGGACGCCGTTTACGGCGAACTGCGCCGCCAGATCGCCGAAGGGCTTATGGCGGGCTGCGTGTGCGGAACCGTGGGCGGGCCTCTCTACGCGGCCGGCGAACGGACGCGCCACCCCGTTTCGACGCCGATGGAGGAGGACTGCATCTTCGATCTCGCGAGCGTTGGCAAGACGTTCACGGCAGGCCTGTGTGCGCTGTTGGCGGCAGATGGCCGTCTCGATCCCGATGCGCCGTTCACGCACTACCTGCCGGAACACGTGCTCGCGAAAGGGAATTGCATGATCACCGTGCGCGACTTGGCTACGCATACGGGAGGCTTCGACAACTCGAAGCCGTACATTGTCGCCGACCGGAAGACGTTCGACCGGGAGCTTTACGCGAAGCGTCCGGTGCGGCGGCGCGGCGAGAGGTTCGAGTACGCCTGCTCGAACTACATCTATCTCGGGCGGATCGTCGAGCATATTACGGGACTGGATCTCGAGACGGCGGCGCGCAGGCTTCTTTGGGAGCCGCTTGGCATGCGCGACACCTGCTGGCACGAGATAGTCGGCAATCCGCGCACGGTGGAGACGTTTGTGAACGGCTGTCTCCCTGCGGGAACGCATGGAGACGAGTCTGCCCGCGTCTATCCATGGGCGCTCGGCAACGGTTCGGCGTTTTCGACGGCAAGGGACATGCTGAAGTTCGCGGACGATCTGATTGCGCGGCGGACATTCCCGAAAGCCTACTATGACCTTCTGTTCACGCCCTGTTGGGAGAAGGGCGGCAAGCGGCGCAGCTTTGGCTGGGACATGAGCGCGGGCGTCCATCGTCCGGCAGGCTGGAGTGCGGCGACAATTGCGCACGGGGGCTTCACCGGCAACACTATTGCAGTTGATCCAGTAAACGGGTTTGCGGGGGTTGTGCTGACCAACCGCACAGGCGATAGGCTCAAGGCGTATGAAGGGCATTGCCGTCTGCTTGCCATGATGTCCGAATCGCTGCGGCAGTAAAATGAGATGGAGGGTGATATTGCCATCATGAGCAGATTCTCGTTCAAGGTTTCCGTCTTGGTCCTCACGCTTGCGGCGAGCCTGTTGCCGAATGCGCTTTCGTCCGCGCCGCGTCCGCCGCCGGATTACCTGAAGCGGGCTGTCGTCTACCAGATCGTGCTGCGCAACTTCACGCGCGACGGGAATTTCAGGGCCGCAGCGGAAATGCTCGACCACGTGCGCTCGGTCGGAGTGGACGTCGTGTATCTTGCTCCGTTCGTGGAGATGGATCGCGACATGGATCGCACGGGGTGGAGCCCGCGGCAGGTCAGGAGCGGCTACGGCAGCCCAAAGAATCCCTACCGCATCTCCGACTACGGCAAGATCGACCCGGAATACGGCACCGACGCGGACTTCAAGTCGTTCAGCGACAAGGCCCACGCGCTCGGCATGAAGGTATACATGGATCTCGTGTATCTGCACTGCGGGCCGAACAACGTGCTGAAAGACCTCTTTCCGGATGCCTTCCGGAAAAACCCCGACGGCACCGTGAAGACGACGCAATGGAAGTTCCCCTACGTGAACTTCGAGTCGAAGGGCGTGCGGAAGTACCTCATCGACTCGATGCTGCACTGGATGCGCCTCGGATGCGACGGCTTTCGCTGCGACGTTGGCGACCAGGTGCCTATCGATTTCTGGGTCGAAGCCGTCACGACGTGCCGGAAGGTGAACCCCGATCTCGTCATGATCAACGAAGGCACAAAGCCGGAATGGCTGGAAAAGGCGTTTGACGCCTGCTACGCCTGGCCGTGGAGCTTCAACGTGCGCGGCACTCTCGTCAAATCCGAGGCGAACGCTTGGTACATGAAGGGGGACAGGCCGCTCGCCGAACGGATGCAGGGCGTACGCGACTACGAGGCGAAGATTCCGAAGGGTTCGCTCATGTTCTGCTTCCTCGACAACCACGACACGGCGGCGGACGACTGGGACAGCCGCTTTGACCGCGTGCTGCCCGTCGAGGCCGGCAACGCCGCGTTCGTTCTGACGTTCCTTCGCCGGGGCGTTCCGCTCATATTCAACGGCAACGAGATTGCCGACAACTCCCTCAACTCATTCTTCGGTCCGGTCGAGCATCCGTCCCGCGCGGCGAAGACCGTGGACTGGGCGCGGGCGCTGCAGCCCGCCGGGCAGTCCCGGCTTGCGCTCCTGAGGAAACTCGCGAAGATGCGCCACGAGGATCCGATCTGGAGCGATGGCTCGATGGAGTGGGTGACGGACGGCGAGAAGAGCGGCATCATCGCCTTCACGCGGACGCTTGACGGGCGTACCATGCTCGTGGCCGCGAACCTGACGGGCAAGCCGGCGGACGGCGGCGCCGCCATAGGCACGCTTGCCCCGTACTCATACATCATTAAAGGAACAGAAAATGCCATCACTCGCTAACATGCGCACGAAGGCCAAGGAAGCCGGCCTCATGAAGCTCGACAAGCTGATCGCCAAGCGTCAGCACATCCCCAC
>CAKULV010000049.1 GCA_934667425.1 uncultured Kiritimatiellota bacterium | reverse complement strand
ATGCCATCCTACATCCCGCCTCCCATTGTCCAACTCATTGCCCATACACTATGGTCATTTACTTTGGCAAGTCACCGAGTAATGCGAAGTGCCTGCCCCGTGCACTTTGCCGCCATAGTGGTTCGGGTCTTGTGGTATAATCTGCGGCATGGAAAAGCTCGCGACAGACATCTACACGTTGCTCTTCATCGCGCAGAGGAATGTCCGGTTGCCTCGGTCTTGGGACTCGTGTCCGCGACTATACTTGCCTGTGCGCTTGGAGGTCTGAAGACGCTGAGAACGATCCACGAAAGGTTGTGCCGATGAGTTCGCTTTTGATGCTGATGGCGGCGCTCGTGCCGCTGAACGGGGCCTGGCAGCTGAAGGGCTGGCCGACGCCCGACCGGGGGAGCGTGCGGACGCTGGGAGGGGCGCCAGTGGCTCTACGCGCGCACGTTCACGCTCGGCGCGGTAGCGCTCTCCGGCCATGGCGTCGCGAAGATCCGCTTCGCCGACTACCGCCGCTGGATGGGGCTGTAGGCGGCGACCGGAAGATTCGCAACGATCTTCGTCTTCTCTGCGCCATCGGTCGAGCGGATCGTGATGGCCTTGCCCTGCGTGTCGATGGCGTCGTACGCCCCCGGCGAGACGAGGATCGTGTCTTCCGCAGACGCCGCGTCAATCGCCGCCTGAATCGTCGCCTTGGCGGAGGAGTCCGCAAGGCCGGAATTCCCATTTGCCCCTGACGATCCGTTCACGTACCACGTCGCCGTCCAGGCGTTGGCGGCGACGAGCAGCGTGTCCACGGTTTCACCGTTCGGATTCCAAAATCAGGTCTGACCTGATTTTGGAATCCGTTGTTCAGCCAGCGTCTGTGCCCGTCAGCCGCTGTCAAAGAGCCATCCGGCTTTTTCAGCCGTCTTTGGGGCAGGGCACATCCCACCCGAAGGAGTCAGGATGAATTATATGACTTTCCGCCGAAACCCGTCAACTCGGCTTGCCCAAATCGGCTTGTTCCTTTCATTTCCAGTTTCACGATTGTTGAAGATTATGCCGCGTTGCGGAAGAGATAATAGAGCTGCTGCGGGCTGCAGGTCCAAAGTTTCGTGGACTCGTCCTCGAGCTTCGCATAGAACGGCGTATCGTAGAAGCGCATCATCGCCTCAAGTGTAGAGACGCCGAGATCCTTCGCCCAGAGCCGCGCAAGCCCCGCGACCTTCCAGTGCAGGAGCATATAGACGTTTGACTGGTTTATTTCTGCCATGCGACCTCCTCTCTCCCTTGAAATGAAAGACAAGCCAAAGCCTCTTCGGTGTGGAATAGTATTTGGTCGAAAAGCCGCCGAGTCTTCAGCCGCTCAATCAACATCTCGAACGAGATGATGCCACCCTCGTAGAGCGTAAGCGACGTATAGACCTGATCATTCGCCACAGGCCCTCTTACATAGTCAAAACCATGACTGAAACTTGGGCGCTTGCGGTTCGCAGAGACAAAATCCGCCCATTCACGGGTCGGGCTTTCAAAAGTCTTTCCCTTGAACTGGCCGCCAAACAGCCGCTCGTCCAATTCATAGACCGAAACAACGCCCTTATCCTTGTTGAGACGGTTCCCCTTTGTCTTCACAAACCGGCAAGCCTGTTCAAAGGAACTGGTGACGTAAAACCCTATTCCAAAATCGCCGACATTTGTTCCGCATCGGATTTCAGGGTTCCTGACCTCTTCCAAGCCGCCATGATAGACTTTCACGCTGGCTCCTTTCTGACAGACAAGAACTCGTCAATGTAGGCCACTATCTGTCTCTCGCCAAAGGAGTGCAGTATGTCGTATTCTTCGTAAAGGTACTTCTCGACACCATACTCGCGGAATAGGTCGGCCACCTCATGTCCGCTGATGCCGTGGATTGTCTTGTAGCATTCAATGCAAAACGCAACGAAGGTGACGATCTTCTCGTCATCTTTCACGCTCGCATCATATAGTTTTACTGCCATTTGCTACAATTTCCCTTGTGCGCTCACTGTTTCAAGGCATAGTTAACAAACAAGTGTCGAGAATATACTCAATTTTATGGCGAAAGTCAATGGTGTGTGTCGTGTCTGTCGTGTCACCCTTATCCCGGAAAATCCGGGATAAGGGTGTGATCCCGTCAAATTTGACATTAGAAAAAAAAAACATATATAATTGCCGCCATTTCCAGCTAAACCATCCACTTCAAACCATAAGGAAAAGGAGAGAAGCCATGTCAACGGGAAAATCGCTCGGTGGAATCCGCATTTGCGCGGTTGCGGCTTTGGCCGTCTTGTCGTCCATGGCGTTGCCGAATGATCCGCAGACGTGCCTGTATTCGGTCGGCCCTGGCGAGACGGACTCACTGACCGTCAAGAAGACAAACACAGAGCCAGGCTATTGGTATGACATCCAGGGCAATCTGACGATTGCAAAAGACGGCAGCTTGGGTGGCGGCAATGCCACGACGAACTGGATTCACGGCGTTTCGGCGCAGAAGCCGGCGCAGGTCGTCCTCCTGCCGGGCGGTGCGCTCAACTCCCACTGGAATGGCGTTCTGGCGTTTGACGGCTATCTCGCGCAACCGGCCATTTCCGCTACGCCGGGGTGGGACAACTGCTGGCCCTATGTCATGGTTGTCCTGCCGACGGCGCATCCCGTCAACGCGGACGGGACGGCCTCTCCGACGAACGAACTCGTTCGGTTCAATTCAAGGGCATATGAAGGTTTCTTTGCCTGTCAGAAACTCGAAAACGGCAGTCCGATCCCAGTCGTGCTAAGCTCAACGGGGTCGGACTCGACTCAGGAGACGCCGACAGGGGTCTATTTGGTTTCCGGCGGGAATGTCGGGGTGCCGGGTGTTGAAAACGAGATTGTCCTGCGATCGACGGTGACGGCGCATGGGAAGTCATATCCGTTCACCTACTATCTGCGCGGAGCGGATGCGATGAAACAGACGGTGGACTTCCCCCGTGTGAACGATCTTGGGAAAGTCACGGTCGACGGGCCGGCTGGTCTGCGGGTCTGGAATCTCAACGAGAGCAATTTTGGAACGGTTCGCTTCAATGCAGCATACGACAGCGGGCGGATGGCCTGGGCGACGACTGGCGTCTGTGACTTCAGAAACGCAATTGTCCGTCCGACAGTTGATGACGCGTTGCCCTATGCCGATGACCATGTCGTCACGATTCGCGTGAGCCGAGACGTCCGTTTTGACTGGACGCAGGTGGCGGCGTCGGACTCCGAGAGAATGAACGGTTTCCTGGACGTGAACGGGAGGACGTGCAACGTCGGCAAGGTCATTGCCCAGAATGGCGCAATCGTGACCGATCTTTCCGGGAACGGAGGCAGGCTGATCTTTGGCGCGAACGGACTGGAACTGCACGCTCAGGACCTGCGACGTCACGCAGGTCGGCAACGGCTGTTTCTGCCTCTGGGGTGGCGACAGGCGCAAGCTCGTGCCGGGCGACAACCTCATAGTGGACTGCCTGTTCGAGAACTGGGGCACTCTGCGCTCGAGCTGCGGGTACGCGATCCTGCTGAACGGGGTCGGCAACAATGCGTTGCACAACGAGATCCGGAACGCGAACGGCTATGTGGTCTCGTACAAGCAGAACGACGGGCTCTTCGCCTACAACGTCATCTCGAACACGACCTGGGGCGTGGACGACGCCGGGGCGTTCTACAAGGGACTGAATCCGTCCATGCGCGGCAACCGAATCGAGTACAACTACTGGCGTGACATCGGGGGCTCAGGCGGGCATGGCTCGTGCGCGATCTACTTCGATGACGGCGACTCCGGCGACACGGTCTTCGGCAACGTCTTCGAGAACTGCGGGCGGACGCAGCTCCACTACTGCAACTTCGGCGCGGTCTTTTCCCATGCGGGCTGCTCGAATGTCGTCCGCAACTGCCTGTTCGTGAAGTGCGACCGGTCGCTGGGCGGCGGTCCATGGCCGCAAGAGAAGTGGGAGACGCGCATCAAGGGCCGCGAGTCGGTCAAATGGAAGAACTACGACCACAAGTTCAAAGAGGAGATCGACTACCGTGCGCCAGAGTGGCGGATGCGCTATCCGGAGCTCGAGACCTTCCTCGACCCATACCCGGAGGAGATCCGGAAGAACGCAGCGTATGACTGCGTGGCGATCGACTGCCCAGACCGGCTGTACTTCCCGCAGAAGGACGGTCGGGTCTTCAGTCTGGGCGGATACGTCAGGGGGCACTGGTACACGAACGAGACGTTCGTTGCGCTGAAGGGCGATCCCGGCTTTGTCGATTACGCGCGGCGAGACTACCGACTCCGCCCCGATTCGGAGATATATCGTCGCCTCCCGAACTTCAAGCCGATCCCCTTCGATAAGATTGGCCTGATCAACAGGCGGTAATGAAGGGCGCGGGCGCGAAGGTCGGCGACGTCTACGTGGTGCGCAGCGGATGCCGTCCGCACCCGATCGAGTCCACAATGGTTCGGGTCTTGTGGTATAATCTACGGCATGGAAAAGCTTGCGACAGACATCTACACGTTCGCCGAACTCGTGAAGAACGGCTTCACCTACATCGACAAGACCGACCGCCTCTGGCCGCTCGTCAATCTGTCGGTCGGCAAGCAGTTCTTCATCGCGCGGCCGCGCCGGTTCGGGAAGTCGCTCACGGTGTCCGTCCTCCAGGCGCTCTTCGAGGGACGGCGCGACCTCTTCCGGGGCCTCTCCATCGAGCCGCTCTGGGACTGGTCGAGGAAGTGGCCCGTCCTGCGGCTCGACCTCGGGAGCGTCCAGCCCGACCGCGCCGAGGATCTGGAGGGGCTCTTCACGAACATCCTCGCCCGCGAGGCGGCGCGCAACGGCGTCGCGCTGCGGCGGGGCGAGTCCGCGCCGATCACCTTCACGAACCTGATCGACGACCTCGCTGACCAGTCGCCCGACGGGCAGATGGTCCTCCTCGTGGACGAGTACGACAAGCCGCTCCTGAAGAACCTCAACACGCCGGAGGTGATCCCGTTCCGCAACGCGCTCAAGGCGTTCTACTCCGTCGTCAAGACGCTGGAGGGGCGGCAGCGCTTCACGTTCCTCACCGGCATCAGCAAGTTCTCGAAGGTCTCGATCTTCTCCGACCTCAACAACCTCAACGACATGACGATGGAGCTGAGCTGCGCGACGCTCTTCGGCTACACGCCCGAGGAGGTCGTGAAGAACCTGCCGGGGCTCCTCCACCGCTTCGCGGAGGCGAACGGCCTCACGGACGCGCAGGGGCTCGACGAGATCAAGCGCTGGTACGACGGCTACCTGTTCCACCCACGCGCCGAGCAGGTGATCAACCCGGTCTCGCTCGGCAGCTGCCTGAAGTCGACGGAGCTTCGGAACTACTGGTCGACGACGGCGATGACGACGTTCCTGATGGACGAGCTGAAGCGCCGGCCGCTCAACTTCGCGAAGGTGGACGTGGACGAGTCGGTGCTGGGTACCTACGAGCCGGACAAGGCCGACTTCACGACGCTCCTCTTCCAGACGGGCTACCTGACGATACGGGGGTTCCAGCAGCGCGGGGCGGCGCGTCGCTACAGGCTCGACTTCCCGAACCTGGAGGTGGAGAACTCGTTCCTGCGGCAGGTCGTTCCGGCCTACACGGGGCAGGAGGAGAACCGCGCGAACGACATCCAGGCCGACGCGGTGAATGCGCTCTACGACGGCGAGCCGGAGAAGTTCGTCGCGGCGCTGAAGCGGCTCTTCGCGAACATCCCCTACGACCTCACGGACCGGCAGAACGAGCAGATGTGGCAGGCGATCGTCTACGTGATCCTGAAGATGATCGGCGTCGCGGCGGAGGCGGAGGTGAAGACGAACGAGGGGCGGATCGACATGACGCTTGAGACGCCGGAGCATGGCTACGTGGTCGAGTTCAAGCTCGGCGCGTCGGCCGCCGAGGCGATCGCGCAGATCAGGGCGAACCGCTACGCCGACCGCTTCGCCGGCAACGGCAAGACGCTCACGCTCGTCGGCCTCGCGTTCTCGAAGGAGAGGCGCACCATCGTCGACGCCGCCATCGAGGAATGCTGACGTCCGCTCTTGCATGGACGAGGCGGCTTTGTTTTGGCACGGTAGATATCATAAGGAAATGAAAAGACCATGAATGTTTCGGTTGGCAGGATGTTGATTGCTGGCGGATTGCTGGTAGCGGTGGGTACTGTGCGGGCAGATGCGATCGGCAATGTCGGCGAGGTGAAGCTCAAGGGCTATCTCGGAGAGCGGCTTGACCGGATGGTCGAGCGCCATGTCGGCGGAACCGACATCGATTACATAACCGCACCGTTCCTCGAAAAGACGGAGCGAAAGAACTGGTGGCAGACCGAATTCTGGGGCAAGTACATGCATGCGGCGGTGCCGTATGCCGCCTATTCCGGTTCTCCGAAGATTGCCTCCGACATAAGTAGGGGCGCAGAGCGCATGCTTGCAAGCCAGGAACGGGATGGCTACATAGGCAACTATCCCGATGAACTCCGCTGCGGCGAGGGTTGGGACGTGTGGGGCATGAAGTACACCCTAATGGGGCTTATGCACTGCTACGACTATATGTGTAGAGGCAATGGCGCCGGTCGCGGGAATGTCCTGGCGGCGGCGAAGCGCCTCTGCGACTACGTGATCGGGGAGATCGGACCCAGCGGGAAGCGCGGATGCGAGCTTTGGCAGACCGGCAACTGGTCTGGATACGCAAGCTCGTCGATACTCGAGCCGGTAGTCTGGCTCTATCGCCGCGTAGCGGCGGCGGAAGGCGAGGCGGCGGCGCAAAAATACCTCGATTTCGCGACATTCATCGTAAGGGGGATGCGCGATCCCGAATCGGGGCCGCGCCTCGTGGACCTTGCGCTCAAGGGCGTGTCGGTCGCCGACCGGAACGGCTACGGGAATGTGCCTGAGGGTCACGGCGGGTACGTAATGAAGCACAATCGCTGGAAATCCTACGAGATGATGAGCTGCTACCAGGGAATGCTCGACTATGTTGAGGTGATGCGCAAGAAGGGCCGGGGAAAGGACGCGAAGGTCGAAGACCTCTACAATGCGGCGCTGATGACGGCCGTGGACATAGCGAAGGAGGAGGTCAATCTTGCGGGCGGCTGCGCAAGCTCCGAGGCCTGGTTCCATGGCGCGAAGAAACAGCATTTGCCTTACCTGCGCTTGCAGGAGACGTGCGTGACGACCACGTGGATGCGATTCTGCGAGAAGCTGCTGGAGATGACGGGCGATCCGAAGTGGGCCGACGAGATCGAACGCACGTTCTACAACGCCTACCTTGCGGCGATGAAGGCCGATGGCGCGGAGTTCGCGGGATACACGCCGCTTACGGGCAGCCGCTATCACGGGCAGCACCACTGCTACATGCACACGGACTGCTGCACGGCGAATGGCCCGCGCGGCTTCCTGTGCTTCCTGCGCAAGCTCTTCGAGACGGATGGCAAGACCGCCACTTTCAACTTCTACTCGTCCGCGCTCGTGAAGGGCTTCGACATGTACTCGCTCTATCCTCGCGCGAACACCGCGAGGATAGTGAGCCACACGACCGGGCCTCTCGCATTGCGGCTTCGCATCCCCGCGTGGAGCGCAAAGACAGAGGTGAAGGTTAACGGCGCCGTCCATGAAGGCGTGAAGCCCGGCTCGTACTTCACCGTCTCGCGCGACTGGGCGCTCGGCGACATAGTTGAGATCGCGTTCGACATGCCGGTCGTAGCGCACACGCTCGAACACCACGTCGCGTTCACGCGCGGCCCGGTGCTGCTCGCGCGAGACAGCCGCTTCGCGGACGGCGATCTGACGGAACCGTTCCGGCGCGGGGTGAAGGATGGGCAGCCGATGCCGTCCTTCAGTGCGGTGCGCACACCATCGGACGATTTCTGGATGGCGTTCACCGCGACGCTGCCAATCGGCTCTCACCACGCGAACCCTGAAGGTCGTCTGCCAGAGACTGTCATGTTCTGCGACTATGCGTCCGCCGGCAACACCTGGCATCGCGACAACTACTACCGCACGTGGTTCCCGGTGGAATACGGCCCTGAGGAATGACGAGAGGGCTTCAGCGCCATTCCCGCTTCCTGCGTGGGGAACGTAGGGTAGGCTTTAGTTGGTAGTTGATAGTTGGTAGTTGGTAGTTGGTAGGTTTTAGGGGGGCGCTTTCGTGGCGATGGCGCCCTCGCCATCGCATCAGCCTGCCGCCACAGGCCCGGTCGCAATGGATTGCGACCCTCCCGCGCAACGCACGACGACGAGGGCGTCGTCGCTACGGGTGCTTTCGTGGCGATGGCGCCCTCGCCATCGCATCAGCATGTGGCCACAGGCTCGGTCGCAATGGATTGCGACCCTCCCGCGCAATGTGCGACGACGAGGGCGTCGTCGCTACGAGGGTGCTTTCGTGGCGATGGCGCCCTCGCCATCGCATCAGCCTGTCATCAAATGCCTAAATGGCCAAATGCAATCGCAAATCGAAAAATCGGAAATCGAAAATTCTCAGTTCCGCCATGGGCGAGAAGATGTGGTATAATTCGCTCATTTGCCTGGGGAACTGTGCAAACTGGGCGAATAGGCGAGAACTAATGGTCTTTGAAAAAGGTCGGTGGGCACAAGACATCGACTGCCGGTCGGGGGTGTAACGCCCTCGGCAGAACCTTGAAGCGGCGTGGCCCAATGCACGCCAAGGCAAGGGTCGGACAATCCCGAAAGGATCCGACAACGTACGCAACAGTACGTAAAGTAACTTCGTGAGAAACCGCTAATTTCAAATACAGGAGTGAAATACGAGACTGTGCGCACGTGGGTTCATTCCACGCGGCGCATTCTCTATTCATGTCCCTGTATAGGCTCTTAGCGGTGCCTCTCACGAGATATGAAATTTCGAGGGTGCGCCGTTCTTCTTTTCTGCGCCAGAACGGTCGCGCTCGGTAAAAACAGGCGCGGAAACTACAGAAGAGAGGTATGAAATGGAAAATGCTGAAGAGAGCAAAGGGTTCAATGTGCTTGTGGCCTTGTGTGCTGGTCCTGATCGAAGAGATAAGGAGAGTTATCTTGAGCGTGTGATTAGGAAGTCAATTCGTGAGCGTCGTGATCGCAACATCTCGGATAGGGAACTCCTTAATGAACTTGGAGTTTCCAAGGATGATTTCGATGTTGTCATGAAGGTTTTCGATGCGATCTATGCAAGGGCCGCTTGCTTGCTTCTGGAGAGTCCTTCTCGTGATTTGCTTCATGTTCGGTTAGAAGCAATAAAGAAGATGTTGTCAACTCTGGCATGGAGACATGAGACGCGACGTATCGAAGAGCATCGGATCGCAAAGGGGTTTTGCGAGGAATGCGAAGACAAGGAGCTCTCAAAATGAATTTCACACACGAGCAGTTGCCGTACATGTTTGTCTGTTCTATGCTTTGCCTTGCATGTGTCGCGACTGCAACGCCGGCGGTCAGCGACCTGAAGGTGACGCCCATCGAGCCGTTGGGACTCGCGATCGACTTCTCCGTGAGTGGCGCAACGGCGGACAGCGCGGATTTGCTGATCGATGTCGCGATGACAGCAGGAGACGCCACCTACGTCGCCAAGAACCTCGTCGGCGCGACGAACTGCGTGGATGGTGCGCATCGCGTCTACTGGAATATGGCGAAAGACGGGATTGCACTCGATCCGTCGATTGCTTCCTTGACGGTGGCGTATGAGTATCCGCTCTATTGCGTGATTGATCTCTCGGGCGGTTCGGCGACGGACTTCTATCCCGTCGCGTATATGTCCGCACCGCCGAGCGGGGGCTTCAGCACGACCGAGTACAAGACGACGAAACTCGTTTTGAAGCGAGTCGATGCGGGTTCGTTCATTATGGGTTATGATCAGTCGGACGAGTCTCATCGCGTCACGCTCACAAGGCCGTTCTACATGGGACTCTACGAAGTGACCCAGAGGCAGTGGGAACTCGTGACGGGCTCGAATCCGTGCTCATCGACCTCATATGGCAATGGCAATGCGTATCCAGTCCACTATGTTTCCTATGACATGATTCGCGGAAAGTCGAACGGCAAGAACTGGCCGGCGTCGAACGCGGTCGATTCGTCGTCGTTTCTCGGCAAACTGCGAGATCGGACGAAACTCGATTTCGACCTTCCGACGGAGGCACAGTGGGAATACGCGTGCCGCGCGGGTACGACAACGACGTACAGTTATGGCGACAGTGCGAAAAGCGCGTACATGTGGTACTCTTCGAACTCCAGTCGTACGCACGAGGTCGGCACGAAGCTGCCGAACAAGTGGGGTTTCTACGATATGCACGGCAGCGTGTGGGAGTGGTGCCTTGACTGGTCTGGGGCGCGGCTGGAGTATGGCACGGATCCAAAGGGTGCGTCTTCTGGTTCGTCTCGGCTGCTACGCGGCGGTTGCTGGGGCGTCGATGAGTACGAATGCGCCTCGTTCTACCGGGACACCAGCTACCCGTCGGTCAGCCACTTCGAAAGTTTTACGTCGGATAGCGTCGACTGCCTCGGCTTCCGTCTCTCCAGGACCATTCCCTTTCTTGCAGGGACGGTCGCCGCGTCCGCGACGGTGGAGTTTTCACTGGGACGCATTTGCGCCGACGGCAGCTCCATTGACGGCATGGTGTCTCTCGGATATGCGCCGACTGAGAGCCGGAACGCCATCGTCGCAATCAACGACGAGGTGCTGCTGAACGCCGACGGGGCGGGGAGCTGGACGTGGTATGCGCCGGCGGCCGGAACGTACGTGGTCTCGCATGCGGCTGGCGAGGACGTGATGTCGGCGGCATACGTCGTCACGAATGGCTATGCAAAGGCCGAAGAGGCGCCGGATCCGCCGATGGATGTCGTCGAGGGAATCGCGCTTTCCCCGTCGGATGAGATTGCGGTTGCGGCGAAAGGGATGAGGCAGATTGTCAAGATATCAGGAAATGGCGAGGAATGGACGGGCGCGACATCGGCCGGCTGGCTGAAGTTGAACAGTATGTCCGGCACGGCGACGGGAAAGGGCATCATCTGCACGATCGCGGAGAACGTCGCCGCCGAGGCCCGCGTCGGCTACGTGTACATCGCGGGGCAGACGTTGAAGGTGACCCAGGCGGGACGCGGCGCGACAGTTGACGCACGGGTGACGGCAGGTACGGCGGGCGGCGAGGTTGCGGTTGCGGTTTCCGTGACGGACGAGACGACGACATGGAGCGCGAACTCGGAGTGTCCGTGGATTCAGGTCGAGACGGCGAGAGGGACTGGCTCGGGCGAGGTCAAGCTGCAGGTTCTGCCGTGGAACAAGGCGATATCGCGCACGGGGATGGTGACGGTCGCGGGACATACTGTCTCCGTCACGCAGTCGGCGGCGACGCTGGCGGTCTCGGCAACAAGCGCGGCGGTTGTGGCGCAGGGAAAGACGCTCATGGTCAATGTCGAGACGGCGGCGTCCGTGGAGTGGGCGATTGCGGATGTTCCCGGATGGATTGCGCTTGTCGGGGCAGCCTCGCGCAGAGGTCCGGACATCGTGACGCTCATCGTGTCTCCGAACACGACGTTTGAGGATCGCACGGCGGCGGTCATGATTGCGGGCAAAGCGTTCACGGTGACGCAGGATGCCGCGAAGGTCGAGATCGGGGGCGGGCTTGTGCGCTGCTGCAACGCTTCGGGGTGTGATTCGCTGGTAGTCACGGTCAACGTCGATGTCGCGACGGCGCCTTGGACGGCTGAAATATCGGAAGAGGCAAGGGACAGCTGGGTGTTCCTGATTTCGGGCGATCCGGTTTTGGGCGACGGAACATTTGAACTCTACATCGCTCCGGCGGCAGAGGGGGACGCGTTGCCCCGCACGGCGACGGTTGCGGTCGGAAACGCGACGCTGCGCATCACGCAGGACAACGGCGTGGTGATCGATGGCGGCAACGTTCCGTTCATCATTCCGGCGACATGGTTCGCGAAGTATCCGACGCTGGGCGGAACGACGGTCGCCGAATGGCAGGAGATTGCGGAAGGCGTGGGCGTGAAGACCGATGCGAACGGCGCGGCGCAGCCCGTGTGGCACGACTACGTGGCTGGGACAGACCCCACGGACGCGGCGAGCCGCTTCACGGCGTCGGTCGCCCTTGAGGACGGCAAGCCCGTCGTGACGTGGACTCCGGCACTCAACGGCGATGGCGTCCGCGAAGGCGTGCGCACCTACCGCGTATGGGGCAAGGCGGATTTGGGCGACGCGGCGTGGAGCGAAGTCGCGCCCGGCGGCGAGGCTGGCTACCGCTTCTTCCGCGTCACCGTCGAGATGCCGTAGGCTTTAGATGGTAGTTGATAGTTGATAGTTGATAGTTGGTAGTGGGTAGGTTTTACGGGGGTGCTTTCGTGGCGATGGCGCCCTCGCCATCGCATCAGCTTGCCGCCCTCCGTTCGGTCGCAATGGATTGCGACCCTCCCGCGCAATGTGCGACGACGAGGGCGTCGTCGCTACGGGGGCTTTCGTGGCGATGGCGCCCTCGCCATCGTATCAGCCTGCCGCCACAGGCCCGGTCGCAATGGATTGCGACCCTCCCGCGCAACGCACGACGACGAGGGCGTCGTCGCTACGAAAATCAACAAATGGCCAAATGCAATCGCAAATCGTAAATCGAAAAATCGTAAATCCCACTACCAACTACCAACTACCATCTACCATCTACCAACTACCAACTACCTTTCTGCGCAAGACATTTGGCCAGAGCGGTCGTTTTTAGGATAAATCGCCTAATTTTGCGATGTTGCACTTTTGCTCTTGCATTCGGTGGTGCGTTGTGTCATAATATGGGGCCAAGTGGGGTGAATTGGTTTGAATTCTTCAGTCGAAACGATCCGTGGCGCAGAGAATAATGCGCAAAAGAGGCCGGTTGGCGGTCTTGTAGATACGTTTCGCCATACCCTTGACCCCAAGAAGCGTCTCACGATTCCAAGCGAATGGCGCGATGCCCTGGGGAATCCCACCTATGTCTACATCATGCCGTCCCCCACGGAGGATTGCCTTGAGCTCATCCCTGTGGAGCTCATGGAGCGCACGCTTGCCAGGTACCAGGATGCGGATCTTTTCGACGATGATGCCGATGCCGATGCCCAGGCGATAGCGGCGCATTCGCAGATGCTCAAGGTTGACGCGCAGGGGCGCATCCGCATTGGGGACGGGCTGCTTTCGCATGCGGGCATAACGGCTGGGGTGACGATGATCGGCGGCATACGCAAGGCCAAATTGTGGGCTGCGGAACTCAAGCCCGCATCGCAGTCCGGGAAACTTGATCTCACGGCGTTCAGGGCAGTGGCGGCAAAGCGCAAGATGCTTGCGCGGGAAGGGGCCAGGGCATGAACTGCAGGCATACGCCAGTGATGCTGAATGAAGCCGTAGATGCCCTGAACGTAAGGCCGGGAGGCATATATGTGGATGGCACCCTCGGAAGGGGTGGCCATTCGCGGGAGATCGTGCGGCGCGGCGGCAAGGTGATCGGGATAGACCGCGATGACGATGCCCTGAGGGACGTGTCGGCGATGGGGATTGACGGGCTGGAGGTTGTCAAAGGCAACCATGGCGATGTGGCCGGAATACTGGATAGGCTTGGATTGGAGGTGGTCGATGGGATTTTGCTGGATCTTGGCGTTTCGAGTCCTCAACTGGACGAAGGGGAGCGTGGCTTCAGCTTCAGGGCGGACGGTCCCCTGGACATGCGGATGGATCGGTCGTGCGGGGTGACGGCGGCCGAGCTGGCGAACTCCGCCAGCGAAGACGAACTCACGGACGTTTTCCGTTCGCTGGGCGAGGAGCCGAACGCCAGGCGGATCGCAAAGGCGATGGTGAGGGAGCGTGGCGCCCATCCGATCGAAACCACACTCCAGTTGGCGCAGCTCGTCGAGCGCACCGTGGGAAGGCGAGGGGCGCACCATCCGGCGACAAGGGTTTTCCAGGCGCTGAGGATGGCGGTGAACGACGAGCTGGGGGAGCTTTCCCGCTCGCTTTCCGGTGGGCTTGGGCGCCTGGGGGAAGGTGGCCGTTTCGTCGTGATAGCGTTCGAGAGCCTGACTGACCGGGCCGTAAAGAGGTTCTTTTCCGCGCATGCGGGAAAGATGGTGTCGCTCCAGCAGGGCGGTGCGCGGTGGGAGGGGGAGCTTCCCCGTGTGCGCATGGTCACGCCCCATGCGGTTGCGGCGTCAGAGAGCGAGATCGAGGCAAACCCGCGAAGCCGCAGCGCGAAGCTGCGGGCGGTGGAGAGGATTTAGGAAAGGGGGATCGGCATGAAGAGAAACAAGCGAGTAAAGAAGAATTCAAGGTTTGCAACGAGTTCAATGGGAGTTGCCTCCCTGATAGTGACGGCCTTCATAATGCTGATGATCTTCTTCGCGATGAATTCACGATGCTCGACGATCACGCGCGAGATCGGGCTTAGGGAGAAGACCCTGCAGCGCCTTGAGTCGGAACTGACAAGGGAGAAGACGCGGTGGGACGAGATGAAGGTTCCGGAGAGGCTCAAGATCGCGCTTACGCGATTTGGGCTTGAGATGGATATCCCACGCGAAGACCAGATCGTCCGCATGGGCCGCACAGGCGTGCCGGTCCCGGGCCAGTTGGCGCTTGCGCGTCTGCGCGGTGCCTCTGAAGCGTCGCAGCGTACTGCGGTTGCCCGTGCAAACGTGCGCACCTACAGGGTGTCGTCGGCTGCTTCTCGGAGGCATGCCAAGAATGGCGTTCGTAAGTGAGCGCGGCCGATTCTGGCTGATAGTCGCGGTTCTGCTGGCTTGCGCCTGCGTGATCGGCTATCGGCTCGTCGTCATCCACCTTTCGATCGTCGATCTGCCGGTTCGCGATCCTCGGTACTGGTTTACGCGGGAGGTGCCCGGACTGAGGGGCGGGATATACTCCGATGCCGGCGGACGTCAGCCGTTCGCCTGTTCCGTGCCTGTGTGGGAGTACCATGTGGATCCCCGCAGCGTCAACCTCAGGCGGCACACGCGAGAGTCCGTTGTCCGCACGGTGGCCGATGCCCTCAAGATGGATGTTGACAAGGTTCGTGACGTGTTCTGGCGCATCGACTCCAGGTACGTGTACCTTGCGACATCTTATGACGACGCCGCGAACCGGATACTAACCGATTCGTCGAAGGTCTCCGGGATCGCGATTGACGACCGGCAGATACGCCGCTATCCGCAGGGGAATCTCCTGGCGCACGTGCTTGGCTTCGTCTCAAAGGATCCGGACAATCCGGTTGGGGCCGGCGGGGTGGAGATGCGCTACGAACGGTTCCTCAAGGGCAAGGCCGGCAGGGTGAAGGGCATGCGCGACGCGAGCGGGAGGGAGATACGCGAGAGGCGCGTCGTTGACGTGGACCCTACGCCCGGTGCGGACGTGTACCTTACGATAGACCACAATGTGCAGTATGCCGTCGAAGAGGCGTTGCATGACGGGTTCACCAACTGCCAGGCCAGGGCTGGATGGGCGATCGTCCTCGATGCGGACAAGGGGGCGGTGCTTGCGATGGCCACGTGCCCTACGTTCGAGCCGGAGAACTACAACAAGGCGGGGGAACTCGTGAAGAAGAACCGCTGCGTATCCGAGAACCATGAGCCGGGCAGCGTGATGAAGACGATTACGGCATGCGCAGTCATCAACGACAGGATGGTGTCGCCATCGACGATGATCTCTACGGCGCGCAACGATCCCGGCTACTACAGGCTGCCTGGCGACGGCTCGCACAAGTGGGAGCCGTTCATGTCCGTCACGGAAGGCATCGTGCATTCGTCCAACATAGTCTACGGCAAGCTCGGCTACCGGCTTGGACACAAGCGGCTATGGGAGTATTTCAAGGCCTTTGGCTTCGGGCGCAAGACCGGAATAGACTTGCCTGGGGAAGAGACCGGAATCCTGCCGGATTGGAAGAAGTGGGACAAGGCCTCGTGGTCGCGCGCTCCGATAGGGCAGTTCGTCGCCGTCACGCCAATCCAGATGGCCGTGGCATACGGCGCGATAGCGAACGGCGGGCGGCTGATGAGGCCGTATGTGGTTGACAGGGTCGTCGCGCATGATGGCGACCTGCTGTTCAAGAACGAACCGGAGGAGGTGGGCCGTCCAATCACCGCCGAGACCGCGCGTTCTGTCCGCGAGATGCTCATCGGGGTTGCGAAAAAGGGCGGCACGGCGCGACGTGCCGCCGTGAAGGGGTATTCCGTTGCCGGTAAGACGGGCACGGCGCAGATGAAGGAGGGACGCGGATACTCCACCGTCAACTTCAACGCATCGTTCATCGGGATCGTCCCGGCGATCGATCCGGCGTTTGTCATCCTGGTGACATACCAGCAGCCGGAGAACTGCCGGTCCTTCAAGAAGCATGAGGAGACGGGGCTGCCCCTGTACAACCACCAGGGGGGCGTTTGCGCGGCGCCGGTGTTCCGTCGCATAGCCGAGTCGGTCGCGCGCTACCTTGGCGTAGAGCCGGACAAGCCCGAGGAGCTTGTGGATCTGTAGTCATGGGCCAATCGATAGACGGTGCTTCCAGGAGGTACACTATGAGGATCTGGGGAATAACTGGCACGAACGGCAAGACGACGACAACGTGGGTGCTTGCCGAGTTCCTGCGCGCTTCGGGAAGGAAGTGCGGATACATAACGACGGTTGAGGTTGATACCGGAGCGAGAAGGTTCTCCACCGGGTACACCACGCCGCCGCTTGAAACGCTTAAAGGGATATTCTCGGAGATGGAGGCAAATGGCCTGAGCGACTGTGTGATGGAGGTGTCGAGCCATGCGATACACCAGCGGCGCTTTGGCGATACGGTGTTTTCCGGCGGAGCGTTCACGAACCTCACGGAAGACCACCTTGACTACCACAAGACCATGGAGGCCTACTTCGACGTCAAGCTTGACTTCGCGCGGATAATAGCGGCATCCTGCCATCCGCAGCCTTCGTCCGGACGGCGCGACCTTCCCCCGTATGCGGTATGCCTTGACGGAGGCAACGGGGTGCGCATGTACGAGAGGGCGGGAGACCTCCCCCTTAACGTGATACCGGTGACGGTGCGGCATCCCAGATTCGACCTTTCCGGACTGAGGCTCGCCGGCGACTACAACAAGTCCAACGTCCTGCTTGCCGCCGCGCTTGCGGAGGCGGCCGGCGCATCGCATGAATCCATACAGGCCGCGATCCCGCTGCTGCGGCCCCGGTGGGGACGCCTCGAGGAGGTGGAGACGAAGTCGAAGGCCCGCGTGTTTGTCGATTACGCCCATACGGACGACGCCCTGCGCAACGTCCTCTCCACCGTGAAGAGGTTCACGCCCGGTGATGTGTGGGCCGTGTTCGGCGCCGGCGGCGACAGGGACCCGATGAAGCGTCCCCTGATGGGGCTGGCGGCGTCCGAGACGGCAGACAGGCTCGTTGTCACGAGCGACAATCCTCGAAGCGAGGATCCGAACGCGATAATCGGCCAGATACTTTCCGGAATTCCGGAGCCTGCGCGGTCGGAGTCCGTTACGGTAGAGCCGGACCGGCGGAAGGCGATCTTCCTTGCGCTTGCGCGCGCCCGGGCGGGCGATGCGGTTGTGGTGTGCGGGAAGGGGCATGAGACGACGCAGGAAATAAGGGGCGTCAGGCATGAGTTTGACGACAGGTGCGTATGCAGAGAGTTCGAGTGAGGATATTTGCCGCCCTGCTGCCGATCCTTGCCGGTTGCGCCAGCATGAGCGGATGGATGGCCGGAACGATCGAGGAGGGCATCCCGAAGCTGCGTGACAGGCTGCCGCGCGATTCGCGCGTGTACCTTGCTGACCCGGTGAACGCAAACGGGTATCAGCTTCATGCGAGAAGCCGCAAGCAGGTCGAGCGCGCGTTCGGCAAGGCGCTTGACGGCATTGGCGTGTCGCATTCGTCCAAGACGAACGGGTGCAACATCGCCATGCACGTGATGGTTGACTCGTGGGAATACGGGGATGCCGGGTTTGCCGGCGCGGGCGACCGGGATGCCGTGACGATGTCGGTGGTCGTGATGAACCGGGATGCCAAGCGCGTGATCACCCGCTCGTCTCTCTTCGCCCGCAATCTGGACGTTCTCGTCGGGAAGTACATTGAAGGGCTCTTTGAGGAGGCTGAAGATGCCGGCCGGTGAGGTCCAGATGCGCGATGAGCCCGGCGAGTATCGCGTGGTTGCGCACTACGGCGAGGACGGATGCTTTCGGGTGCATGGGGAGAGCGTCCGTCCGATCACCCTGACGGTGCGTGTAGAGGACGCATGGGATCGGATCCCGCAGAATGCGCGGAGGTACTCATATTCGGCCGAGGTGAGGAAGGATGGCTCGGAAGATGTCGTCAGGCTTGAGGACGTCGCGCCAGACGCGCGCATCCTCATCGATTTCGAGAGATCGTTCGACATGGAGTTCAGATGACCAACGCCCATTACCATAGGGGCGGGGTGACGTGCCTTTCGCTTTGCGGCGCCGAATACCGGTTTTTCGGGGTGCATCCCTGGTATGCGGATGGGGTGGACGTCGCGGCGGCCGTTGCCGGCATCCGGCGGTCGGTGGAGACCGACCCGGCGGCGGGCGTCGGCGAGATAGGCCTTGACCGGCTTAAGTCCAAGCGCGTATCGTCCGCGCAGCGCGAGCTGTTCTTGGAGCAGCTTCGCATGGCGGCAGATGCGCGACGGCCGGTGGTCCTGCATGGAGCCAAGTGCTGGGGGGATGTCGTGAAGTGCGTAAAGCCTTTCGTCCCGAGGATACCGGCGCTGCTGTTCCATGGCTTTTCGCGGAGCGACGGCCTTCTGCCGGAGATGTTCGCCATGAATGGATTCGTGAGCGTCGGCAAGGCGGTGCTGAACGACCATGCGGTGAACTACCGCAAGCTTGTAAGCGGGCTTCCGCCGGAACGCCTGCTTGTCGAGACGGACGACGACTCGGATGACAGCGCGGAGAGGAACGCACTGCTCGCGCAGATATTCGCGAAGGTTTCCACGCTTACCGGGGTGACGGAGTCGCAGCTGGACGAAAACGCAAGGCGGTTCGTGGCAAGCATAATGAGGTAGATGGCCATGTGCTGTCCGCGCTTGGCTGGGGTTGTTTCTCATTTTTTATCGTGACGGCTCATCGTTTGTCATTCCTTTCTCAATGGCGTTGTAGTATAATCGCCGAAAATTTAACAACGAAAGGATATGCAGACATGAACCTCAGAATACCCCTCAAGCCGGTGCAGGGCTACAACAAGATCTTCGACGTTGGCGAGTACAAGATGGAGCTCACGAAGTTTGGCCTCATCAAGCTCGCGAAAGGATCGTCCTACGCCGGAGAGACCGGCGAGACGGAAGTCGCGCTCGTCCTCATGGGCGGCAACTTCGCGGCAGAGGGCGACGGCTGGCGCTTCGAGGTGGCGGACGGCCGCAAGAGCCCTTTCACCGGCAAGCCTCACTGCCTCTACATGCCGCGCCGCATGCGCTACACGATTACCGCGCTCTCCGACGTCGAGCTTGCGTACAACGGTTCGCCCGCGACGCGCGACACTGCGAAGCCGACGCTGATCCGTCCCGAAGACACGCGCCACATCGCGCTCGGCAAGGACAACTGGACGCGCACGTCGGAGATCATTCTCGACGAGAAGTTCGATTCCGAGCACTTCTACATCGGCGAGGGCATGATTCCGAGCGGCAACTGGTCGGGCTATCCGAGCCACCGCCACGACGTCGACAATCCGCCGGCGGAGCTGGACATGGAGGAGACTTACTTCTACCTCTTCGACAAGGTGGGTGCGGACGCCGGGACGCCCAACGAGGGCTTCGGCTTCCAGAGCGTCTACACTCCGGAGGGCGTCGTGGCGAAGAAGTTCGGGGAGCGCCTGAACGAGGCGTACCGCGTCTCCAGCTACGACACGGTCGCGATCGCCGAGGGATACCATCCGCTCGTCGGTGCGCCGGGCTACAACATGTACTATCTCTGGACGATGGCGGGGGATAAGGGCCGCGGCCTCGTCAGCTCGATGGATCCGGCGCACGCCTGGGTGAAGAACGCATGAAGCGGCTCGCAGTCCTGGCGTGTGCGGTCGCGGCGTTCGCCTCGTTCGGCGCGACCGTCAAGGTACCCCTCAAGGCGGGCTGGAGGTTCGTCAAGGCGGACGACCCGAAGTACGCCTGCGACGCGAACGTCTCGAACGAGGTGCGGAAGCTTTCCGCGCTTCTCGACCGTGCGGACCGCGGCGACCTCACGGGCGCGTTCGACTTCGACTGGGCGAAGCCGGGCTTCGACGACCGCGCATGGACGGAAGTGCGCGTGCCGCACGACTGGGGCGTGATGAAGAGCTTCGACCCCGCGCTTCCCTACGGCGACGCGTTCCTCGACGTGACGGGCATCGGCTGGTACCGGAAGACGTTCGATGTGCGTGGCGCGCGGCTGACGGCCGACGCCCGCACGGCGGACATTCCGAAGGGCGGCAAGGTGCTGTTCGAGTGCGACGGCGCGATGAGCTTTTCGCAGGTCTTCATAAACGGGCAGTTCGTCGGCGGCTGGCCCTACGGCTACACGCGCTTCCGGCTCGACCTGACGCCGCACCTCAGGTCGGACGGCGCGAACGTGCTGGCGATCCGCTGCCACAACGTGCCGCACTCCTCGCGCTGGTACACGGGCGGCGGGCTCTACCGCAACTGCCGTCTGCTCGTCCTGCCGGAAGACCACGTCGTCCCCGGATCGGTCTTCATCACCACGCCGGAGATCACCGCCAGGCGCGCAAGGGTGCGCGTCCGCTACGAGATGTCGAGGAGCGGCGCGCGGGACCGCTCGTTCACGGTGGAGAACCCGCGCCTCTGGGACATCGACGACCCGTATCTCTATTCGGTGGACGTCGAGGGCGACACGTACCGCTACGGCATCCGCACGATCGCGTTCCACTCCGACGAGCGGCGCTTCCAGCTGAACGGGCGCACCGTGCCGCTGAACGGCGTGTCGATGCACCATGACTTCGGCGTGCTCGGCGCGGCCTGGAACCGCACTGCGCAGAGGCGTAGGCTGGCGCTGTTCAAGGAGGCGGGCGTCAACGCGATCCGCTCGTCGCACAATCCGCCGGACGAGGAGCTGCTGGAGCTCTGCGACGAGATGGGCATCCTGGTGAAGGACGAGGTCTTCGACACGTGGCGCAGGATCGGCGACGCCGGCAAGCGCGCGAACGACTACCACCTCATCTTCGACACGTGGCACGAGCGCGACACGCGTGCGTGGGTGCGTACGGACCGCAACCATCCATCGGTGATCCTCTATTCCGTCGGCAACGAGATCTGCGACCTTAAGCCGTGGACGAAGGATCTCGCCGGCGGCATCCGCACGGCCCGCCGCCTCGCGGTCATCACGGCGGAGGAGGATCCGACGCGCCCGACGTGCAACGCGAACAACGAGGCCATCAACTTCACGAACGACTATCCGATGGTATTGGGCGTCATGGGCTGCAACTACATGGCATGGCAGTATCCGCGCCTGAAGGCGAAGTACCCTGACGTGCCGTTCTTTGGCACGGAGTCGGTCTGCGCGATATCGACGCGCGGAGAGTACCGCTTCCCGGTAGTGAAGCGCAGCCTGCGGTTAGACGAGTTCGACAGCTTCCATGCGTCGAGCTACGGGTGGGAGAGCTGCGGCTGGAACAGCATCAACAGTGGCTGGGCGTGTCCGCCGGACGCGCAGTGGCACTGGATGGATAAGGTCGGCACGTGCCTGGGCGACTTCTCGTGGACGGGCATCGACTACCTCGGCGGGCCGTACTACTGCGACGACCTGCGCCGGAAGCCGCGCTTCGCCGACCCCGCGCTGCAGGCCCAGGCGCTGGCGGACGTGAAGAAGTACGGGCTGGCGCGCGCGGCGATCCACTCGTGCGGCACGGGCTTCCTCGACCTCGCGGGCTTCAAGAAGGACTTCTTCTACCTCTACCAGTCGCGGTTTCGCCCCGACCTGCCGATGGCGCACATCCTGCCGCACTGGAACTGGCCGGAGCGCGTCGGCGAGGTCACGCCGGTCTACGTCTACACGTCGGGCGACGAGGGCGAGCTGTTCCTGAACGGAAAGTCGCTTGGCCGCCAGAAGAAGCGGCCCGGCGTGTGGGACCGCGCCTACCGCCTCTGCTGGGACGACGTGCGCTACGAGCCCGGCACGCTGGAGGTCGTCGCCTACAAGGATGGCCGTGAATGGGCGCGTGACACGGTGCGGACGGCGGGGCCGGTCTCCGCGCTGAAGATCGCGGCGGAGAATCCGGAAATCGCCTCCGACGGCGAGGACGTCGCCTACGTGAACGTCTGCGTGGTCGATGCGGCCGGTTCGGTCGTGCCGCGCACCCGCAATCGCGTGACGTTCGCGGTCGATGGGCCGGGGGCGGTCGTCGCGACGGACAACGGAGACGAGACGAACATGGGCGACTTCCGCGAGTCGGCGTGTCCCGTCTTCAACGGCTGGGTGCAGGCTATCGTTCGCGCCAAGCCGGGGGTCGTCGGTACGCTTCGCGTAAAGGCGACAGCCGAGGGCTGTCCTGCGGCATCCGTGTCGATCTCCGTCAGGCGAGTGTCTGGCAAGAATTGATAGGGATTTGCGATTGCATTTTGTGATTTTGGGTTAGGGCTCTTTCCATGTAGCGACGACGCCCTCGTCGTCGTGTGCCGCACAGGGGCGTCTGTCATATGCACGACGGCGAGGGCGCCGTC
>CAKULV010000048.1 GCA_934667425.1 uncultured Kiritimatiellota bacterium | reverse complement strand
GCGCTCGCGCCCGTGTAGGTGCACGAGACGGTGATCGTGACGGGCACGATCTGCGGATACTCCGAGATCGGCATGCGAAAGAGGCAGATCATGCCGCAGAGCGTGAGGGCGATCATGGCCGCCCACGCGAGCTTCGGGCGGCGGATGAAGACTTCGGAAACGCTTCTCATTTGGTCCGCTCCGGCTCCGCCGCACCCTTCGCGACGAACGGCTTGACGGTCATGCCGGCCGTCACGCGATGGCCGCCGTCGGCGACGATGCGCTCGCCTATCTTCAGGCCCTTCTCGACGAACAGCCAGTCGCCGACGAGGTCGCCGCGCGCGACCGAGCGCCGTCTGGCAATGTCCTTGTCGTCCAGCACCCAGACGTACGGGCCCTGCGTGTCCTGCAGGATGGCGGTAGGAGGTATCGCAGGACGCATCACGCCATTCCTTGAAGCAAAGGTAACAGCCACCGTGCCGCCCGGCTTCAAGTGAAAGGCCTCGTTCCTGAAGCAGGCATACACCTGCATGGTGTCGGTCCTTTCATCGGATATGTTCTCCGTATACTCTATCTCTCCCTGCTCCGTGTATTCCTTGCCGTCCGCAAGCGTCAGCTTCACGACACCGTTTTTCCGGATCGACCTGGTGGAGCCTCCAAACATCTCAAGGTATTCCCTGTTGGAGATCGAGAACTTGACGCGCATGGGCCTGTATTGAACCAATGTGACAAGCGTACCGGACTGTGTCGTGACGTAGTTCCCCTTCGTGAATGCGGTCGATCCGATCTTTCCGCCGATCGGAGCGGTGATCCGGCAATGCTTGAGGTCATCGCGCGCCGAGACAAGCGCCGCCTCCGCCGCCGCATGTGCCGCACGGGACGAATCCCGCTGGGAAAGCGCATTGTCCACCGCGTCCAGCGACACGGCCCTGGACTCCAGAAGCTTCTTGTGGCGCACATACGACAGTTCGGCGTAGGAGAGATTCGCCTTGCATTCGGCAAGCTTCGCCTCGGCATTCTTCACCGCAGCCTCGTACTTTACTGGATCAAGCCGATAGAGGAGCTGACCTTCCTTTACTTCTGCGCCATTGTCAAATCCAACCTCAAGTATCTCGCCGGACACCTGGGGCACCACGTTCACCTGCGCAATCGGAACCACGCGCCCCGGATATGTGCGCGTCTTGAAATCGGCTATTTCGGCAACCTCCACCACCGGCAATGCCATCGACACAGCCAAGAATATTGCATTTAGCATCGTACTCCCCCGTAAAAAATTTGCCGTTCATTATATCACAGCGACGAACCTCCAACAACCATAGAAAAAGACGATTATCGGCGTGACTTGATTTCCGTTTTGTCGCCGACTGGCGAAGTCGGACAAATGTTGTATAATAGGGGGAATAATTCAATACGAAGGATGGATGGAAAAATGAAAAAGCGAGCGTGGACATTGCGAGCTGCGGCTTACGCTGGGATGTGCTTTCTTGTCGGCTGTACTACTACACCGAACAGAGACCATGGCACTGAAGATCGGGCCCGATACATCAACTTCTGCCGTGAGATGGCGATCGCACCGATAGCGGAGAAGGAAGCCCCCGACGACTTCATGTCGAAGCCGGACTGGATGGTGCATCCGTGTTCGGCGACCGACCAGGAATTCAAGAAGGAATACAAAGTGGTCTATGCCGACCGGCAGCACCTGAGCTTCCACTGCTCCGAATACTCCTATACAGGCGGGGCTCACGGCAATACGCATGTCACGGTCGGAACGATCGACCGCAAGACCGGAAAGATCCTGACGCTTGCCGATGTCCCGGCATTCACGGATCGGAATGCGCTGAAGATGCGGTTGCACGATGCCGTTGTCGCGAAAATCGGCAAGGACGCCTTGCAGGGCGAGGTCAAGCCGCACGACAACTTCTACCTGTCCAGGGACGATTGGCATTTCGTCTTCAACGAATACGAAGTCGCCTGCCATGCCGTCGGCGACATTGAGGTGGTGATTCCGCGATGAAGCGAAACTGGGGACGAACCACCGTCCGCTTCAATTTACTTTTCAAGACTTACGTGCAACAACTGACCCAAGAGAAGATATCGTAGTTAGGATATCATTCCGTCGCAGGCTTTACTTCACGGAACCAACGGACTGTTCGTCGTACCTTTACGCACGGGAGGACAAGGCGAGACCTGCCTTGAACGCCGCGCCGACGGCTTCGCCGAGCCTGTGGTAGACGTGGTTGACCGGATCGAAGGTGATCGGCGCGAGCCGCTCGACATCGACCTTTCCGTCCGCCGTCAGGACGGACTCGTCGATGCCTACGTTGACGATCCTGCCGACCATCCGGCAGTCGGACTTGTCGTAGCTCACGAGTTCGCATTCCAGCACCATCGGCAGGTCTTCGACCACGGGCGCATCGACGAACGCGCTCTTCGTGAGCGTCCAGCCCGTCTTCGCCAGCTTGTCGGGCGCCTCGTTGGCCGAGACGCACCCCACGTAGTCGCACACGACGAGGTTCTTCACGTCCGCTACGTGCACCGTGAACGCCTTGCGCGCAAGCACGTTCGCCGTCGTCTTGTGCGAATCGTCCACGCAGATCGAGATGCGGTCTTCGAGCGAAATGCCGCCCCACGCCGCGTTCATCGCATCCGCGTTCCCGTTTTCGTCATACGAGCCGATGATCAGCACCGGCATCGGATAAAGCCACGCCTTGGACCCGAAGCTCTTCTTCATTTTGCTGTCCCCCTGATTGCCTGTCGTTTCATACGCTCCGCTTCATGAGAAGCAGGAATCTTCCTGACAAACTATTCGCGGTGAATTATACCAAAAACGAGGCCGCCGCAACGGGCGATGCCCATTTCGGGATGGCGCAAGCATTGGCCCGTGCGTCACTTCATCGCCTCGGCGGCGAAGGCGACGGCGCGCGCGAAGGCGGCGGGCTGACCTTTGACGGTGACGAAGAGGTGCGTGCTGCCGGGCGGCACCTCCACGCGCACGGGGCTTCCGAGCGATTCAAGCCGCCGTGCGAAACGCACTCCCTGGTCGCGCAGCACGTCGCGATCCGCGCCGCGAGAAAGGCGTCCGTCTCCCGCGCGTAGACGTCTGCCGCCGCCGTTGCCGCACCGATCATCCAGAAAACCATCACTGTCATCAGCATCATTTTCATAGTCTTGGATTTCATTTCAGATTTTCCGTAACGTTGCACGCAGCACAAGCGTCAGCACGCGAACAGATCCGCAAGGGTCAGCTCCGTCTGAATGCGGCCCGAATAGGCGTTCTTGAGAAGTCCGTTTGCCGTGATCATCGTCAGATGAACCGCCTTGCGCGTTTTCGTCACGCCAGCAAACGTCGTCACTTTCCGATCCAAGACACGCGCATACGCCTTGTCGATCGCGAAGCTTCCTGTCGCGTATTTCAGTTCACAGACATTGATGACATTGTCCGCACGGTCAAGGATCAAGTCAATCTGAACGCCGTCCGGATAGGTCTCGTCACCCTTGAAGCTCCAGCCATACGCTTCGACATGGACGGCATCAATGCCCAGTGCCCGCCGAATCTGCCGAAGATGCAGCAGGCACAGCCGCTCAAACGCAAGCCCCCGCCATGCGGTCTGAGCCGACGACAGCAGCGTCGACGACCAGAAATGCTCGTCCGACGAAGGCGTGTCGAGGAAGCGGAAATGAAAAAGCGTGAACGGATCGATCAATTGGTAGATCATATTCTTTTTCTTTGCGCCATACGAACGGTAGCTGCGGATGAATCCGCTCGACTCCAACGTCTCCAGCGTCTCCGTCATCCGTCCTGTCGGGAAAACACCCAACGCCAACAGGAGTTCGCTTCGCGTCATGCCGACCTTTTTCTTGGCCAGGGCCGTGACGACTTTCTTGTAGGCTTCAGCATTCTTGAAAAGCGAAGCGTAAAGCTCCTCGAACTCATGCCTCAGCGGCGCGTCAATCGCGAAGCACAGGCGGTCGATGTTCTGCGCCAGACTCAAGCCTCGCACCAGATAACGCCAGTAATAGGGGATCCCTCCAAATGCCATATAGAATTCGGCAACATCCGACCGACTCATGCTCAGGCCTCTTTCCTCGGCGAATTTCTCGCATTCGTTGAGCGTAAAGGGCTGAAGGCAAATCCGCGACGTCACGCGATTGTGAAGCCCGCCACGATTGCGAAAGAGATTCTGCACCATCCACGCCGCCGCAGACCCGCAGACAATCAGAAGCACGTCCTTGCGTGCGGAAGCCCACTCGTTCCAGAACGTCTCCAACGCCATGAGAAAATCCGACTTCGCCGTATCCAGCCACGGCAATTCATCGATGAAGATGACCTTTCGCCGCATTCCGCACTTCTCAACCGTCTCGCCCAAGGCCGAAAACGCCGCGAACCAGTCCTTGGGCAGAACACCCTTGTAGCCGGCCTCTGCCAGCGACTTCTTGAAATGCGCCAACTGTTGCTGTCTCGACGCATTCGGAAGCCCCGTATGACAAAACGAGAAGCGATCCCCAAACGTCTCGCGCACAAGATACGTCTTTCCGACGCGACGACGTCCATAAACGGCGACGAACTCAGACTCGCCCGACTCATAGAGCCGATTCAGTTCATCTCTCTCTCCAAAACGTCCGACCATATTGCCTCCTTTCTCGAAAACGGTCTAAATGATACCATTTACACGACATCTGGTCAATGATTCGGGCAAAACAGAGCGATTCTCGTGCTTAATCTCGCTGTTTCTTCCACAAAAAGCACAAGAATCAACATGCGTTTATCAAAACGTCCGGCACATCAGGGGGCACGGCACGCGGAATCAGCCTGTCCAAGAGATCGCGTTTTTCGATGTCGAGGACGAAATGCTCCTTCGCGCCCTCGTAGGGGAAACCACATTCCGCGTTGAATGCTTTCATGACCGGCTCGACTTCCGTCAGTTCCCTGACGAAGACCGTGTTGTCACAGATCAGGAGAATCGGCTTCTCGTTCAGGTACGCCATGTACTCGCCGAACATCTTTCGATAACGCACGTCGTCATAGCGTTAGATTTGTTCACACACGAACGCGATGTATTCCTTTGTTGTTGCCATGCTTATTTCCATTCGTGAGGAGCGTCACGCACATCCTTTGGAGTATTTCGTTTTGCAATCTCGTTTTTTTTTCAAATGGATTTCAGCCAGATGCCGAAGAAACGGTCGTAGATAAGGCATTTGCCGTCCGTCCGACTGACAAGATCGCGCGAGACGAGGTCTGCGAGAGCCGCCCGCACCGTCGATCCGGCCGGGAGCGCGTACTTGTCGCAGAACGCCTTCCCCGACACTTCCCGTGCCTCGCCTTCGGACGCAATCGCCCGCAAGACCTGCTGTGCCGCGTTCGTCTGGCTGAAGAGCAGATCGTGGTAGGTCATGGCGTTTTCCTCGACGAGCGTCCGCACGGCATCCTCGACAGTCTGCTCGGAATCAAGTCCCTCCGGACGTTCCCAGATTCGGTTCATCAGCATCTGCACATACCACGTCACGCCATCGAAACGCCGATACAGGTTGCGGAAAGCCTCGCCGTCAAACGTTTTTCCGGCCCGCAGGAAGAACGCGCGGGCAAAGGCTTCGTACTTGTCGCAGGCAATGACGTCCAGCGGCATGAGCTGCGTGCTCTGGTAAAACGGCCCACGCGGGAGTGCAAACATCTCCTCCATCAGATGCCGCTTCGAGCCCGCGAAGATGAAATGCGCCCGATGGCAGAACTGTACGTGGCTGCGCAAGATGGCCTCGACCCCACGTTCAGGGAATTCGCGTATCTGCTGAAACTCGTCAATCGCCACCACGGGCTCGACCTTGCGCGAATCTAGGAAAGCGAATACGTCCGCCAGCGTCGCCTCGGCCTGTGAGGGCACAAGGTCAAACGAAAACTGCGGGACGCCGTCCGTCTGCGGCGTAATCGTCGGGCGCAGTCCCTTGAAGAAATCAACAAGGCCACGTCCCGTCTTCTCAAGCGGCGTCGAGAGTTCGCCCAAGACGGCGGACGCGAAGACCTTGACGAACTCCGTCAGATTCCGCACGTTGAATATGTCCAGGTAAAGCGGCGCATAGCCCTTTCCAAGCGAATGGAAGACATTGCGGATGAGACCGGTCTTGCCATAGCGACGAGGCGCCATCAGCGTAACATCCCGCCCGTTCTCAATTGCCGCGACCAGTTTCGCCGTCTCCTTCTCGCGGTCGCAGAAGAACGCCGGACCGCGATAACCCTTAATGATAAATGGATTTCCCGTTTTCATATTGGCATATTATACCACATTCGCACCTGCTACGACGAAAAAACTGGCGCGGGAAAGCTGGCGCACAGGCGTGTTTTGCCCACCGTGTGCGCTACAGCGCAGTTCCTTTCTTCGGGACGAAGAAGCGGCTCATGTCGACGTGCTCCGTCTTCAGCAGCGCGATCTTCCTGTCCAGGCCGCCCGCGTACCCCGTCAGGCTGCCGCTCGTCCCCACGACCCGATGGCAGGGGATGATGATGGAGATCTCGTTGTGCCCCACGGCGCCGCCGACGGCCTGTGCGGACATTCGAGCGAGACCTTCTTGCGCCGCAAGCTGCCTGGCGATCCAGCCGTAGGTGACGGTCTGCCCGTAGGGAATCTGCAGAAGGATATCCCAGACCTTCATGCGGAACGCCGAGCCGACGGGATGCAGCGGCGGCGTGAAGTCCGGCTCCTTGCCCTTAAAGTAGATGTCCAGCCAGCGCTTGGCCGCCGCCAGCGTCGCGGTTTTCCTCTCCTCATGTTTCGCCGGAAGGTTGTCGGCGAAGAACTTCTCGCCTTCAAACCACAGGCCCGTCAGCCCGATCTCGTCCGCCGCCAGCAACATGCCGCCCACCGGCGACGCATATTTTTGAACACACACCATCTTGCACCCATTTTGTGAAGTACGCAAAGCGAATCCGGCAAAGGTTGTCGAAAAGCCTATTTCGGCAACCAGGCGGCAAACGGGCCGCCGCGATGGGTGACAGCGTTGCGCACTTCTCGGGCACGCAATGACTGCCGCGCACATCGCTCTTATTCTCATTAACATTCTCGGCCTGTACCGAAAGGAATCCAAGTCCCCCGGCAAGAACCGCACACCATACAACCTTCATGCCATTGCATTTCATTTCTCTGTTCCTTTCAGACCCCTCTGTCTGTGGCGGATTATCCTAAAAATCGCAGTTGAAGTCAAGGGGGTGTCGCCTGCCGTCCGATGAGAGGCGGGAACAGCCTCCTGACGAGGCCGTATCTGCGCAGGACGTACGCGACGATCAGCTGGCGCCGCTCCCCAGGGGTCGTCAACTGCGACATGGCGTGGGCGCCATCGCCACTACGGCTGCGCCGGACGGGGCGGATTCTACCGGATCTCAAACGATTCCGGCGAGTCGGTCAGGACTATGCCATCGAAGTAGAACGGCGCCCATTTTTTCGTCTTCGCCCCGATCGAGATCGTGTATCGGCCGGGCTCAAGATCGAAGAACCCGATGGAATTGCCCCAGCGATTTCCGGGCGCAATGATCGTCCAGCCCATCCAGGACTTTGCCCCATGTTCGGAATCGCGCATCGGAGCACCATCCACCGAGACGGACAGTATCGCCTTTCCGCCGTCCGCCCAAAGGTCTTCAGTCGGAGGCGTGGATGCCCCATGGATGTGGAAATAGTAGCGTCCGCGCTTCAAAACCTCAAAGGCATACGTCAATGGCTCGGCATCCTTGTCATCCTTAGACTTAGAGGACTTGCCGCTCTCAAGGAGGATCGCCTTGCCGCCCTGCCCTCGCGGATCTTCCACGACATCCGGCTTGCCTGAAGCCGGCCTGAATGCGTCGATGTACTGGGCGAATTCGCCATCCTTCTCCGCGCGGAACGGCGGCGCGAAGTCCGTCGCCGCATATACCGAGCAGACGCGCGAAAGCCCTTTCTCATCCCTGACGAGGAACGCTCCACGATAGAAGCGCCGATTGTTCATCCGCTCTGGCTTGAAGGCCAACGTGAAGTCCACAGTCTCGCCCGGACCGATCGAACCTGTCGCGGGATGCACGTCGAACCAATCCGCATCATCATTCTTTCTCACCGTGAATTTAACGCGTTCCCCATCCTTTGCTCCAGTCCAACGGGCCTTGAACGCCACGTTCGCCGGATTAGCCACGCCCTTCCTTACCTCCACGCCGTCGATGCGAGCCACGTCCAGAAGGAACGGCAACGGACGCACCGGGTATTCGACACGCGGTGCGCTTCGATGCGACGCCGGATTATCCCGATTGTTCTCGACAATTCCACGCGGCGCGATGAAGGAGGCCTGTGGACGAATCCCCTGCCCGTTGAAGACGTTGTCGAAGATGTAGGCCACTGGGCTGCGTCCGTAGATGTCGAATCCCCATGTCTTGATCTGCTGTCCCGCGCCGCCGAACTCGTCGCAAAGTCCCGCGAATTCGTTGTCGCACACATAGACCGGCGAAACCATGCAGCCTTGGATCGACACTCCGCAGTACGCGCTCTCGAACCGGTTGCGGAAGCACCGCACGTTGCACTGTCCGCCGTCCAACTCGATGTCGTCGTCATTGCAGAAGATGAGGAAGTTGCCGTCGATGTCGGCATCGCAGTTGAACCCGCCGTTCTCCCAGAAGTTAGCCTCGCCCTCCACAGCATCGTTGAAGCGGTGGAGATCGCTGCCGACCATGTCGTTCCAGCGGAGAACGGTCGAGTGCTCCGGACGGCACATCATGATCGCCTCGTTCCCCGCCGGATGGGAATACTTCCAGCTGTTGGACTTTCCGTATGCGTCATGGAAGTAGCACCGTTCCACCGTTGTGCATTTCGCACCCCGTCCGATCATCAGTGCCGCATCGAAATTGACGATCTTCCCATCGGCAACCGGCTGACCGCGACGCGTGAAGTCTGCCTCGCCGCCAACGCCCCATCCGGTGAACTCGCAGTTTCGCACGCGCACGTGTCCGGAATTCTCGATGCGCAGCGGTTCGCATCCTTGGCCACCGCCACCGGCGAAATGGATGCCCTCGATCAGCACGCAGGATGCATCCTTCACTTTGATAAAGCTTCCCTTGCGATCGCGCCTCAGGACAACGCCCGGCTTCGCCGTGTAGCGTATCCAGCCACCCTCCGTCCCCTTGTCTGAAATGACGAGCGGGAAGCGGGTCGTCTCGTCCAAGACCACCATTCGCGCAACCGGCACATCCGTCCGCCATGTGCGGAAGGTCGTCGTCGCATCGCCGACCTTCAGCTCATACTCGGTGTCTTCCTGGAGTCCCATGATCGATCCGCGATACTCCTCGGCATCCTCGAAATACGGCGGCGAGTGCCTCGCCTTCCGCCATACATCCTCTCCGACCTTGCGGAAATGCGCCTCCAAGGCACCCATGCCGGGTTTGGCCCCCAAGCGGAAACCGACAGAGGTGTATGTCGGACGGACCACGAAGGCGCCGCGGGCGACCGGTCCCATCATCGCGATCCTCTGCTCGATGCGCTGGCGCCTATCCCAACGCCGACGCGGCACTTTCGCGGGCTTGCCCGATACGTAGTGTTTGGCGAAGCGAAGCCCTTGACGTCTCGCCTCGGCGACGAAAAGCCCCGCGATGCGCCGAGCCTCGGCAAGCGGAACGTCCATCACGGTCTCTGCGGCCCCGACGCCAGCCAACTTGCGCACGTCGACGAACGCTACCTTCTCCTCGCCGGCCACCGCCCTTGCAAACCCGGAATCAGGCGAACCAAGCGTGTTGGCGAGAACCACCTCACCGCCCTTTTCCTTCGCGCCCTTCACCAGACGGCGGAGCGCATCCGCCGTCTTCGCCTCCAGCGCGATCAGCACGCCGTCGCCCGGACGGATCTCCTTCATGAACTCATGCGCCCGGTCGCCGGCGACGAACGTCTCGGTCGTCTGCCCCTTCGCAGAATAGTTGAGGATGTGTACGTCCCAGTTGACGTAGTAGTCGTCCGTCTCGTCAATCCAGCTGCCAAGCGCCGCCTCGGAGCGCATCCCCTCGTAGCGGAGTGGACGCATCGCGCCATCGCCAACGACAACGAACGAATCATGCCCCTTCGCGGCCTCGGCGACAACTGCCGCAAGAATTCCAATGAGAGTAATCAACGTTTTCATTTTAACACACCCAATTACTTGACGTGAAACGGATCAGAATTGAGTCCGAAGAAAATGTTGCGCATTTCCAGTTCGGCCTCGACGCCGGCGCCAGGCACGATCAGCACCGCGCCAAGCGATGTACGACCGGCCTTCCAGGGCTGGTAGATCGTGAACGTCTTTGTCGCGGGGAAGTCAAGCGTCTTGATCATGTGTCCAGACGCCGAATGCTGGATGTCGCGGCGATCGACCGTCGACCATTTCCAGCGTCCGAGTTCGCCTTCCCGACCAAAGAACACCATGCCGCGATAGTCGTAGGATTCATTTGTGCTCTGCCAAGCGCGCCATTCGACCTTCGGATCATTCAGGTCCCTGAAGCGGTAGGTGCCCGTGTTGCCTCGGCTCTCGGTACGCGCCAGCGTCCAGACCTGATATGGTCCCGCAGGAATCTCGTCAAACGTGAACACGTGTTTCATTGCATCCGGGTTTTCCGGCAGCAGAAGCCGCACGTTCGGCGCAATGATGACGGTCAGCGTCTTTACCGCATCGCCGTCAACGATGTCAACCGCTGCGAACGCCGGGAACTCCTCAGGCTTTTCGGGATTGTCCGTGCCGTGTTTGATCGCCGGACGCTTCTGCGGCGCGTACGAGAGACGCAGAAGCCCGTCCGACAACGCCGCATCAATGCGTCCACAGGTTCTTGCCGTCGCCATCGGGGAAACGCCGGACACCTTGAGAGACAGCCCATTTACCGGATCCATCGCGGCAAGCTCGCGCTCAAAACCGGGAATCGCCCCCTGATGCACCGTGCCGTCTATCACGATTTCCTTTGACGGTTCGCGCCAGCCGAACGTAACTCTCGCCGATGTCTGCGATTCGCTCTTGAACGTGAATACGTTATTGCCGCCCTTCACCCAGCCGGGATAGACACGGGGATTGACTTCGCCCTCAGTTTTCGCCACAAAACGCACGACCTGCTCAAGCGGCGCACGCACCTTGACGAGATATCGGTAGCGTGCCTTTACCATGTACTCAAGGCGGGCGATGCCTTTCCTGTCCGCAGGAACGCGCCGGAACGTCTTGCCGCCATCCGTCGAGAGTTCGAGTTCCACCGCGTGTCCATTCGAGAGGAACGCCGCGTATTCGCCGAAAACCACCGGATATGGCGAATAGACCTTGTAGACGAAGCCGTCTCCGCTTTTGGCGAACGCAGGGTTCTTTGCATTCGGCTTGCCGTCGAACGTGATGAACGCCGACGAATAGTGCGGGAACACGCGATCCTTGCGCACAAGCCATTCTGTCGAATCGTCCGCCCCGGCGACCTTCGCGTAGTCAAGAGTGCCGGGCAACAGCTTCGGCCACGAGTATGCACCCTTGCGCGCATGTGTCTGGAGGTTGTTCATCTGCGCATTGTTCGCATAGTAGACGCGCATCCGCTCGCCCGGATTCAGCACCGCGCCGAACTTCTCCTGATAGCTCGGGTTGCGCACCCAGTTGCCGCGTGTCGAACGGCGTATGAAGTGGTCGACGCTCTTGCCGACGCGGGGGAAGATGCCGGGCTGGTCTCCGGCCTCTTTGAGGTATGAGGCCGTCTCGTTGTCCGCCGCCGGAAAATACAGCCGCGCCGAGAGATCGTAGATGTGGTTCTTGCCGTCGTAGAAGGCCTGCTGGAACTCATGCCCATAGCCTGCCGTCTGCCCGGCCGGGCACCCCGTGACTGTCGCAAGCATGTTGGCCGTCATGTTGTTCAACGGCCCGCACTCGAAGCCGCAGTAGCTGTTGAGCATGACCATCGCCTCGTAGCAGGCGGACTGCGGAATGTCAGAACCGGCTGCGAAACTCGCCTGATGGTTCATGAAGTAGTCGCTCGCCCGCATCGCGAACTGGAACACATCCTCGGCCCGCTCGCGGTCATTCTCCGCCGCTGCGCAGAGCGTGTCGGAAAGGTCGCCAAACGAGCGCGGATCAGGGCGTCCGTCACGCACCGCAATCGGGTAGTCGAGCGTTTCTGTCTCCGACAGGTTTGCATACTCAACGTAATCCGGATAGGCCCGCTCCGCCGCGCCAAACGAGACCTTGTCGCCGCTTTTCATTGTCCGCGTCAGCGTCTTCGCCACACGCGCCTCGCGATACTCGGCATCGGTCGGCAGCACGGGATAGTTGTCATGATCGAGCGTCCTGTACGGATCGACCGATGGCGGCAACGCTTTCGGATAGTACTGGATCGTCCGGCCATCCGCAAGCTTAAGCTCGTGGTCGACGCGGTCGGAAAGGCTGCGTACGGAACACGGCAGAAAGCCAAAGCCGCCACCCGTCACGCCGTCGAATGTCCGGTCGAACGTGAAGAGCGCTCGCGTGTCGTCATCAAGCGCGAAGCTTCGCGCAGGCGAGAAATCGGTCGTGTAGCGGCAGCCAGACGAAATGCGAAGGCAGTCGCCCTCCCCCTCGAAGAATACGCCGCCCGGCGGCGCAACGGCATTGTCGCCGGCCAACCTCGCCCATTCGAAGGATGCGCCGAAGTTGAACTCCATGGGAACCGCGCGGTCGTTGGGATTCCTGACCGACTTGTCGGCAATATCCATGATTTCGAAACCATTCAGCGGCATTTCGCCGACCTTGCGCCCGGAAAGGTAGACCGTCGCCATGTCCCCAGGTTTCCACGCAACCGCCAGATGGCTCCAGACACGATCAGGAATCTCGACATCAAACGACTTTTCGAAAAGATTCGCCTTATAGTCGCGCATCAGGAGTGAAAGTTGGCGTGTCGTCGGCTCGTAGGTGACGAAGAACATCTTGCCCATGCCGCGCTTGCCCTCACAGGCGATATAACCCTGATAGGCGTCGAATATGACGCAAGGCTCGGACTTTCTGAGGCGTTGTGCCTTGGCAAATGCATCACGCCGTTCCGCAAACGTCTTCCAGTCCGGCTTGACCCAAGCCTCGACCGTGCCCGCGCCGACCGGATAGCAGATGTCTTTTTCTTCGCGGAACTGGTGGCTCTGCGTCCACGCCGCGCGCGTGTGCGTAGGGAAGAAGACGCTGCGCCCCGATGCGCCGCCCATCCGGAGCGACGTGTCGCCGGGCTTGCCAGAAACGCCCGTTCCAAAGCAACCGTCGTCCCATTTCGGGAACGGGAGATCCGCACCCACGCGCACCGCAAGCCCCGTGAGGTCGATGCGCGGCAAAGATAGTGTGCGGTCGGTTATCTTGCGGCCGTATTCATCGTATTCGTACTTGCAGTCGCGAAGTTCAAGCTTAAAGCGCAGCTTTCTGGCCTTCGGGTGGATGTGTCCTTCGTCCCGGTAGTCGCAGAGCTTGCCGTTCGGACGCATATGGCTCGTCCAGCGAACGTCGCAAAGCGTCTCGGGAAGAACATTCCCCTTCGCGTCAATCTGCTCAATGAAACTCTTGCCGCCCCAGACAAGATGCGTGCGGCTCGTGAGGTCGATTTCCTGACGAACAGGCTTCCCGGCAAGGCCTTCGGGGACATCCACAGCATATGTGACGTGCGCCGACTGACCGACACCACCGGCGTAGGCGAACTGAAGTCCGCCATCAACCGCTTGCGCCGTCACTCCCTTCGGCAGAACCCATCGCGACCGGTTCGCATCATTCAAGGCATCCGCAAAAAGATTGTCAACCTTTGCAGTGTCCGCGAACGGTGCCGCAGACGCACTCCGGCACATGAGGCTTCGCGTACCGTCCGGCACGTGAAACCTCAGGCGGATCGTGTTCGGGGCCTTGCCGGGCATCGTCACGGACGCGAGGCTCCGTCCGTCCGCAAAGACGGCAAAGCCCTCCGCTCCGATCTTGGCAGGATTCAGCTCCACCTCGTACGGAACGGACGTGTCGCAGGTCGCGTTCCACTCCAGGGAAAACGCCGCGACGGCGGCGAGCAATGCGGTTAACATGTTTCCTCATCCCCCTATCTTGCCAGCAAGGCGTTGCAGATCCACAGCATCGGAGCCTGCCCGTGGGGATCCCCGTTGATCCTGCGCCGATTCTCGTACCAGGCCCGGTCGTTCCGCGCACCAGTACCCTCGCACACACCCGCAAGGTTCGCGTACTCGTCCAAACGAGCGCACAGCGCAAGATAGGCAGTGCGGGCCGCCTCCGCATACCTGCCGTCCAGCCAGCCGTGGCGGACTCCCTCGATGAACGCATAGGCGTACATAGCCGAGCCGGATGTCTCGCTCCACATTTCGGAATCCGTGACTACCTGCCCCCAAAGTCCATCCTTGCGCTGATACTTCAGGAGCGCAGACATCATCTTGCGGTATCCATCCATGATCTTCGCGTAATGCGGATGGCCTTCCGGCATGTATGAAAGGACTATTGCCATGCCGGCCGCCATCCAGCCAGCGCCGCGAGCCCATACGAACGGCACGGACGGCTCGTGGTAGAAAAGTCCGGCGGCCGGACCTTCCTTGAGCTGGAGACGATCGATATAGAGGCACATCTCGTATGCCGTACGGTCGAGGTACTTGCGGTCTCCAGTCGCGGCATATGCCCGCGTCTGGAGGACTGTGATCATGTACATGTCGTCGATCCAGAGGCGCGTCTGCGGCGTGTATCCCGCCTTCCACCATTTAAGCTCGCTTGCGTAGTCGAGATTGTGGAGCTTCGCCGTCTTCAGGAGCCAGGGAGTGAACGTCCGCTCATGGTCATCCACCTGCGGCATCGCCCACTGACCGTCGGCATAGAAGCTCCCCATCTCAAGCGCCCGCCGGTCGCCTGTGCGGCGATAGACGGTGTACGGCAACGCCCCGAATATGTAGAAGTCGACATGCTTCGGCTTTGAGATGTGATCGGCAAGCGTTCCGCCAGGATAGTACGGATCGAACCGCTTCAGGAGACGCGACTCCAGTTCCGCGTTGCCGCTAAGGACCGCAAAGTCAATCGCGTTGACCCAAAGCGAGACCATCGCATAATGGACGGCGGTGCCGTTCCCGAATTTGCCATCGAAACCCTTGGGCGCATAACGTTCAGGATCAGCCGAGAGGAACTGCTCCGTGACGCGGCAGCCGATCGTCTCCGGTTCACATCCCTTCGGCCAATCCGCAAGCGGATTCGCGGCAGCGATGGTCGCCAGTAAAGTTGCCGTTAAAGTCATTATATTCTTCTCCATGATTATTACCTTACAACTATCACAGTGCCAAAGGTGCCGATGCGAAGCGTGCCCGACACGATGCGCCCCGCCATTGCGCCCGTAGATTTCGAGTTGTAGTCGCCTTTGGGCATATTCATCCACGTGTCGGAATCGGCATCGTATACCGCCAACGAGCCGATCTTGGCAAGTCCGCCGATTTCCAGCTTTCCGCTGCCGCTGAAACGAACCGCAGCCACCGGCGAAAGCTGTCCGCGTCCCCTCGCCAGCACGAGCGTTCCGTTGCCGCCGACAGAGACTCCACCGCCATTCGCCCATGAGGCATCCGCCGCCAACTCCAGCGTTCCGTCCGTCACGGAAAGCTCACCCGCAGAAGCGAAGTCGCGACCGGAAAGCGTAAGCGTGCCAGTGCCGCCCATCTCAATGGAAAGGCCGCCATTCACCTCGCCACGGATACCGCTCGCGCATCGCAGGTTCGTGTCGTTGTCCTGATTGCCGACCACACGCAAGACCGATCCTGCCTCGCCGGTGAGGATGCCCAACGGCGCACAGACGATCTGCTGGACCTCCTGAGCCGTCGCATGGAATGCAGCCGTGCCGATGCCCTCATTCCGATCATACAGATAGTTGTTGGAGACATATACGCCAAGCCCAAGACGGCTGCCGCGACAGGCAACGTCGGAAAGGAACTCAACGGAAGCAGTAGAGCCATCTGCACTGCCAAGCACCATCCACTTGGACGAGGATGTCGATGAAAGCGTTCCGCCATCCTCGAAGACGAGAAGCCCATCCTGGCTCACGAATCCAAGCGTACCGCCCTCTCCACCGAAATTCCGCGACCGAATCCTCAACGTACCCGGCCCGAATTTCGATGTCAGCGTCGATGAGCACATGTAGCCGCCAGAAAGGGTAAGTTCAGAACCATCCTCGACCATGAAGCCTGTCATATCGTTATCCGCCTGGCGCACAAAGCCGGCGATTTCGTTAGTCGTCCACGCTTTTGAGACAACCATCGGCTTGCCATTTCCGATGCTCTTCCTGAAGCGGATCGTCTTCTCGATCCGTCCGTTCGCGAGCGTGACGGCATTCATCGACACTTCCATTATCCTGTCGCTCGAATCCAATGATTTGATCTCGCCCTCCCACTCATGGTTCACGGATGCTATCGTGCCGTCCACAACCGTAAGCGGCACGTTTGTGAACGCCACAGTCGCCGCAAGCGTGTTTGTGCCGCGCCAGACAAGCGATCCTCCGCCAACGACCGACACGAACGCACCATCGGCATTAGAGAATCCGTTGCCGAGCGTCAGCGTCCTGTCCGCCGGAATCGTCCAAGCCTGAACATCGTAGAGCGCCACAGGCGGCTCGATCGCGTACTTGAGCGAAGCATCCGTCTCCTCGGGCTTCGCCGCCACGGCCAACCCATCCGCACCGATCGACAGCGACCCGTTCGCGCCATAGCGGAGTGCAAAGCCATTGGGCGCATCCAAAGTCAGCTTCTGGAAGCGCACCGCACGGTCTATCACCGCCTCTGTTCCGGATGTCGCGAACGTGGCGCGTGTCTCGAAGCTCGAAAGTCCAGGCAAGGTTCCACCCCAGTTTGCCGCCGCGCCCACCGACGTATCGGCGCCAGCGCCAGCGGTCCACGTCGCGTCCGAGACGGAAACAGGATCGCCGTCCGTATATATCTGCCCTTCGCCTTCGATCTGGTGGTCGAGCGAAGACGCATCGTAGAATCCCTTGGGCTTGCGGACGCCACCGACCGCCAGGGACTTCAGCATCAGCGTCATGCCCTGCGGGATTGCCAACTTCCCCGTCACCGCAAGCTCAAGCGCGACCTTGTTGTCCGCAAACGGGGCGTTCGCGGATTGGGAAATCTCGATCCGCCCGGCGCAGGATATCTTCGACACGCCCGTCAGCGCATTCGTGATTGCACCGAGCTGCAAAACGCCCGCCTCACCGATCAATATCGACGGCACGGCGGTGAACTTCACGTCGTTGTCGAGCCGAAGCGTACCGGATGCCACATCCAGCGGTTGGGCTGTCTTGTTGGCGCGACGGGACGCGGCATTCGGATTGAGCGGGCCGGAGAACGTCTGCACGAACGCCGGATACCTAGCCACATCCACATCCATCTTAAGCTGCACATTTGCATCAGGGAACCAGCAGCGCGTGACGGCGGACTCGCCATCACCGGTGACCGTAAGAACAGGCGATCCACTCGATGTTGACAGTCTGGCATACGTTACGTCATCTCCAATCTGAATGCCCGCGCCAAAATCCAAAGCCCTCACCGACTGGCTGTAACCGCCAAGCTGCAGCTCCTGCGACGAACCACCTATCTGACATTGGCGCACAAAATAACGCGCGCCGCCCAAGGCTCCTTCTGCAGCGGCTGAAAGGCTCGATCCATTCATGCTTATGAGGCCGATACTGTTATCTGACGATCCAAGCGTCGCCTTGCCCTGTCTGCCTGAATATGAATTTTTGAGGTTCAGGAAGAGCGTCCCGCAAGTCAAAGGCCCGTTGAATGCGTAGTCCTCCACGGTAGCGAGACATATCATCCCGTCGCCAACATTGACGCTACCAGTGAACTTCGCGACCATACCGGTTTTTATCGTTGTCGTACCAACATCGACCCAAAGGCCGCTTCCCCCTGCCGCTCCATCTACGGCTACATTTCCTGCAATTGTCGCCCCCTTCACGAACAACAGCTGGCAAGGCTCGGAATCGCGACCCGAGAACGTCATGTCGTTCGGGAACGTCGCGCCATCGGCGTTCAGGCGCACAATCCCCTGCCATCCACATGATACAGCACCACTGCCGAATGCGCCCGGGGCATCGGCCTGCAATATGCCCTCGTCTACGGATATCGCCGCACCCGATGCCGGCGCGAAGGTGTTGCTCGAATGCGCCAGCACAAGCATCCCCGCCCCCGTCTTGCGGATCGAGCCTTCGCCAGTGACGGCTCCGCCCAAAGTCAATGTGCCCCTGGAAACCTCTATCTCCACTTCGCCTACGAGAACCACATCGTCGGCAAGTGTCGTGTTTTCCGAGAACGTCTGCTTCGCGTCCCACGTCAACGCCTCAGCCCAAACAAGACCTGGTGCGGCAAGCAGACTGTAGCAAAGCATCGTCGCAAGCAGAAGACGCAAAGGTCGCAAGCGGAATGCCAAGCCCGACCCCATTCCCACTGAATGTATTTTTTTTTTCATTACAAGTCGACGCTCCTTCCTGATTGTTGTTTCAAATGGCAGCAATTATACGCCACGCCAATGCCTAAATAAAGTAGCCAAGTGGCTATCTCTCATTTTATTCGCTTTGTAGTATAATTAAAGTCCATGCATGCAATTCTGCTATTCGCCGCCTTGTTGACGCGCCTGGCCGACATGGTTTCCATCGTTGAGTCCGACACGACATATTGCGACTCGCTATTCTGCGTGACTGGGACGATCTCGTATGTGATTGCCTATCAGGAGAATTTCTGCCACGTGCTGATAGAGGAAGATGGCATCGGCATCGACATTTCCGGGACGTTAGGCACGGAACCACCGCGTCCTGGCGACGTCATTTGCATCGAGGGGGTGTTTGCGGATACCCGCACAGATGGCGTCCAGCCACAGTTCACGCGACTCACGACGATTGGGCATCGCGTCCCCCCCGTACCGGCCAAAGAGAAAGCCTCTGAAATCATGAGCGGCCGCCACGATTTCCATAGGGCACATCTCGTCGGAGAAGTCTGCGATGCCGGGTCGAGCGGCACGAATCCGTTCTGGAACTTTCTTTCAATCATCAGCGATGGACATCGATATTACGCGCCCATACCGGTGCGTGGCGCAAGCCTGGGGCAACTGGAAGGCCTGATCGGATCGAAGGTTCAGCTGGATGGATTCCCGACCTCCCACGACCGTTCATACAGGTTCCTTGACGAACGTCGGTTCATGGTCGCAGACATGAACCACATAACCGTTATCGCAAAGCCCGCACAAGATCCTTTCTCCGCTGCGCCATCCGTTGCGGACCTCCGGCGACTCATGCCAGAACAGATCTCCCAACTTGGAAGACACAAGGCGATTGGCCGCGTGCTTACCGTATGGCAGAACAACAACGCCTTGCTGCGCATGAGCGACAATCGCATAGCCATCGTCTCGTTCTCGGATCCAACATCCGCGAAACGCGGACAGCACGTCGAGGTAATTGGCTATCCGTCAACGGACGGATTCATACTTCGCCTGTCGCGGGCGCTGTCGCGTCCTTTTGCCGGAACCGACCTCGTCAAATCAGACAGCCGGTCGCTTGAAGCTGACGATGCCAAGGACATCGCATCCATCAAGGCCTTCGACCAAGGATCGCGTCAGGGCAGCCGCATTCGCCTTTGCGGAAACGTCGCAGGCTTCCCGAAAAACCAAAGCGAAATGCAGTCATTCCTGCTCGAAGTCGATGGGTGGCTCCTTACCGTAGACTTCAGTTCGCAGCCACAGGTCGCAAAATCGCTTGAACCGGGATGCCGCGTACGCCTGACCGGCACGTGCGTCCTCGAGACGGAAAGCTGGAGGGTCATGTCAAAGGGCAAACTGATGAATGGAATCATGCTCGTCCTTGACCGGGCGGACGACCTTGTCATTCTAAAGCGTCCGCCATGGTGGACGCCATTGCGCCTGTCGATCCTCATCGTTTTCCTCCTGCTGCTTCTTGCCGGGATTCTCTTCTGGAACAGGATGCTGCACCGCCTCTCGGAGAAAAGAGGGCTTGAGCTATTCCGGGAACGGTCGGCCAACGCACAGGCAGAACTCAAGACAGAAGAGCGTACGCGATTGGCCGTAGAGCTGCACGACTCGCTATCCCAGATCCTCACTGGCGCGGCCATGCAGCTGGATGCCGGGGAAATCGGCGCGGCAAAACGCATTTTGGCATCATGCCGCCGCGAGCTTCGCTGTTGCCTATGGGACTTGCGGAGCCATGCCATTGACGCGGAACGCTTCGACGATGCCATCCGCGAAACGCTCGCGCCACATATAGGCAAACGGCAGGCGACCATCTCCCTGTCGATACCCTCTGCGGCACTGTCCGAACCACTGCGCCATGCCGCGCTCCGGATCATACGGGAAGCGACGGTAAACGCCATTCGTCACGGACACGCCACGGCAGTCTCGATATCCGGGAAATTGGCAAACCGTCGCCTTTCCATCACCATCACAGACAACGGGCGAGGGTTCGATCCTAACGTCTCCACAGGCTCCGCCAGCGGACACTTCGGCATCCTCGGCATGCGTGAACGCACCCGAGCGTTCAACGGAACGCTAACGATCACAAGTGCGCCAGGGAAGGGAACGGAAGTAGCCGTCACGCTTGAAGAGAGTCCCGAATATGATCTCGAAACGTCATAGCCAACAGATAAATGACAATGAAACCAGACAAAATAACCAGAATCCTATTTGCCGATGACCATCAGATCGTCCGGGAGGGCCTTGCGCGTCTCATTGACCGCGAAAGGGACCTCGAGATCATAGCCGAGACCGACAACGGGGCCGATGCAGTGAATCTGGCGCGAACGCTCGCGCCAGATCTCATCATACTCGACCTGAAGATGCCGCAGAAGGACGGCGCAACGGCCGCCATCGAAATCCTCAATGAGAACCCTGCCGCCAAGATCATGCTTCTGACATCCTTCGCCACGGCAACGGAAGTCAAGGCCGCGCTGGACGCAGGAACGTTGAGCGCAATCATCAAGGACTGCTCCAGCGAAGAGCTTATAGACGCCATTAGAGGCACAATGCGTGGCGAACGCACAATCTCGCAGGAAATCACAGATGCGCTTGATGCGCAAGAACCCCAGGCGCCCCTTTCCTCTAGACAGAAGGAAATCCTCAGCCTCGTGTCAAAAGGGTTCAACAATGGCGAGATAGCCGATCGTGTCGGCATCACGCGCCACGGCGTAAAGGCTCACCTCGCCATCATCTTCAAGCGCCTTGGAGCGGCCTCAAGGGTCGAGGCCGCCTCGCTCGGACTGTCCCTCGGGATCATCTGATCCGTCAGCCTCCAAACATGTCACGCAGGGAAGACGCAAGCAACTTGCCTTGCGCGTTTCGCGGAAGCTCATCCACGAAGCGATAGCGCTTGGGCACCGTCCCCTTGGGGAATATCGGGATGAGAAGCTTGCGAAACGCAAGGGCCGCATGCGGATCCGCCGCGCCATTGCCTCCACCTCCGCAACGCGCCGAACGACCGGCACTCACGACAACGGCACCGAGATACGCCCCATTCTTGCCATCAAGCGCGACCAATGCGGCATCCTCGACGCAATCAAGGCTACGCATCCGCTCCTCCATCTCCGGCAACGACACACGCTGCTCGGCGATCTTCACCATGCGATCCTTCCTGCCAAGCAGCTTGAAGTGGCGACGATCCGGGGCAAGCTCAACGCCATCCCCCATTACGTAGTCCTTCACGTACGAGAACGGACTTCTCACGACGAGCCTGCCATCCGGGCTTGACTTTACCTTCACAGGGGAGAACACCTCCCAGTCGTAGCGCGACGCCCCACCATCCTGTACGCGGGCAGCGACGCCGCCAGTCTCCGTAGAGCCGAATATCTCCATTGGGGCTACGCCAAACACGCGCCTGGCGGCATGGCTCGTCTCCGCATCAAGCAATGAGCCAGAAGTGGTTATGAAGGCGCAATTCCGGGGAACGTCATACAGATCGGCATAGGCGCAGAATCGCTTCAGAAAGCTTGGAGTAGTGACGAGGAACACCTTTTGGGCACCGGACATCTTGGATACCAGGGTTTCCGGGGAGAGTATCACCTCCGGATCGCACTTGCAACCGACAGCCTTCGGTAGCATGTCGCACCAGAGCTTGCCGTACATATGCCCCCATTCGACAGTGGAAAGGAATGTCACGTCATGGGGAATTGACAGCCGATCCCTGTGGAATGCCACTTCCCTGGCCAGGGATTCAAAAGTCTTGACGATCGTCTTTGGGGCGGATGTGCTGCCGCTTGTGTGGAACGTAACGCTGAAGCGACGTCCACGGACACGCTTCTCCATGGCAAACGTGCAGACGATCACAACCGGCGTTAATATCGAGGCAGTGGCAAAGCCGATTCGCCCATGCACGGAAGAAAGCCATACATTCGACAGCGAACATGCCAGCAATACCAGAAACCATATCCACGTAAGGCGGCGGCAATACCCTCTCGCCCCATCAGGCATTATCCCGCCGGAGATGCGCTCGGCAAACCGCAGGCAAAGCGGCTTTCGCCCTGGGAGAAGCGAAACGCCAAAGAGGATTGCGAACAGTGTACTGATCATCCGACAATGCAGCCGTCAGGCGATTGAGACCCTTGGCTTTCAATGTAGTCGGCCAACGACTTCACCGAATGGAAGATCCTCTTGTTGTCTGCCGGGTTGGAAGAGAACTTCACGCCAAAGGCCTTCTTTATGGCCATTCCAAGCTCAAGCGCATCGATGGAATCAAGCCCCAGACCATCGCCGAAAAGCGGGGCATCGGTCTCGATGTCGGCAGGGGTAAGATCCTCAAGGTCAAGCGCCGACACGACAATCTCCTTCAACCTGTTCTCAATCTCTTCTCTCATATGCCTTGAATTATATCATAGTTGGACATTCCGTAGACAACAAAGTCCAGCCGTATCGCAAAAAACGACTGGACAATGCCGTACTCCATCGCTAGAGTGGAGAAAACAAAAAAAAAGCCGGCGGCGCCCTACTCTCGCACGGGCGAGTCCCGCACTACCCTCGGCGAAGGGGCCCTTG
>CAKULV010000047.1 GCA_934667425.1 uncultured Kiritimatiellota bacterium | reverse complement strand
GCGGGGTTGATGCCGATGTTGTGGAAGAAGATGACGACGTCGTCCTTCTGCGGATTGTAGTACTTGACGATGGACGCGCCGAAGTTGACGGTGCGCTCCAGCTCCAGGTACTTGAGCGCCTGGTTGAATACGGAGAGCGCGGTCTCCATCATCGGGTTGATGTTCGCGAGACCGCCCGCGCGGAAGAACATCTCGCCCATGGCGAGCGTGGTGTGTCCGCCGCCCGCATAGACGTAGATGAGCCGGTCGGCCGCGATGGCGTCCGCCATCAGCCGGCCAGCCGCCTCGATGTTCGCTTCCTGCTTTTCGGCGACTTCCCTGATGTTGGCGATCGCTTTCTCGATGTATCCGTAGTCGTTTAGCATAGGTTATAGGTTTTAGGTTATAGGTTATAGGTTTTAGGTTATAGGTTTTAGGTGATAGGTGTTAGGTTTTAGGGGTTAGCCACAGTTTGCTGAAACCTAAAACCTAAAACCTGAAACCTATCACCTAAAACCCGCTTGTAGCTCTCGCCGATCGTGTCCCAGAGCTTGAGCGCGTCCGGCGCGCCGACGACCGTGCCGTAGCCGCCGCGATACGTCCACGCCGCAAGGCGGTCGACGCCCGCCTCCTCGGCGATGTCCACCCACCTGGCCACCTGCGCCCAGTCCTTCGGCTGCCTGTAGTAGCCCATGAGCCAGCGCTCGGACTTCTTGCCGTACTTCTTCGCGATCGCGACCGTGCGCGCCGTGATGTCGCGGTAGAAGTCCTCGGGCAGCGCCCAGTTGATGATCGTCGTCGAGAAGACGTCGAAGTAGGGACAGGCCCCCACCAGGTCCCAGTTGTCGTAGCCCCGGTACTCCGAGACGTAGTAGCCGTTCTGCGTCGCGTGGACGCAGCACGTGATCTCCAGCTTCGGGTCGATCTCCTTCAGCGCCTTCGAGGTGTCGGAGAGGACGACGAGCGCCTCGCGCCAGCGGAACTGCTTGACGTCGTTCGTCATGTAGCGCGGCATCGGGTAGCCGTAGTAGTCCTCGAAGCGCTTGCGGCAGACGGGGCAGTAGCACGTCCAGTCGTCGGCGACGCCGCCCGTGATGGACGCGATGCCCTTCGGGAAGGCGTAGTGCGGCTCGTCCCAGAAGAAGCCGTCCGGCTTCGCCTCGCGCGCGAGCGTCGTGCAGAACGTCTTGAAGTAGTCGCGGTAGGAGTTCGTGTTGAAGCACGCGTAGGGCAGCTTCTCGCCGGTGAGGGCCGAGACCTGGCGGTTCTCGACGTTGTCCTGCAGGAACTTCGAGACCTGCTCGCCGCCGAAGTACTTGCCGTTGCCCCACGGGTCGATGAGGACCCTAAGGCCCAGCTCGTGCGCCTTCGCGACGATGGCGGGGACGTTCGGACGCCAGAAGTCGAAGTCGAACTCCGTCACGGCGAGGATGACCTGAGTGACGCCGTGCGCCTTCATCTCCTTGAAGTCGGCCTCGGCGTGCTCGACGTAGTTGAGTCCGTAGTAGCTGATGGATGTTTCGGTGATCATGGGGTTTTAGGTTTTAGGTGTTTGGTGATAGGTTTTAGGTGGTAGTTGGTAGTGTGTACGCGGGAGGGTCGCGCTCCTGCGCGACCAAATGCAGACATGGGAGGGTCGCACTTGTTGCGACCGAACGCAGACATGGGAGGGTCGCACTTGCTGCGACCGAACGCAGACATGGGAGGGTCGCACTTGTTGCGACCGAATGCAGACATGGGAGGGTCGCGCTCCTGCGCGACCAAACCAGAACGGACGCGCGGGAGCGCGTCCCTCCCGCAGCAAGGCAAGTTATAGGCAAGAAGTGTAGGAATGTAGGTCATAAATCACAAATCGCAAATTATTTGAACAACTTCTCCAGCTCCTCCAGGGTCTTGCCCTTCGTCTCGGGGATGAAGCAGGACGTGACGAAATACAGCACGCCGTTCGCGGCGAAGAAGAAGAACATCGAGTACCAGCCCCAGCGGTTGACCCACGGCAGGAACGTCGAGGCGAGGCCCCAGGCGACGAACTGGTTCATGAAGAGCGCGATCGCCATGCCGTTGGCGCGGATGCGCTGCGGCATCAGCTCCGAGAGGACGAGCCACACGCAGATGCCGGGCCCCAGCGCGTAGAAGACCTGCATGAGGAAGAACGCCGCGAGGCAGAGCCCGCCCGTGACGGCGTTCGCCGCGACGCCGAAGCGCTCGATGGCGAGGAAGACGAGGCCGATCAGGAAAAGCCCGAGCGTCATGCCGCCCGTGCCGAGCTTGAGGAGGAACGTGCGGCCCTTGCGGTCGACGAGCGCGGCGGCGACGACCGTCATCAGCAAGTTCGTCAGCTTGATCGCGAAGTCGCCGACGTTGCCGAGCGAGCCCGCGAAGCCCGCCTTGTTGAAGATGACGACCGAATAGCTCGTGACCGAGCTCATGCCCGTCGTCTTGTTGAACGTCAGGACGAGCACGGCCAGGAGGAACGGCACGACGTAGCGGCGCGAAGAAAGAATCGAATGGTCGAATCGGCGAATGATCGAGGCAATTGCAAGCCCTCGGACGCGACAAGCGCGTCCCTCCCGCATTTTCGCAGAACCGTCAAATCTCGCCGCTTTTCGGGAGGGACGGGCTTGTCCCGTCCGCAATCGCTGCCCTTGATTTGCGTGCCACACCGGGCTTTCCCTGAGCCGCAGCGCACCGAAGAAGAGGACCGCGACAGGCGCCATCGTCCACCAGAAGTTGACCTTCCAGGCAAAGTCCTTCAGCGACTCGCCGAGCGTCGCGGCGACCGCATAGCCGACCGTCGCCGCGAGGACGAGCCCGAGCCCGAGGCAGAACTGGAAGACGCCCGTGCCGCGCCCGCGGATCTCCGGCGGCAGCGTCTCGGTGAGGTACATGGGCATCACGACGGACATGTAGCCCGCGCTCATGCCCTGGAGGACGCGCCCGACGACCATCACGGCGAACGAGCCGCCCGAGAGGCAGACGACGGGAATCGCGACGAGGAACAGCGCGGCGGACGCGACGATCATCCGCTTGCGCCCGAAGCGCTCGGCCAGCATCCCCGCCGTCAGGGACGAGACGATGCCGCCGAAGAGAACCGCCCCGACGACGACGCTCAGCTCGCCGTCCGAGAACATCCCGAGCGCGCGGATGTACGGCATCGCGGCGGCGATCGTGCCAAAGTCGATTCCGTACAAAAGCCCGCCCAGCCCCGCCATCGCGAGGAGAAACCCGACAGACGTCTGTCCATTTTTCGTCATCACGCGGGCCATTGTAGCAAACCGCCGCCGGGAACGCCATCCTCGTTTCACCAAATAAACATATTCGATTCCACAACCCAGCTTGCGGCGAGTGGCGTGGTTCGCCAAACACGGCCCCTTATCGAACACCGCCTGTGCCTCGGCGAGGAATCCCCACCCTTCATTTTGGTATAATGTGCATCGTTTCCGAATAATCAAAGAAGCGCAGCAGCAATGACGAATGCCATGAATGAAAAGATGCCGGACTTCGAGAAATTGATCGGGCGCATTCAAGCGACATCCGAGGCGTTACAGCAGGATGCGCTCGTGGTCATTAACCGTAGCGTAACGGCGCGAGCGTGGCTCACGGGGTATTACATCGTTGAGTATGAACAACATGGCGAAGACCGCGCAAAGTACGGTGAACAGTTGCTGAAGCGGTTGGCGGTGCGTTTGGGAAGTGACAAATTTGCCGCGCCGACATTGAAAACATATCGCCTGTTCTATAAGCTTTACCCAAGCCTCGTAGGAGAGATTCGCCATTATCTGGAGAGTCGCTTTGGAAAAGGATCGACAGTGTCGAGCCAATTGACGGGAATTACGACAAATGCCATGCCGGAGAAAGGATCGACAGTGTCGAGCTTATCCGTCGAACAGGGGTTGCTCGTCTATTTCGGTGATGATGTTGATATATCCCCATCTGCGATCTTCAATCGTCTCTCGTACTCGCACATCTGTGAACTGCTGCATCTTCCCGAGCCGATGATGCGGACATTCTACGCATTCGAGGCGATTCGCGGGACATGGAGCGTGCGGGCCTTGCGCCGACAGATTGACAGCCAATATTATCAGCGTGTCGGCTGGGCAAAGAATCCGCACAAGCTTGCGGCCTTAGCGCAGGGACGGGCAGAGAAACTGGACGCGAAAGACTTCATCAAGCAAAACACGGTTCTCGAATTTCTCGGGCTGAAGCCACAAGGAGACTGGGACGAATCGGATCTTGAGAGAGGAATCCTCGACAATCTCAAGACCTTCATCCGAGAACTTGGGGCTGGCTTTTGTTTCGAGGATCAACAGCAGAACATCTTGATTGATGATGTCTACGAACGAATCGACCTCGTTTTCTATCACCGCATCCTCAAATGCCATGTCCTGATTGAGCTTAAGCCGAAGAAACTGAACTACAAGGATGTTGCGCAACTGAGCCTCTACATGTCCTATTATCGCAAGAACAAGATGACGAGTGGGGACAATCCGCCAATCGGCATTCTCCTGTGTACGGGCATTGGCCACGAGACGGCGGAATACCTCGCGCCATTTACGGATCCGAAGCTTTTCCTGTCCGAGTACCAACTTCAACTCCCCGCAAAAGAGCAGTTTACGGAGTTCTTGAAAAAGGAGAACAATGGCATATCACAATGAAGGATCGAAGTTATGGGAATGACGGAACTTAAGTACTTGATTGATGAATTGGACGTATTGTCTTACGCTTTCTCCGACAAACTGAAGAAGTCGATCCTTCAATACGCCGTCTAAGGAAAACTCATCATCCCAGAGACCTGGGCCTGGGCGCGGCTGGGATCAATCTTTCGAAACACACCGTAATTTGCTATACTTTCCGCGCATGAAGACCAACAGGCCCAAGCACGTCGTCGTCGCCCTGCGCATGGCCGGCATCGCCGGGCAGGACAAGCTCAACGGCATCTTCGAGTACCTCTCGCAGGGGCCTCGCTGGGATCTCGCCATATACCGCACCCTCCACGAGTTCACCGCAGAGACCGTCCGCAAGGAGATCGCGCGCGGCGCGACGGGCTTCATCGTCGGCCTACCCGGCGCCGAGGGCGCATTCGGCGCGATCGCGTCCGCCGGGCTGCCGACCGTGCTCATGAACGTCACCTCCGGCGCCTTCGCGGCGCGCCCGGACATCCTGACGGTCAAGAGCGACGCCGAGGAGGTGGGCCGGACGGCGGCGAACACGCTCCTCCGGCAGGGCGTCTACAAGAGCTACGGCTACGTCGGCTATCCGACGGACGACGACTGGAGCCGCGAGCGAGGACGAACCTTCCGCGACACGCTGGAGAAGGCGGGCTTCATGACGCGCATGTTCGACGTCACTCATTTCCAGGACAAGACCGAGAGCAAAACGGCTTTGCGCCGTTGGCTAGCGTCACTTCCAAAGCCCTGCGGACTGCTCGCCGCCTGCGACGACCGCGCATACGAGGTTATTGACGCAAGCCGTGAAGCCGGGATCAAGATTCCATCCGACATCGGCATCCTCGGCGTCAACAACGATCCGATCCTCTGCGAGAACGCCGAGCCTACGATCTCGTCCATCCAGCCGGACTTCAAGCGCGAAGGCCGCATGGCTGCGCAGCTGCTGGACCGGGCCATGTCCCAAAGGAAAGCTTCGCGGCGCACAGGCGGCGTCATTCTCATAGGCGTCAGGCAAGTTGTCCTCAGGGGATCAACCGTGCAGATGTCGAACACCGGAAAGATGATACAGAAGGCGATTGCGTTCATCGAACGCAACGCCACACGCAAGATATCCGTGCCGGACGTGGCTCGTCATCTGAAGGTCTCGCGCTCGCTCCTCGACCTAAGGTTCAAGGAACTGCAGCGTGAGACCGTCCATGACTCCATCATTCGCGTTCGCCTGGAGGAGGTGAAGCGGCGATTGCGTTCGTCTGCCGACACCATCGACAAGATCACTTCTGACTGCGGCTGGGACAATCCCAACACGCTCAAGGCGTTGTTCAAGAAGGCGACTGGCCTCTCGATGCGCATCTGGCGAAACGCCTGACCCGGCTCAGGTGGCCACACGGTCGCGCCGGAAGAACACAAGCCGCGCGAAAAGGACCGCAAGCGCGCCAAGCGCGTAAGTGCCGCCGAAGAGGGCTATCCCGTGCTGGTAGGAGAAGTGCTGTCCCACATATCCGAGCACGGCGGTCGCGGGGCTGCCGATCATAAACGCGCCGCATAGGTAGACCCCCATGCCGGCGGCGCGGTAGCGCGGCGCTATGACTTCAAAAAGCCCGGCGTACAGGGCGCAGTCGAAGATCCCGCCGCCGATGCCGAAGATGAACATCGCGACGCAGCAGAGCGTAAGATTCGGCATATAGACCATCGCCGCCATCGCCGGGGCGGAAATCGCGAGACCGTAGATGACCATGTCGATGCGTATCGCGGGGAAGCGGTGCGCAAGGCGGTCGGAGAGGCGAGCGCCCGAGGCTATGCCGATAAACGAGCCCAGGTAGAACCAGAGCACGCCGTGCAACGCCGCCGAGGCGGAGTCAAGGCCGAATCCGCCAGTCTCCGCGCCCGCGCGAAGGAAGAGCGGCATGAACGTGCGGAAGCAGTTCGAGCCGAACACCAGCATGCCGAAGGCGAACGTGAGGCAGAGCGCCGTCGGCTTCGAGACCATCGCGAGGCACGCCTCCCTGAAACTCGCGCGTTCGAACTCGGACGCGCGGCCGCCCTGGAGAAGCGGCGGCGTGTCGCGCATGAAGCGGCAGAGGATCACGGCCCATACGATGCCCACCGCGCCAAAGCCCCAGAAGGCGTACCGCCAGCCGTCGGAGGCCAGCGAACTGAACCACCCCGCCAGACCGCTCGACAGGATGATGCCGAAGTAAAGGCCAGTCTGGTAGATGGAGAGCGCCGTCGAGCGCGTCTCATGGTGGTACTGGGCTATGAGGGAACTCGCAGACGCCGGGATCATGCACTGGCCGATGCCGTTCATGAGGCCGTACATGACGAGCATGCCGATGAAGCCCTCCACAAAGCCAGTCCCCAGGACGCTGACCGAGAAGAGGAACGCGCCGACGATGACGACCCACTTGCGGCGAAGCATGTCCGCCGCGATGCCCGCAAGGGGCACGACGATCGCGTACGAGAACAGGAAGACCGTCCGCGTAAAGCCCCACTCCGCGTCGCTCGTCCCGGGGAGGGATGCCTTGATGTCGGGCAGGGAGGCGTTGAAGATCTGCCGCGTCGCGTGCATCAGGAAGTACGTCGTCGTCAGCAGCCCGAGCAGCAGCCACTTGTACCCATTGCCTTCACGCCCATTTCTCATCATGCAAGCCTCCTTTTCACATGTCCTCCTCTACTCCCCCACGTGGCCGCGCCACCGGTGTCGCGCAAGCAGTACGGCCCCCGCGCCCAGCAGGTAGAATCCTCCCAGGGTGGAGAGGCCCGTCATCATGGAGAATGTCTCGGCGATCCTTCCGAGCACCGCCGGCGCGGCGGCGCCGAGGAGAAACCCCCCGCAGCAGAAAAGGCCGGTCGCCGCCGCGCGGAAGCGGGGTTCTACGACGTCGTAGAGGGAGGCGAAGAAGTTCGAGTCGTAGATGCCGCGCGCGAAGCCCCAGCAGAGCAGCCCGGCGCACGCCCACGCGAGCGAGCCGGTGCGGACGGCGAAGAGCGCGCACGGTGCGGAGAGAGCAAGCCCCGCGGCGGCGACCTCGAAGCGCGCCGCCGGACGCCGCCGGATCATCCGGTCGGTGAACCGCCCCGCCACGTTGATGCCGAGGAACGCCCCCACGTAGAACCAGAATACGGCGTGGAAAGCGGCCGACGCGCGCGCGTCCGGCAGAAACGTGTCGCCGATGTGCGTAGCCATCCAGACGCGGAAGCCGTTGTCCCCGTACTGGCAAAACCCGAAGCCGAGCGTCAGCAGAAGGGCGGACGGCGAGCCAAGGACAGAAAGGATCGCCCCCTTCGCCGAGGCCTTCCCCTTCCCGGACGGTGCGACGGAAGGGGTCTTCGCCCTCTCGTGGAGGAAGAGCAGCAGCACGATGCTCCATACGACTCCGGCCGCGCCAAGCATCCAGAAGCCGCGCCGCCACGCGCCCGGCCCGAGCGACCCGATCCGCCCGGCGAATACGGACGAGAGGATCACGCCGAGGTAGAGTGCGCTCTGGTAGATCGACAGGGCCGTCGAGCGCGTCTTGTCGTGGAACTCCGACACGATCGCCGACGAACTGGAAGGCACCATGCTCTGTCCGAGCGCGGCGATGACCCCGTAGCACGCGACAAGCGCCGAAAGCGACGGGGCGAACCCCGCCGCCAGGATGCCGGCGGAGAACACGAAGCATCCGCATACGACAACCGTCTTGCGGCGCAGGATGTCCGCCACGACGCTTGCGCATGGCGCACAGAGCCCATAGACCAGGAGGAACGTCGTCGCCACCATGCCGAGCGCCGTGGCGCCGAGGCCAAGGTCGCCACGAATCGGCGGGATCGAGGCATAGTAGAGCTGTCGCGTCGCCTGGACGATGAAATACGCCACGAACAGCAACGTCAGCACGATCCACTTGTAGCCGCTCTCCCTGGTTCCGGACATTTCCTGCACCCCTTCCCTTCTGAAAAACGCCTCCCGTCAGCCGTCCGCGTCGCGGCTCCATGCGGTCTCGCCCCGGAGAATCGTCCTAACCGGGTCGAGGTTCGCGTCGAGAAGCACCAGGTCGGCAACCTGCCCGACCTTGATGTCTCCGCGGTCGACAATGCCAAGCGACCTGAGCTGGTTGAACCCGAGAGCCTTCACGGACTCTTCAAGCGGCAGGCCGGACGCGCGGACCCAGCGCTTCACGCACTGCGGATAAAGGGCAACCGACCCCGCTACGTTCGACACCACGGCCTTCGGGTCATACGGCACATCGGCAAGGGTTGCCCGGCCCTTCTCGACCCTGACGCGAAGCCCGCCGAGCGAATAGATCCCGTCCGGCTCGCCAGCCGCGCACATCGCGTCCGTGATCACCATCACGCGGTCAGGCCCTTTCGTCTTGGCGATTAGACGGATCATCGGGTCGGAAAGATGCACACCGTCCGTGATGATCTCGGCATACACGTCGTCCGCCAGCATCCCTCCCGTCACCATCGATGGACGCAGATGGTGGATCGGCATCATCGCGTTGCAGAAATGCGTGAGATGCGTCGCACCCGCTGCGCGAGCCAGCTCGAATGTATCGTAGTCGGCCTCGGAATGTCCTAGGGACGCGACGATCCCCCTTGCACGGAGTCCGGAGGTGAACTCGATCGCGCCGTCAAGCTCGGGCGCGTACGAGACCTTGCGGACAGGAGCGATTGCGTTCAGGCGGTCAACGAAGCCGACATCGGGCTTCCTAAGGTAGGCAGGGTTCTGCGCACCCGCCATCTTCTGGTTGAAGAACGGACCTTCGAGGTGCACGCCAAGGCACGTCGCGCCCCACGTAGGCACAGTGCATTTCGCCATATATCTCGCCGCGCAGCGGCAGAGCTCGGCGAGATCTTCTTCCGGGCGCGTAAGCCCAGTCGCGAGGAAGGATGTCACGCCGTCCGCGAGCTTGCCGCGCCCGATCTTCTCAAATGCAGCATCCGTGGCGTCGCAGAAATCCGCGCCGCCACGTCCGTGCGAATGGATGTCCACGAAACCGGGCAGAAGGAGAAGACCGTCCGCCTCCAGCGTCTCGCCCGACGGCGACGGCATGGGGCTGTCGCCCATGCGGACGATTTTCCCGCCAAAGACTTCAACGGAAGTGACGCCGAGATCCCGTCCAGGCGTCACAACGTGCGCTCCGCGAATCAGCATTCCCGCGTCTCCTTCCATTTGGGTTCCACTTTATCGTCCGGCAAAGAACCGGATGAGCCGCTGCACATGCGCGGCGCATGCGTCGATGATCGGGTCTGCGAGCTTGTCCGGCGGCACGAAGGCCCCGTTCAGGTCGCCAAAGACCTTGAGCGTGGACTTGATGTAGCCGTCAAGGAACTCCGTCGCGATGTTCACCTTCGCGATGCCGGACTCGATTGCCCGGCGGACATCCGCGAGCGGAGTGCCGCTGCCCCCGTGCAGGACAAGCGGAGTATCCGGAAGCTCCGCCGCGATTGCGGCGCAACGGGAGATGTCGAGCTTCGGCTCCGCCTTGTAGTAGCCGTGGGCCGTACCTATCGAGACCGCAAGCGCGTCCACGCCCGTCGCCTTTGCGAACGAGACGGCCTCCTCGACATCGGTAAGCGCCGTTTCATCCCCCTGGGCGACATGCCCGATCTCGCCCTCGCACGTTGCGCCAAGGGCATGCGCGTACTCGGCGACGAACTTCGTCCACTTCACGTTTTCGTCATATGCGCTGCGCGAGCCGTCGTACATGACCGACGTGTATCCCCACGCGAGCGCATCCGTCGCCTGCTTCACCGAATTGCCGTGGTCGAGATGCAATGCCACCGGCACCTTGCCGCGATATGCAAGGCGCTGGAGCATTCCGCACAGGTCATACGCCTTCCCCGTGTCGAAGAGGCGCATGTAAAGCTGGATGATCACAGGCTCGTTCTCGGCCTCGGCCGCCTTGAGGACAGCCGCCGCCGTCTCGTAGTTCGTGATGTTGAACGCGCCGACGGCCTTGCGCGCCTTGCGCGCGGCCGTCAGCATCTCCTTCATGTTAACGAGCATGGCTCACCTCACAGGCAGGAAGCGGCAAGCTCTTCCATCGTAATGACATTCAGCTTGCCGTACTTCTTGAGAATCTTCTTGGTGTAGGCCGAGAGGACGACTATCCTGTCTGTCTTCGGATGGTCGGCGCGCTCCGCGACATACGCGGCGAGATCCTTGACGAGTTCCGGATTGAGCTCGTCGAACACGACGGCTCCCTCGCCGCAGCAGTACGACTCCTCGTCGTTCGTGCCGAACGGGACGTTCCTGGCCTTGAGTGCCTTGAGCAGCTTCTCCGGACATTCGCATCCGTCGTAGTTGCGCATGAAGTCGTCCGCAAGGTAGTACACTTCGCCGGCGGCCTTCTTGAACGCGACTTTCGCCTGGACGAGGTAGTTAGAGATGCAGAGCACCTTGCACGGGAGCTTCACGCCGAATTCGGGATAGTCCCTCGTAAGGGCGTCGAATGCCGCCGGATTGGACACAACGAGCGTCTTTATGCCCTTCTCCGCGAGGAAGGCCGCGAACTTCTCGGCTGCGGACTTCGCCTCCGGCAGATAGCCCAGAACCTTGAGCGCCTTGCCGATGGAACCGCCCTCAATGACGACGGGATCCGATTTCGCCGCCGCGAAGAGCTTCTTCACGGATGCCACGACATCCTTGTCCGCCGCAGTGGTCGCGTCGAGGAAGTACGCGAGATCGCCCTTGCCCTTCGCCGAGAACCCGCTCTTCATGTACTTCTTCGCGAGCTTCTGCACCCTCTCCGGCGCCTTGCCGGCCTCGACCACATCAGCGCGCGCCGCGAGGGCGAGGCCATTCTCGTCGTAGTGGTTCACGCAGTGGTGGACGCAGCAGGCCGAAAGTTCCTGACGGTAGAGCGCATCCACGAAATCGCTGTCGTCAAACGAATTCGTTCCCGTGCGAAGGCCGTAAAGCATCGCCGCACGAATGCGGGGAGTGTCTACTTCGGTGCTGCGCACCTGCCCGATCGTCGAAAGATGCCGGCACATGAAACAGAACCGGCAGTTCATCATCGCTTCTTCAAACTTGTCAATGTTCATTTCAAAATCTCCTTCTGTTTAGCAACCGGCGAGGCCCATCTTTCCGGGGTTCATGATGCCGTTCGGATCGAGCTTCTGCTTGATGCCCTCAAGCACGGGCATTGCCTTGCCGTAGAGATCCTTCATGTAGCGGCCAAGCTTGAGGCCGACGCCATGGTGCTCGTTGATCACGCCTCCCTCGCGGATCGCCGCGCGGATCGCCTTGTCCCACACGGCGTTGTAGAGGGCGGCCGCATCCTCGGCATTCGGCGGCACCTTGTCGCCGGGGAAGATGAAGCGGGCGTACAGCATGCAGCCCCAGTCGTACCAGTGCGAGAAGTGTCCGATGAAGCGGGCGTCGGGAAATTCCGTGTTGACGACCTTCTTCATGGCCCAATAGACGTTCTCGATGTGCGAGAAGTCCGCAACCGTGTCAAGCGTCCCGAAGGCCTGCGGCACGTGGAACATGTAGCCGGGGTAGAAGAACTTGTACTTGTTCTCCCACCACCATTCGCCGCCCTTGGAGCCGAGATCCTTGCCCTTGAACTCGCCTTCCATGATCTCGCGGGCGTGCTTCATCTGGAGATCCACTATGTCCTTGCGCCCATCGAATCCGAACACGAGGTACGCGCCCTTGTCGAGATCGATGCCGAACACCTTCGACACGTGGGTCTTCGTCTCCGTCTCGTCGTAGAGGCGCATCGCGCACGGCTGGAGACGGCTGCGCATGAGCGTCTGCCCCGCCTGCATCGCGGTGTGGAAGTCCTTGAAGATGTAGGCGCGGAACTGGCGGCTCTCCGGCTGCGGATGGACCTTCAGCGTCACCTCCGTGATCACCCCGAGCGTGCCCTCGCTGCCGAGGAAGAGCATCGTCATGTCGGGACCCGACGCATGGCGCGGGACGGGAAGCGTACGGATGATCTCGCCGGTCGGCGTCACGACCTCGAGCGACATCACCATGTCCTCGATCTTGCCGTACTTCGTGGACAGCACGCCCGTGCCGCGATGGGCGAGGAATCCGCCGATCGTCGAGCAGGCAATGGATGCCGGAAGATGCATCGTGGAGAGCCCTTCCTTGTTGCAGCCCCATTCAAGGTGCTTCGTGATGATGCCCGTCTGCGCCGTCACCGTGAGCGCCTGCTTGTCGATCTTGATGATCCTGTTCATGCGCTTCATGTCAAGGACGATGCCGTTGTAGATCGGCAGCGCGCCGCCCTGGCTGCCCGAACCGCCGCCCCACGGCACCACAGGTATCTTGTACTGGTTCGCGATCTTCATTATGCGCGCGACTTCCTCGGACGTCTTCGGGCGGACCACGAAGTCCGGCTTCGGGCACACGCGGCCACGGTCGTGCCACATCTCCGGGATCCAGTAATAGTCGATCGAATGGCCGAACTTGTCCGCAAACTTCGTATCGACGAACTCGTCGCCCACAACGTCAGTCAGTTCCGTACGAATCATTTCGTACATGTAGCTGTCTTCCTTGATCTTCATTATTTGATGTTCCTTCTTGCTTGAAAACAACGGGGACATTCTACAACAAAACCCATGAGAGCGGTGCGAAACATTCTGAAATTAATTGAGACATTATGAGAGGCTTCCATAAAGACGGAAAGGGCATCCAGGCCAGTCGGCCGGATGCCCTTTCGCACATTGCGGAGCTACTGCCCGCCTATGCCTTACGCCTTGGCGGCAGCGGCGATGATGCCCGCGAAATCTGCCGCCTTGAGGGCCGCGCCCCCGATGAGGCCGCCATCGATATCCTTCTTCGCAAGCAGCTCGGCGGCGTTGCCGGGATTCATCGAGCCACCATACTGGATGCGCACGGTCTCGGCGGTCTCGGCTCCGACGAGCTTGGCGAGGGTTGCGCGGATGAGGGCGTGCACTTCCTGCGCCTGATCAGGGGTAGCCGTCTTGCCCGTGCCGATGGCCCACACAGGCTCATACGCGATCACGAGCCTTGCGCAGTCAGCAGCCGTCACATCCTTGAGGCCAACGTTCATCTGGCGCTCGATCACCTCGTTGAGCCTGCCCGCCTCGCGCTCCTCAAGCGTCTCGCCAACGCAGACGATCGCCGTAAGACCGGCGGCGATCGCGGCGCGCGCACGGAGGTTCACGGTCTCATCCGTCTCGCCAAAGTACTGGCGGCGCTCGCTGTGGCCGATGATGACATACTTCGCACCCGCGTCAAGGAGCATGCCAGTGGAAATCTCGCCCGTGTATGCGCCCGACTCCTTCCAGTGGCAATTCTCCGCGCCGACCTCGACCTGCGTACCGGCCGCAGCGGCAACCGCCGCCGGAACATCGATCGCGGGCGTGCAGCACACGATGTCAACCTTGCCGGCGAAATCCCTGGTCGCCTCCGCGACACCCTTTACGAGAGCGGCAGTCTCGGATGGCTTGACGTTCATCTTCCAGTTTCCGGCAATAATTTTCTTGCGCATTTCTGTATAACCTTTCAGTAGTCATCACTGGAGCCGGCAGAGGGATTCGAACCCCCGACCAGCGGTTTACAAAACCGCTGCGCTACCACTACGCTATACCGGCTTGAAAAAATTGTCTTAAGTATATCACATCCGAACCGATTCCGCAAATCACCATGCACGGCTTGACGCCGTCTGCCCGGGGTTCCTGGCGCTCGGAGCAGCGCCATTGCTTTATGCTATGAGGCGCGGCGGCGAAGCACGAATGCTGAAAGCGCAAAGAACAGCGCCGGCCATACGATCAGGTTGCGCACCGCCGACCGCACAAGTTCGCCAATGGCTATGGCCTTGCCGGAGGCGAGGTCGGAGACTGGCGACACCTCCGAAAGCGCCGACGTGAAGTTGGACACCATGCGCGATATGGCCAGGCCCAGCCGTTCGCCAAGGGTGGCGTTGAATTCGTCGGGGAACTGGGATACGGCATCCGGCGCCATCAGGGCTGCGGCGAGAAGCACCGCGGCGGTGAAGATCGCCACGGGACGGGACAGCGCCGCCGACAGAAAAAGGCCGAAGGCCGTCAATAGCCCTGCGAGCGAAAGCACCTCCACGGAGGCGCGGACGCTGTTCAGGAGAAACGAATCGCCGCGCACCATCAGCACGATGTCGCGTCGCGGACGGAACATCACGTCAGAAGCGCCATCGTTCCGGAAGGAAAGGCCAAGGCCGTCAAGTTTGCCGAGCGTCGGTTCCGCGAGCGTAAGCGGGGGAGGCAGGTCTGGCTTGAGCGGCACGTTCAGCACCGACTGGGTGCTGTTGCTCACCGCTCCGGACGAAGCCCGATACGCAAAATGTCCGCATAGCGCCTCCTTGATGTTGTAGAGCGTGGAGAACCGCACCCGTGCGGTTATCGCATCGTGCCCGGGCACGTTGAACGGCAGCGATATCGACTTCCCGGGGCGCACCACCTCATACCTCTCATTCTCCTTGGAGGTCAGCAACGAAAGCACTGCGGCGCGAGGCGCTTTCTTTACCGCCTCAGGGGTCTTGTCGCTCTTGAGGAATCCATCCATCATCTTCGCCGCGGTGACATTCGCAGGCGGCAGCGCGGGGGAATAGTGCACCCAGCAATCTCCGGGGGCGTAGGCTGAACGCGAAAGCGTCGCATTCAGCAAGACGGCATTCAGAGCCAGAACCGCCGCCAGCACGCCCATGATGGCAAGCCACCTGCCCAACGCCACGGAAAATGCCGATGCGGGACGGACAAGCAGAAGCGGAAGAAGGTCGTCCTCGCGATCCTTCGAGAACGATCCGCACGCAATGGCGAGCGCCGACACATACACGATGGCTGCAATGGCTCCGCACACAAGCCTCACGTGCATCTCAAGCATTCCGGCAATGGTCCCGTCCGACCGGACAAGTCCGGGAAGCAGGAAATGCGCGGCGGCCGTCAAGGCCAGAATGGCCATAAGCGTCCTGCCGCGCCACAGGCTTCGCCACGTCGTGACGAAGGCGGCCATCATAGGGCATCCTTCCCCAAGCCGAGCCTATCCTCGAAGTACTCTTCGAGGGCGTGCCGCTTATCGGTGGCGTTCGCAACTATGTCAGAGACATTGCCGCCGCCGACCTTCCTCCCCTCAGACATCACTGCGACGCGGTTGCAGACGTCCTGGACGTCGAAGAGCTGGTGCGATGTGAGCAGAACGGTCATGCCATCCCCGGCGAGGCGGGCTATCAGATCCTTTATCTCTCGCGTGCCTATCGGATCGAGGCCGGATGTCGGCTCGTCAAGGACGAGAAGTTCCGGAGACGCCACAAGCGCCGCAGCGATCGCCACCCTGCGGGCCATGCCTTTCGAAAACCCGCCGACCGCCCTTCCGGCGGCCTTTGCGAGGTTCATCTCGCCGAGCAGTCTGGACATCCGTTCCCTTGCTTCGGAACGCCGCATCCCGGAAAGTCCGGCATAGTACATCACCGTCTCCTCCGCCGTCAGGAACGGATGGAGGCGCGAAAGCTCCGGGAGATATCCGATTCGCGCCCGGGCGGCCCTGTTGCGCGGATCTAGGCCGAAAAGGCGCACAGTGCCCTTTGTCGGGCGCATCAGGCCAAGGATCATCTTGATGGTCGTGGACTTGCCGGATCCGTTCGGGCCAATGAGACCGAACACATCGCCGCGCCTGACCTCAAGGTCTAACCCGCGCACAGCCTGGGCTATGGGACGCATCCAGAAATCCCGGAACGTCTTCTCCACGCCCTTAAGCACAACGACCGATTCGTCCGTTGTCATCCAAGTTCCTTCCTTTCCAGAGAAAGACATCCAACGACAGTCCAGAGCGCGGCGAGCGCGGCGCCGGCACAGACCGGCGCGGCCGCAAGGCGGTCTCCCTCCGCGAGCCAGAACATCCCCATGTTGGGCATGATAAATCCGACCGGGGACACAAAGCCCATGATCACGGCGGCGGCCACGCACGCCGACACCCAGTTCACGTTGAGACGGGTGGACAGCGCCCCGGCCATCGCAACATACGCAACGCAGGCAACCGATATCGCGCAAAGGGCCGGTGCCACCTTCGCTACGGAAGAGATGTCATGGAAGATGGCGAACCCGACGATCTGGAAAGCCACGGTGAGCATGCACGTCCAAAGGCAGAACCGCCCATCCAGAAAGCGATTTACGAGAGCTGCTACGGCGAGCGGGGCAATGGAGCCGCAAACTCCAACGCCCAATGCCGGGCCCCATACGCGGACAACGCCCCCATTGGCGGTCAGGATGGTGGATGCCTTGACGCACGAAAACGACGAAACCGCCGTGGCCGAAACGACCGAGACGAAGAACATCGCGAACACAAACAGCGTCCCGGCAAGATGCGCTATGAAATACATTGGACGTGAAACGCCGAGCGCAAGCGTAGCGGCGGCAACTCCCGTCTCAAGGGATCGGCCAATCGTCCTGACTATGGCCGGAACCGCAAATAGAAGCCCAAAGATGAAAAGGCCTGAAAGCCCCGTTTCTCTTGCCAGCCTTCCCGGCGCACCAAACCTGTGATACTGGAACGCCGGCAGCACATGGATGGCCAATGCCGCGACCGCGAACAGAATGGCCGAAAGCGGCTGCGACATCGTCTCTATCGCAGCCGTGCGCGCAATTGCCACGAATCGCCGCATAAGCGACTACCGGCGGTAATCTGTATCAGAGTGGAACGTGGCGAGATCGTTCGGCCCCGCCGAAGGGCCTGTCGCTTCGCGGAAAAGAGTCCATGTACACAGGCTCATCACGACCAGCGCCGCGACCCCGGCCAAAATCGTGGAAATGTTCAGCCAGGATGGCACGCCGGCGACAGTGCCGGACGAATCGTCCGGCAAGTCAGCGACAGATGGCATCGGCTTAATGTCCGCTATTTCAGGCGAAAGCTCGGGCACATCGCCAGCGAGATCGGCAACCTCGGAATCTGAAGCAGGCTTGCCTTCCGTCGATACGGCAGATGCGCCAGGCCGCTTGAGGCCGCTGACGGTAGGACGCTTGAATCCCGGGCGATGAAGCTTGAGAGTCTTCTTCTGCGTCACGGTGGCGGGCTTTTCCAAAGGCTGCTCGGCGACTGACTCAACGTCAGCCTTTACGCTCTCGGCCGATGCGGGGGCCGGTGTAGCCGGCGCAGGCGCTTCCTCAGGCGTCGGTGCAGACGACAACGGAGAGACTGCCGAAGCGGGCTTGCCCGCTTCGATCTTCACCGCGCCAGGGGCCGGCGGAATGTCGGTAAGGCGGCGTAGCTTGATGGTTTTCATCGGGACGCCGCTCTTGATCGTGGGGGCGACGCCTATCGCGGACTCAAGCGAGATGCGGGACGTCTTGGTCTTTGCGGCCTGCGCCTGCGCGGGCGTGAGGATGCCTTCCGCTATTATGCCGGTCTTGTGGAGGATCGCCTGCGCGGGCATCGCGTCCTGCAGAGGCTTGACGGCAGCGGCCGGTTCAGTCTTCTTCACCTCTGCGGCGGCCTCTGGAACCGCCGCCGGTGCCGGAGGAACGCCTGACGCGGGCTTTAGGACAACCGGCTTCGCGCCGCCGATGACCGGCTTGCGGATTACGGGCCTTCTGATTATCGGTTTGAGCTTCACCGTGGAGGCCGCCGGTGCAGATGCCACGGCGGACAGATCCACCTTCGGCGGAACGTCCCCAACCTCTTCCGGCGCAATCGGCTTCATCTCAACATCTTCGCTCATTTGATCCTCCTTGCCAACTGGATTTGTGAATCCGTGAACCCGCGATGCCACTGGCGTCACACAGCCATCACTTCGGCTTCCTTTACCTTCAGCTCAGCATCTATCTTGGCAATGCCGTCGTCGGTGGCCTTCTGAATCTTCTCAAGGCCCTGATCACGCTCGTCCTCCGTGATCTTCTTGTCCTTTTCAAGCTTTTTGACGGCATCATTGGCGTCACGGCGCACGTTGCGCATCACAATCTTCTGATCCTCGGCCTGCTTCTTGGCCACCTTGACGATCTCCTTCCTGCGCTCCTCGTTGAGCTCCGGTATGGAGATGCGAAGCACACGGCCATCCGTCTGCGGAGTGACGCCGAGATTTGCGGCGAGTATCGCCTTGTTCATCTCTCCAAGCACGCTTGGATCGAATGGCGCGATCTTGATCTGGCGAGGCTCGGGCGTAGATATCGTCGCGAGGTTCTTGATGGGGGTCGGCGCACCATAATAATCGACCTTCACGCCATCGACAAGCGACGGGGAGGCCTTGCCCGTGCGCAGCCCTGCGAACTGCGCCTTGAGCGTATCGAAGCTCTTTGCGATTTTGGCGTTTGCATCGGCCAAAACATCATTCACGTTTTCCATGTGGTTCTCCTAACTAAGAATCTTCCCTCTCCAAAAAACGGACGTGATTATATCGTATTTGCACCCTAAACGCAACACCCCAAAAGTCTTCGGCCTCGACCGCACCGTCAACGGCCCCGAGTACGCAATGCCGTCACCAGTCAATCTTGTCCTCTATGAAGAAATATGGGATGCCGGCATCATGGATCATTTTGCACGCCGCAAAGAGCTTGTCCTTGGAATCTGGCTGATAGGCGAAATATCGCGGGAACCAGTACTCCTCGTGCGTGGCATGGATGATGTACTCATTGCCGAGTATCTGGCCCATGCGGGCGGGGATATCCTCGAGCCTATACAGGTTGAGGCACGGCGCACCGCACCCAAACGTCATGAAGTTGCAGCCCGTGGCGCGGTCGTGCAGCCAGTTGTAGGTTCCTTCGGTGCGCTTCACCTGCGCCTCGGAAAGATGGTTGTAGCCGCAGGCGGATACGGATATGTCCTCGCCGCCGCCCGGGCGCCAGAACATCGCGGTCTCGGGCTTGCGGCGCTCCTCTATCCGCTGCCCGTGCATGTACGGCAGTATCGTGCGGTCGCCCGCGTACCCGTAGCGCTTTCCGGCGGAGCACCAAATGGCCTTCGCTCCGCAATCCCTGAGTGCAACGCATCCCTCCTTCGACATCGGCCCCCAGTGCGGCGTGACCGCATACGCCCAGCATCCCGGCCCGGCGAAGCGCTCCACTTCGCCCTCCAGCAGCTCCCAGCACTCCTTTACGTCAGAATAGCTCGCGTTTATCCACGGATAGTCGGGGAACTCGCTGTACGAGTGGAAACCGAACCTGAGCCAATCCTTTGCCGCCTGGAACTCGCCTTTCCAGATGTCGGGCATATCCTTCAGCGTGAATTTCGCAGAGTCCATGCCGTAGAAGAAATCCCCGCGGTAGAAAATGTTCATCTGGACCTTAAGCCCATACTTCTCGTGCGCCTCCCTGAATGCCGCGAAATAGAAGTGGTCCCAGATGGACTTCGGCCTGTCCCTCGCAAGATCCTGGAAGCAGAAGATCACGTCGTCAATGTAGAACGCGGCGCGCTTCCCGGGGATTCTTTTCGTGCGCCGCTCCTCAACGTCGGACATCGTCGGGCCGAGTTCCCGGCAGGCCGAAAGCCGTGCGGACTTTGCGGCCTGCACTGTCGGATCTTCCTGGCGCACCGTGCGAATCCCATCTGCCGCCATCCCGCCGGTCTTGTCCGCCACGCAACCGGCCAACGCGGCCCCGGCGCCAACTATGAAGTCTCTGCGTTTCATCATTGTCCCCCTAACCAAATTTTCCGCCGATTATACCACAAAGCCGAGACGGGGCGAATGCAATGTAGTATAATTCGCGAAATGGACATCAATGTGAAAATGAGGCTCGCCGAATATGCGGACTTGTACGAGACTGCCGATTTCCTTGACGGAGACCCTTCCTGGTTCATGCATCAGGTTTGCGGAGAGCAGAACAGGGAGGCGATGGCGTTTGTCGCCTCGTGCCTCAGCTTCGGGAGCAGGGCCCAATTTATGCCGAAGATACAGTGGCTGCGCGAACGGGCCGACGATGACATCGCGGGGTGGCTGGCAGGCGGCGGATTCGAGAAGGATCTTCCGTCCGATTCGCAAAAATGCTTCTATCGCTTCTTCACCAGCTCAACGATGAACTCGTTCCTTTGCGCGTACCGCCGCCTTATGGACGAACACGGATCGCTCGGCGATTATGTGAAGTCGAATGGCGACGGATCCGGCCATGGCGCGGTGGCGGCGATATGCAGATACTTCTCGGCAAACGGGGGCGGCGCGGTCGTCCCCAAGGATATGCATTCCGCATGCAAGCGCGTGTGCATGTTCCTGAGGTGGATGGTGCGCAGCGGATCTCCGGTAGACCTTGGGCTGTGGTCGGATTTCATTGACCGCAAGACGCTGATCGTCCCGCTCGACACCCACGTGGTCCGGCAATCGCGCAGGCTTGGGCTTCTCACAAGCTCGTGCGCGTCCATGTGCGCTGCACGACGGCTCTCCGCCTCGCTTGCGGAAGTGTTCCCAGACGACCCCCTGCGCGGCGACTTCGCGCTTTTCGGGTACGGAGTGGCGCACGGCCGCCTGCACGGCGAAAGCTAACCGCGTTCGAGGAACATCCCGGTTCCCGCATGGGTGAACTGGCCCCGGTCATAGGCGAGTGCGCCGTTGACGAACACCTTCTCCATGCCGGTGCAGAAGGAATGGCTTTTCGCGTAGGTTGCGGTGTTGCGGAAATCCGCCTCGCGCCAAATCGCGATGTCGGCATATGCGCCGCTTTCAAGAACGCCTCGGCCCCTGATGCCGAAACGCCTCGCCGGCACGGATGTCATGCGGGCTATGGCCGCCGCATCCGGCTCAGCATTGGAACTGGACACGCGGCGATAGAACTCCGGCATCGTCCCATACGCTCGTGGATGCGGATGGTCTGCGCCAAGCGGACCCCACGGCGCCCGCAGGGAGGCGTCGCTGCCCGGCACTATCCACGGCATCGCATATATCTTCCCCAGGTTGTCCTCGCTCATCCCGAAGAAGAAGGCCCCTGTGCGGCACAGATCCTTCTCAAGTATGGTGCAGATCAATTCGCCCGGCGAATCTGCGCGCCCTGCGCCGGACTGCAGTATCTCTGCGACCGTGCGGCCCGGATAATCCCTGTTGTCCTCGTGCCACACGCCGCCGATCATCACGGTAGACCAATCCCTGCCTGACGCGTCGATTTCCGCGACGATCCTTGCCCTCGCCGACGGATCATTCAGACGCACCACCTCCGCAGCGGCGGCACCCTCCCCTGCCCAGTCCGGGAAAACGATGTCGAGGTCTGTGCCGGCGGCGCAGAACGGATACCTGTCGCTCCCGAGAATCAGTCCGTCGTCGATGGCGTCCTGCATCTTCTCGAGCACGGCATCGATCTTGTGCCAGTTCCGCCTGCCGCTCGTCTTCAGGTGCGATATCTCGGCGCGGATGCCGGTCGCCCTCACAAGATCCAGCACCTCGTCGATCGCCTCGATGATCCCGTCGCCCTCGCTGCGCATATGCGTCGCGTACATGCCGCCTTTCGCGGCGGCCACATTCGCGAGCGAGACGACCTCGTCCGGCGTGGAGTATTTTCCGGGCTGGTAGACCAGGCCTGTCGTAAGGCCCCATCCGCCCTCGTCAAGCGACTGCGCGAGAAGACGCTTCATCCGTTCCAGCTCATCCGCAGTCGCGGCGCGTCCGCAATATCCGACAACCGACGAGCGGAGCGTGTTGTGGCCGATGAACTGCACGGTGTTTATGGACGGGCGGGCAGAGGCCAGCACGGCGCGGTACTCGGCGAGCGAGCGCCAGGCGAGGCGTTCGCCGAGGATGCTCGCCCAGTCGCCCGAAAGCCTTGCCTCGCCATAGCGGGGGGCTATGCTTCCGCCGCACTGGCCGTTTATCTCGGTGGTTATGCCCTGACTGAGCTTGCTCGGCGCGTCTGGCTCGACCACGAGATATGCGTCGCTGTGGCTGTGCGCATCTATGAATCCGGGCGTGACTACGCAACCTTCGGCATCCACCACCATGTCAAAGCCCGAACGTGCGCCGTCGGGGAATGCGCCCCGGGCCACATCGGAGATCCTGTCGCCTGAAAGGACGACAAATCCGCGAAAGCACTGCCGCCCCGTGCCATCCGCGACAATGCCGTTCTCGATGATGGTGCGCATCACACACGCTTCACCGTGAGCGTGAGGTTCTTGCGGGTGACGACCCTTACTTTCGTTCCGGCAGGGATCGGCTCGCCGGACTCCGCACTCCATTCCGCATCGCCGATGACGACACGCCCGGTCAATCCCGGCTCGATCGCCACGGACACCTCGCCGATCCGGCCGGCGAACTCGTCTGCGAGCGTGCGGCCCTTCCCGTTGTCGCCGAGAAAAACCTTTTTCACGTAGCGGCGCAGCGTCACGAGGTATATAAGCGAAAAGAGGGAGAAGAACGCGAGCTGCCACTTGAAGGAAGGGTTGAACGGATCCGGCAGAAGCAGCACGAAGGCGCCGACCGTCGCCGCAGACAGCCCGAAGAAGAACATCACGAAACCCGGCGTAAGAATCTCGGCGAGCATCAGGCCCGCACCGACATACAGCCACAGCCAACCGACATCAAGAAAATCCATATTGCCTCCTTGCCGCCAATTATACCATTTCCAGAGACACCCAGAATTACAAAATCAGGTCTGACCTGATTTTGTAATTCTGCGATTCACGGGGGAAATTGACATACCGCTGTCCGACGTAGCCAATCAGGCAGGCTTTCGCACCCAGCAGTACTTCGCGAGGCGAAGCCGGACTCGCCCGCGTTCGCGCTCGGCTTCCAGCCGTTCGACTACACCCGCGCCAGCGTCCGCGCAGGCCGCACTCCACAGGATTCGGCAATGTGATACAATGTCCTCTCAAAAAAGAGATTGTCAAGCATATCACGCAAAGGACAAGAAACATGACGAGAGGAAAACTGATGGCGCTGTCGGCAGCCCTGGCCGTTGCGGCATCCGCGTCGGCGCGGACGGTCGAGAACTTCAACGCGGGCTGGGAGTTCGCCCGCGACGGCGAGGCGTTCGCGCGCGTCGCCGTGCCGCACGACTGGGCGATCGCCGGGCCGTTTGACGTGAAGCACGGCGGCAACGTCGGGAGCCTGCCGTGGAAGGGCCGGGGCACGTACCGCAAGTCGCTCGTCCTCGCGGAGAAGCCGAAGGGCCGCGTCTTCCTCGAGTTCGACGGCGTGATGGCGCGCGCGACGGTCTTCGTGAACGGACAGCCATGCGGGCACGGCGACTACGGCTACCTCGGCTTCGTCGCGGAGGCGACGCCCTACCTCCTCGCGGGCACGAACACGGTGAC
>CAKULV010000046.1 GCA_934667425.1 uncultured Kiritimatiellota bacterium | reverse complement strand
CCGCTCGGCCCGTTCACGAGCCGCGTCGGGTCGTCGCGCTTCGTCCAGTCGAGCGTCGCGTGCGTGAGGAACGCCCCCGGCTGGCTCCAGCCCTCATTGTAGGGCACCCACATCACGATCGAGGGGAACGTCTGCAGGGCGTCCATCATCTCCTTCAGCTCACGCCGCTGAAGCCCGTAGCCGGACACCGTCTTCGCCTTGAACGGCGACCGCTCGTCGCCATTCGCGCTCGGCAAATCCTGCACGACCATCAGACCCATCTTGTCGCAGAGGTAGTAGTAGCGCGCCGGCTCGACCTTGATGTGCTTGCGCATCATGTTGAAGCCGAGCGCCTTCAGCGTCTGGATGTCGAACGCCATCGCCTCCTCGCTCGGCGGCGTGAGGAGGCCGTCCGGCCACCAGCCCTGGTCAAGCGTGCCCAACAGGAAGACCGGTTCGTTGTTAAGGAAGAAGCGCAGCACGCCCTTCGCATCGCGGCGCGTCGTGATCTTGCGCATCCCGAAGTAGCCCTTCACCGCGTCCGTGCCGCACGCCGCCGTGAAGTCGTAGAGGTTCGGCGCGTCCGGACTCCAGAGACGGACGGGCGCGGGCAGCGCGAGCGTCACCGCGCCGTTCACGGTCGTCCCCTTCACGCCCGCGACCTCGACCGTCACCTCCGGCTTCGCGAACTTCGGACTGCGGACGTCGAACGCGAGCGTCACCGTCCCCTTGTCGATGTCCGTCGCGACCGTGTAGCCCGCGAGGTAGGTCTCCGGCACGTTCTCCAGCCACACCGTCTGCCAGATGCCGGAGACGCGCGTGTAGAAGCAGCCCTTCGGCGTGAAGCTCTGCTTGCCGCGCGAATTGACGAAGTCCTCCGTAGGGTCCCACACGCAGACCGTGAGCTCGTTCGTGCCGTCCGACACGCAATCCGTGATGTCGAGCGAGAAGGGGGCCTGCCCGCCTTCGTGCGGCACGTCCGTCACCTCGCGGTGGCCGACGAAGACCTGCACACGGAAATCGACCGCGCCGAAGTGCAGGAGGATGCGTTCGTTGGGGCGCTTCGCGCAGTCGATCATGCGCGTGTACCAGAGGAACTCGTCGGGCTTCAGCAGACGTTCCACGCCGGAGAGCGCGGACTCGATCGCGAACGGCACGCGGATCCTGCCGTTCCACTTTTCGGGACGTCCCGGCGTGTTCGTGACGCTCGTCACGGCGTAGTCCCAGTCGCCGTTCAGGTTCGTCCAGCCGCTGCGCACGAGCTGGGGGCGCGGATACTCCCGCCAGGCGTTTTTGCTCGTCACCTTCTCGCCCCACGGCGTCGTCAGCGGCGCCGCCAGCGCAGCGCTCGCCGTGAAGATTACTCCGCCCATGATTCGCATTTTCATTTGATGTATTCTTTCCTGCCTTTTGTTTGAACACAGAGCCGCTTAGCGGGGCAAGTGGAGAGTCGCGGGAGGAACGCTTCCGCCCATTACTTGCCTTCGCAGACGAATGTGCCGTACTTCGTCGGGTCGGGCGCGCCGGTGATGCCGCCGAAGAGGTCGTACGTCTTCCGCTTCCCGTCCGTCAGGTCGCTCACCGAGACGGCGATGCCGAACTTCGTGCCGGGCGGCGGCGGACCTTCCATCCCGAGGCGCGGCCACGTGAGCCAGATCATGTAGCGCGTCAGGTCGCTGCGGATGCGCGTGACGCCGTTGAAGACGACGACCGGCGCGTTCGGACGGATGTCGAAGTCCCAGGCGTTGCGCCGCCAGGCCTCCCGCTTGCCGTCGTCCCGCAACGCGACCGTGTACTCGAACGCGCGGTGCCCCTTGAAGCTCGTGATGTGCGCGTTCGGCTGCCAGTCCAGCCCCCGGTCGACATCGACGGCGACCGTGACGGCATCGCCCTCCATAAGCCGCTCCTGCGCATACGGCTGCTCGTGCTTCGTGTCGTAGACGTCCACGTTGAAGATCAGCCCTTCGGACGAATAGGCGACGCGCACTTTGGGCAGACGCGCCGCCGCGTCGCCCGCCCAGCAGCGGTCGGGCAGAATCGGGGTCTGCAGGTTGTCGCGGCACTTCCAGCCCGTGCCCGTAAGGCCGAGCGGATATTCGTCCGGTGCGACGACGACCGGCTTCGCCGCGTCCACCGGCGGTGCGACCCATTCAGGACTTTCGTACGTCTCATTGCCGAAGAGGTATGTCGGCGATTCGGAGACGCGCAGCGTCGTGTTGCCGAGCGCAACGGGTGTGCCCAGGAAGCTCTCCGCCCGCACGGTGTGCACCGGCAGAGAAATCTCCCGTTCGCCAGTGCGCGTCCAGACGAGGGTGACGGCCGAGCCGTCCGCGCGGCGTCCCGTCGCGAGCCACGTATCCGGACCGATCATCTGCGCGCGCATCCGACCCTGCACGTCCGACAGGTTGCGCACGAGCGTCGCGAACGCGGCGACCGCCGGCTTCGGCGAGATGCAGTCGTTGCCGAGCCGCAGCATAGAGAACCCGCCCTCGCCGTAGTTGCGCGCGACGTAGAAGTCGCAGAACCAGACCGCCGCGCGGATGTCCTCGGCGGCGATGAACGTGCACGAGCGCGTCAGGTAGCGCGCCTGGGTGAGCTCGCTCACCGGCTCCTGCCACGTGCCGTTCTCCGTCGTCCAGCCGAACTCGGTGACGTAGACGGGCTTCGCGCACGCGAACTCGCGGCGGACGACGTCCATCCCCTCGCGCAGCTTTGTGTGGAACGCGCCCTCCGGCTTCGTGCCGTCCACGTAGGCGTGGATGTTGACGGCGTCGATGCTGTCGAAGAATCCCTCCTTCCCCAGCGCGCGCAGGTACTCCGGCTTCACGCGGCTGCACGCGGGACCCTGCACTTCGCACGTCGGGTAGAGGCGGTGGACTTCCTCGGCGAAGACGCGGTGGGCGCGCACCATCTCGGCTATCGTGCCGCGCCACTTGAAGTCCGGCTCGTTGACGAGGCAGAGGCGGCGGCCCGCGAAGCAGGGGTTCTTCTCCAGGAACGCCCGCGTCAATGCGCGCTGGACCTCCCAGTCCTTCGCCGGCCACATGCCGCCTTTCCCGACGTGCGCCGGGTCCATCGCCTCCGGGTAGATCGGCGACTGGTGGCCCGCGTAGATCGCCCCGTCGCCGAACTGCGGACCGACGCGCGCGGCGTTGTCCTGGCCGCGGAAGAAGAACCGCCAGTCCCAGCGGCTGCCGAGCGCGCGCGTGAACGCCCCCGCGCCGCCGTTGACGATCATCGCGCCGAAGCGCGAACCCGACGTCTGCGCGGCGGAGAGTGCCGACCCCAGCACGGCGACCGAACCCGTCGTCGTCACCTTCGTGCCGTCCGCATACGACGCGGCGACTTCCAACGTGTAGTATCCGCGCCCCGTGAGCGTCACCGCATCGACGGCGGCGAGCGCGCGCGTCGTGCCGACGGGACGCCCCTCGGCGTCGCGGATGCGGACAGCCGCGCGGACGACGTGCGCCGGATCGGCGAGCGCGATGTGGACGGTGCCCGTCTCGGCGAAGAAGACGTGCTTCAGCACATTCCCGCCTTCAAGCGGAAATTCACCGCCCGTAAGCCGATGGCGCGGCTTCAGGACGAGCGCGACCGCCAAGTCGGCAAACTCGACGCGTCCCGTCGCGACCTGCCCCTCACAGACGACGCGCACCTCCGGCGGCAGCGCGTTCTTGAAGTCGACGTCGAGATCGACCTTCTTCCAGTCTTTGGACGCCCCGCAGCGGTAGGTCGTCCCCGCATCCCAGTTCAGGTTGCGGACGACAGGCGTCAAGTTGTCCGTCCGCGCACCGCCGTCGAACACGGCCTGTGTGACGAGCCGCAGCCCCTCGCCCGCAAAGCCCGCCGTGCGGTAGCGGAACGAGTAGCGCACGCGCCACGGACGCAGATCCGACTCCGGCGGCACGGCGAACGCGCCAACCGCCGCGTTCGTCGCGCCCGCGACCGTGAACGCGCAATCAAACGGTACAGTCCGCACAACGTCGGCGCGTTCGGTCTCCTTCCTCTCCGGCACAGTCCCCCACACCGTACCCGCCACCAACAGGACAACGGAAACAAGAATCCTTACGCGCAGCATGTTCCCTCCCTGCACCTACCGCAGGATCACCAATGTGCCCATTTCGGCTTCGATCGACGACAGCACCGTCGGGCCAAGCGCGTCCGCCGTGAAGACGAAGTCCGAAAGCCCCGTCTCGCCCGTCGCATACCGCACCGCGTTCGCGCCAGCCGTCAGCGTCGCCGCCGCATCGCCGTCCCGCGTGACCGCGCACGTCGCGCCTTCCGCGACCGTCGCCTTCAGGACATACGCGCCGTTCGCGCGTCCCGCGCGCCCGACCGTCGCCGCAAGCGACGCACCAGCCGGGATCTTCACGCCGTCATCGACCAGCTCCACCGCCGGATCGACCGCCGTGACGGAGAACCGCTTGCCGATCTTCTTCGAGTAGGTCGGCCGCCAGTCGGCCTCGACCGCGCCGACGTCCAGCCGATTGCCGTTCATCACGCGCGGATTCCCGTAAACGTCGAGACTGCCCCATTTCTCCGCGTCATAGCCAGCCGCATCGACCGCATCGACCGCCGCGTTCGCGCCTATGACCGGCGACAGGTTCGCGTCCACCGACAGATCATCCGTCGCGACGCAGCTTGCGTCCACAGTGGGCTGCGTGTCGGACGCCTTTTTCAGGTTCGCCTCCGTCTGCGGAGTGAAGACGCAGTTGATGAACGACAGGCTCTTCCCGCCCGCCGTCTTCGTGCCGAGAATAAGGCAATTGCGAATCTCCTTCGCGTTGACGATGATGCTCATGCCGTCTTTCACGCTACCCTGCGTACTGTCGTCCTGCGCGTTGTCCGCACCGAACGTGCAGTTGAGCGCCGCCACGTCATAGACCGTCGCCCAACCCTGATTGCGGTCAATGAGGCAGTTGACGAGGCGGCACGACACGCCGCCATCGCCGCGCGCGGCCGGACCGTTGCCGCTCTGGATGATGCTGTTGTCCAGGAAGCGGACGCGGTTGTAGACGCCGTAGAAGCCGCCTCCGCCGCGCCGCGCGACGCAGTTCGAGATGATGCAGTCCGTGACGAGCGCCAGTTCGCTCTCCGTCGTGCTGTACTCGGCCAGCACGCCGCCGCCGTGGAAGTCGTCGTCGTTGTTGGCCGTATCCGTTCCGACGTCCGTGCGCCCGCCCGTCAGCGTGAAGCCTGAAATCCGCGCACCCTTCGCGAGCGCGACGCAGCGGACGGCCGCCGGTCCGCAGCCCTTGTTCGAGGCAGCCGCATTCGGATCGGCCTCGCCGACGATAAATGTCTTGTCCGCGCCCGCGCCGAGGACGGATACGCCCGCCGGCACGACGGCGCGCGCCTTGTGCGTGTACGCCGCGCTGCCGAAATTGCCGAAGTGCTTCGTCTGCGTCATCGTCTCGGTCGCATACGTACCCGCCGCGACGTGTACCGTGTCGCCCGCGACCGCGTACTGAAGCGCACCCTTGAGCGTCTTCTTCGGCGCGGCGGACGACCCCGCATTCGCGTCGTCGCCATCCGCATCGCTCACGTACCAGTTCGAGTCGTAGAGGTCGCGAATCGTCAGGGCATACGGGTTGTCCAACGAGTCCGGCACCGTGTAGGTGAAGCTCTTCGTCTCGTTCGTCGTGACGATGCCGTTCTCCGTCACCTCAAGACCGAGCCACGGATGCGGATCGTCGCCTGCGCTCGTATAGGTGAACGTGCGTTCTGGCGACGACGCGCCCAGCACCGTCGTCTCGCCGTTCAGGACGACCGTCGGCGCATAGAGGTCGACCGCGCCGCAGACGGGCTTGCCGTCGAACAGGCGGAAGACGTTGCCGAAGAAGTCCGTCGCGCCGAACATGTAGTACGCCGCCTTGGTCGAATCCGTAAAGTCATCGTGCGCCGTCACGCCGCACGTGCGCGCGGGCGAGGTAGCGCCCAGGCGGAAGTCGCCGTACGCCGGATCGGCCAGAAGGGGATCGGCGTTCACGAACGAGGACGAGGCCGCTTTCTGAATGTCGCCATTTGTGTTGGGGGGCATCTGGTAGACGCCGCCGAACAGGATCGGCCTGTTGAGTTTGCCCGTCTGCGCGAGGATGACGGCGTTCACGCACCACGCGCCATTGAGCAGGTTGCCGCTGTCTGAACCTGCCGCATCCGAAACGAGTGTCGTCTGAAATGTGTACTGCCGCTCGTATGCTCCGAAATTCGCACCGTGGTTGTTGTAGAAGATCGACGAGCCAACGGTCGTCGAACGAACGATGCCCCCAACCCGATCCAGTGCGCCTGTCTTGTTTGTCGAGATGGACGCATTGTCGGCGATGTAGCACCGCAGGGCAAACGCCGACGGCGCCAGGCCGGATTCCGCTCCGTTGATCGCGACGCCCTGCCAGCCTACGTTGTTCGTGATGACGCAGTCGAGCGCCGCCGCGCCCTGGTTCAGCCAGAGTGCGCCGCCGCGACGGCCCGTGTTGTCGGCGTTCGTGTTCGAGTAGCCGCGCGTCAAGGCAAAGCCCTGAATAGCGCATCCGTCCTGCAGGACCGCGCACCGCATCGCGCCCGCCCCGCAGCCAAACGGCCAAGCATCGAGTGCGACGCTCGGATCGGGAGCACCAAGCAGAACGGCCTTGCCGCGTCCGTCCACCGAGACGAGCCTCACCTTGCGGCCATTCGAGAAGATTCGGTTCGTGAGGTTGTTGGCCAAGCGTCCCGCATCGTTGTCGTAGACGCCCGCCTTGACGCGAATCGTCGCGAACTTTCCCGAAGCAACTTTGTCAATCGCCGCCTGAATGCTCGCATAGGGCGCGTCTTCCGTCCCATCCGGATTTTCGGACGTGGAGGCGCGATCGACCGTAAGGACGGCATCGTTGAACGTGGGCGTAAGCGTAAGCGTCTTTCCGGCGGGCGGCGCCATCAGGGCAAACGAGCCGTCCATCTGCGCGAAGCGCCGCATCGTGTCCGCGCCCGACGCGGCAAACGAGTGAAGCCCCTTTTGCCGAGGAGGAAGGGTCGCCTCCGTCGGGTCGTGCGTGACCGTAACGACCGTGCGGCCCTCCATCGTGCGGACGTAGCCCAGGTCTTTCGAGTTTCCAAGGGGCCGTCCGTTGAAGGAATAGAGACCGCAATCCGTCTTCACGCCATAGCTGCCGAGCGGCTGTTTCGCGTCCGACATCCCGCTCTGCCCGGCAAACGTGATCGTGCCGCCGGTCGGTGCGACGACTTCCTGCGCACAGCCGAGACTCACGGACGCGGCATCGACCGCATGGCCATAGAAGTCGATGTTCCGATATGCTTCGGGAATCTGATCGAGGAACGAAGCGTCGCCCTTGCCGATGACTGTCATCGCGCCGTCATGGAGGCGGTAGTCGGCGAGCGGCGGCGCCATGAAGAGGTCATAGCCGGGGTTGAAGACGCAGGCCGCGTTCGTCGTCGAGGTCGTGGTGGCGTCCTGCTTGTTGAACGCGCAGTTGTGCCACTGCGCGGCGGCCGGGGCCTGATCCACCGCGTTCTCGTCCTTGAACCACGTGTCGGCGAAGAGGCAGTTGTAGCCCGCCACGTCCGCGCTGCCGCTGTGGTTGCGCCCGAAGCCGTCCGCGAACGTGCAGTTCACGAACGTCACCGCATAGGAGAGGCTGGAGCTGCTGTAATGCCCCGTGAAGAGGCAGAACGCCGCGAGACATCCGCGCACGGCGGGATCGCGGTCTAGCGCCTTGTTGGCGTGGATCCATGTGCGCACGAGAAGGCAGTTGCCGTGATTGGCCGCACCGTCGTTGGCGTAGCGCAGCGCACCCGCACGACGGGCGACGTTGTTGGAGACGATGCAATCGACGACAACAATGCCCCTCTTGCCGTTCGCCACGTAGACACCGCCGCCGTTGTTCTCCTCCTTGTCGTTTCCGGCGGACGTGCTGTGCGTCGCGCCGCCCGTGAGCGTAAGGTTCGAGACGACGACGTTGTCCGCATTGATGCCGAGACAGCGCACGGCGTTCGCACCGCAGCCGAGGCCCTTGTCGTCAACCTCTTCCGTCGCGTAGGCCCCCTTGATGATCGCGTCCTCCTTCGACTCGCCGACGAGCGTGAGGGACTTCGCGACGTAGACGCGGTTCGACATCGGCGTCGAGAAGCCGTCCAATGCGCCGCCCACATCATGGACACCGTTCCTGATGAAGACGGTATCGCCTTCGGATGCCGCATCCACGGCTTCCTGAACCGAAAAATACGGTCCGTTGAGTTTATCGACAACCCGCGTCTCGGCCGACAGCCGCACACCCGTCAAGGCGAACGCCGACACGAAAAACGCTTTGACTATCAGTTTTGCATTCATTTGCGCTACCATCCCATATGCGGGACGGACTCCTTTCCTTCGCTGTTTTTTTCTGGTTCGTATTATATCACAACCTGATTTCCGGAGCCAAGCGAAATTTCACGTTAATTGCAATAAACGCCCCCCCCCCCCCCCGTTTTTATGATTTAGCGACAGCAGTCGCGACAGTATCCCCCGGCCGAAGGTTGTCCGCGAAGGGATGCCCTATCAAGGGGTGCGCGACCCTCCTGAAAACAGCAAATCTTTGCGCTTTCACGAATATACGGGAGGGTCGCGCTTGTCGCGGCCGGGATTTGCAATTACCTCGTTTCTCATAACGCCCAAAATGGGGGGGGGGTATGGATTTTATTGCAAATATGTGCAGAAAAGTATTGACATGACTTACGTGTAATGATATTTTGCATCCACAAAAGACCAAATAAGGATGCCGCCTATGCGTAAAAGTTTGCTAACGATGTTTCCGTTGCGTGATGTCTGGTTGTTTCTTGCGTTGTTATTGGGGCCAGTCCTATCCCTGAATGCAAAAACCTGCACATGGGTTGGAGGGTCTGGAAAATGGAGTGACGGGGCCAATTGGGCTTCGCAATCCATTCCCGCCAACGGTGATGCGCTTGTCCTGGAGCCATCCGAGGTGGCCGAGATTGTCAATGACATGGGGGCGATGACGCTGGAGTCCATAGAGTTCAAATGTGGGCTTTCGCTTGTGTCCAAGGAGGCGTTGACTCTGGTCGGCAACGGCGGCATCGTTATGCGGAATTCGGCGGGTGCGGATGTCTCCGTCGATGCGCCGATGGTTCTTGACGGTGGAGCCACTAACGTGATTGCGCTCAGTGGCGCGGCAAAGACGCTGAAGTTCATGCGGACGATTTCAGGTGAGGGCGCAGTCTGGTTCTCCGGCAATTCAAGTTCGGGTAACATCGTCAAGCTGATGGAGGCGAATGCGTATCGCGGCGGTACGCGGTATTCGTATTGCTCGGTGTCCGCAGGTTCGACATCCGCATTCGGCGTAGCCGACACCTGCGTGTGGAACAGCGGTGGCGACGGAAAGCTTTGGCTTGAAGTGCCGGGCGACTGGAACTACGATTTCATGATATGCGGCAGCGGTTCGCAGGAGATGTGGTTCAGCAAGGCGGGCACATACAACGTCAACGGCGACATCGTGGCATCCGCCGCCAATGGCTGGTTCCGTCCTTACACGGTCGGAATCGTTGTCGTGAACTTTAATGGCAATGTCAATCTCCCCGGCTATACTCTATATCAGCATCCATATTCCAATGCCGAGATTCATTTCAGGAATCCGGTCATCGTGAACCTCATCCGAAACGGATCCAAGTTTACGTATCGCGGCGGATACATTCATCTTGACGCTTCCGGCAACGACTATGGCGAGATATGGCTCGGCTTCTCGTCCAACGTCAAATGTGGCGCCCCGTTCGCGTTGATGCCGAGTGTGCCATTGCTGTGGAAGGAGTATCTTGGCGGATGCGGGTATGTTGACCTCTGCGGGAATGACCAGGCCGCATTGGCTCTGGACACCGGAACCGGAACTGCCACGGCCGGCAGGTACGTTACCAGCACAGGCGGCGGCGCAACGCTGTTCCTGTGTGGCGCAACCGAAGACTATTCGGCGTGTTGCATCCTGAACGATGCCGTTTCTCTCGTGTGGGGTCCATCCGGGGATTTTACCCAGGAACTGAAGGATCAGGCCCATCAGACGACAGGGGCGCTTACGGTCTCGAACGGTACGCTTCGCATAAGCGGTTCATCTACGTTCAAGAAGCTGTCGGTGATACGTGTGGCAGAAGGGGCGACATTTGATTTGGCGACAACGGAAGCCAATGCATTGGAATCGTTAGGCGAACTGGAGATAGGCGAAGGCGGCACATTCAATGTGGCAGATTCTGCCGCAACGCCGTTTGGCACGGATCGCCTTACGCTGGAACTGTCCGAAACGGCAAAGCTTATACTCCCGTCGGACTGCGATTGCTCGTTTGCCGCCATATACGTGACGGAAGGAGGTGTGCGGCGGCAGATTCCAAGCGGGGACCAGTCTGGCAATATAAGCCAGATCGTTGGCGGAGGCCGGATCGCCGTGATGGAGACTGAGGCGGCGGACGATCCGGCGACGTGGACTGCTGGAGGCGGAACTGATACCAGCATCGCCACGGCGGCGAATTGGGACGATAATCGGCATCACGATCTGACGTCTGGCGGATTCTGTCCGACGTTCGCCAAGGCAGGCTCGTTTGCGGTCGTTGACGTGCCGGCATTGTTCAAGGGGTTGGTCTTTGGTGGCGAAAGCGAGACGTTTACGCTTTCTGGTGAGAACCCTGTTGGACTCTACAAGTCTGGGATCGCCGTTGAATCGTCTGCCGGTGGCGCACGACAAGCGGTAGTGTCGGTTCCGCTGGACATCCGTGCCGATCAGGTGTGGTGCGTGGCGGAGGGCTCGACGTTGCGTGTTGAGGCTCCGCTGTCTTCGGCGTTTCCGTATGCCGTGACGAACCGAGGGGACGGAACGGTGACGCTGGCTGCAAACAGCCCTGAGTTTGCTGGTTCTTTTGTCCATGCTGGTGGAACGTTGGAGGTGTCGTCCCCTACAAATGCGTTCGGCGGCGCAAGCGATGTGCCGGTTGTTATTGATGAAGTCAAGAAGGGCAGTGGAGTCTACACCCGTCTGTACGGGACTGTTATCGAGCGCCCTGTCATATATTACGCATGGAACAATTCGGATTATCTTCTTGCGCACGATAGGTCTACCAACCGTTTTACGCGGTCTTTCACCTTGCCTCAGACCGGCATGCCGTTCCGTCCACGACTCCAGAACCGCGCTGTCGTAATCTGCGATGGAGGGATGTCAGCCGCGAATTACTTCACGCCGACAGGCGACGACTGGGGGCTTTGCCGGTGGATATTCAACAACAGGCCCTTCACGTGCGAAAGGACTTTCGACGTCGGCCAGTACATCTGCGTCGAGTTCAACGCGACCGGAAATTCGATAGCGAACAGCCTTTCGCTCTACGGGGCGGGGTCGTCCATTTCCTTCGGTGTGGATTTTGCGTTTGACCTGCCGACTCTGCCGCTTTCGATAGGTTCCGGCGTACGAAATGGCACGATCTGGCTAAACGGACACCCCCAGCGTTTTGGCGATTTTCGGATTGCCGATGGCGCATCCGGCGTTGCGATCGATTCCACGGCACCCGCTGCGCTATACATCAATCAAGTGACGGATGTGACGAACTCGTCTGTTGACTTCGCTGGATTTGCCGGGATATCAAAGGCTGGCGCGGCTACGTTTGCCATGGATCGGGCTCTGTCGTCCACAGGCTCGGTAGAGGTGACGGAAGGAACGTTCGCGATGACGGCGAACAGTTCGTGGAACAACTGCACGAACGTGTCGGTTTCAGGCACGGGCGTATTTCAGGCCGCATCGGCGAGGCCATTTTCACGCAAGGCGGTTGTTTCCGTTTCAGAAGACGGGAAAATCGAAATCCCCGCAGGCGTCACGATCTGGTGCAGGACGCTGTATCTTGGCGGCTCTGCCGTAGAGGTGCCGCCCGGAAGGTACTCGCGCACGGAAGGTCCCGAAGAGTATCGCTCGTATTTTGCCGGGGATGGCGCGCTTGTCACTCGCGGAACGCATCTTGGGACGACGGTTGTGATTCGATAGGCAAGTAGGGGGGATGAACATGAAAAGAGAATGGTTCCTGTTGGCGGCGGCTGTCTGCTTCTGTTTGATCGGAAGCGCCGCCGATCTGGAGATATCGACACGAGGAGTCCAGGGCGGCTCCGCAATTGTGGTTCGGGCGGATGCCACGGAAAGCGAACGATATGCCGCCGGCGAATTCCGCGACTGGACGGAAAGGCTTACGGGCGAAAGGTTGAAGATACTCGACGATTCGGGGCCGTTGCCGCCGAAGGCCATTGTCCTTGGCCTTACACGCCATACGCAGGGTCTTGTGCCAGATGCGGCCGAGGCTACGAAAGGCTTGGGGGACGAAGGGTTCCGCATAGTTGCCGTGCCGCCCCACCTCGTTGTCTTGGGTTCCGCATGCCGCGGCATCACATATGGCGTGTATGAGATACTTGAGACGTATGGCGGGATATGCTGGTTTACGCCATGGAAGACGCACATTCCGGAAACTGGCCGACTATCCGTGCCTTCTTCGCTTGACAGGACGGAACGGCCTGTCGTCAGGATTCGTGACCAAATATCATATTCGTTTCGGTTCGATCCTGATTTCGCCTTGCGTATGCGCATCAACGGATTCCATGTGCCATTCAAGGAAAGGCACGGGGTGTCGCCATACCGCTACGACGGCAAATTGCCCTGGGCGCACACGTTGCCTATGATCATCCCGCAGAAGAAGTACGCAAAGGACCATCCCGAGTACTTCGCCGTCCGGGCCGATGGCACGAGATGGACATCAGGCGTCGGGTATCAGCTTTGCTGTTCCAACCCTGACGTTGTCCGCATCGTGACGGAATATGCGCTGGCGCGTGTGCGGGCCTGTCCAGACATCCGCTATTTCGGCATCAGCCAGAACGACGGAAGCACCGGGCCGATGCAGTGCCATTGCGATCGGTGCCGCGCTATCGACGAGAAGGAGGAATGCGGGGGTGCATCGACCCTATTGCTTGTGAATGCCGTTGCCGAGGCCGTGGAGAAGGTACGGCCAGAGGTCATCATCTCGACGCTGGCGTACCGCTATACGCAGAAGCCGCCCAAGACAATCCGTCCCCGACGGAATGTGCTGCCGCTTTTCTGTTCCGTTGACTGCGACTTCTCGAAGCCGATAAACGAGAGCCGCTTCGCGGGGAATCGTCGGTTCCTCGAGGATTTTTCGCGCTGGGGCGAGATATCCGAGGCCGGCCTGTTCGTGTGGGACTACCCGATGAACTTTGTGCGCAACCTGCTCCCATTCCCATGCTTCAGGACCATGTGCGAGAACATCAGATTCTATGCTACGCATGGGGCGGTAGGCTTTTACCAGGAATGCAACTACGACAGGTACGCCGACTTCCTCGACCTGAAGGCCTGGCTGCTCCCCAGGCTGATGTGGAATCCATATCAGCCGGAGAGGCCGCTGATCGAGAAATTCGTGCGGGGATGCTACGGAAAAGCCGCACCTTTCATACTTGAATACATAAATGATCGTGAATCGCTGGTTCGGGACGAGACGGTGCGTCCGCTCCAGATAGAGATGCGGGGTGACGACCCTGCGCTGACGCCGGAATTTACGCAAAAGGCCGCGTTCCTGATGGCCAAGGCCCGCGAGGTCGTAATGGACGATCCGGAGGCGTATCGCTTCATGAATGAGCAGAGTGCGCCATCGGATTACCTGCTGGTGACGCGGCACCCGGTATACAACGCCTCCGGATCTCCGAATCCGAATCGCGCATCCGATTTCGAGAGGGTAAAAGCCCGTGCGGAGATGATGCTGTCCATCGGCAGCGGAAAGCCATACGACTATCTGCTGAAGAAGCGTGACAGGGATTATGTGATGAATTTCGCCCGAATGGCAATCCCGGATGCCGCCGCGCATGACATGTGCATTGTGGACGATTGGATGCTGGATCGCAATGAATGGGGCGGAAACAAGCTTGTCGAAGACAGTGACGCGATTGGCGGAAGGGCCACGCATTTCTGGGGGACGGCGCGTGGCTATTTCAGGTTCTACAATGTCGAGCTGAAAGATCGCGCCGCTTATCGCGTAAGTGTGCGGGCCAAACTCGCGCCGGGCGCGAAGCCGAATGGAAGCCCACTGAAGCTTGGCATTTACGATTCAAGGGTTCAGAAGGAGGCAGGTGCGTTTCGCGTGGACGCATCAAAACTTTCGAACGAGACGTTTGCCTGGCAGGAGTTGGGCGACATCCGACCAAGCTACTGGACTTACCTGCGTTTTGACGCCGTGGAGCCGGGGGTGATAATCGACGCCCTGAAGCTGGAATTGTTCGCCGAGGGTTCGAACGATTCGCGGTAGGCCAGTGGAATTGACAGGAAAAACAACTATAATTGCCGCCATTTCAACCAATAAGGAGAACCTGACGGAGGAACAGAAAAAGGCAATGCGGCAAATTGCGGAGGCATACAGGCATGAATAAGAAAAACTTTGGAGAGCTTTTGGCGAGCATGCAGGAAGCTGGCGAAATACTGCACAATTCCAAGCGAGCGTCGCGCACATGGTCGGTTGTGGAAGGCCAACGCATCCAAACCAAGGAAGATGTGCAGTCTTTGCGCCAGAAGTTTGGAGCAAGCCAGAGCGCATTCGCGAAATTCATGGGTGTCAGCGTCAATACGCTTCAGAACTGGGAACAGGGAAGGCGGCAACCGACAGGTGCGGCACGCGTCCTTTTGACCATAGCATATCGGAGACCAGCGCTTTTCCGCGAAACACTGAAAGAAAATTGCCCCGAACTAGTACGCTCATGAAATGAAACGCAATAAGCGCCCCATTGATTTTGCGGCTCAAATAGTGTATGCTACATACTGATGTTTCAAGGGAAATTGTTTCTATGTCTATGGCGAAAAAGGTAAAATCGTTCGGCGATTACAAGGCTGACGGGAATGTATGGATCACCCTCACAACGGGTGAATACTACCCCGACATTCTCGTCAGCGCGTGCGAACTTTACAAGCCCGTTCTCGTCATGTTCTCGGAAATCCTGAAACGGAGCGAGGACTCTGTAGCACTCTTTAAAGGCATTTGCGAAATCAACGACAGCTGGATGCGTATTCAGTTGGCGCGTGTCTTTCGCAAGTATGTGAGCCCCGACACCCCGGTTGAATTGCTGAGGAAGAAGACGTCAGCGCAGAAAATCTGTGAAGATTTCCAGCACCGCTTCCGTAAGATCAGCGAAGTGCAAAAGGCGTTTGATAGTCGCCCATTGCCTGACGAGGCGTTGTGCGCTGTTTTGTGGGAATACAAGGATCGCGGCAAAAAGGGATATGACCTGACGGAGAAATTCTTTGCGCTGATGCGACGCAAGTTCCAACAGTATGTCATCAAGGGGCCGGAACGAGCCGGAAAGGACATTCTGCTTGGCGATGTGTTTAAGAACTACCCCAACCCTCGTCGCCCCGTTGATTTTCTGATTTGCGATCCCAGAACTGACAAGGTGCTTGCAGTTGGCTTGGCGCGTTATGATTCAGATCGCGGTGGCGCGCAAGAAGACGACCGTACGGGCGGTTATAAGGACTGCGCCGACGAAATTCTCTCTTACTGCAAGAGGAAACGCATGGGAACGAAGGTTATTTTCCTCAATGATGGTCCCGGCCTGTTGCTCGGTTCGATGTGGCGCGACTACGCTGAAATCGAAAAGCGAGGCAAGGGCAAGATTCTTGTCACAACCCTACGGATGTTGGACGAGCGACTAACTCAATCTTGGCTGGTTAAGTGATATGGCTACTGGTTTGTCGACGACAAAATGGAATGGTGAACAGCAGTCCCTTGAACGGGGTGCTGCAGATGCCGATCTTTCCGTTTCGTTGACTTATGCCGGCAAGAAGAGTGCGGCTGAGATCCTTTCCGGAAAACACACAAAGGCATTCAAGGTTTGGGGCGTAGCAGACGATCCTGCTAAATCTGTGAATCGGCTTTACTGGGGTGACAACTTGCCGATCCTGCGAATGCTTCTGCAAGATGATCGGGTACGTGGCAAGGTGAAACTTGTTTACATTGATCCTCCGTATGCGACGAACAGTGTTTTCCAGTCACGCGATCAGAAAGACGCTTATGCGGACTTGCTACAAGGTGCGCAGTTCGTCGAGTTCCTGCGTGAACGTCTGTTGGTAATTCACGAACTGATGGCAGAAGATGCGTCGATCTATGTTCATCTTGATGACAACATGGCGTTTGAAATCAAGATGGTGATGGATGAAGTGTTTGGGAAAGATCATTTTCAGAATTGGATTACGCGCAAGAAATGCAGTACGAAGAATACGACACGCAACCGGTTCGGAAACATTGCAGACTATATTCTCTTCTACACGAAATCTGGTGAGTACGTTTGGAATCGGCCTTACGACCCTTGGAGCGAAGGCAAAATTGCTGACGAATATCCGTATATAGACGAAAAGACTGGGCGGCGATACAAGCGTGTCCCGGTTCACGCTCCCGGTATTCGCAACGGCGCGACGGGTGGCAAATGGCGTGGTGTACTTCCGCCAAAGGGAAAACACTGGCAGTATACGCCGACCACTCTTGACGAGTTGGATGCGAAAGGCGAAATCTATTGGTCGAAGAACGGCAATCCGCGACGTAAGGTTTTCTTCGATCCCGGCAAAGGCATCCCTCAACAGGACATTTGGTTGAACTACCGCGATTCAATTAATCAGAATATGGTCATTACGGGCTATCCGACCGAAAAGAATCTTGCGATGCTTGAAAACATTGTCGCGGCTTCATCCAATCCCGGTGACTTGGTTCTTGATGCGTTCTGCGGTTCTGGAACGACGATGCAAGCCGCATACAACTTGGATCGGCACTGGATCGGCATTGATCGCGAAAAGGAAGCCATTTGCGCGGTCTTGAGGCGTTTTAATGTCGGCAACGAGAAGATGGGTGATTTTGTTTCGGACAAGGCAACGAAAACATACAAGCCGCATGAGCTGTTGGATGAAAAGAACTTTGCGCAAAGCCTGTTCGGAACCTGCCCGTTTCAATTTCTCGTAGCTGATGAGAAGATCGAGCAGGCAGTCAAATCGTTCAAGGTGAAGATTCCCGCCGCAGGAACGCACACAAGACTGGACGATCTTGCGAAAACGGTCGTGGATCCTGCCATCAAAGCCGCTTCGCTGGCGGTACTGGCAAAGGTAATTTCATGAGCATTGTCAAACCACTTCCACACACTGAAAGAGAAGCCCAAGTATAGGGCTTGCGAATGGATTTTGCAGGACGGAGGCAAGCAACCTTCCGTCACACTTTTCGGGGAAGAGCCGATGGCGGCTTGCCGAACGTGGCGGTGGACAGATAACGCGGCATGGGCGAATGTGGCTTCAAACGCCGCCGTCTTCGCCCGTGTCGCCCGAAAGGCCCCGTGTGCGATTATACAGATCCATGTGAACTTCAACTGCCTTTTCTATGTTTATTATTGGGGAATGTCAGAAAAGTCATGTTTGTGATACAATACGGCAAAACAAACAACTGTATGGCAAACAACTGTATGGCAAACGGAGGTTTATGAATGGATTTTGTAGGACGAAAGGACGAACTGGCTGAATTGAGACGAATTCGTGCGAAATCTCAGAAAGAGTCTCGATTTACCGTCATCTCGGGGCGACGCCGTGTGGGCAAAACGGAGCTGGTTGAGAAAGCACTTAATGATGGCAATGGTGTCTATCTGTATTTTCTGTTGACGAGAAGGGCTGAAATGGATCTTTGTCAGTTGCTTCAGGAAGAGGCATCAAAAGTCTTGACGCGGCCTATTCTGGGTAGGGCTGAACGTTTTGCTCAACTTTTCGAGGCATTGATGCTTTACTCGATCGATACGCCGCTGACGCTTGTCATCGACGAGTTTCAGGAGTTCGACAGGATTAATCCGGCGGTCTTCAGCGACCTACAGGGAATCTGGGATCGTCTGCATAAGAAGGCTCATTTGAACCTTGTGGTGTGTGGCAGTGTTGATCGTATGATGAACCGCATTTTCTTTGACAAGAATGAACCTCTCTACGGACGTAACACTGGAAAGATTGAACTTATGCCTTTTACGACATCTCTATTGAAGGATGTCTTTCGCCAGTTGAATCCGCAAGGCTCAAATCGTGATCTTTTGGCCCTTTGGGCCATGACTGGTGGAGTTGCGCGCTACGTTGAGATATTTGTCGATAACGATGCGCTAACACGCAAGGCGATGTTGGAGACCGTTTTCGGAATCAGTTCTTCCTACGTGGACGAGGGGCTTGTTGCCTTAGGCGAGGAGTTTGGCAAGGATTGTGGTGTCTATTTTTCGATTCTGTCGGGCATAGCCTCCGGGCGGACTTCGTATGCCGAGATTCGGAATGTCATCGGGGTGGAGGTCGGTGGACAGCTGACGAAGCTTGAGAATGTATATTCGTTTGTAAAGAAGATTCAACCGTACCGGGAACGCTCTGCGACGAGAAACTTTCACTATCGGATCGACGATGAATTTTTCCGATTCTGGTTTCGTTTCGTCCTAAAGTATCAGCACTTGCTGGCACAGAAGCAGTTCGCAGCTGTGCGGACGGTTGTCGATCGCGATTTCGACGCATTCGCCGGCTTCGCGCTTGAGCGGTATTTCAAGATGAAATTCCTGGAAGAAGGTCGATACACGCGAATAGGCGGCTGGTGGGATCGGAAGGGAGAAAACGAAATAGATCTCGTTTGCGAAAACGAATTTACGGGGAATCTTGATTTCTTCGAGGTCAAGACGGATGCGGGGCGTTTCAGTTCGGTTGGACTGGAAACGAAGGTATCGAACTTCTTTGCCAAGAATCCTGATTTGCGCACAGGACGGCATGTCATGTCGTGCCTTTCGCTGGCCGACATGTGAGATGGGGGGCAAGCAACCATGCATATGAAAAGTCCTTCAGAGACCGCTTCGCGCGTCAGCTCCGCAACCGGCCATCCCGTATATACGGCTATTTGCCGTTCGGGCGGTGTTGTCGGAATTTTATGGTATAATTTCATGCATGAAGAGCGCTTCTGCCAGCCCTGCACGGATGAGAATCCTGTGCGGAATTCTTGTTGCGTCTGGGACTTTTGTCGCGGTAGGCCTGTCGTCCGCCGCGTTCGGGCGCGGTGAGCCGTGGATGCCGAAGCCGCCGCCGGCGCCGCCCGTCTCAACACTCACGAACGCCGCGCGCTACGTCGAGTGGAAGTGGCGGACGGACGTGACGGACGCGACGACGGGCGTGGACGCGGCGACCGCGCGCGCGTTTGTCCTCGCGGAGGCGAAGCGGCTGGAGGCGTCGGAGCCGTGGTGCGTCGTCAAGGCGACGCTCTACGCCTGGCTGTGCGACAGCCTTGCCATCGGGATGTCGCCGCACGACTGGTTCCCGGCGTTCGCCGTCTGGGACCGCCATGCGCGCCCGCTTTCGCCCGTCGTCAGCTGCCGCGATGCCGAGATATTCGCGCGCTTCAACCCGGACGAGCGGCGGCGTATGGACGAGGGCAACCGGACGGGCAAGTGGACGTTCTGGAAGGACTTCGACCACTCGGTGCCGGAATGGGAGCAGATCCTCGCGCTCGGATTTCCTGGACTCGACCGCCGTTTGCGGGAACATTGGAGAGACGGGCCGCGTTATCGTGCCGTCGGGATCGTCTCCGAGGCGACGCTCCGGCTCCTGGACCGCTTCGTCGCCTACGGCGCGGCGCACGACGACGGCAGGTCCCCGCGGCTGCGCAGTCAGGTCGACTGCCTGAGGCGCCTGCGCGCGGGGCCACCGCAGACGGCCTACGACGCGCTCATGTTCATCTACCTCTACTTCGTCTGCAGCGAGCACCTCGACGTCGTCCAGTGCCGCAGCCTCTCCATCCTCGACGTCGTCCTCTGGCCCCTCTACCGGGCCGATCTCGCCGCCGGGCGGACGACGGAGGCGGAGTTCCGCGAGCAGTTCCGCCACTTCCTCTGGCAGTGGGGCTCGATCGACAACTACTGGGGGCAGCCCGCGACGCTGGGCGGCACGAAGGCGGACGGCACGACGGAGTACAATCCCCTTTCCGAGATCATCCTCGACGTCCTTGACGACTACGCCCAGCCCTCGCCGAAGTTCCACCTCAAGATCGCGCGCAACACGCCGCCGGCGATCCTGCGCAAGGCGCTCGACATGGCGCGCCGCCACCGGTCGGTCGCGTTCTGCGGCGAGGAGCCGATCCGCCGCATCCTGACGCACTGCGGCTACACGGAGGACGAGGCGCGGCGCTTCTACACGAAGGGCTGCTACGAGTTCTGCGTTCCCGAAGGCGCGAACGACACGGGCGTCGGCTACGTGAGCCTCGTCAAGCCGGTCTCGGACCTGCTGGCCGGCGCCGCGCGCGGCGACTTTGCGGCGGAGGACTTCGCGGCGTTCGAGCGCGCGTACACGGCGGCCGTCGTCGCGACGCTGGAGGAGGCGATGGACATCGCCGCCGCGTTCGAGCGGCACCTCGACGACGTGAACCCCGCGAACCTGGCGACGCTGGCGGTCGAGAACGCGGTGAAGACGGGCCGGGACGCCTTCGCCAACGGCGCGTCGCGCGGCAACCACACGCGCATCCTGACGGTCGGCTTCGGGACGGCGGTCGACGCGCTCCTCGCGGTCCGGGAGATCGTCTACGAGCGGCGCGAGATGACGCTCGCGGCGCTTGGCCGTCTCATGGCGAAGGACTGGGCGGGCCGCGAGGACCTGCGCCTCCGGATGCAGCGCGCGCCGCGCAAGTGGGGCGCGAACGACCCGGAGGCGAACGCCCTGGCCGCGCGGCTCGGCAAGGCGCTTGCGCGCGCCGTCAACGGCAAGCCCAACTCGCGCGGCGGTCGCTTCGGCCTGAGCGGCCACTGCGCGCGGCAGTTCGTCTGCCAGGGCGAGCGCCTCGGCGCGACGCCGGACGGGCGCAAGGCGGGCGACGAGGTCTCGAAGAACCTCTCCCCCGCCGTCGGCGCCGACCGCGAGGGCGCGACCGCGCTCGTCCTCACGCTCGGCGCGCTCGACTCGCGCGACTGGCCGGGGGACTTCCCGCTGGACGTGATGCTCCTGCCCTACACGGTCTCCGGCGAGAAGGGGCTGGACGCGATGGAGACGCTGGTGCGGACCTTCTTCGCGCAGGGCGGCGCCCTGATCCAGTTCAACGTCTTCGACGTGGCGGAGCTGCGGGACGCGCAGGCGCACCCGGAGCGGTACGAGAACCTGCAGGTGCGCGTCTGCGGGTGGAACGTGCGTTGGAACGACCTGCCGAAGAAGGAGCAGGACGCCTACATCCGCCGGGCGGAGGAGATGGCAAGATGAAGAAAGGAAAGATGGGCGAGGTTACTCGAAAGTCATTCATCGCCGGCGCGGCGTCGATCGCCGCCGTCATGTTCTCCCTGGCGGACGGCGGGCCGTGCGCGGCGCACGAGCGCGACTTCGCCGCGCTGGACCTCGCGGACTTCCGCCGGGAGCTGCGCGCGTTCTATCCCGACGAGTGCCACCAGGCGTGCAAGGACCCGCGCCAGACGAACAGCGTCGCGGCGATCGGGCGCGACCTGGACGCCTGGGCGGCGGCGCATCCCGGCTTCGACGCGCTCGACGTCCGGCGCGAGCAGTATCTGAGCGTGCGCCGGCACGTGCAGCCGTTCCTCTTCAGGTCGTCGCCGTTCTACTTCGAGCTTGGCTGCAACGGCGGCTGGACGCACAGCAGCAGGACCGTCCCGGGCCGGCACGTGAACCGCATCTGCGCACGGTTCTACAGGGAGCGCGGCCTCATCCCGGACGAGGCGTTCTCCCTGCAGTCCGCGCGAAGCCGTCTGACGCTTGTGCTCTGCTGCGGGCCTTTCGTCGACGACATGCACCACGTGCCGCCGTTCCGGACAGTCCTGCGGAAGGGGTTCGGCGGCGTGCGGGCCGAGGTCGCGGCCGCGCTGGCGGAATGCCCGGCGGACGACCCGCTCGGGCGCAAGGAGCTGGAGACTGCATTGGTCGGGCTCGACACGGTACGCGCCGTCCAGCTCGCGTTCTGCGAAGAGGCGAAGAGGAGACTGGCGGACGGGGGGCGAGCGCCCCTGCCGGAACGGGAGCGTCGGTACCTGAAACGCATCGCCGAGTCGGCCGCGCGCTGTCCGTGGGAGCCGCCGCGCACGTTCTACGAGGGGCTGAACACGCTGTGGTTCGTGCGCGAGGTCCTCGGGTACGTCGACGGGACGGACCAGTTCTCGCTGGGGCGGCCCGACTGCTACTTCATCGACCTCTACCGCGCCGACCTCGCCGCCGGACGCCTGACGGAGGGCGAGGCGCGCGAGCTCGTCGCCAAGTTCCTGCTGACGGCCGAGCTGCACCACGACGGCCTCCGGACGCTCGACGGCTACGCCGACCACGAGATGGAGATCCCGATGTCGCTCGGCGGCTGCGACGAGCAGGGCGCCTGGGTGCACAACGAGCTCACGGACATGTTCCTCGACGCGCACCTCGGCTGCAAGTGCGTCTTCCCGAAGCTCCACTGCCGCATCTCGGCGAATGCGCCCGAGGCGTATCTCGCGAAGATCAGCCACCTGCTGATGGAGGGGCACGCCGTCTTCACGCTCCTCAACGACGACCGCTACGTTCCGCAGTACGTGCGGGAGGGCTTCTCGGCCGAAGACGCGCGCGCCTATGTCGGCGTCGGCTGCTGGAACGGCTTCATCGACTCGGTGATGGACGTGGACGAGGCGAACTACCTGTCGATCCTCAAGATCCTCGAGATGACGATCCACCGCGACGACGCGGCGGCGAAGGGGGCGAGGCTCGTCCTGGACCCGATCGACGGGGCGAAGAGCCACGAGGAGGTCCGCGACATCCTCTTCCGCAACACGATCCGCTTTCTGCGCGACGTCATCGGCGAGTACGCCCGCTGGGGACGCGCCAACGCGAAGGTCTTCCCGCACCCCGTCTACACGATGTGCCTGAAGGGCGGCGTCGAGAGCCGCCGCGACACGACGGACGGCGGGCTTCCGCCGAACGCGCGCCCCAAGATCCTGACGCTCGGCTTCCTCGGCAACGTCGTCGACAGCCTCTCGTCCATCCGCCGTCTCTGCTTCGAGGACAGGGTCTGCACGCTCGACGAGCTCCTCGCGGCCGTGCGCGCGAACTGGAAGGGGCCGCGCGGCGAGGAGCTGCGCCTGCGGGCGATGGCCGCGCCGAGCTGGGGCGACAACTCGCCCGAGACGAACGGCGAGATGGCGTGGTGGATGGAGAACATTTCCCGAGGCGTCGAGGGGATGCGAAGCGACCAGGACGGGCCGGTCAAGTTCGCGATCTACACGTACCGCGAGTTCATGTACTGGGGGCTGAAGACGAAGGCGACGCCCGACGGGCGCCGCGACGGCGACCGGCTCGCCCAGGGGTTCAGCCCGAGCGAGTACCGCTGCAAGAGCGACATCACGACGGTCATCAACGCGATCGGGTCGTTCCCGCACGACCTCCTGTACGCGTCCAACGCCAACCTGACGTTTGACCGCAGCGCGATGAACGAGAGCCTCATGTCGGCCGTCCTGCGCGTCTACGCCCGGAAGGGGGCGCACATGATCCAGCCGAACTGCAACTCGGTCGAGGAGCTCCTCGACGCGCAGAGGCACCCGGAGCGGCACCGGGACCTGATCGTGCGGGTCTGCGGCTTCTCGGCGCGGTTCGTCGCGCTCTCGAAGCGCTGGCAGGACGAGGTCATCGAACGCCACCGGCTGAAATGAGGGAGGACCGGATGACGGGACTGTTGAATCGAAGGAATTTCATTGCCGGCGCGGCGTCGCTCGCCGTCGCGCCGCTCCTGGGCGCGGACGGGCGGCCGCGCAAGACGCCGCTGATGCTGGACCTGAAGCGCATGGCCGTCCACGACGGGCCGGGGATGCGCACGACGTTCTTCGTGAAGGGATGTCCGCTGCGCTGCATCTG
>CAKULV010000045.1 GCA_934667425.1 uncultured Kiritimatiellota bacterium | reverse complement strand
GGTAGATGGTAGTTGGTAGATGGTAGTTGGTAGAGGGTAGGTTTTAGCCGTGTAGAAGTGTAGAGGTTTATTTATGACTTGCGATTTACGATTTGCGATTTGCGATTGCATTTAGGGTAGATGGTAGATGGTAGTTGGTAGATGGTAGTTGGTAGAGGGTAGGTTTTAGCCGTGTAGAAGTGTAGAGGTTTATTTATGACTTGCGATTTACGATTTGCGATTTGCGATTGCATTGAGCCATTTGATGATTTATCGTAGCGACGACGCCCTCGTCGTCGTGCATGGTGCGGGAGAGTCGCAACTTGTTGCGACCGTGGCGCTGTACCGGCGGTCGCAACAAGTGCGACCCTCCCGCGTCCATCTTCGGTCGCAACAAGTGCGTCCCTCCCGTGGCGGAGGTTGTCTCCAGCAGCTATCTCGACGGCAAGGCAAATCACGAAATGACCCAATGATCAAATGCAATCGTAAATCATAAATCGCAAATCGTAAATTCTCTAAATGCAATCGTAAATCATCAACTGATGGCCGCGAGGATTGCCGGGGTGACATCCACGAGCGAGTTCACCCGCTCGCGGATATCCGCCTCTTTCGGGCCGAATGCGATGAAGGGGACCGGGTTGCGCGTGTGGCCGCGCTCGTTTACGGCCTCGATGTTTCCGTGGTCGGACGTCATGATCAGCGTCACTCCGGCCGCCTCGGTGAAGCGCACGAGTGTAGACAGGAATGCATCGTACTCGCGGAGCACCGCGCACGCGCGTTCGTAGTCCATCGAGTGGCCGGCAACGTCCGTCTGGAAATACTCGAACAGCGTGAAGTCGTTTGCCCGAATAATGTCGAACAGGTGCCTTGCCGCGTCTTCCGGGTCTATGACTGGAATGTCGGGATACCTGTCGCGTACCGTCTCGCGGGTGAGGTCCTGAAGCACGGCGTTGTCCTCCGCGAGGTCCGATACCGTGGAGACCGTCTCCGGCATCGTGAGGGCCATGACCGTAGTCACGGACTTGAACCTCCTCGCCTCGAGCTCGTCGGCGGACTCCACGAGGTACGCATCCGCAAACTTGACCTTCTTGCCCATCTCCTTAAGCTTGAGGAACAGGTTGTCCCTGCCGATCAGGTCCCTAAGCCCGGGACCGGGGAAGCCCTCGCAGTGCCGCCCCATGAACCGGGACGCATTGACTCCGGTGAACATCGTGGTCTGCCCCGTGGCGGACTGCGGAAGGCCCGGAACATCCAGATTTGCGTCTATGGGCTTGCCGTGGTCGCGTATCAGCCTGCAAAGCGCGGGACACACCTCGGGGTTCACCGGGTTGTCGGGGGATGGAGGCGCGATGCCAACTCCGTCGATGAACAGGTAGACGAACTTCACAGGCCGTACGACTTCATTTCTTTCTTGAGTTCTTCGAGGGAGACGTTGTCTTCCTCGGCCTTGTGGAGCGCCGCCTTGTAGAGTGGCTTGGCCTTGGCCTCGAATTCGGACGCGCCCTTTGCGTCGCCAGCGGCTTCGGACAGGGCCTTGCACCTCATGTAGTTCTTCGCGGCGACCCATTCGCGGGAGTATATCACGCCGTTCGCCGGATCGGAATCCTCGAAATCCTCCATCTCGCTGGAGAGCATGTAGTCGATGAACACGAGCAGCTGCTCAATGGCCTCACTGTTCTGCCCCGCCTCCATGGCCTTGTGCGCGCGCAGCTTTGCGGCGGTGCTTTTGCACCAGCCTTCGGAGCGGCCGGCGATTCCCTCGCCCTCAAGGAGGTTTACCGCGCCATCGTAGTCGCCTATCAGGAAGTAGCCGTCAAGGCGCCGTTCGCACAGGGAGTTCTTCTCGGAGTCGGACAGTTTCCCCGTGCCGATGAGGTGCTTCGAGAATTCGATAAGCTCCCTTGTGCGACGGTCTGTGTCGGCCTTCTTGGATTTCGTGTCGCCCGTGAGCTTCAGGAAGGCCTCTTCCGCAAGCAGCCCGATGGAATCGTACGGAATCTTCGGACCGTAGCATACCGACACGAACGGGAAGGACTTTTTGGCCTTGACGGAGACGCTGCGCTCGTCGGTGAGCCTGCGGAGTCGCTTCGCCATCTCGTCCATCGGCGCGGCGCGGAACTCCTTGCGGACTGCCTTCTGCGTGGCCTTCGCCTGCTCCGGATCCTCCCTCATCAGCAGGAGGGCCCCGTAAAATGCCCCTGCAACGACGGCCAGGATTGAGATTGACGCCACCAGCGGTTTCTTGAGATTTGCCATTTTCTTCGACTCCATTATGTTCAAAAAACGAAAGACATTCGTATTATAGACGGAAAACGCATTTGCCGCAAGTACGAAATCATGGTATCATACGCAAAAATTTTTTAGGAGACATGAGGCGATGAAAGAAGTTGGAGTAGGCATACTTGGATTCGGAACGGTCGGCGCGGGCGTTGCGCAGGGATTGCTCGAGCATGGCGATGTAATGGCCAGGCGGCTTGGCGTGAAGATCGTCCTCAGGCGCATTGCGGATCTCGACATCACGACGGACCGCGGCGTATCGGTGCCGGCGGATGTGCTCACCACCGACGCATCGTCAGTGATTGCGGACGATGGCATCGGCATCGTCGTGGAGACTATCGGCGGGACTGGAATAGCCAAGAAGCTCGTGCTTGATGCGATTGCTGCGAAGAAGTGCGTCGTGACCGCCAACAAGAAGCTGCTCGCCGAATACGGCAGGGAGATATTCGACGCCGCAGCCGCGCAGGGCGTGGACATCTACTTCGGCGCGAGCGTCGGCGGCGGCATCCCGATCATACGCGTCCTGCGAGAAGGGCTCGCCGCCAACGAGATCAACTCCATACACGGCATCCTCAACGGCACGTGCAACTACATCCTCACGCGCATGGAGAACGAGGGCAAGCCATTCGACGAGATACTGAAGGATGCGCAGAAGCTCGGGTACGCCGAGGCGAACCCGTCTCTCGACATCGACGGCTTCGACACCGCGCACAAGGCGTGCATACTCGCGGCCCTCGCCTACGGGTTCCAGCCCACGCTCGACCAGGTGCAGGTGGAGGGCATCCGCAACCTTTCCGGCGACGACGTGAAGTACGCCGCAGATTTTGGATATCGCATCAAGCTCCTTGCGTGCGTTGTGCGCGATGGCGGAGAGGTTGAGGTGGGCGTGCATCCCACGCTTGTCCCGCTCTCCCATATGCTGGCCAACGTCAATGGCGTGTTCAACGCGGCGATGGTGAACGGCGACATGAGCGACTACACCATGTACTACGGGCGCGGGGCCGGCCGGGCCCCGACAGCCTCCACGGTCGTGGCCGACATCGGCGACATTGCCCGCAACCTCGCCCACGGGGAGACCCGCTACAGCCGGGCGGCGCCCACCTATGGCGAGGGTGTCACCAGGCTTCGCGCCGCCGGAGACATCGTTTCCCGCTTCTACCTGCGCTTCATGCTCGAGGACAGGCCTGGTGCTTTCGGCACGGTAGCCTCCACGCTCGGAAAGCATGGGGTGTCGATATCCGCCGCTTCGCAGAAGGCGAGCGGCGATGGTGCGCAGGTGCCGGTGGTCGTGCTCACGCACAAGTCGCGCACTGCGGACCTTGAGGCGGCGCTCGATGAGATCAAGGCATCTGGCGTAGTCTCCGAGGCCCCGGTTCGCCTGAGGATGATCTGATTCCGCCTTGGGCGGTAGCCGCACCACCGATGGCTGCGCTTTTGCCGGCAGAGCGGAGGACATGGAAGGGCAGGCTCTTCCTGGCGGCGGTCTATGCTCTGCTGACCCTGGGCGGCATCACCATGGTGCTTCCGTTCATGGTGATGCTCTCCTCGAGCTTCAGCTCGAACTACGACTATGCCCGCCACGCCCCGGTGCTTCGCGCGCTGTGGAACCGCAACGACAGGTTCATGCGGTCGATCGCGACGTATTTCCCGCGCTTTCCGCACGACGTGTTCCCGGAGGCTCCTGAATCGTGGAGCACATGGCAGTCTGTCGCGCAGGACAAGGCCGGCATCGATGCGTTTGCCGATTCCCTGCTCAACCCGCTCACGAACCGGGCGGTCTATGCGGAATGGAGGCAGGCGGCGGAGAAATACCGCGACGTGTCCGCCGCGTGGGACATACACCGCACCGAATGCAACTACGACCCGCGCGACGTCCAGCCGTTCACGGGATCGTTCCTCACCTCGTTCCTTGCCGAGGCGCACCTTCCCGTATCCGACGCCGCGTGGGTTCCCCCGGTTGGCGACGAGAAGTACGACCTGTGGTGCCGGTTCAAGGATTCCTACCGCAAGCGCATGGTGGAGCGAGGCGACTACCTGTGCCGCACGATTCCGGCCGTGGCATCCGGCGCCGATACGGCGCCGGTCCGCGACGGGCTGCGCAAGGCCATTGCGGTGCAGTTCGTCGAGCATGGGCGGCGTGATTTCCTTGTCGGCGCGTTTGGCAGCTACCTGCTTGTCGGGCAGTACCTGTTTTTGCGCGGCGAGGCGTTCTGCAACACGATCCTGCTCGTGCTGTTCTCGGTACTGGCGTCGCTTGTCGTGAATCCTCTCGCCGCATATGCGCTGTCTCGCTTCAGGATGAGATGCGCGGAGGGGATAATACTTTTCCTCCTTGCCACGATGGCGTTCCCGGCGGCGGTGACCGCGATCCCCGGCTTTCTCCTAATCCGCGACCTTGGGCTCGTAAACACGCTCGCGGCCCTGGTGCTGCCGACGGTGGCGAGCGGAATGAGCATCTTCATACTGAAGGGCTTCTTTGACGCACTCCCCCGTGAGCTCTACGAGGCGGCCTCAATCGACGGCGCAGGGGAGTGGACGGTGTTCACGAAGATAACGCTCCCGATGACCACGCCGATCCTCGCGGTGAATGCGCTGAACCATTTCGTGGCGGCGTACAACTCGTGGGAGTGGGCGTTCCTCGTGTGCCAGAAGGAGTCCAAGTGGACCATCGCGGTCTGGATGTACCAGATGAGTCAGGAGATGGCGGGGCAGCCATGGTGCGTGATGGCCGGGTTCGTCATGGTGTCCATCCCCACCGCACTCGTGTTCCTGCTGTGTCAGAAGGTCATCCTGCGAGGCATGGTCCTGCCGAGCATGAAGTGAATGTGGGCGCGACCCGCAAGAAGGAGATGCGATATGCGTAGTGGATTCGGAATTGTCGTGGCGAGGGCGGTTGCGATGGCCTTTGCGGCATTGACGCTGGCGTCTTTTGCCGACATCGACCTTGCCGGGAAATGGCAGGTGTCGGGGACGAACTTCAATGGCTCGGCCACGTTGCCGGGGACGCTGGCCGCAGCTGGCCTTGGACGCCGCTGGACCGAGCGCGACTTCCAGGTGACGATGGATTTGCCGCAGTCTGAGGCCCTGGTGCAGGAATGGCAATATGTCGGCAAGGCGGTATGGCGGCGGACGGTCGTGTTGTCGGAAGCCGATTGCAAACACCCCCTCGAACTCTTCCTCGAGCGCGTGATGTGGAAGAGCGAGGCGTTCTGGGATGGCGTGTCGCTTGGCGTCCGCGATTCGCTCGCCACACCGCACGTGCATCCGATCCCCGCCCCGACGCCCGGAAAGCACGAGCTGCGCATCGAGATCGACAATTCGTGCTTCTACGGCTTCTCCCGGCAGGGACACGCATACGGGCCAAACATGCAGGCGATCTGGAATGGAGTCCTTGGCGACGTGTCCCTGCGCAGGGCGCATCCGCTGCGGGCCGCGCGCGTGTTTGCGGACGCGCCCGCCAAGCGTGCCTTGCGCGTCGAGGTGCCGACCGGTTTCACGGCAAACCTGGATACGGTGTCGATTGCCGGGCTTGGCGTGTTGTCGGTTTCGGAAGGGCCGTCGCCGTTCGCGCCGGATCGCAAGATGCTTTCGCTCTCGCTTGCGTCCGAACCGGACGCATGGGGCAACGTCCCCAAGCCGCCGCTTTACGTCCTTTCTCTGACCGATCAGGCGGCAGGGTTCACGCGGCGCATCCGCTTCGGATTCCGCACGTGGGGCGTGAAGGGGCATTCCATTACGCTCAACGGAAACAGGATATTCACTAGAGGGAACGTAGAGAACGCGAATTTCGCCAAGGACGGAATACCGTGGATGTCCAAGGGCGAATGGGCGAGGATGCTGAAGCCGCTGCGCGACGAGGACGGCGTCGACACGATCCGGTTCCATACGTGGTGTCCGCCCAAGGCGGCATTCGATGCCGCCGACGAGCTGGGGGTGATGCTCCAGCCGGAGGCGGGGATATGGACCGACTCATGGATGAGCGATGGAGACGAGGTCGGCAACGGCAAGCCCGTGGACGGTTTCGTGCGGCGCGAGTTGCGGGCGATCGTCGATGCATACGGCGATTCGCCGTCGTTCCTGTCGCTTTCCATCGGCAACGAGCTTGGCAGCTCTAATTTCCCTGTCATGGGGGACATGATCCGCGAAGTGCGGCGGCACGATCCACGCCATCTCTACTATGCGTCGTCCGCACGAGACCTGAGTGGCGCGGACGACTTCCTGCTGTCCCACAAGGTGCTGGGGAAGGGCCTCGCCCGCGAGAGGCTGCTCCCGCGAACGGATTGGGACTACGAAGAGCTCTATGGCGCGGCGAAGGTGCCGGTTGTCGCGCACGAGATCGGGCAATGGCCCGTGTATCCCATCTGGGACGAGCTTCTCTCGCAGTTCACAGGGACCATGCGTCCGTGGAACCTGTCGCGTCACCGCGATACGGCGGCAAGGAAGGGCACCATCCGGTTCCAGGGCGAATACCATGCGGCTTCCGCCAAGCTGAATCGCCTCCTCTACAAGGAGGAGGTGGAGAGTTTCCTTCGCACCCCTTCGTGCGCGGGGCTTCAGCTGCTTGATGTTCAAGACTACACCGGACAGGCCGAGGCCCTTGTAGGCTGGCGCGACCCGTTCTATCATCTCAAGCCAGGATTCAGGGATTTGCCTCCCTTTTCGACTGTATGGGGCCCGGTCTCGTTTCTGGCGCGGTTCCCGCGCTTTACCTATGAGGTAGGCGATACCTTCCGCGCCAAGCTGCAGGTGCGCAACCTGAAGCAGGAGCCGATCGCGGCGGGTACGCGCATCCCATACTCCATCGTGGGGCAGAGCGGCGAGATTGCGGTTGAGAACGAGGTTGCGCCCGGCGAGCTTGCCATGGTAGGGGGCATTGAGATTCCGCTTACGGATGCGATGACGCGCGGAAAGCAGGAGCTTCGCTTCGGGACAAACAGGTGGAACTTCTGGGTGTATCCGAAGGAGGAGGCCAGCGAATGGCCGGAAGGCGTGACTGTCACACGCGACCTCGGCGAGATGCGCAAGGCTCTTGCCGCAGGGCGGACGGTTCTCTACACAGGGGAAAGCCACAAGTCAGCGAAAGGCCAATTCAAGCCGGTCTACTGGAGCGCCCGCTGGTTCCCGGTTGCCAACACCACGTCGGCGGCCCTTGGCACATGGTTCGACGTGTCTCACCCTGCGCTTGCGGGATTCGTCACGGATGATTTCACGGACTGGCAGTGGTATTCGCTGTCCGAGGGGGCCACGATCCATGCGCTTCGCGGCGTTCCGTCCGATTACAGGCCGATCGCCCTTTCGGTAAACGACTTCCACTTCTCCGATTTGACGGCGACCATGTTCGAGGCGCTTGTCGGAAAGGGGAGGCTCTTCGTGTGCGGCTATGACCTTGAGGCCAAGACCCCGGAAGCCCGCAGGCTGAGGGCGTCTGTCGCGCGCTATTTGGGCGGAACCGCCGCGCCGGGTACGATGGCGCTGCCGGAGACGTGGCTTGACGACGAGTTCGCCGCGCCAAAGGCGGCAGACCTGTCAGGCGCCGTCTACGACGAGAAGATGTCATGGACGGGCCGTCAATTCAAGAAGACAATCACGGGGGTGCCGCCCACGACCGGTGACGTGATCATCGACCTCTTCCTTCCCGAAGCGGGCCTGACATCGGGGCGGGGAATCATTGAGGGACATCCGTTCGAGACTCCTTTCGCATCCGACAAAGGAGCGAAGATGTCAGTGTCGCTCCCGGTGATACGCGAGGACTTCCTTGACGGCAAGATAGATGTGGAGATCAACCTGATGACGGGCCCGTCGCTTGGGGTGGAGCGCATTCGCATTGTGCCGCCGAAGCATTGACGAAAATGAATAAGCCGTTGTTTAGCGGTTTGTGGTATAATGGCCGTACTTGCATTGAATTTTGATGCTTCCCGTGTAAATGAAGCAAGCACCTGCCATTTTCGCAGTCCTTTTGGGGGGCTTGAGTGCCGTTGCGGGTTCGTTCGCCCTTCCTCCGCAGGGCGCATCCCCGTATGCCGACACGGAGATGTCCACCAACATCGCCTTCGGGACCAGTGATGGCGGCCGGCTCCGTAAGGCGTTCGACCTTGCGCTTTCGCTCGCCGGGACTCCATCGAACTGCCTCCAGGTCGCATTCGGGCGTGACGCGGACGGGAACGGTGTGCTCGATCCCTCGGAGACCGACACCGTCTACGGCTGGAGGGCAGGCCGCTATTTCGTCGAGGATGCGCGTGGCTGGCGGCGCGTCCTCTCCGGTCCGGTTCCCGTCGGCGGCGAGTGCGGGCTGCGCGTCCACGTGGAGGCGTACGGCGACTATCGGCCAAGACGCATCTCGCTGGACTGTGGCGGAGAGCCTTCGTTCTCCGGTCTCGCCAATGAACGTCCCGACTGGCTTCTCAGGCGCGGATGGAATCTCGCGCGGGTGACGCGGCGCGGGGTGGATGTCCCGTCCGGGTGGGTCGAGTGCAGGCTTTCCTCATGCGGGTTGGCCTTGTCCGTCCGGTGATGGGGGAATGCCGATGGATGCGCAGGCAATCAGGGAGATGTTCGGGCAGACAGTGCTGTGGGTCTGCGGCGTTGGGCTGTGCGGCCTTGCCGCCGCCATGGTCGGCAGTTGCCTCTGCCGCATCCCCGCCTGCGTTCTGGCGAAGGCAAGGCGGTATGGATGGCTTACGGTCACCGTCATTGGCGCATGCATGGCGTTCGCGGCCATCGAAGGCGCGGTGACACGGGCGTACAAGGAGCGGTACGCAGGGGCTCTGGTCCGGGATGGCGCGTCCACGAATCGACACGAATCTGCACGGATGGAACAGGTTAAAGAGACTCACGCGGAGGCACGGAGAGGGTGGGGGAGTGGCACGGACAGCTGCGACGGCGAGGGCGCCGTCGCCACGAATCCATCAGCCGAGGAGTCGCGCACCCTGACGGACGATGATTTTGCGCGTGGATTCGCGCTGACGCGCATCGGCACAAACGAGACGTTTGGCTTTTCGCCGCCCGAAGGCGCGGAGGTGTGCGCAGATTGGCGGGCGTTCGGCGCAGCGGAGGATTGGATGTACCTCGCTTTCGCCGACTGGGCGTTCAGGCTCGGCACGGACGAGGTGGATTCCATTCGCGTCCATTCCGGCGGATGGGTGGAGGCATCCCCCGCCATCGTTTCCGGGGCGCAATCCACGGATGGCCACGACGGCGCGGGTGCGGATCTGGGCGCAGACAATCGCATCCCTCTCGCCTTTCTCCCGCTCAAGGCGACGCTCGGCATCGTCCCGGAGGCGAATTGGCCGCTCGTCGCCGTATCCGGCGATTCTTCCACAGGCGCAGCGCCAGAAGCCCATGCCCCCTCGCGCTTCTGGCACAGCATCACGCCGTCGAACACGCTCGTCCTCACGTGGCAGAATGCATTCCTTGGGCGGGATGCGTCAAAGCCCGTCTCATTCCAGGCCGAGTTCTGGGGGGATGGCCGCTTCGCCTACCGCTACGGCATTCCGAGCCTTGGCACCGAGGCCGCCGCAGTCTCGAACGTCCTCGTCGGCGCGTCCCTCGCTGGTCTCGCATGGGCGATGGACGGGCTTCCTGCGAACGTGACGTCGCTTTCGTTCCACCCGCTGGTTGCCGAGGACACGGTGAACCCCGACACGGATGGCGACGGGCTTTTGACGGCCGACGAGATTTTCGTGTACGGGACGGATCCGCACCGTGCGGACTCCGACTCCGACGGGTTCGCCGACCCGGAAGAGCTTGCGGCGGGGACGAACCCATGGAATCCAGATACGGACGGTGACGGGCTTCTGGACGGGGAAGAGGCGGCACTTGGGACGAACCCGCTTGCAGTTGACACGGATGTAGACGGCCTCTCCGACTTCGCGGAGGTATGCGTTCACGGGACGAATCCGCTGCTTGCCGACACCGACGGAGACGGGCTTCCCGATGCGGACGAGATTGCGGGGACTACAGACCCAACGCGGGCGGACTCGGATGGAGATGGTCTTGACGATGCGGCGGAGCTGCGCTTGGGGACAGTCCCAAACGACCCCGACACGGACGGCGACGGCGCACCAGACGGCTGGGAGGTCGAGACCGGTTCCGATCCGTTCGTCGCCGATACGGACGGGGACGGACTGGCGGATGGGCTGGAGATGACGCTTGGCTCGTCGCCGCTCCTCTCAGATACCGACGGCGACGGTCTCGACGATTTCGATGAGTTTAAGAATCTTGGAACGTCCCCCGCACGCGCCGACACCGACGGGGATGGGCTGGACGACCCGACGGAGTTTCGTCGCATAGGCACGAACCCGTGCGTCGCGGATACGGACGGGGATGGCCTGTCTGATGGCGACGAACTCTCGTTAGGCACCGATCCGCTGAACCCTGACACGGACGGCGATGGGCTGGAGGACGGTGAAGAGGTTTCGTCTGGCGCAAGCCCGTTCAAGGCGGATACCGACGGCGACGGGATGCCTGACGTCTGGGAGGTCCGCCACGGTCTCGACCCTGCCTCCCGTTCCGACGCCACGTCGGACGCCGACGGCGACGGACTCTCCAACTCGCTGGAGTTCATGCTCGGGACCTCGCCGCTCCTCGTGGACACTGATGGCGACGGGCTCCCGAATGCGGAAGAGTACGCGCTGGACACCGACCCGTCGGATGCGGACAGCGATGGCGACGGCATCCCCGACGGTGACGAGGCCGGGTGGCCGCAGGCTGTCCGCACGGTCGCAGGGGGATGGGCCTCCGTCGAGGGCGGATGGACGGAGGTGGCTCTAGAGCCGATAGAGGGCATGCCGGCGCACCTGTTTGAGTTCGGGAGGCCGCTGACGGTAGGGGACGAGGCCGCGCTTGACGCCATGTGCCAGTGGAACGGGCTCATCCTCCTGGAGACTGACCGGCACGGAGTCGGAGACGTCGTGGATGCACCGCCGCAGGACATGTCCGGCCCGTACGTCTCGGATGCCGCGCTTGCGATAGCGCCGTTCTGGACGGGGAATGCCGCAGACTGTCCAGAGCCGTCGATCGGCGTGTTCATGAGGGGCGAGGGCGGCAATGTCGCATATGCCATCCAATATGGCGGCGACGGCGTGGTTCCGACCCAGACGACGCTCACGTTCACGAACGGCGCATACATGGCGGCAGAGATCGTCCATGGGCATTTCGACGTGGGCGCGGCGCAGGGCTACGAGGCCAGCGTAGGCGTACAGGATGCCGTAGGCGGCAGGAGATGGTCAGCCGACCATGGCATGTGCGTGCCGATGGCCCCGTCCGACGCCATGAGGTTCGTTTCGGGGATGGGGACTGATCCTGCCGTCGCCGAGGGTACCGTCGATACGGACGGCGACGGCCTCCCCGATGCGCTCGAACGGCAGATCGGCACCGACCCGTCCGAGCCGGACACCGACGGAGATGGGATGCACGACGGGTGGGAACACTCGCACGGGTTCAATCCCAAGGCCCACAACGGCAGGGACGGCGATCCCCTGAACGACGCGGATGCCGATCCTGACGGCGACGGACTTGCGAACCGCGAAGAGGCGGACTGGGGGACTGACCCCCACAACGACGACACGGATGGCGACGGCGTCCCGGACGGAGTGGAGGTGGAACAGTCGAGCGATCCCGCCGACGCCTCCGACGGCGGACGTCCCGCGAGCCGCGTCCCCGTGGCGTTCACGTTCGGCGATCCGAGCGGAAGCCACTCGGAGAAGTATCGTCTCGTCGTGAAGCCGTCGAAGAATCCGGGCGGACGAAAGCCCGCTTCCGGCGAGGAGCCTAAGGCATTCGATTGGGTGAACGCCGAATATGGCGAATGCGAGACGAAGACGGCGATGCTCCTGCGGGGGTGGACTTATGAGGTTCGGATGTCCCATGCGGGGACGGATCCCGACTACGATGGGTCGCCACGCCCGGACTACGACTACTGGCTCTCCTTCAGTCCACCATCCTGTGTCGGCGTCGTCACGAACGATCCACAGCGGCTCTTCGGCGAGAACGGAAACATGGGCGAGACATTCGAGGCGGAGGGCAAAGTCGCCGAGATCCTCGTCCTCGACGGCTGCATCGTAGGTGACTATGACCGCATAGACGGGTTCTCTGGCTACGACCTCTCCCGCGTCTACCGTAACCGTCCGCTCCGCCACTGGATCAACGACGATGATGACGAGGGCAACACGAACGAGGGCGACGGGGATATCCCCGGTCTGTTGGATCCGCTCGGAATGGACAGGTCGAAGCTCGCCATCGGTGTCGGCAGGGAGCCTGATTACTTCAACAACCATGTCGACGGGCGTTGCGATGTCCTCGACTTCATGCCCGTGTGGATCGACGTGGGGCGGGCGCTCAAACAGCTTGAACGGACTGGCGACGAGATTGAACTTACGCTTTTGAATGATGATGGTGCGGTGAACGTCGTCTGGACGTCGCTCTCGGCGGACGGCGCGAGGAGATTCCTCACGGAAGATATCGGTGGATGCGGCGAAAGCCTGACGCAGAGGCTGAAGGACGCCAAGACGATACACGTCACGGAAGACGAGATTCGACTTCCGAAGAAGTTTGTTGAGGCGATGCGCGACGATTCCGCTAAAGGCGTCATCCTCGTTGAAGGACGTGCCGTGGAGAGAAGCATTCCATCCGCCTCTCCGCTGAAGCTGCGCTGCTACCGCAAACCGTGTACGCCGGGCGACGGCAGCCACATCTTCGAGATGTCTCTGCCGCTCTCGATCTCCACGGTCGAGGACATGTTCCGCTGGGTGGACGAGCGGTGGGTCTGCGGCGACACGAACGGCGTCCCTTCGCGGATGGGATTGCCGTGGAACAACCCCGACAGCGAATGCGACGGGCGGCACTTCGTCTTCGTCCACGGCTACAGCGTGAGCGCGCAGTCTGCGCGGGGCTGGGCTTCGGAGATGTTCAAGCGCCTATGGCAGTCCGGCTCGCGCGCGATGTTCACGGCGGTCGACTGGTATGGCGACGATTCCCTTGGCGTGGTGTCGTTTCCGCCGGGACATTCGGACGAGGCCCCGAACTACTACGTGAACGTCGAGCATGCATTTGCGACGGCATCCCGATTCGTTCGGGACTGCGCCGCATTGGAAGGGCAGAAGGTGCTGCTTGCGCACTCGCTCGGCAACATGCTCGTCTCGTCGGCAATCAAGGATCACGGCCTGGCCGACTACGCGAAATACTACATGCTCAACGCCGCCGTGCCGATGGAGGCGTATGATGGCGGCGCGTATGCGGCACCGATGATCGACCATGACTGGCGGGCAGTCTCCAATCGGGTGTATTCGGCAGACTGGCATCAGATCTTTCGTGTTGATGACGGACGGTCGAGATTGACATGGAGGGATCGGTTCAGGGGAATAGCGAATGCCGTAAATTGTTATTCAACTTCGGAGGACACGTTGGGCGATGCTGAAATGGACGAGTGGCTGCTTGGCAAAAGGAGCCGGAAAAAGTACTGGGCGATGCAGGAGATCCTCAAGGGAACGGAATATCTGCCTCTTGCTCCGGACAGTTATGGATTGAAGTGCGAGGGTGGATGGGGGTACAATCCGCACTACGCCACAAACCGGTTTTACGTGACGTGGCCGAATCGCCGCATGACGGCTCGGTTCAGGAAGCGAATCGCAAGCCTGACGGATTACGATCTCATGGTCCATCCCGTATTCAGGCCTTTCTTCGAGGACGGACTCTTCACTACGAACGCTGTCTCTTCGGAACAGGTCGCCCCGATCCGCGCCCGCATTCTCGCCGACGGAATTCCCGCAACGAGCTTTGCGGCAGGGGCAAACCCGCTGGATGCAACCGTGATTGGCAACATCAACTACGCAACCTGCAAGTCGGGAGGATGGCCACGAAAGGACGGCAGTTGGCGGCATTCCGACATCAAAAATATTGCATTTCGGTTCAACTGGAAATTCTTCAAGAAACTTGTGGAGGGAGATTCAAAATGAGGTTGTCTTCAATTGGCATTGGGCTGTACACCATGCTGTCTTGTTCGCATTCTCTATTCGGGGGAAGGGCCAGCTTTGATGTCCTTGTCATTGACTCGGAGACGATGAAGCCGATTCCGAATGTGAAGGTCGAAGGCTCGTTCCTGAACTATTCGCGGGGCTGGGGAATCGCCGCAAAGGACAATGATGTTGATGCGTGGACGGATCGGCATGGCCTCGCGAGACTGTCGGGGGGTACCGAGAAGGGCATTGGCGGCTACCGGATCTACGGCACGCCCAATTACTACAATGCGGAATGGACGGAAATCCGGTTCAGAGAGCAGCCGTTACTAATGCTTGGAACTTGGATTCCGCGTGGGATTGTTTCTACGGCACGTCTCGATCGCGTTATTAACCCAATTCCGCTTTATGTCAAGAATGCTCTTGGGAAATATCGTGAGAAAAGCATTGACTACCACAGGATATACAAGATGGATCGGGATTTGTCAGAGACAAACAATGTCCCTGTCGTGTGGGATGCGTTACTGGCATACGATATGGTCAAGGGAGATTGGCTACCTCCGCACGGCAATGGAGAGACGACGGATATCCAATTCCTGTTCAATGAAACCGTACTGGGATGGAAAGAGGGACGTGGTTATGATGGTGTCAGCGTGAGCAAGAAGTACAAGATGACGATGACGATATCAATGTTAAACGCGGGAAACGGTCTTGTCGAAGTCCCGTGCAGTGAGAACGCTGGCATTAAGTTGCGTATTGCCCCGACAGACGGTTATTCGCCTAATCGATCTCGTTGGATTGGCTGGTTCGGTGGCGGAGATGGTACAAAAACGGATTGTGACAAGAACCGTTGCTACGCATTTCGCATCCGAACGAAATATGATGAATTAGGGCAAGTCAAGAGTGCGTTGTATGGAAAGGTCTATGGCGATTTTGACATGAACGACATTGATGGCGTCAGATTCCTCTACTACCTCAACCCGACTCCGAACGACCGCAACCTCGAATGGGACATGAAGACGAACCTCTGTTCCAATCCCGGCGACATCGGAAATCCGCAGCCGTGACCTCCCACAGTCTCGTCCGATTTTGATATAATTCCCGGCATATGAAGACACTGTTGGCATTCTGGTACGGCATATTCAGAAACAACCCCACGTTCCGTCTGGTTCTTGGGCTGTGCCCGACTCTTGCGGTCACTACATCCATCGAGAATGCGGTCGGCATGGGTTGCGCCGCGACTTTCGTGCTGGTATGCTCGAACGGGCTGATATCCGCGTTGCGCAAGCTCATCCCGGATGCGGTCCACATACCGTGCTACATCGTCATAATCGCCGCTTTCGTGACCACGGTCGACATGCTTATGCAGGCATACCTTCCGTCGCTGTCGGAGTCCCTCGGGATTTTCATTCCGCTGATTGTAGTGAACTGCATCATCCTTGGGCGGGCGGAGGCTTTCGCGTGCAAGAACCCCGTCTTGCCGTCACTCGCCGATGGCCTTGGCTCCGGCATCGGGTTCACGCTTTCGCTTACGCTGATAGGGGCTATCCGTCAGTTCGCCGGAGAGTGCATCACGATTGCTATACTCCCCGCCGGCGGCTTCATCGTGTTCGGGCTCGTGCTTGCGCTCTTCAATCGCATAGGCGAATGGAATGCCCGCCGCAGGGGCGAATTGCCGCCAATGCCGGTGAATCTCGATTGCCGCCATTGCACGATGTGCCCGAACGGGAAGTGATCGCATGAAGTGTCCGAAGTGCGGGAATGAAGAGGATCGGGTGCTGGATTCGCGCAGCGTGCGGGACGGTGCCGCGATCCGCCGCAGACGCGAATGCCTGTCATGCGGCTTCCGGTTCACGACACACGAAGAGGTCGACCGGGACGAGGTCATCGTGGTGAAGCGCGACGGGCGCCGCCAGCCGTTCGACAGGCGGAAGCTCGAGGGCGGCGTAAGGGTCGCCTGCGGCAACCGGCCCGTGTCGGACGAGCAGATCAGGAACCTGATCGATAGCGTCATCTCGGCAATCGACGGGGATGAGGTCGCTTCGGAGCGGCTTGGAGAACTCGTCATGGATCGCCTCCACAAGATCGACCAGGTTGCCTACATACGCTTTGCCAGCGTATACCGCAACTTTACGGACGCCAACCAGTTCCTCTCCGCCATCACCGACATGCTCAGCAAGCGGTGATGCGGCGCCGTCTTGTGCGTCATTTGGACAGCACACCGCATCCATCGGTACTGCCATCTCGGGTGGCTTGCCGCACATTGCATTTCATTGCATTCCAGAGGATAAAAAAAAAACATTGCCAAGAAGAAAAAACTGATATAATTGCGCCATAAATAAAAGGAAAGGACTGCGGCAATGAAAAAGACTCCTGATGTAAGTCAAGTGGCTCTTGAACGAATGCGTCCGGCAGGGTGGGCAAGCATGGTTCCGAAACCGAAGCGAAGCCCGTTGCCATGTAGCCAATTCATGGCGTCGGCAGCATTTGCCGTATTCCTGTCCACGAATCTCCACGCTTGGCGCAATGACAACATAGTCTCGTCCGTCGATGAGCTCAAAACCGTGCTGACGCGCATGAACACCAATGGCGAGACATATGATTACGTGACGTTCGAGAATGGTACATATGACCTTTCGGCGTTGTCGGAAACTCCGTTTGGAGATGGCTACTTGGGCAAGGCCATCCTTCAGGGTCCAATTGGAACGATATGGCGAAGTCGGTCAGGCAATCCCGATGACGTTATTCTTGACGCGAAGGGGACAGGACGCATCCTAATCATCAATTCGGGCGCCGAGGCACAAAACCTGACATTCAGGAACGGCAATGCGCAGGGCCTCACTTCAACGGCAAGGTACAATTGCGGTGGTGCGATAGCGACGACGGGGGGATCCGACAGTTTTGTCAAGAATTGCCGCTTTATCTCTTGTGAGGCCAGGTTTGGCGGTGCGATAGGACGGGTGGCAAGCGTAGAGGGCTGCGTTTTCTCAGAATGCTCATCATCAGGGGGAGGGGCCGTCTCTGACGTGAAGATCGTCAAGAACTGCGCTTTTGTCGGAAATCTCTCCACAAATGACTGGTGCGAAGGTGGCGCCGCCTACGCATGCGGCTTGGTTGCTGGCTGTACAGCCGTCTCCAACAGTGCGAGCATAGGAGGCGCATTCTCCCAGTGCAATGTAGTATCGAACTCGATCATGCGGTACAATTTGGCACTAAGGAAAGGAGGCGGTGCCGCCAAGTCCTTTCTCGTCGATTGCACGAACGAATTCAATTGCGCGGGAGCCTATGCGGGAGCGGGTGGGGCCGTTGACTGTGATGCGCTGAGGACATATTTCAACCGAAACGGCGCATATCATTGCGGTCTGAGCGACCGTCCGGCATCTGGCGTATACAGCAACTGTGAATTTCGCGTCTCTGCCATTGCCGGTGCCACGCTCTTGGAGAACTGTGTGATTCGAGACGTCACAAACGAGGTTGTGACGATCTGGAATGTCGCTGGTGCCGTGCCACGGACGAATGACGTTCGGTATGTGTTTGAGGATTGCCGGACAATGCGCAATTGTCTCGTTCACGAAAATCGCCTTTGCCGATGGGACAACCGGGCGATCTTCTATTCGGCTTGGAAAGATGGTGGAACAACGACGGTTGAGAACTGCACATTCGCCGACAACAAGGCGACCTACCTCATGCGCAGCTACAATGGCAAACGGTCGATCCTGTTGACGAATTGCGTAATCGTGCGAAACGTGGATCCGAATGGGGATGCCAGGGATGTCTCGACGTACGAGTCTCAGAACAATCGCCTTGATACATGCATCTGGAACACGAACACCGCCGCGAAACCAACGGATTCGTCAGACTTTGAGGACGTTGGGTGCCTGTCGCTCGGAGCGGGAGTTGATCCGCGCTTTGTGGGGACGGGTCTCATCAAGGGGATCTCATTTGCGCCCTACACCCCTCGCCGTTCATCACCGATACGGAGAATGGCCGGGAAGACGCTTGACTGGATGGATGGCACGACGCTTGACCTTGCCGGCAATCTGCTCATGAAGGATGGGTGTGCGCCTATCGGGTGCTATCAGTGCTACTGTCCTGCATATGGTTTTACGTTGAATATCAGGTAAAGGGGAAGGGCCATGTCGAATGTGCGTGTAGTCTGTCTCGCGTTCGGTGCGTTCTTGTCGGCCGGTTGCGGCATTGCCGCCGAAATCGCCGCAAAGGGCGTAAGCATCAAATCATATTGGAAGGATGGCGATTACGAGTGGCCGAGTGCCTATCCGAAACTCGCTGTCACAGACTGGACTGAATTTGACCGACTCGTTGTGGATGTCTCCAACTTGGCAGATGGCGGCGATGTGGTTACACTCGTCTTTCAGAGTCCCGAAACGCCGAAAAACGACGGCAAGTACGCCTATCTGCGAGCCCCTGACTGGGAGACGATTCGGTGGGAGATCCCGCTCGGATACTATGAAGACGGCAAGACGTCGGCCACGAACATCACGAAGATGCAAATCTATTCACACAGGGCGAAGCATCTCCACGCGACGTTTTCAGGCTTTTACCTCTTGCGGCCCGGCGAAAAAGCGCCTGAGGCGCAATTGCCGCCAAAGCTTGCAGATGATCTGCGTGTGGGACGCACTGACTATGAAAGGCGTCAGGCGGAGCGACGCGTTGCGTTTGTACGGGAGCTAAAGTCCGCAAATGAGAAGGACGGAGTTTCCAATGGTAAGATGCTTTATGGCATCGGCACAGGAATGGATCAAGTGCGTCCAAAGGCGACATTTGCGCTCGCGAGCGCAGGATGCGTTCGTGTACGCCTCGCGCGCAACGAGTGGGAAGGGCGGCAGATCTTCGTGACGCCGGTGCGCGAGTCTCTTCGCGATGTCCGCGTATCGGTCTCGCCGCTTAAGCTCAAGAGCATGCGGGCGGGTTCCCACGATGGTTCGCCGACGCTTTTCCCTTCGGAATGCATACAGGTTGCCCCAGTTGGCTATGTGAAGACAACGGCCTCTCCGCGCTACGGCATTGGCCGCAACGTATCGACCAATGTTGCGCCAGGATATATGCGTCAGGCTGTCAAGGCGGAATTAGGCTGGTGGCCAGACCTGTTGCTGAGTTTTATGGATTCCGTGGATGTTGCCGAGAACGACGTGCAGTCGTTCTGGATATCCGTCCACGCTCCGGAAGGACAGGCTCCAGGCGTCTACGAGGGAACTGTCCTCATCTCCGCCGCGAATGCCAAGCCGATAGGCTTGCCGCTGGAAGTTCGCGTTAATGGCTTCACGCTTCCGAAGGTTCCCGTGATCCCAACCCTCGTGAGCTTTTCGCCAGGCGTATACATTGCGCCAGATCACAAGCGAGAGCATACTGACCTTGCCAATCGGCTCAAGGAGGATCCGGAGAGTCCGATCAACCTCTGGTCTCGTCATCGCATCGCCTGGGGGGATTTCTTGGCTGACCATTTCATCACTCTGGCCCCGATGTACCATCACGGCACGGATTTGCCGTATGACATCTGGATGCGCCTCATGGATCAGGGCCGGATGGGATTCTACAATCTTTGCTACTTCTCGTCGCAGCCAGTGCCCAAAACTCCAGCAGCAAAGAATCGGTGGAACGTTTGGAGCGACTGGGTATCGAGCGTTATCGCCAAAAACTATGCAAAGGCGAAAGAGTTAGGCTTGGAGAAGAACTGCCTTGTCTACTGTTGTGACGAGGCTACCTCGAATCGTTTCCCCGAAATCGACACTATCTTGGAGAAGCTTAAGGCGAGGCATCCTGAAATTCCTTTTCTGACGACATCGTTTGATGATACGTTTGGCATGGGGAAAAGTCTCGGGAAGATGGACTGGTTCTGTCCGCCCATGCCCAAATTCGACACGCTTCGCGCCGAAAAGGCACGCGCCGCAGGACACAAAGTATGGTGGTATTTCGCCTGTGAACAGAGAGCTCCGTTCGCGAACATGTACACAGAGGGGTCTCCGATGGAAATCCGTCTGATTATGGGGGCAATGAGCGCACTCTTCCGTCCCGATGGATTTCTCTACTACCAGTGTGCCTACTTTAATAACCCACGGTGCGTGACGACGGGGCCATACACAGACTGGAATCCGCGTAGCTGGTGGAATCAGCATGGTGACGCAACATGGGTTGGCGTGGGTCCGGATGGTGTGCCACTCTCCACAATCCGCCTTGAAAATTTTCGCGATGGCCTTGAGGATCTCGCATACGTAAAGTTGCTCGAGAAGATGAGCGGCAGGCGCGTTGATGTCCCAGAATCAGTTTTCAGTTCATTGACTAACTTCACGGATGATCCGTATGAGGTAGAGCAGTGGCGAGACCGACTTGCAGACTATCTTGAAGCAGCAAATGAATCAGAAGGGGGGAAATCTGGTGGACCCGGCGGGACTTGAACCCACGACCCGGAGATTATGAGTCACCTGCTCTGACCAACTGAGCTACGGGTCCACACTATTGGCGCCCCTGAGAGGACTCGAACCTCCTACCCACTGCTTAGAAGGCAGTTGCTCTGTCCAGATGAGCTACAGGGGCCCATCAATGGCCGCGAATTATACCACAACGAAGCCGTTTTGTGGTAAAATTCAAAGCAATTTATGGCAACAGTTTTTTTCGACAATGTCTGCAAGGTCTATTCTCGCGGCGACACCCCTGCGGTGGATGGCTTTTCGCTCGATGTCTCCGATGGCGAATTCATCGTTCTCGTAGGGCCATCCGGCTGCGGAAAGTCGACCACGCTGCGCATGGTGGCGGGTCTTGAGACCCCCACATCCGGCACGATATCCATTGGCGGACGCGATGTGACTTCGCTTCCGCCGAAGGACCGCGACATTGCGATGGTGTTCCAGAACTATGCGCTCTATCCGCACATGACGGTGCGCGAGAACCTGTCCTTTGCGCTGAAGCTCCGCCACGTGCCGAAGGAGGAGATAGCAAGGCGCACGGCGGCGGCCGCCGGGACGCTTGGGCTCACGCCATACCTTGAACGGCTTCCGAAGGCCCTTTCCGGCGGGCAGAGGCAGCGCGTCGCGCTTGGCCGCGCCATAGTGCGCAACCCGAGCGTGTTCCTGTTTGACGAGCCGCTGTCCAACCTTGACGCAAAGATGCGCGTGGAGATGCGCTCGGAGATCGTCCGTCTGCACCGCAGGCTTGGCGCCACGATGATATACGTTACCCATGACCAGACCGAGGCCATGACGATGGGGACCCGCATCGTGGTGATGAACGGAGGCCGCATACAGCAGGCGGCCGCGCCGCTTGAGGTGTACCGCCATCCGGCGAACACATTCGTCGCGTCTTTCATCGGTACGCCACCCATGAACCTGTTCCCGCCCGGCGTCCTCGACCTTGGGCGCGTCGTTGGCGTGAGGCCGGAGGATGTGAGGATTGAGAAGGTGCCCCCCCAAGATGTCCGTGCAAATCCGGCCGGGATCGTCGCGACGGTCGATCTTGTGGAGCCGTTGGGCTGCGAGACTCTCGTCCATTGCGTGACGGCAGATCGCGGCACGAAGGTCACGGTGAGGATGCCGGATCGAGATTCGGCAGGGGCGATGGATGTGAAGAATGGGGATGTGGTTAGGCTTTTGCCGGACATGGACAAGGCAATTGTGTTTGACAGGTAGGAGGGACTATGGATTTGCATTATTTTGACAAGGCGGCGGATTCTCTGCCGGACGAATGCTTCAGGATTCCACCGGACATTTCAATGATACTCGGCAGCGGGTGGGGCGATACGCTGAAGAAGGACAGGGCCCTTTGCCGCATTTCCTATGCCGACATAGCGGGGATGGGAGAGCCGACGGTGAGCGGACATTCCGGCGAATTCATCCTTTACGAATACGGCGGAAAGAGAATAGCCGCATTCGCCGGACGCAGGCATTGGTACGAGGGCGTAGGCTGGGAGGCGGTTGTGATGCCGGTTGAGCTTGTCAGGCGCATGGGCGGAGAGATGGTTCTCCTCACAAATGCGTCAGGAGGCATCAACCCCGCGCTGCGTCCTGGCGATTTCGTGATCCTGAAGGATCACATCAACACCCTCGGGATAAATCCGCTGATAGGCCCGGTGGTGGATGGATGGGGGACGCGCTTCCCTGACATGTCCGACATATACAACAAGCACTACCGCGATCTCCTTATCGGGGCGGCGCGTCGGCTTGGGCAGCGTGTGATGGAGGGGGTCTATGCGTTCACTGGCGGCCCGGTGTACGAGACTCCCGCAGAGATTCGGGCGTATGACCACATGGGGGCGGACATCGTAGGCATGAGCACGGTGCCGGAGGCCGTCTTCGCCAAGGCATGCGGCTTGCGCGTGGCGGGCCTTTCGCTCGTTTCGAACTGTGCGGCGGGGATATCTTCCCATCCTCTTGCGCATGCGGAGGTGATGGCGGAGTCGGAGGCGGCGAAGCCGATGATGGCGGCGCTCCTGGATGAATTTGTCAAAACGGCATAAGGCCAAACAAAAAGGAGAATAGTCATGGTTAAGTTCAGCAGAAGGGATTTTCTTGGCGGCGCGGCGGCCCTGTTCGGCGCGAGCGGCTGCCGCTCTTTGGGGATTGCGGGCGACAGGCCGAACCTCGTGTTTGGCGTGATGAGCGACCTGCACGTCACTACGCCGGAATCTGCGGCGGTGTTCGTATCGGCCCTGAAGTACTTCCGCGACAGGAACGTCGATGCGGTCATCGTTGCCGGAGACCTTACGGACTGGGGCCTGAAGAGTGGGCTTCAGCACGTCGCGGACGCATGGGAGAGCGTGTTCCCCGGCGGTCGCGCGCCTGACGGCCACAAGGTCGAGCGGCTTTTATGCACGGGCAACCACGACTACGACGGCTACTGGTATGGCGACATGACCCTTGACATGCATGTGCAGGGCTATTCCGAGGATGAGGCGCTCGAGAAGCTTGGGATGAAAAAGTGCTGGGAGGATGTCTTCAAGGAGCCGTTCGCGCCTGTCCGCCGCCGCACGGTCAAGGGATATGACTTCATAAGCGCCGAGTGGAAGGAAGGCAAGGGCTGGAATGCGGAGGCCGAAGCGTGGTTCGAGAAGAATGGATCGACGCTCGACAGGAAAAAGCCGTTCTTCTTTTTCACCCATTACCCGCTCGGCAACACCACATCGTGCAGCACGAGGGAGGGTGACGCCGGGTATCCGGAGATCAAGGCGTTCAGGAAGATGCCGAATGCCGTCGCATTCACCGGGCATTGCCACTGGACCCTCAACGACGAGCGTTCCATATGGCAGGGCGGCTATACCGCCATTGCCGTGCCGTCCATGTCATATACGTCCATGCCCAAAGGCTATGAGAACGGCAGCGACCGCCGAAACGGCACATCCGTCAAGTCGATGGATATCCTTCCGGCGCGCCGGAACCTTGAACGTGCGCAGGGGTATGTCGTTTCCGTATACGATGACCGCATGGAAGTAGAGCGCAGGGATCTTGCCGAGGGCGTGGAAGCGGCTCCCGCGTGGATTGTCACGCCTCCGGCGGCGGATGCGAGCCGCTATGCGTTCGCGCAAAGCAGCAAGCGTACGCCTGTGCCGCAGTTCCCGGCAAACGCATCGGTGAGGACCTACGCAAGGAACTTCGATACGCGCAACGCCAAGTGGACCATCATGATGATGCTTGAGTTCCCGTCCGCCCATGCGAAGAAGGGGCGCGTGTACGACTACGAGGTGCGTATCGAGATGCTTGACGGAACCGTCGCTGGCGTGAAGAGGTTCCTCGCCCCCGCGTTCTACAAGCTTGAGTGCGAAGAGCCTGAGCGGCAGCAGTTCGCCGTTGACGCAATGGCGCTCCCCGAGACCGGCAAGTACCGCCTCAAGGTGTATCCCCGCAACTGCTTCGGCGCTTGCGGCAGTCCCATAGAGTCCGCCGTGCTTGAGAGCAAGCCCGGAAAAGAGAAGGCCAAGAGGTCATGAACGCTGTCCGCACAGTCAGGAGCCTGGCATTGACGGCGATTGCCGCAGTCGCTGTGGTATCGCAATCCGCCGCGTCGGAAGACGATGGCGAGTATGAGTTCGACCGCTGGTACGCAGGGGCGGCCGGAACGATGGTCCTCCCGCAGGGCGGAGGCGCCATGCGCCGTCTCGGCGGCGCCACGGCTCGGATCGGGTATTACCTCACCGAATCGCTTTCGGTCGAGGCCGATGCGGCTTGGCTTGAGGATTGCGTCGGACTCGGCGTTCAAGGACTGTGGCATATATACGGTTATGAACGTCTCGATCCGTTCTTGACCTTCGGCGCACGGGGCTGGATAGACGGCAATGTTGGGCCCACTGCCGGAATCGGCACGTTCTATCACCTGACGGACAGCTGGTCTCTGCGGTTCGACGCCCAGTCCACGCTTGGCCTGGATGGCGGATGCGCGATGGTGTACACGGTCGGGGCGGGGGTGCAGTATTCGTTCTGACGGCTCTTCCGTGTGGCATATGGCACAGGGGCGTTAAAAGGGAAGGCAAGCATGGCTGATGGAGACTATGAAAGAGAATTTGGACGCAAGGCCGAGCTCCAGAGAATCGGGCGAATACTTCGAGCTGCTAGGGTTTCAGACCATAGGGGCGGATCCGACCCATCTGCGGGACTGCGTACAGTGCGCGATGTGGTTGAAGGGATGGCTCGAGAGGACCGGGGCTGACGCGAGGCTTCTGCTTCCCGATGGAAGCGGAGTCTCCGCCGTTCCGCCTGTGGTGTTTGGCGAGAGGCCAGGCGATCCCGGTGCGCCGA